>JBBQJA010000003.1:0-155866 GCA_038325465.1 Hyphomicrobiales bacterium | reverse complement strand
GGAAAATGCCGCCGTCGCCGCCACCACCGGTCTTCTCGATCTCCTGACCGACGAAGAAGTCGCAGCCGTCATGGCCCACGAGTTGGCCCATGTGCAAAACCGCGACACGCTGACAATGACGATCACGGCGACGCTTGCCGGCGCCATTTCCATGCTTGGCAATTTCGCCCTGTTTTTCGGCGGCAACCGGAACAACAACAATCCGCTCGGCTTCATCGGAATCCTGGTGGCAATGATCGTGGCGCCATTTGCCGCCATGCTCGTGCAGATGGCCATCAGTCGGACGCGGGAATTTTCAGCCGACCGGCGCGGGGCAGAAATCTGCGGCAATCCGCTGTGGCTTGCCTCGGCGCTTTCCAAGATTGCTGCGGGTGCCAGCCGCGTGGTCAACGAGGATGCCGAGCGCAACCCGGCAACCGCGCACATGTTCATCATCAATCCGCTCAACGGCCGACGCATGGACAGTCTGTTCTCGACCCATCCAGCACCTGAGAGCCGCATTGCGGCGCTTGAGGCCATGGCGCAGGAGATGGCTGGCACAAGCGGCGACCCGCGCTCTGCCGCCCCGGTGCGGCCTTCTCCGGTTCCGCGTGGTCAGCCCTTCGGCCGCGATGCCGGCAAGCCGCGCGGCCCCTGGTCGTGACCGGGGACGGATCGTCGGCGCGTCCGACAGGTGGGTCTCACGCCCGGAAACCTCGCATGAAGATGGGCGACATGAAGCCTGGTTTGAAGGCGCGCCAGGCGGCCACACGGCTGCTTGCCGCAGTGGTCGACGGAAAGGCGTCGCTCGACGGCCTGCTCGATCCGGTCGGAGGCAACCCGGCCTTTGTTGCGCTTTCGGATCCGGACCGGCTGATGGTGCGGGCGATGCTGCTGGCTTGCCTGCGCCATTTGCAGGTGATTGACGCCTTGATCGACCGGCTGACCGAAAAGCCACTGCCGGCCGGGGCGCGATCTCTGCGCCATGTGCTGGCAATCGCGGCCGCACAGATCCTGTATCTCGATATACCCGACCATGCCGCTGTCGATCTGGCGGTGACGCAGGCCAATGATGATCCCCGCAACCGGCGGTTTGCGTCCCTTGTCAATGCGGTTCTGCGCCGGATGATCCGCGAGAAGGACACGCTGCTCGCTGCGGTCGCGGCGGATGTGGCACCCTTTCCGCTCTGGTTTGCCGACCGCATCACCGAGATCCATGGTCTGCAGGCACCTGCCGTGATGGCGGCCATGGCGATGCCGCCGGCACTCGATCTGACCGTCAAGTCCGATCCGCATGGCTGGGCAGAACGGCTAGGCGGTTTCGTGCTTCCGACCGGAACCGTTCGGATCGTCAACCTCAACGGTCCGGTGGGCGGACTTCCGGGGTATCTGGACGGTGAGTGGTGGGTGCAGGACGCTGCGGCCAGCATTCCGGCGCGTTTGTTCCGCGCTCCCGCAGGCAAGAGGATTGCCGATCTCTGCGCAGCCCCGGGCGGAAAGACCGCCCAATTGGTGCTGGCAGGGGCTCGCGTCGTCGCCTTTGATCAGTCCGCCAGCCGGTTGGCGCGGTTGCGCGGCAATCTCGTCCGGCTCGGCATGGACGTGGAGACCCGTCTGGGCCGCGCCGAGGACATCGTCGAGCCGGATGGTTTTGATGCGGTGCTGCTTGATGCGCCCTGTTCGTCCACCGGCACGGTGCGCCGCCACCCTGATATTCCCTGGACCAAATCCCGCGCTGACATCTCCAAGATGGCTTTGGTGCAACGGCGGCTGCTTGATGCCGCCACGCGGCTTGTCAAGCCTGGTGGCGAGATCGTCTTTTCCAACTGCTCGCTTGACCCCGAGGAAGGTGAAGCCATGGTTGCGGGTTTTCTCGCCGATACACCTGGTTGGGGGATCCGCCCGGTCGATGTGAGCTTGTTGCCGGAGCTGGAAGAGGCGGTGACCGCGCGCGGCGAAGTGCGCACACATGCGGCGATGCTCGCCCGTCCAGAGGCAAGACTGTCGGGCCTTGATGGATTCTATGCGGTTGTCCTGGTGCAGCAAAGTCATTGAGAAGCCTGTATTTTTCTGCTCTTTGGCTTCCGAGTTGTGCAATATGGCCGGTGTGTTACGTTTGAACGTGTCGTCAGAAGATCGACATTGAGGCTTCAGGATATCCGTTTGGTCCTTCTCTTCTCTGATTCCCGGCGATCAGCGTATTTTTATGCGACGGAATCGTGGCAGCGCTTTGCCCGGAGAATGGCTCTGGGCCGAATCAGCGCAGTTCGCTTCGCGGGTGCCGTTCCCGACCGTCTGATTGTAGCCCCGATCGACTTGCGCATGGCCGACCCGCATATCGCCGCCGAGATCTATTCCGGCCGTTTCGCACTCGGTGGCCGTCTTCTTGATACCCAAGGCACCAGCCCGTTTCAACTCGAATCACCCTCCCTGTCATTTGCCCGGAGCCTGCACGGCTTCGGTTGGTTGAGGCACATGCGGGCAGCTGATCATGACCTGGCTTTCGCCAATGCGCGCTCGCTGGTGGATGACTGGATCGGCGTGCATGGCCGGACCCTGTCGGGCCTCTCCCATGAACCCGATGTCGTGGCGACGCGGCTCATCGCCTGGCTTTCCCATTCGCCGGTGGTGTTGAGGGGTGCTGATCATGGCTTTTATCGGCGCTTCCTCAAGAGCATCGCGCTGCAGATCCGCTATCTGCGCCATGTGGCGGCGGTTTCCCCCGATGGCGCGGCCCGCTTCAAGGTTCGCATCGCGCTTGCCATGGCCAGCCTTTGCGCCCCGTCAAGCGACACTGTCATTCGAACTGCGGCCCGGCATCTTGACTTCGAATTTGACCGGCAGATCCTGCCTGATGGCGGACATGTCTCACGCAACGCCGTTGTCCTGGTCGATCTCCTGACGGATCTGCTGCCTTTGCGCCAGACCTATGTCAACCTCGGCCAGAAGATTCCCGCCCGGATGATTTCCGGGATGGACCGGATGTTCGGCGCGCTCCGCTTCTTTCGCCATTCCAATGGCGAACTCGCTCTGTTCAACGGTGCGTCGGCGATCTCTGCGGACCGGTTGATGGCGGTGTTGCGCTATGACGAGACCTCGGGTGTGCCCTATCGCGAAATGCCCCATTCCCGCTATCAGCGGCTGGCCGCCGCCGGTACGGTGGTACTGGCCGACACCAGTCCGCCGTTGCCGGGGCGCCTGTCGCAAGGGGCTTATGCGGGGTGCCTGTCCTTCGAAATGTCCTCCGGAGCCAACCGTTTTTTTGTCAATGCCGGGGCCCCGGTGTTCGCCAATCCGAACCATGCCGGTTTCGCCAGGCTGACCGCCGCCCATACCACGGTGGTGGTGGAAGATACCTCCTCGCTTCGGGTCTCGGGATCTGGCTTCCTGGGCGCGATCGTCATCGGTGGTGTGCGCAGGGTCGATGTGCAAAGCCTGGATGCCGACGGAGAAGGTCCGGGATTTGAGGCCAGCCACGATGGCTACATCGCCCCGTTCGGTGTCATGCACCGCCGCCAGATCCGGCTCAGTCCCGATGGCGCTGTCATTGAGGGAACCGATGAGATCGTCAGGCCTGGAGACAAGACTTTCAAGCCGGGCGTCCGGCTCACGGCGGTGGCCCGTTTCCACGTCCATCCGAAAATCGGCGTGTATCGCCAGGATAACGGTTCGGTCCATCTCGTCGCGCAGGATGGCGACGGCTGGATTTTCGCCTGCCCCGGGCAGCTCGCAGATGTGGAGGATGACGTCCATTTTGCCGACCTCGCCGGTGCCCGTGCGAGCCGCCAGATCACGATTGCCTTCCATCCGGCCGAGCAGGGCCGCATCGTCTGGCATCTCAAGCGGATTTCCGTGAACTGACACAGGCAGCTCCCCTCCCAAAGATTGGTCTTGCCCTGTTCCGCTCGGTGCAGCCATGTGCTAATGTATGTCGCGCATAAACGGATTCATTTGTGCGATAACGTACATGCATTGATTCAGTGTTTTACAGCGGCGTTCACGCATCCGATTGGATGCGTGGCACTGTAGAGCAATTCCAGCGAAAGTCGGTGCCGCTTTCGCGTCCGGAATTGCGTCAAAACAAGAGGATAGAGCTATTCCGGCGAGTCTGACCACACCGGAACAGCTCCAACGGCCCCACAGTGTCACTCCATTGCATCCGGCCGTCCGGCGACCCGCCTGATCAGCACACGGCTGCGCGTCCGTCAGGAAAATTCATGGCTGTCTCCTCCAAGCATCATGCCGCTCCCGATCTCGTCCCGGTTCGGCGCGCGCTGCTGTCGGTATCCGACAAGACCGGGCTTGTCGCTTTCGCGCGGAAGCTGGTCGAATGCGGTGTCGAACTGGTCTCCACCGGCGGCACCGCTCGAGCACTCGTGGCCGAGGGGCTTGCGGTGCGCGACGTCACGGAGCTGACGGGATTTCCCGAAATCATGGATGGACGGGTCAAAACGCTGCATCCCGGCGTCCATGGCGGTCTGCTCGCCATCCGTGATGACGCCGATCATGTGGCCGCCATGCAGGCCCATGGCATCGTCGGCATCGACCTGGCGGTCATCGACCTTTATCCCTTCGAAGAGGTGCTTTCGGGCGGAGCTGACGCCGACACCATCACTGAAAACATTGATATCGGCGGTCCGGCGATGATCCGTGCCTCGGCCAAGAACCATGCCTATGTCGCCATTCTCACCGATCCTGCCGACTACGGACGTGTCGCGGACGCCTTGCAGGCGGGAAAGGGCAGCCTGCCGCTGGCGTTGCGCAAGAATCTGGCGGCGCTGGCCTTTGCCCGCACTGCGGCTTATGACGCGGCCATCTCCGGCTGGTTCGCCGATCGGCTTGCGCTTCAGGCACCGCGCCACCGTGCTTTCGGTGGGGTGCTCCGCGACGTCATGCGCTACGGCGAAAATCCGCATCAGCAGGCGGCCTTTTATGCCACGACCGAACATCGGCCCGGTGTCGCCACCGCGACGCTGCTTCAAGGCAAGCAGCTTTCCTACAACAATATCAACGACACCGATGCGGCCTTTGAACTTGTGGCCGAATTTGATCCTGCCGACGGTCCGGCCTGTGCAATCATCAAGCACGCCAATCCCTGCGGCGTCGCCCGAGGCGCGAGCCTTGTGGAGGCCTATCGCAAGGCGCTTGCCTGCGATTCCACATCGGCTTTCGGGGGCATCATTGCACTCAACAGCGAACTGGATGCGGAAACGGCCACTGAGATCGTCAAGCTGTTCACCGAGGTCATCATCGCCCCGTCGGTGACGCGAGAGGCGGCCGAGATTATCGCGGCGAGGAAGAACCTGCGTTTGATGACCACCGGGGCGCTGCCCGATCCGCGCCAGGCTGGCACGGTGGTGCGCAGCGTGGCGGGCGGTCTTCTGGTGCAGAGCCGGGACACAGGCCGCATCGAGCGTCTGGATCTCAAGGTGGTGACGAAGCGGGCACCCGACGCGCGCGAGCTCGAAGATCTCGTCTTCGCATTCCAGGTGGTCAAGCATGTGAAGTCCAACGCCGTCGTCTATGCGCGCGATCTTGCCACAGTCGGCATCGGGGCCGGCCAGATGAGCCGTGTCGATTCGGCCCGGATCGCCGCCCACAAGGCTATGGAGGCAGCGCGTGCGCTGGGGCTCGCCGAACCGCTGACCAGAGGCAGCGCCGTGGCCTCAGACGCGTTCTTTCCCTTTGCCGATGGTCTGCTGTCGGCGATCGAGGCGGGGGCGACCGCAGTCATCCAGCCCGGTGGATCAGTGCGCGACCAGGACGTGATCAACGCCGCAGACGCCGCAGGCGTTGCCATGGTCTTCACCGGCATGCGGCATTTCCGGCACTGAGCGCTGGCAGCCCGGCCGTCAGCGTTTCTGGTCTGCCGGATAAGGTGTCGACCACAGCACGGCAAGGCCCGCAACGAAGAAGATGATGATGGTCGCCATGCCGAGGCGGGGTGATCCGGACAGGACGGTGACGGTTGCAACCATGAACGGTGCGAGAAAGCTCGTTGCCCGACCAGCCAGCGCATAGATCCCGAAATAGCGGCCAGCTTCGTCTTCGCTGACGCTGAGGGCCATGTAGGCGCGCGAAGATGCCTGCACCGGGCCGAAAGCGACGCCGATCAGAAGCCCGAAAGCGATGTAGGCTTTCTCCGCTTGCGTGCCGAACAGGCCTCCCGTGTCGGCACCGCCAAGCTGCCATCCGCCAAAGAATGTGAAACCGGGACCGGTGGAGACGATGCCGATGGTCGCCACCAGCAACAGGACGATCGAGATCAGCACCACCACCTTCGAGCCGAGGCGGGTGTCGAGCCAGCTGGCAAAGATACAGGAAAAGATCGCCACCACATTGAGCAGGATTCCGTAGACGCCGATTTCGGTGATCGACCAGCCGAACATGGCGGCAGCAAACCCGCCACCGAGCGCCAGAAGCGCGTTGACGCCATCCTGGTAAAGCATCCGGGCGACCAGAAAACGAAATATTCCGACCCTGCGGCGAACCTCGCCGAGAGTTGACTTCAATTCTGAAAGCCCGTCGCGCACAGCGTGGCCAATCGCCCTGCGGCCACCGGCGTCCGGCGTGAACAGGAACATTGGAAGGATGAAGACAGCGTACCAGAGCGCGGATATCGGTCCGGACGCCCGAGCGTCTTCTCCTTGCGACGGATCGAGGCCGAACAGGGGTTCGATGCCAATGATGGTCCGCCCGGTTTCAGGCGAGGCCGCCAGAAACCCGATGATGAAGATCAGCACCACCATGCCGCCAAAATAGCCAAGACCCCATGCGAGGTTGGAGACGCGGCCGATATCGCGTTTGGGCACCAGCCGCATCAGCATGGAATCGTTGAACACGATGGAAAATTCAGCAGCGACCGAGGCGAGGGTGAAGACGGCGACGACCACAACGAGGTTGGATCCGGGCGCTGCGAACCAGAGCGCGCAAAGCGCCACGATCTTGAGGATCGCAAATGATGCGATCCACGGTTTTCGTGGTCCGGTCTGATCCGCAATCGAGCCGAGCACCGGCGACAGAATGGCGATGATCAAGCCTCCGACGGCGATGCCATACCCCCAGGCGGCCTGGCCGGTTGCGGCATCAGGTGCCATCCGGCTGATGAAATAGGGTCCGAAGATGAAGGTGGTGACGACTGTGAAAAAGGGCTGCGCCGCCCAGTCATACATCATCCAGCCAAATACGCCCCTCCGCGAGCCCGGCGCTTTCAGCGCCACATCGGTGTCGGTCATATCGTTTCCCTCGCCCGGGGCAATCCTGTCACGACCGCAACGAGCGGGCAAGATCGCTCATCATTCCGGCGGCTACGGTCAGCCGCGCCACGGTCAGATCGCCGGTTTCTGCCAGAGCCAGGATCTGGTTGCGGACATGGGTGATCCGGGCCGTGTTGGCCTCGAGCCACCCTGCGACCGGATCGGCAAGCCTGCGTCCGGCGGTGAGCGCGGCGATGGCAATGGCGCGTCTGGCCTCTGACATCTCGTCGAGATTGCGGGCGAGCGCCAGATCGTCGAAATGGTCTGATGTCTGAACCCGCTCGGCGGCCGCGGCGATGCGACCGATACGGAAAGTGTCGGTCACGGCGAAGAAGGCCTTGCACGCCCGCGGCAGGTCGACCTCGGCGAGGCGCGCCACCTGCAGGATTTCCGGCGCGAGCGCCAGCCCCTGCAACCCGGCGATTTCGGCGGCGACAGCGTCAGGGACGCCCTGGTTTGTGAGAGACTGGCGCAAGACTTCGATCTGCCCGCCGGGGAAGTCAGGCATGGCGGCGCTCAGATGGGGCTTGAGACGGTCAAGTCCGTCCTGCATGGCGAGAACGGAGGTCTTGAGATCGCCGGCACTGGCACCGGTTTTCAATGCCCAGGATGCGGCCGTCCGCACGGTATCGCCGATGCGGCGGTACAGGTCGTTCTGAATGGCGCCCGAAATCGTGGTGTCCAGTGCGTCAACGGCACTGTAGAGACGGGTCAGCATGAGCCCGTCCCGCGCCAGCACATAGGCTTTGACGATGTCGGCGGGGGTCGCGCCCGACTTGTCGCCGAGCCGCACCACAAAAGCCGGTCCGCCCCGGTTGATGGCGTCATTTCCCAGCACGGTCGCGATGATTTCACGCCGCAGACGATGGCTTGCGATGTCGGTTGCGTGGGCTTTGAGCAGGCGGGCCGGGAAATAGCCGCGCAACGTATCTTCGAAATAGGGATCGTCCGGCAGTGGGCTCTGGACGATATCGTCAAACAGAACAAGCTTTGAGTAGGACAGCAGCATCCCGATCTCGGGCCGGGTCAGTCCGCGGCCCGCGAGCCGCCGCTCGGCGATGACGGCGTCATCGGGAAGAAACTCCACTTTTCGGTTCAGCAGGCCACGGCTTTCCAGATTGGACATCAGCCGCGCCAGTTCGGGAACGCCGGCCAGGCCTTCAGCTTCCGCCAGCGAGATGGCCAGGGACTGAAGATAGTTGTTGCGCAGCACCAGATGTGCCACCTGGTCGGTCATGGCCGCCAGCAGTATGTTGCGTCTGCCCCGGTTGAGCCGACCTTCGCGCATGGCGTTGGCGAGCGCGATCTTGATATTGACCTCGACGTCGGAGGAATTGACGCCTGCGGAATTGTCGATGGCGTCGGAATTGCATCGTCCCCCAAGCGCGCAATAGGCGATGCGGCCTTTCTGGGTGACGCCCAGATTGGCTCCTTCGCCGATGACGCGGGCACCAACGTCTGCCGAGGTGACACGGATGGCGTCATTGGCACGGTCGCCCACCTCGGTGTCGGTTTCCGTCGGTGCCTTCACATAGGTGCCGATCCCGCCAAACCACAGCAGGTCCGCCTTCATCGTCAGAATGGCGGTCATGACTTCCTGGGGTGTGGCGGTCTGGTTGATGAGGCCGATGGCGGTCGCCGCTGCTTCGGTCAGAGTGACCGATTTGAGTGTGCGCGCGATCACCATCCCACCCGGTGACAGCGTTGTCCTGTCATAGTCCTGCCAGCTTGACCGCGGCAGCGCAAACATCCGACGTCGCTCGTCAAAGGAGACGCTGCAATCGGGATCGGGATCGATGAAGATGTCGCGATGGTCGAAAGCGGCGACCAGGCGGATCTTTTCCGACAGCAGCATCCCGTTGCCAAAGACATCGCCCGACATGTCGCCGACGCCGCAGACAGTGAACGGCGCGGTCTGGATGTCGATGTCCATTTCGCGGAAATGACGCTTGACGGCTTCCCAGGCACCGCGGGCGGTGATGCCCATCTTCTTGTGGTCGTAGCCGGCTGACCCGCCGGACGCAAAAGCATCGTCAAGCCAGAAGCCCTGCTCCTGGCTCAGGGCATTGGCGGTATCGGAGAACGTGGCCGTGCCCTTGTCGGCGGCGACCACGAAATAGGGATCATCGCCATCGTGGCGCATGGTCAAGGGCGGCGGGATGACCGCGTCGCCGTCGAGATTGTCGGTGATCGACAGCAGCGTCCGGATGAACAGCTTGTAGGCGTCGCGCCCGGCTTCGAAGATTGCGTCACGGCCGCCGTCGACCGGCAGTTTCTTCGGGTAGAAGCCGCCCTTGGCACCAACCGGCACGATGACAGCGTTCTTGACCTGCTGCGCCTTGACCAGACCGAGCACTTCGGTGCGGTAGTCCTGCGCCCGATCCGACCACCGCAAGCCGCCGCGCGCCACCGGTCCAAAGCGCAGATGCACACCCTCCACGTCTGCCGCATAGACGAAGATTTCCCGGTAAGGCCGCGGCTCGGGCAAGCCATCAAGGCTTTTCGGATCAAGTTTGATCGCCAGCGCCGGGCGCGGCGCGCCGTCTGCGTCACGCTGGAAATAATTGGTCCGCAGGCTTGAGGTGATGGCGTTGACGAAACGGCGCAGGATCTTGTCGTCATCCAGGCTCGGCACCGCTGCAAGGGACACTTCGATGGCTTCCAGTGTGGCGGCCTGTCGGCGGCTGCGCTTGCGCGTCTCCAGCTCAGGATCAAAACGGTTCCGGAACAAATCGAAAAGATTGCGGGCGATTGCCGGATGGCTGGTCAGGCAACTCGCCATGTAGTCCTGGGAATAGGCGATGCCCGCCTGGCGCAGATACCGGGCATAAGCGCGCAGGACCATGGCTTCGCGCACCGACAGCCGAACGGCCATCACCAGTTGGTTGAAGCCGTCGTTGTCGGTGTCTCCACGCCAGATCGACTGGAAGGCTTCCTCAAGGCGCCCGGCGTCCCGGGCAAGATCGACAGGGCTGCCGTCGATGCGCCGGATTTCCATGTCGTGCAGGAGGATCGGCCTGCCGTCGCCTTTGCCATCGCCGAAACCGAGCTCGTGGGTCTGTTCGGATATGACGCTGAAGCCCAGGTTCTCGATAAGCGGTACGCGCCGGGACAATTCGACTGGCGTGTCTGCATGGAAGATCTTCAGGTCGATGTGGTCCTCGGGCTCGCCCTCACGGCGGTAGAGCGAAATGCGCAGCGCTCCGGTGTCATGGCAGCCGGCAATGTCATCGAGATCGGTGAGCGCCTGCTCTGGCCGGAAGCGTTCCTTGTAGGATTGGCTCACGGTGATGCGGGCGGCCTGGTCGCCGCCAAGCGCGCGGAACTGGTCTTCCCAGCGCGCAACCAATGCGCGGACGTCCCGCTCGAGTTGCTCCTGGGTGACTTTCGGCGTGGGGCCACCCGACCGGCCGATGATGAAATGCACACGGGCCACGCCGCCCTCGGGAAAAGCCGGATAGAAGGCGGAAACGCGCCCGTCATAGACAAGCTTCAGATATGCCCCGATCCGTTCACGGGCGATGGAATCGTACTGGTCGCGCGGCACATACACGATCACTGAAACGAACCGGTCGAACCGATCGACGCGCGGAAGAACCCTGACCCGCGGGCGATCGGACAGATCGTTGATCTGCGTGCAGAACCGGGTCAGGAGCGTGGCGTCGATCTGGAACAGATCGTCGCGCGGATAGGATTCGAGCGTGTTGAGCAGCAGTTTGCCGGAATGGCTTTCGGGATCGTAGCCGAAATTGTCGACGACAGCCTGGACCTTCGAGCGCAACAACGGAATCCGGGTCACCGACCGGGTATAGGCTGTGGATGTGAACAGGCCGACGACGCGCAATTCGCCCGTCACCTTGCCTTGGGCGTCGAAGCGCTTGATGCCGATATAATCCATATAGGCGCGCCGGTGCACCACCGAGCGGACATTGGCCTTGGTGACGATGAGGTAATCGGGACCTTGCAGGAAGTTGAGTATCTCCGGCGTTGTCGTAACTTGCGCAGCACCTTGGCGCAGCACCCGCACGTCGGGGTCCGACAGGATTCCAAGGCCGGCGCTGCCTGCGCGGTTGAGTTCGCCCGCGCCGTCGGTTTCGGTGTAGACATATTCGCGCATGCCAAGGAATGTGAAGTTGTTGTCGCGCAGCCAGGCGAGAAAATCGAGCGCCTCCGTCCGCGCCGCCTTGCGGCCGCCACTTGGCAGAGCCGTGATATCAGCCGCCGCCGCATCAAGCATGCTCAGCATCGCATTCCAGTCGCCGACTGCCGCGCGGACCTGCGACAGGACGTGGTCGACCCGGGTCTTGAGCGCCTGTCCCGCGCTTTCGCTCAGTTTCGGCATATGGATCTGGATGTGGCTCACCCGGCGGTCAGTCTCCTGGCTTTCGCCATGGTCGAACAGGCGTACCGGCTGTTTTCCATTGACGACCAGGATCGGATGTAAGGTGAGATGGATGTCGCGCACATGGGTGGTCACTTCGCCCATGACCGAATCGTAGAGAAAAGGCTTGTTTGCGGTGGTGATGGCAAGGACTGAAACCGCCGCGCCATCCTGTACCAGCTCATCGGAGGTCGTGAGGCTCACGCGTGCCGTTTCGCCATTCCAGGCCCGGATTTCCTGTTCGGCCAAAATGGCGGTTGCCGCCAACGCCGCCACGTCATAGCGGTCGAGATCGTCTCGCGTAACACGGAAGAACAACGCCTCCGGATCGACAAAGGTTTTCTTCGCTGCGGCAGCTGCGGCTGCGATATCGGCAAACCGTGTGTTCGTCTTCTTTGAGTGGTGCCCGGCCATGATGTCCCCCCGGTCTTGTCATTGACCGAATCCTAGCAGAAGAATTGATGCGAGGTCCGGTTTTTGCACCGGATAAGTGAATTTGAAGGAGATCCCATGACAAAGTCGAAAAAAATGCCGACGGCGCTGAAATTGAAGCCCGAAATGGCGCTCAGCGAACCCATGCAGGCCTATTTCGGCAAATGTCGCGAAAAACTCGGCATGGTGCCCAATGTGCTTGAGGCCTATGCCTTCAATTCCACCAAGCTTGAGGCCTTTGTGGCCTTCTACAATGATCTCATGCTCGGCCAGTCCAATCTTTCAAAACTCGACCGCGAACTGATCGCGGTGGCGGTATCGGCCTGCAACCGCTGCTATTACTGCTTGACCGCTCATGGGGCGGCGGTGCGCCAGATGTCAGACGATCCGCAATTGGGCGAACAAATGGTCATGAATTACCGGGTCGCCGAACTTGATAACAAACAGCGGGCCATGCTTGATTTCGCGGTTCTCGTGACCGAGGCACCCGAGCAGATTTCCGAAGACGACCGTCAGATGGTGCGTGATGCCGGCTTTTCCGACCGCGACATCTGGGACATCGCCTCGGTGGCGGCCTTCTTCAACATGACCAACCGGCTGGCTTCAGCCACCGACATGCAACCCAATCCAGAGTACCACACGCTCGCGCGGTAAGGCATGGTCCCCAACCGCTTGCGCCTTCTACAGCGCCGCGCGTCCTTTCAGACGCGCGAAGGTCGCAGTAAACCTCTGAATGAATGCATGTGCGTTTCGTTCAATCCAATCCGGTTGAACGCGACCTGCATCAGACCGTGCTCCGGATCGAGCACGGTTTTTGCGGCGATGGCTTGCCGGTCAAAGGATGACGACGTGATCGGGAAGCTCGTTGTGGTCATGCCTGCCGGGCGGCGCGATGCGGGCGAGAACGGCACCGGTTTCCTCCACGGCCGCGACCAGGCCGTCGGCCAGCCGTCCCGCCGCCGCCGCCGCGATCAGGCGATCAACGATCGCCTGCCACCCGGCCTGCGTCACCTGATCATCGATGGCGGTGTCGGCAAGAATTTCTACATGCCGTTCGTTGAGCGAAACAAAGATCATGATGCCGGTTCGTCCTTTGGTCCGGTGGATGCTGGCGGCGCGGAACTGGAGGGCTGCGGCTGCACTTGCGGCGGCTCTTTGCAGCGCGCGCGGGGCAAGGAGCCGCCGCAGAGGTGAGAAGACGGCGAGTGCCAGGAGGCCCAGGAGCCAGGCGGCCAGGGCCGCGCCCGCCACCAGGCGCCCGCCAAGGTCTATCCAGAGCCAGTGAGCAAGGAGAGTGGCAAGAAAGGTGGATGGAATGACGAGGGCGGAAAACAGAAAGCCCGCCGGATAGAGATAGCTGTCGCAGCGGCGGGCGATGACGCAGACGATCTCGCCGGAGGTCGCGGCTTCGGCAGCCCGGACCGCTTTGGCGATCCTCACGCGATCGGCTTCCGACAAAGGCGGATTGTGCGGTTTCAACTTACCATCCTCCAGATGCGCCGCCGCCGCCCGAGGAGCCGCCGCCGCCTGAGAAACCGCCCCCGGAGGATTCTGGCGACCAGCCGGAGCGTCCCGAATCGGCCGATCCACTCGACTGACCAGCGGTCATGGTCACGCCGAGCCAGCGATAGGTATTCTTGCCGATCTTCTCGCCGAACAGCGGCGCCAGGATCGCAAAGAGAAACGAAAGAAAGAAGATCAGAAAGACAAGCGCCACGAACAGGGTGTTCAGCGCCTCTTCCAGACCCGATGGCGGAGTGTCGAGCAGGCGCCGGGCTCGATCCTCCACGCCGGCTGCGTCACCTGACAGGATGGACAGGATGTCGGTTACGCCCGCATCAACGCCCCGCCCATAGTCGCCCGCCCGGAAAGCCGGCACCATCGAATTCTCGATGACCAACCGGGAAAGCGCATCCGTGAGAATGCCTTCGAGCCCGTACCCGACTTCGATGCGGATCTTGCGATCGTTGACGGCGACGAGCAGCAGCACGCCGTTGTTCTCGCCAGCCTGACCGAGTTGCCAGGAGCGGAACAGCCGGTTGGCAAAATCCTCGAGCCCCTCACCTTCGAGCGACGGAAGAGTGGCCACGACAACCTGGTCGGACGACGCGGTTTCGTGGGCGGCAAGCTTGGCGACGATGGCGGCCTCTGCGGCAGGCTCGATCACGTCGGCCGCATCCACGACCCGGCCGGTCAGCGCAGGAAAGTCGAGCGCGACCGCAGGTGCCGCTCCGAAGATCACACTGAGCCAGATGATCGTGCTGAGCCCAAACGACCTGAGCCCAGCCGACCTGAGCCCAGCCGACGTGAGCCCAGACGACGTGAACCCGGACGAGACTTTGCATCGGCGGATGTCCGGCGCTCTCATCGTTGGGGCCTCAGTTGAATTTCACTGTCGGGTTTTCCCGCGATTGGAGGTCGATGGCGAATGTCTCCATCGCCGCGGCATCGGGATAAAGCAGGGAGGCCCACCAACGGCCGGGGATCGTGCGCAGTTCGGTGTTGTAGACCCGCACGGCCTCGATATAATCGCGGCGGGCGACGGCGATGCGGTTTTCGGTGCCTTCGAGCTGGGACTGAAGCGCAAGGAAGTTCTGGTTCGATTTCAGATCCGGATAGGCTTCCACCACCGCCAGGAGACGCGCGAGCGCGCCCGACAACGCTGCCTGGTTCTCCTGGAAAACCTTGAAAGCCTCCGGATTGCTCAGGATATCGTCGGGAAGTGTGACCTGGGTCGCCTTGGCGCGCGCTTCGACCACCGAGGTCAGCACATCTTTTTCCTGGGCGGCAAAACCCTTGACTGTTTCCACGAGGTTCGGGATGAGGTCGGCGCGGCGCTTGTACTGGTTGAGCACCTCTCCCCAAGCGGCCTTGGCGCTTTCCTCATGGGTCGGGATCGCGTTGACCCCGCAACCAGTAAGCGCAAGAAGGGAGACAAGAGCAAAGATCGGCAGCAACAGGCGGCGCATCGGTATTCCTTTCGGCGGCAGCCCCGGAAGCGGGCAATCACCTTATACGTGCTGTTTTGCGGCTTGGGCAGTGGTATGCTATCGGCTGGCGGGGTTGTTGGACATTCGGGAGCGGATCATGCAGGAAGACGAAACCGTCCGGGCGGCACGGCGGGAACTTGAAAAGTTGTCGGCGGAAGGCGGACTTTCCTCCACGCCCATGCTCCAGTCCCAAGCCGAGAGCATCAAGGGTCATTTTCAGGCCCGCGATGTGGATCAGGCCGATCCGGCGGAACTCTGGGGCACACGCATCGCCCGTGGACTGGCGCTGCTGGCAGTCGTGGGACTTCTCGCCTATCTTTACATGCAGTATGTCAGATGAGCATGCCCCTGGGATCCGGCTCGGATATCCGTCCGTCCGTCATCGTCATTTCCAGCCATGTGGTGCGCGGATCAGTCGGCAACCGCGCGGCCGTGTTTGCGCTGGAGGCGCTGGGCTTTCCGGTCTGGGCAGTCCCGACAGTGCTTCTGCCCTGGCATCCGGGCCATTCCCGCGCCACCCGGATCGTGCCGCCATCAGACGCTTTCGCCGCCTTGATGAACGATCTTGCCTCATCGCCCTGGCTGGGGGAAGTGGGTGCCGTGCTCAGCGGCTACCTGGGAGACCCTGATCAGGCCGAACATGTGGCGCGGCTGGTGGCCGCGGTGCGCTCGGCCAATCCGTCTGCGCTCTATCTTTGCGATCCGGTGAGCGGCGATTCCGGCGGGCTTTATGTTCCCGAACCGGTGGCGGCGTCGATCCGCGACCGGTTGATCCCCATTGCCGACATTGCAACCCCCAATGTGCACGAGCTCGGCTGGCTCAGCGGTGCAGCTATCAATGATGTGAAGTCGATGATCGCGGCGGCGGAGACGCTGGGGCCGGCGCGTGTTCTGGTCACCTCCGCAATCGCGATGATGGCGGGCAGCACGGGCAATCTCCTGGTCAGTGGTGGGGCCACGCGGATGGCCGAGCACCGTCTGATCGACAATCCGCCCAACGGACCCGGAGACCTGATGTCGGCAACCTTCCTCGCCCGGATTCTGGAAGGCCTGTCGGAGGAAAAGGCGCTTCAGATGGCCACCGGCTCGGTGTTCGAGATCCTCGCCCGCACGGCCCGGCGCGGTGCCGACGAGTTGACATTGGAAACCGATGCCCAGAGTTTGCGCACACCCATGGCGCTCGTGCATATGCGCCGTGTCATGGGCGGTCCCCTCATGCCGAGGGACTGATGCATGGGCATTCAATGGGCGGCAACGGGATGCGGTCCTGGAGCAATTCCAGCGAAAGTGGCACCGCTTTCGCGTCCGGAATTGCGTCAAGACAAGAGGATGGAGTTATTCCGGCGATAGTGACAACGGCGGAATAGCTCTGGAGGAGAGCCACAGGCGGAGCGGTCGAGGCGTGGGGCCTCTCGGGTGCGCGGTTGGTGATTGATCTTGATCAGGAGCGGGGATATGTCGTCACCCATGAGCGGATTTCCGGACAGATTGATCAGCGGCTACACGGCCTTCATGGCCAAGCAGTACACCTCTGAGCGGGACCGCTATCGCCAGCTTGCCGATACCGGACAGGAACCGCACACCCTGGTCATAGCGTGCTGCGATTCCCGTGCAGCGCCTGAGACAATCTTCGATTGCGGCCCTGGCGAACTCTTCGTGGTCCGCAACGTCGCCAATCTTGTGCCGCCCTACGCGCCCGACGGCGCTTACCATGCCACGTCGGCGGCGCTCGAATTTGCAGTTCAGTCGCTCAAGATCCGTCAGATCGTGGTGATGGGTCACGGGCGCTGTGGCGGCATAAAGTCGGCGCTTGATCTCGATGCCGAGCCGCTGTCGCCAGGCGATTTCATCGGCCAATGGATGGGACTGCTCAAGCCAGCCGCCCAGCAGGTTCAGGACAGCGTTCTGTTGACAACCTCCGAGCGTCAGATTGCGCTCGAGCGGATTTCGATCCGCAACTCGATCACCAATCTGCGCTCGTTCCCGTGCGTCAAGATCCTTGAGGACACGGGCCGGATGCAGCTCTACGGGGCCTGGTTTGACATATCGACCGGCGAGCTCTGGGTGATGGACCGGGCCACAGGCGATTTCGTCCGCCCTGACACGCCGGTGGCTTGACAGACAGGGCCGCAAGCCCGTTCTGTGTCGAAGCCGTTTTCTCACGTTTGGCATTCTTGCGGCGTGGGCCGGGCGGCCTGCGACAGGGAGCCCCGCATGCGCCGCATTGTGTTCGCAGTCCTCATCGCCGTGCCGCTGGCGCTGGCGCAAGCAGGTCCTGCTTCGGCGCAACTGCACCTGTCGATTCTCGATCTCTGGTATGCCGCCCTCTATGACGTCAACCGGGTCACGATCGCCGGTCTTCTTGCGGAGGAAGCATCGATGCGGCTTGACGATCGCGGCATCGTGCAGACCAAGGCCGAGTATCTGGCCTCGCTCGACGAATGGGAAGACATCGTGGCGTCAGCCGATTTTGCCTGGCAGCTCGATGCGACCTTGCCCGCCGATGCCAACGGCGCGACCGCACTGGTCTGCTACCAGTTCCCCGACAATGAAGTGCTGATCCGCGAGCGGTTCAGCTTTTCCTCCGGCAAGATCGTTGAAAGTGTGCAAGCCACCGTCAGCGACAGCTGCGACAGTTTCTGAACGGCTCAGGGTCCGTCGATTTCCGCGCCGATGATGGCGATCGCCTTCTGGTATACCCCGGCAGCATTCCACCCCTGGATGGCACCGAAATTGGCCTGGCCGGGCTGGTAGCCTCCGCCGCGGCTCCAGCCGTGGCCGCGCAGGAAATTGGCGCTGGAGGCCAATGCATCGGCCATCCCGACCAGATTGATGCCGCCCTTGCCGTCGCCGTTCACGCCATAGCGCAGGACATTGGCCGGCAGGAATTGGGTCTGGCCGATTTCGCCATGGGCGGCGCCCTTGAAGTTGGGGCTGATCCAGCCTTTCTGGATCAGCTGCAACATGGCATAGAGCTGCTCCGTGAAGAACGCCGAGCGTCGGCAATCATAGGCGAGCGTGGCGACAGCCGACATGGTGTGCTGGTTGCCGAGGAACCCGCCGAAGCCGGTTTCCATGCCCCAGATGGCGATCAGCGGGCCGGGTGGAACGCCGTATGTCTTTTCGACCGACGCAAAGAAGGCCGCGTGCTGTGCTTTCAGGCGCTTGCCTTTGGAGATGATGGTGTTGGCACCGCGCTTCTGCATGAACTGGTCGAGCGACAACTTGAAGCTTTTCTGGTTGCGATCGACACCGATGGTCTTGGTCGCATAGCTCACATTTGCGAAGGCCGCATCGATTGTCTTGGCGGAAATGCCGCTGGCCCGGGCTTCGGATTTGAACTGGGTGACCCACTCCTTGAATCCGGCCGAGGTGTTGCCGCACTTGGCTGCGAGCGCTGGCGTGGCGAAGCAGGCGGCCAGGATGGCGGCGCCCGCGATCTGTTTCAGTCGGTATCCTGAAGTCTTCATGGTTTCAAACCTTCCGCATGGCGAATCTGTGTCCGAACAATGCCAGCAAATTCTTGCCAAGTCACGAAGGCCACCCATGCAAAACGGGCCCGCACTGCTGCGAACCCGTATAAAATCCCGGATTTCATAGCCTGCGGCGACAGGTCTCAGGCGGCCTGGCGGGCCTTGATCAGCCCGCGGTTGACAAGCAGTTCCGCAATCTGGATCGCGTTGAGCGCAGCGCCCTTGCGCAGGTTGTCGGAGACGATCCACATGTTGAGCCCGTTTTCCACCGTGGAATCTTCACGGATGCGCGAGATGAAGGTGGCGTCCTCGCCAGCGCATTCATAGGGCGTGATATACCCACCGTCCTCGTGCTTGTCGATGACCAGGCAGCCTGGTGCCTCGCGCAGGATGTCGCGCGCCTCATCGGCCGAGATTTCCTTTTCGAACTCGATGTTGACCGATTCCGAATGGCCGATGAACACCGGGACTCTGACTGCGGTGCAGGTGACCTTGATCTTGGGATCGAGGATCTTCTTGGTCTCGGCGAGAATCTTCCATTCTTCTTTTGTGTAACCGTCCTCCATGAAGCTGTCGATGTGAGGAATGCAGTTGAAAGCGATGCGTTTGGTGAATTTCTTGTTGGCGAGCGGATCGGCGACGAAGACGGCGCGGGTCTGGTTGAACAACTCGTCCATGCCGTCCTTGCCGGCACCCGACACCGACTGGTAGGTCGATACCACGACCCGCTTGATGATGGCGCGGTCATGCAGCGGCTTCAGGGCAACGACGAGCTGTGCGGTGGAGCAATTGGGATTGGCGATGATGTTGCGCCGGGTGAAACGGGTGATGGCGTCCGGATTGACTTCCGGAACGATCAGCGGCACGTCGGCGTCGTATCGCCAGGCCGAAGAATTGTCGATGACGACACATCCCTGTGCGCCGATCTTGGGCGACCAGACCTTGGAAATAGCGCCGCCTGCCGACATCAGGCAGATGTCGGTGCCGGAGAAATCGTAATTTTCGAGGTTCTTGACCTTGAGCGTCTTGTCACCGAAAGACACTTCGGTGCCCACCGAGCGGCTGGAGGCCAGAGCCACGACTTCGCTCACCGGAAAACCGCGTTCGGAAAGGATGTTGAGCATTTCCCGGCCGACATTGCCGGTGGCACCTGCGACTGCAATCTTGAAACTCATGGTCTCGCTCCTCTCTCCCTGTCGTGCGGATAAGCGCCACTCTTCCCGCCCGGGGAGAGTGAGGGGCGGAACAGGTCAGATCGCGGTTTTGGTCTTGATCAGGGCGCGCATGGTGGCGTCTTTTGATCCACTCGACAGGAAATGTCAATTCGGTCAATCTCTGCCCTTCGGACAACAGGAAAAACACCCCCATGCCCAGGCTTCTTGTGCTCATTGCGGTGTTCACCGTCACGGTCTCAGGGTCCGCTCTTGCGGAGGAGCAACTTGACACCCGGGAAATCCAGGCGGCGGTGGTGGGCAAGACGCTGACCGGACTCTATCCGGGTCAGCAACGCTGGACGGAAACCTATCTGGTGGACGGCGAACTCGTTTACAGCGAAGACGGCGTGGAGGTGCGCGGGGAATGGCGGGCCATCGATGACCGTTTCTGCACGCTCTACAAAGGCAATGTGGAAGGCGGCTGCTTTCTGGTGGTGCGGCGCAGCCGCAACTGTCTGGATTTCTACGCAGCCGAATCAGGAGACGGGTCGCCACTTGCGAGTGCTTCCGACATCGCGGCGGGGCGCGACTGGACGGCGCGTGGCTGGCGGGCCGACCAGCCTGGCACCTGCGAGGTGGGAGATGTCATCTGATTCAAGGCATGACGGCGCGGCCCAGTTGTCGCGCGGGTTGCCCGGCGTTTCGTCATGTCTCTGCCAGATACGCCGGTCAAAGACTGCGTCGGGTTCAGCCCGCCGAATAAGCCTTGAGGATGGCGTCGCCCATATCTGCCGTGGTGATCCGGTCGCAACCCTCCGACCAGATGTCACTGGTGCGAAGGCCCGCATCAAGCACGGTGGCGATGGCCCGGTCGAGCCGCTCGGCGTCCTCGATCATGGCGAAGGAATAACGCAGGCACATGGCGAACGAGGCGATCATGGCGATCGGATTGGCAATGCCCTGGCCTGCGATGTCGGGCGCAGAGCCGTGAACGGGCTCATAAAGCGCCTTGCGCTTGCCGGTCATCGGGTCGGGTGCGCCGAGCGAGGCTGAGGGCAACATGCCGAGCGAACCGGTCAGCATCGCCGCCACATCCGACAGCATGTCGCCGAAGAGGTTGTCGGTGACGATGACATCGAACTGTTTGGGCCAGCGGACAAGCTGCATGCCGCCAGCATCGGCGAGCATGTGCGAGAGCTTTACATCCGGAAAGCGCGCCTTGTGGGTTGCAGTGACCACCTCGTTCCAGAGCA
Source organism: Hyphomicrobiales bacterium (assembly GCA_038325465.1). Taxonomy (GTDB): domain Bacteria; phylum Pseudomonadota; class Alphaproteobacteria; order Rhizobiales; family Rhizobiaceae; genus Hoeflea. Next base: position 134,948 of record JBBQJA010000003.1, on the reverse strand, counting down.
CGCCGGACTTCATCACATTTCGCTTTTCCATCGAGCAGACTTCGCCGCGGCGGGTGCGCGCCAGTTCGAAAGCAACCGCAGAAATCCGTTCGATCTCATACGTATCGTAGACTTGCGTGTCGATGCCGCGCTTCTGACCGTTGCCAAGGTCGATGATTTCCTTTGGCTGGCCGAAATAGACGCCACCGGTCAGTTCACGCACGATGAGAATGTCGAGACCTTCCACCACTTCGGGCTTGAGCGAAGAGGAAGCGGCCAGCGCCGGATAGCAGATGGCAGGACGCAGATTTGCAAAGAGTTCCATCTCCTTGCGCAGGCGCAGCAGACCCGCCTCGGGACGCATGTCATAAGGGACTGCATCCCATTTAGGGCCACCTACTGCGCCAAACAACACTGCATCAGCGGCCATCGCCTTGTCCATGTCGGCATCAGAGATCGCCGCGCCATGGGCGTCGTAGGCGCTCCCGCCGACCAGGCCTTCGTCGGAATGGAAATCTGCGCCCTGTTCAGCGTTCATGAAGCCGATGAACTTGCGAACTTCGGCCATGGCCTCCGGGCCGATACCGTCCCCGGGCAGCAGAAAGAGTTTGCGCGTTGCCATATTGACGTCCTCGACCCATGTTGAAACATGGCAGTGCATAAACCGGGTCACCGGGCATTTCAACAGGCATGAGGACGTGTTCGATGGGTGAAACTATGCGCAGGCACACGCCAACCGGAGGGGTGGTCCGGGCAATCAGGGGGCTGCTCTTCGGAGTTGCGACAGGGCTCGTGCTGGTCGCCGGGTCCATGCCTTCCCAGGCGGCCGAAATCCAGGGACGCTTTGGCCTTCCAATTCGGTGTGAAGCCGGAACAATCTGTGTGATCCAGCAGTTCCCCGATCTTGATCCGGGTCCGGGCATCCGCGATCCGTGGTGCGGGACAGCGACCTATGACGGCCATGATGGCACCGATTTTCGGGTCCTGACCATGACGGACATGAAGGCCGGCGTGCTGGTGGTTGCAATGTCTGACGGGCGGGTGCGGGGCGGACGCGACGGCATGATGGACACGCTGGTCCGCACGGATGCTGACCAAGCGCGCGTGGCGGACCGGGAATGCGGCAACGGCGTGGCGATCGATCATGGCGAGGGCGTCGAAAGCCAGTATTGCCACCTTCGGATGGGATCGGTGAAGGTCAAGCCGGGCGATATCGTTCGCAAGGGAGATCCTCTTGGCCTGGTGGGTGCCTCTGGCATGGCGGCCTTTCCCCATGTCCATGCCGTGGTGCGCGTGAACGGCGAGGCGGTCGATCTCGCCACCGGTCTCAAGGCTGGAGAGGCCTGCCTGGTGAGTGGGCTGCAGTCGCTCGAAAACACGCTCCTGGACGCCAGTGCGCGTGCCGCCTTGCCGGAGCCGGGCCAGCCAACCTTCCTTGCCGCCGGCTTCGCCGCCGCCCCGGTGGATGATCGAAGCCTTGTTGATGAAGGACTTCCCGCACCGCCCGACAGCAGGTCTGAAGCCTTTGTCGGCTATGGCTGGGTGATCAATCTGGCGAAAGGCGACCGGGTCAAAGTGGTGGTCAGCACCGACGCCGGACAGGTCTTTGCTGAAACGACGAGCGAACCGATGGACCGGTCCAAAGCGGTTTACACGGCATATGCCGGCCGCAAGATTTCGCCTCCGCCCGGGCTCTACCGGGTGCGGGCGGAGGTTCTCAGAGGCAGCGGCCGGGCTGCGTCCCGAGAGGTCGCCATCACCATCCGATAACGTACATGCATTCATTCAATGTTTTACAGCGGCATTTACGCATCCGATTGGATGCGCGGCGCTGTAGTCAGCATCCGCTCACAGCCAGGCGCGGCTTTCAGCCGCTTGGTGCTCATAGGCGGCAATGGCGTCGGCCTTCTCGAGCGTCAGGCCGATGTCGTCGAGACCGTTCAAGAGGCAATGCTTTTTGAACGGATCGATGTCGAAGCGGATAACCCCGCCATCAGGACCGCGAATTTCCTGGGCTTCCAGGTCGATGGAGACCGTGGCATTGGCACCCCGGCGCGCGTCGTCCATCAGTCTGTCGAGATCGTTCTGTGCGACGACCACCGGGAGAATGCCGTTCTTGAAACAATTGTTGTAGAAGATGTCGGCGAAGCTTGTGGAAATCACGCAGCGGATGCCGAAATCGAGAAGGGCCCAGGGCGCATGCTCGCGTGAGGAGCCGCAACCGAAATTGCCGCCCGCCACCAGAATGGTGGCATTGCGCCAAGCTTGCTTGTTGAGAACGAAATCCGGATTTTCAGATCCGTCCTCCTGATAGCGTGCTTCGGCGAAAAGACCTTTTCCGAGCCCGGTCCGCTTGATCGTCTTGAGATAGTCTTTGGGGATGATCATGTCGGTATCGATGTTGACGACCGGCAGCGGGGCCGCGACGCCGGTGAGGCTGGTGAACTTTTCCATGCTTTTGTCCTGAGTGATGTCCTGACAGTTCGTGGTGCGGCTCTATCAAATCCCGCACCAAAAAAGAAGGGGCGACTGCTGCGCCCCTTGCGGATTGTCGACACTATCGACACGGGGCCAGCCTGCGTCAGGCAGTCAGTGTCCTTCAGACAGTCGGCGTCCTTCAGACGATGGGTGCACTTCAGACAGACGGGGTGCTGGCGCGCATGTCGATGATCGTGCCGCGCCCGTCGTTCCATATCCGAAGTTCGCCTTCCCCGGCTGGCTGTGCGCCGCCGGAGGTCGCGCCGGGGGCACCGGAAGCAGTGGGTCGGGTACCAAAGATATCGCGTCGTGCAGTTCCCGGCCGTCGTCCCGTGACCCGCGCGGCGATCAGCACCAAAGCTGCCGACACGGCCAGAAGCATGGCGAGCGCAAGTCCGGCAAGTGACACCACGATCAGGCCCAGGCCTGCAAGAACGGCTACCAGCGTTTTCATCGGTTTCTCCATCGTCATGTGGAGATGTGGGAGTTCGATGATGTCGGTTCAATGGCCGTCAATGGATTTCAGGCGTGGATGGATTTACTGGTCCAACGGGGTGCGACCTGCAATGGGCTTGAGAAGGTGAGCGGTCATATGACGTTGTGTTCGACGAAAGGCTGGCCCTTACCGATCCGCTCGAAGCTGAAGCGGGTGCAATCGATGCTCAGGTAGCGGCCGTGCACGATGTGCTCGGCAAGCGCCCGGCCGGCTGCAGGTCCCTGTTGCAGGCCATGGCCGGAAAACCCGTTGATGAAGAGGAAATTGGCGAATTCGGGATGCGGGCCGATCACGGCGTTCTGGTCAAGGCTGTTGTAGTCGTAGTGGCCGGCCCAGGCGCGCTCGAAACGGATGGCTTCAAAGGCAGGGATGCGCGCGGCCAGCGTGGGCCAGAGGATGGCGTCAAACAGATCATAATCGGGTTCGAAATCACCCATGGCGGCGGGCCCGTCCTGATCCTCCGGCGGCGAGCAGCCGGTGATGAAAAGTCGGCCCTCGGGACGGACATAGACGCCGCTCGGGTCAACTGTCAGCGGCATCCGGGGGATCTCGGTCCGGGCCGAGAAGACAAAGACTGTGCGCTTGCGGGGCTCGACCGGCAGCTCGATGCCCGCCATGCGCGCGACATCGCCGGCCTGGGGGCCGGCCGCATTGACGAAGATGCCGCAGCTGACCGAGCCTGTCCCCGCCAACTCGACGCCGGTAATCGCGGACCGGCCGTGGCTGATCCCGATGACCCGGTCGCGCAGGAAAGTGACCGACCGGTCGGCGATCGCCCGGCGCAGGATGGCGAGCAACCTGTGAGCGTCAAACCAGCCTTCGCCGCGCGCCCCGAAGGCACCGGCTGCGAGGTCTGCCGTGTTCAGCCAGCCAAAGCGCGCGGCAAGCGCTGCGTCCTCATAAAGTTCGATGTCGGCGCCGAGCGCCCGCTGGACACCGTGGTTGGTCCGCAGCCGCTCACGACCCTGCTCGCTCGCCAGAATGAGATAGCCGTTCTCGACGAATCCGACATCCGAGTCGGGTCCGAAACGGTCTTCGAGTGACCGGATGAAGGACAGCCCGAACTGGGACAGGCGGATGTTTTCGGGCTCGGAAAACTGCTGGCGGATTGATGCCGCCGAGAGCGTGGTGGAGGCGTGATTGAAGGCCGGATCGGGTTCGACGAGGCCTATGGAGCCGGTAAATCCAAGTTCGCGCAGGAAATAGGCGGTCGAAGCACCCATAATGGCACCGCCGGCGATGATGATGTCGTAGGAAACTGGCATGGTGCGGGTATCGGTCTGTTGCGGGATCGGCCAAAGCCTTCGGCTATTCGGTCGGTTTTCGCAAGCGGAATTCGGCCTGTCTCCGGCTCTTGCAAGCAGGCGACGCAGCGGGCAAAAGTGCAGGATGCAGATATCTTGTTTCTCCCGTCCTGTCCGCCCTCGTCGTTCTGTGCTCTATGTTCCGGCCAGCAATGCAAAAGCCATGGCCAAGGTGGCCTCGCTTGCCTGTGACGCCGTCATCTTCGATCTTGAGGACGCGGTGGCACCAGATGAAAAGGCTGCGGCCCGGGAAACCCTGCGGGCCTTTCTGGCGGACCGCCCGAACCTTGATGGCAAGGAAACGGTGATCCGGATCAACGGACTGTCCACACCTTGGGGAGAGGAAGATTTTCTCGCCGCCAGGGGCTGTCGGCCCGATGCCATTCTCATTCCCAAAGTGGATGAATTCGACGACATCACCACCGTGGCTGATGCGCTGTCGGAAACCGACGCACCCCCTGATCTCAGACTCTGGGCAATGATCGAGACCCCGCGTGGGGTGATGAATGCCAGCATGATCGCCCGTCATGGACGCACGCCGGGTGCCCGACTTGATTGTTTCGTGGCCGGTACGAATGATCTCCTCAAGGAGACCGGCGTTTTGCCGCATGCAGGGCGACCTTATCTCGTTCCGTGGCTGATGCAGGTGGTGCTTTCGGCGCGCGCTTACGGGCTTGATGTTGTCGATGGGGTCTACAACGCTTTCCGTGATGCCGACGGTTTTGCCACCGAATGCGGTGAGGCACTGGCGATGGGGTTTGACGGAAAGTCGCTTATCCATCCGAGCCAGATCGCTGACGCCAACCGCCTTTTCGCGATCGCACCGGAGCGCCTTGCGGAGGCGCAAGCGATCGTGGAGGCCTTCGCGCGGCCGGAAAATGCAGGCCGAGGTGCCATCAGCCTGGAGGGCAGGATGGTCGAACGGCTGCATGCCGACATGGCACGGACGCTGATCGAAAAAGCACGGATGATCTCCAACCGCCAATCTTTTCAAACCAAGGACTGACCATGAAGCTCTATCGTCTCCTGACTGCCATCGACGACGCCGCCTTTTGCCACAAGGTAACGCTTGCGCTCAACAGTGGCTGGGAGCTGCATGGCAGCCCCTGCTATGCCTTCAACACGGCTACCGGGCAGATGCAGTGCGGCCAGGCGGTCATCAAGGACGTCCCCGAGATTGATTATCACGCCGACATGAAGCTCAGCGAGCAATGACCATGGCGGGGGTCGAGGATCTTGGAACGGTCGTGGCCGTGCGCCGCGACCTGCACGCAAGGCCCGAGGTGGCGGGCGAGGAAGCCTGGACCGCCGACCGTATCGCAGCTTTTCTCGCGCCTCTCGGACCGGATACCATCGTCACCGGGTTGGGCGGCCACGGTGTGGCAGCGGTGTTTGACAGCGGCCAACCCGGACCCGGTGCGATGTTCCGGGCGGAACTCGACGGGTTGCCGATCTGGGAGAAGCCGGGTCCGGTCTGGCGCTCGGAGATCGAGGGACGGGGCCATCTGTGCGGGCATGACGGCCACATGGCGATCCTGTGCGGGCTTGCGCTGCGGCTTGCGGCGCGGCGGCCTGCGCGCGGGCGGGTCATTCTGATGTTTCAGCCTGCGGAGGAAACTGGGGCGGGTGCTGCCCGGGTGGTGGCCGACCCGCGCTTTGCAGCGCTCGGAGCCGATTATGCTTTCGCGCTCCACAATCTGCCCGGGCTTCGGTTTGGCACGGTTGGTATCCGGGGCGGTCCCTTCAACTTTGCCTCTGAAGGTCTGGCCATTCGGCTGACGGGCAAGACCTCGCACGCCTCCCAGCCGGAGGCAGGCCGAAGCCCGGCTCTGGCGATGTGCGCGCTTGCGACGCAGCTGCCTCAGCTTCCGGCCGCGCTGGGGCTGCCTTCGGGTGCGGCGCTCGTCACCCTCGTGCATGCGCGTCTGGGCGAAGCGGCGTTCGGGATTGCGCCAGGCGAGGCGGATGTCTGGGTCACGGTCCGCAGCATCGACGATGGCATCCAGGCGCCCCTGATGGACGCCTGCCGGGCGCTGGCGCAGAAGCTGGCCGAGGTGGATGGACTTGGGCTTGAATTCGCCACAAGCGACAGCTTTGCCGCCTGCCACAATGATGCAGAAGCGACAGCGATCGTCGAGGCGGCTTTTCAGTCTGAAGGCTTGGTGCGGGCGGCGGTGGACGGCCCGTTTCGCTGGTCTGAGGATTTCGGCCGTTTCGGTGCGGTCGCCAGATCGGCAATGCTGGTTCTGGGTGCGGGCGAGGATCATCCGCGGCTGCACAATCCCGATTACGATTTCCCCGATGGCCTCATCGCGCCGGGAACCGCCCTGTTCGACGCCATTGCGCGGCGGCTTTGTGGCGGGTGAGTTTTCGCGCTGGCAAGATGCTGGCAAGATGCTGGCAGGACGCTGTCAGAGTGCCTGGTCAGCTGCGGCCTCAATGCGCTCCATATCATCGTCCGACAGGCCGAAGTGATGGCCGATCTCATGGATGAGCACATGGGTGATGATGTCGCCCAGCGTTTCCTCGTTTTCCGCCCAGTAGTCGAGAATCGGGCGGCGATAAAGGATGATTCGGTTGGCAAGTTCGCCGGTCTCGATGGTGAAGCGCTCGGAAATGCCGCTTCCTTCAAACAGGCCGAGCAGGTCGAAGGACGTTTCGAGCCCCATGTCCTCGAAAATCTCATCTGTGGGAAAGTCCTCGATCTCGATGATGAGATCGCCGGTAAGCGCGCGGAAATGCTCCGCCAATCCGGCATAGGCGGTAATGGCCAGCGACTCGAATTCGCCGAGTGTGGGGGCATGCCTGTCTTGCCAATCGCCTGTCTGGTCCATTCGCGCCATTGTTCGGCCGTGTCCTGTCATGTCAGTTGGGCGGCATATAGGGGAAAACTGCTCCCGTTGCGAGGGCTTTGACACTCCGACCTGCCGTGACGACGTCCAAGCGCGCCTCGCTCCGCCAGGCCTCCCCGGACACCAGGTGCCCGCCAGTGCGGGACTGTTTTCGTCAGAGATGACGACAGAATTATGAATATTGTCCTTTGTGACATATCCAGACGATGAATATGAAATTATATCCATTTGAAACAATTAGCATTTTATCGAAAATTTCCGGATCCACGGGGGATGCGAATAAATTCATATGGGGAGGCGCTTGACTCTCTCGCCAAGCTCTGGAATCCATAAGAACATAACATGAACTTGAAGGAGTTGAACGCCTTGGCCCATGACGCTCAGGCGCAAGGGCAACCCGTTGCCTTGCGCACGAATTCCCTCGACGCGCTGCGTCGGCAGGTTGCCCGGCTGGAAGGCGGGGTCCCGTCCTGCCACGCCCGGTCACCGGCGGTTGGGGGAAGCTCCACGAAAACCGAAACTGGCATCGCGCTCGGCATTGATGCATTCGACGTCGCGTTGGGCGGTGGCTGCCCGATGGCTGCCATGACCGAGATCCGCAGCGCCGAGACGCGCGACTGGGGCATGGCCAATGCCTTCGCGTTCGCGCTGATTTGCATGATGAGGATGGGGCAGCCGCAGGCTGCGGGACCGCTGGTCTGGATCAGCGCGCCCGATGCGCTGGCGGAAGGCGGCGAGCCGTTCCTGCCCGGTCTGAACGGGTTTTCGCCCCGCCCGCCCCAGCTTCTGATAGTCCGTCCGCGCAAAACCGAGGAGGCGCTCTGGGCGGCGGAAGCCGCTGCGGGGGCACAAGGGATTGCCGCCACTGTTCTGGAAATCCGCGGCAACCCGTCCTGTCTTGGCTTCACCGAAAGCCGTCGGCTGCATCTGAGGGCGCGCCAGACGGGGCGGCCGTTGCTGTTGCTCAGGCAGGCCGGGATTGCCGAGGCCAGCGCGGTACCGGTGCGGTTTCGGGTGGGCCCTGCGCCCGGCGGGCTGCGCGCACTTCCGGACGGGAGTGGCCTGGCGGGCAGTCTCGGCAACCCCGCCTTCGCCGTCACGCTCGAGAAAAGCCGCCTTGCGTCGCCGCTGACGCTGATCCTGGAGTGGAACCCCGATGACTGTCGTCTTATCCTCCGTTCTCATCCCGCAGGCCATGACGCAGGCGTCACTGACGCGGCGGATCCTGGCGATCTTCTTTCCGTTTCTGTCCACCGACCGGATCGCACGGGCGCGTCGGGGCGTGTCCTGGCGTTCGCGCGGGCATCGTGATCCTGTGCCGGTCGCCTGTGCGGCGCAGTCGATGGGGGCGTTGCGGCTATCGGCTGTGGACGCCCGTGCGCTGAGCCTCGGGCTGTGGCCAGGGCAGGGAGCAGCCGAGGCCCGCGCCATGTGCCCGGCGCTCGACATCCTGGCGGCTGACGCGGCGGCGGACCGGTGCCTTCTCGACGCGCTCGCCGACTGGGCCGACCGTTACACGCCACTGGTGGCGCTTGATGGCACAGATGGTCTGTTTCTTGACATATCCGGCTGCGCCCATCTTTTCGGCGGCGAGAAGGCCCTCCTCGACGACTGTCTGGCGCGACTGTTCCATCTGGGTCTGGAGGCGCAGGCTGCCATTGCGCCCACGCCGGGCCTCGCCTGGGCGCTGGCCCGGCACGGCAGCGGTCTCATCGTGAGGCCCGAGGAGATCGGCGAGGTCATTCCGGCCCTGCCGGTCTCGGCGCTCCGGTTGCCGGACGAGGAGGCCCAGGCGCTCGCGCGCGTTGGTCTCAAGCGCATCGGAGACCTGGTCGATGCCCCCCGCAAGCCGCTTGCCCGTCGCTTCGGACCCCGACTGCTCACCCGTTTTGACCAGATGCGCGGGCTTGAGGACGAGCCTGTCTCGCCGCGGCGGCCCGTCGCCGAACTGACCGCCGAGCGTCGGCTGGTCGACGCCATCAGCGGCAGCCAAGCCATCATCCTGCTTGCGCGGCAATTGGCTGAAAGCCTCAAGCCGTCGCTGGAACGGCGTGGCCTGGGAGCGCTGGCGCTCGAACTGCAGCTCTTCCGGGTTGACGGTGCCGTGGCCCGGCTCTGCGTCCGCGCCGCCCGCCCTTTGCGCGACCCAGGGCGCATCCAGGCGCTTGTGGCCGAACGCCTCGGGGCGCTGCACGAGGAGATTGACGCCGGTTACGGGTTTGAGACTCTGCGGCTCTGTGTCACCGCTTTCGGTGACTTTGTGTCCTGGCAGACGGATCTGGCCGGGGGAGAAGGCGACGGCGACGGTGCCTCACTGGCAGCCCTGGCCGACCGTCTTGCCGCCCGGCTCGGAGCGGACCGCGTGCTTGTGGCGCAACCGCAGGCAAGCCACTTGCCCGAGCGCTCAGTGTCGCTCGTCCCTTTTGCCGATGCTTTGTCTCTGTCCGGCGGCGCGCCGGGGGATGGGGAGGGAGGCACCGCCGCGCCGCGACCGCTGCGGCTGTTTCGTCATCCCGAACCGGTGACGGCGGTGGCCGAAGTTCCCGAGGGGCCCCCGGTCAGGTTCCGCTGGCGGCGCAGCCACCATCAGGTTCTGCGCGCCGAAGGGCCGGAGCGGATCGGCGCCGAGTGGTGGATTGACGGCGAGGCGGCGCCGGCGCGCGATTACTACCGCGTCGAAGACGAAGCCGGGCGGCGCTACTGGCTGTTTCGGGAAGGCCTTTACGAGCGCGACGTGATGATGCCACGCTGGTTCATGCACGGGCTTTTCCCGTGACTGCGGCGGCGTCCCGACCTGGATGGAAGACCCCGGGGTGGAAGGAAATGTCATGACGGACGCGGCGTTCTGCGAATTTGGTTTGCGCAGCAATTTCTCTTTCCTGGAGGGGGCTTCCCATCCCGAGGAACTCGTGGTTGCTGCGGCGCGTCTCGGTCTGCCACATGTGGGCCTTGCCGACCGCAACACGGTGGCGGGTGTGGTGCGCGCCCATGTTGCGGCACGGGAGGCGGGTCTGCGGCTCCATCCTGGCGCGCGGCTGGTCTTTGAGGACGGTACGCCCGACGTGCTGGCCTATCCCCGCAACCGCCAGGCCTGGGGTCACCTGTGCCGGATCCTGACGGCTGGTAACCGTCGCAGTCGCAAGGGCGTTTCGACGCTTCGGTTTGCGGATCTGCTGGAATGGGGCGGGGGAATGAATCTTGCCGTTCTTCCCGGCTTTGGCGCGGGCCCGGTCGGTCAAGACCGCATCTCGGCCATGGCGGTCACGCTCGACCGGTTGCGGTCGGCCTTCGGCGCAGCCGTGCGTCTTGGGCTCGTTCCGGGCCACGACGGACTTGACCGGATCCGGTTGGCGCGGCTGGCGGAGATGGCGCGTCTTTCGGGTGTCCGCAGTCTGGCAAGCAATGATGTGCTGTTTCACGAACCGGCGCGGCGGGCGCTCGCCGACGTGCTCACCTCGATCCGCCTTCACGTGACGGTGGCCCGGGCCGGACGGCGGCTTTCGGCCCATGCCGAACGCCATCTCAAGGGCCATGCCGAGATGACACGGCTGCTGCGCGCGCATCCGGAGGCGGTGGAGGAGAGCCATCGTTTTGCCGCAGAGCTCGGTTTCAGCCTTGACGAGCTGCGCTACCAGTATCCCGACGACACCTTCGGCGGCGGCTCGCCCCAGGACATGCTGGCCCGCCTTGCCGCCGAGGGCGCCGCCCGGCGGTATCCGGACGGTGTGCCCGATCGCGTCGCCCGCCAGATCGTCCATGAGCTCAGGGTGATCACCGAACTGGGCTATGCGCCGTACTTCCTCACCGTCTGGGATATCGTCCGCTATGCCCGCTCCCGGGGTATTCTCTGCCAGGGTCGCGGATCGGCGGCCAACTCCACGGTCTGTTTCTGCATCGGCATCACCGAGGTGGACCCGGCGCTGACCGATCTCCTGTTCGAGCGCTTCATCTCCCCCGAGCGGCGCGAGCCGCCCGATATCGACGTGGATTTCGAGCATGAGCGGCGCGAGGAGGTGATCCAGTACATCTATGCCAAATATGGCCGTGACCATGCAGGCCTTGCGGCCACGGTGATCACCTACCGGGCCCGTTCGGCGGCGCGGGAGGTGGGCAAGGCCTTCGGGCTGTCGGAGGATTCGGTTTCGGCCTTGTCGGGTTCGGTCTGGGGCTGGTCATCGGACGCGTTGGCAGAGCGGGAGGCCCGGGCGGCGGGCCTCGACATTGCCGACAAGACCACGCAGCAGGTACTCGACCATTCGGGGCGGCTTATGGGCTTTCCGCGTCACCTTTCCCAGCATGTGGGCGGTTTCGTCATCACCCGTGACCGGCTCGACGAGGTGGTGCCGGTGATGAACACCGCCATGGACGGGCGCACCATGATCGAATGGGACAAGGACGACCTCGATGCGTTGGGAATCCTCAAGATCGACATCCTGGCGCTCGGCATGCTCACCTGCCTGGCGCGCGGCTTTGCGCTGCTTGCGACCCACTATGACCGGCCGCTCACCCTGGCCTCAATCCCCAAGGAGGACGGGGACGTCTATGCCATGATCCAGCGGGCCGACACCATCGGCGTGTTCCAGATCGAAAGCCGGGCGCAGATGACCATGTTGCCACGGCTCAAGCCCAAAAGTTTTTATGATCTGGTCATCGAAGTTGCCATCGTCCGTCCTGGCCCGATTCAGGGCGACATGGTTCATCCCTATCTGAGGCGCCGGCAGGGCAAGGAGAAGGTCAGCTACCCGAGCGCCGAGCTTGAAGCAGTGCTCGGCAAGACGCTGGGTGTGCCATTGTTTCAGGAACAGGCGATGAGGATCGCCATCGTTGCGGCGGGTTTCACGCCGGCGGAGGCTGACAAGCTCAGGCGCGCCATGGCCACGTTCCGGCGGGTGGGGACGATTCACAGTTTCCAGCGCAAGATGGTCGAGGGAATGGTCACAAGGGGCTATGAGCGGGATTTCGCCGAGCGCTGCTTCCGGCAGATCGAGGGCTTCGGCGAGTACGGGTTTCCCGAAAGCCATGCTTCCTCTTTCGCGCTGCTGGTCTATGCCTCGGCCTGGATGAAGGCGGTTTATCCCGATGTGTTCTGCGCGGCGCTGCTCAATGCGCAACCGATGGGATTTTACGCACCCGCCCAGCTGGTGGGCGACGCCCGCGAGCATGGCGTGGAGGTGCGTCCGGTCGACGTCAATCACTCGGACTGGGACTGCATGCTCGAACCCGGACCGGAAGCCGCCGCTGGCATCGCCTTGCGACACGGGTCGATGACGGGCGTGATCGCCTCGCGGCATGCGGTCCGGCTTGGTTTCAGGCAGGTCAAGGGTCTCGGGAAGACCGATATGGAGAAGCTGGTGAAAGCGCGCCGGGCGGGCTTTGATTCGGTGCGCGACCTCTGGCTCCGCTCCGGCCTGTCCCGGGCTGCGGTCGAGCGGCTTGCCGATGGGGACGCCTTCGGTTCGCTCGGACTGGACCGCCGCGACGCGCTCTGGGCGGTGCGGGCGCTTGATGCGGCGGCGGCAGAACATCTGCCGCTGTTTGACCGGCCAGGAGCAAGGCCGGACCGGGAACCGGCGGAGGCGGACATGCGCCTGCCGCCGATGCCGCCCGGGGAGAAGGTGGTGGAGGACTACCGCTATCTCAGGCTGTCGCTCAAGGCGCATCCGGTGAGCTTCCTGCGCGTTCGGCTCGACAGCCGGGGTGTCACGCCTCACGACCAACTCGCACGGCTGCCGAGCGGACGTCGGGTACGCGTGGCGGGTCTTGTGCTGGTGCGGCAGCGCCCAGGCTCGGCCAAGGGCGTGATCTTCATGACCATTGAGGATGAAGGGGGGGTTGCCAATATCATCGTCTGGCCCAAGGTCTTCGAGCGGTTCCGCCGCATGGTGCTGGGTGCCCGGCTGGTCGCGGTGGAAGGCCGGCTGCAAAGCGAGGCTGGCGTCATCCACGTGGTGGCGGACCGGGTCGAGGACATCACCGCAGACCTCGCCCTGCTGATGGTCGAGGACCGCCCGGGCGCACGGCATGCTGCCGCGTCCGGTCCGGCCGTGGCTGCGGGAAAGGGCGCCGCCTCTCCGGCGGGCCTGGCGCCCGATTTCGACAGCCTGGCCCGTGCCGACGAGGTGCGGCGGCCGGTGATGAATCAGCACCCAGTCATGCGCCCGGGCAAGCACCCGGGCAAGCACCCGGTCATGCGCCCGGGCGACCAGGCGGAGTGCGCCTTGAGTGCGCAGTCCGCCTTGCCAGCGTCCGGATCGGAGGCCGCCCCCCTGCCCCGGCGCGACGAGGATCCGCAGACCCTGCCCGCGACGGTGCGGGTCATGCCCAAGGGGCGAAATTTTCACTGACCGGGATCGGTGATCGTCGGCCGCAGCCGTCCTCCGAGGCTTTCGGGCAGGCCACGCAAGGCAGTCCCGCGCTTCAAGAGCGTGAGCAGCCGCATCTGCAGGCCGAAGGCTAAGCCGACCGCCATCAGGCAGCCAAGCAGCGTTCTGAGCAAGACCGGACCCGGAATGGTCACGATCATGAGCAGCATCGCCACCGGTGCAACAAAAAACCAGAGTGTGCGCTCGATAGCGCCCACATTGGCGAAAACCTTCAGTAGTGTGATCATGGAAAAGCCGGTTCTGATGGGAGGGAGTGAAAGCCGCCCCAGACCTTCATGCCATGGGTTATGGTGCGGTCGCACGCGTTGTCCATGAGCGCCGCCATGCCCAAAGTGTCGCATGCTGACCGACCGCAGGATCGGACCTGCGGACGATCAGCATGGGCTTCCGTCCCGTTTCCCGCCCTGCGTGCCAGTCAGGAGCCTCGCTGATTGTCTCCCCAGCTCCGAATTGGACCTGTGAACCCAAACTCGGATCCGTGCGCCCGATGGTCGGTGGAGGCTCAACTGCAATGGCCTGCGTCACCCTCGCACGCCTCATTTTCGCGCCCAACATTTCGCGCCGCAACATTTCGCGCCCATGATTCAACGCCCAAGATCTTGCGCCCAAGATTTTGCGCCCAAGATCTTGCGCCAGAAATCGATGCTGACCTCCAGACGGCATCCGTCCGCCAGTGGCTGCGTCAATTCCAATGCCCGCCCGAGGAAGGGATCGGCGGTGGATAAGCGGCGGTGCGGATGCGTGGTCCAATCTCTTCGGGCTGGGCACGCCAGTGCGGAAAATGCGAAAATACGGAAAGGCCCTGTCGTCAAGACTGCAACGCGGCGGCGCCTGACAGGACCAGAATGAAACCGGCATGCATCAAGCGCTCCGGAGATCACCGGAACGAATCCACAGCCTTGGTCGAAATGACGCCAAATGCGCAGACGGGTCCTGTTTGGATCCGCAAAAATGCCCCAGGGTCCGGAAAAGATGGCTCGGAGACCTGCAATATGCTCCGGGGACCTGCCCGGACAGCTTGGAGATCTGTCAAGATGACGAGGGGACTGAATGCATGTCTCGGAGAAAACTGGAGCGGGCGAAGGGATTCGAACCCTCGACCCCAACCTTGGCAAGGTTGTGCTCTACCCCTGAGCTACACCCGCTCATCACCAGACCCGTAGGGAAGCGGGACGGACGTCACGGCCTGACGGCCAAGACCGGCGCTGTATGGCCCAAGCCGCCTCGAATTGCAACAGGGAAATTTGTCGATCGGTCCGGAAACCCGGAGCGGTCGGCGGCTCCCCCGATTGCCGACGGTCCGCCCACAAGTCTCCCTTTGCTTGGCCCCCCTTTGCCTGGCCTCCCTTGCCTCGCCTCCCTTGTTTGGCCTCCCGCTGCAGCGGTCTCCCTCGGTTCGGGCAACTCCCTTTCCAAACGCCGTTGCAGTTTCGCCTTCGCATCGGCAGACACCCGGTCTTTCCACGGGTCAGCATCGCGTTGCCGCGCGAGGACTTGTGCAGGCCTGATGGTCTGCGATGTCATCCACGTCCCTCCTTTCAGACAGGGTGCCAGGACATTGATCGCCGGGGATGACCTGTTGCGTTTTTTCGCCTATACCCAATGGAGCCCGCAGGTTGTCGACATCCGTTCTTGACACAGCGCGCCCCGGACACGATCTGACGGTCAGTCAGGCTGACCGAGCCCCGGTTCACGCAAGACTTATCGCAGCAATGGAGCCGATCATGAGCATCAACGACAATCCTTATGCGCCGGCTTCCGGCGCACAGATGAGCACATCGGTCAGCTTCGGCGGTGCCACCGAACCGCAAACGTCAACGGCAATCGCCGCCGATCTTGTCCTGGACACCACGACAGCCGATTTCGACCGCGACGTCATCCAGGCATCCCGCAGCCAACCTGTGCTGGTGGATTTCTGGGCACCCTGGTGCGGTCCCTGCAAGCAGCTTACGCCGATCATCGAAAAGGCCGTAAAGGATGCCAAGGGACGTGTCCGGCTGGTCAAGCTCAATATCGATGACCATCCGGCGATTCCCGGGCAGATGGGAATCCAGTCGATTCCGGCCGTGGTTGCCTTCGTCAACGGCAAGCCGGTTGACGGGTTCATGGGCGCGCTGCCCGACAGTCAGGTGCGCCAGTTCATCGACCGTGTTGCCGGACCCCAGCAGCCCGACCAGGCGGAAGTGGAGATCGCCCGGGTGATGGAGGAGTCGCGGGCAGCTCTGGCTGCCGGTGAGACTGACCGCGCCGCAGAAGGGTTTTCGGCGATCCTCGAAATTGCCGAAGGCCACGTCGGGGCAGTTGTCGGCCTCGCCACCTGCATGATTTCCATTGGCGACCTCGACCAGGCCGAGCAGCTTCTGGCTGTTCTGGACGAGGCCAGCCGCAAGGATGCCGACGCGGTCTCGGCCCAGAAGCGGCTGGAAATGGCCAGAGAAGTCGCCCGGCTCGGCGATCCGTCCGCCTTTGAGGCCCGGCTGGAAGCCAATCCACTGGATCACGAAGCCCGCATCGGACTTGCCAAGATCCTCAGTGCGCAGGGTGACCGCGACGGCGCGGCGGCGCAGCTTTTCACCGTCATGCGCAAGGATCGCGGCTTTGACGATGATGCAGCCCGCAAGACGCTGATCGATTTTTTCCAGGCCTGGGGACCGATGGACCCTTCAACGCTTTCGGCCCGGCGGCAGCTCTCCTCGCTGTTGTTCTCGTAAACGCCCTCAATCCGGGCCTGCCCCTTGAGTTATCGGCGCGTCGCCCCACATTTTGTGCAAGAGCGAACGGGAGACGAAATCCATGCAAGTCGGCAACAGGGCCTATCGCACCGAAGCGGACATCCCGGACGTCGTGCCGATTTTCCCGCTGTCGGGTGCGCTTCTCCTGCCGGGTGCGCAAATGCCGCTCAATATCTTCGAACCGCGCTATCTGGCCATGTTCGATGAAGGATTGGCGGGCGACCGCGTGATCGGCATCATCCAGCCGGCACTCGAACATGGCGCGCGCCACACCGGTGAAGTGCCCGATCTGTGTCCCGTGGGCTGTCTTGGCCGAATCACGTCGCACGGCGAAACCGGCGATGGTCGTTATGTGGTTACGCTCGGCGGCATTTGCCGTTTCCGCGTGGTCGAAGAGGTTGCGCCTGGACGCAAGCCCTATCGAAGCTGCCGCATCACGCCTTTCCTTGCCGATCTCGTCATGGCCGACGATGGCATGGCGGTGGATCGGAACGCGTTGCTCGCAAGCTTCAAGGCCTATCTCGACGCCAACAATCTGGAAGCGGACTGGTCAAGCGTCGAGCGGGCAAGCACGACGACGCTCGTCAATTCGCTGTCGATGATGTCCCCCTACGGGCCTGCGGAAAAACAGGCCCTGCTTGAGGCGGCTGATTTGAAGACCCGGGCAGAGACGCTGATTGCGATCACTGAAATCTCACTGGCGCGGGAATCCGACGACTATGAACGCGTCCTCCAGTGATCTCCCCGCAGAACCGGCTGCAGTCGTTGACCGCCAGTCGGGGCAGCTCGATCCGAAGCTTCTTGAACTTCTGGTATGCCCGCTGACCCGCGGTCCGCTGCGTCACGACAAGATCGCGTCCGAACTTGTCTCCGAAACGGCCCGCCTGGCCTATCCCGTCCGCGACGGCATCCCGATCATGCTCGTCTCGGAAGCCCGCCAACTCGCAGACTGAGCCGATCGGGCGTCCACCTGCGCAACCCGCCCGCCTTTGCGTCAACGCACGCGCCGCGCTATGAGATGACAGGCGCACTGGTGCGGAGGCAGGAAAATGGCCGGAAAAGGCGATGCCCGGCGGGAAACCCTCGTGGCCGCTGCAGCGGTCGCGTTCTGGGAGCGTGGCTATGCGGCCACCAGCCTCGCCGACGTGGCGCGTTCGGCGGAGGTGCCGGTCGGCACCGTGTTTTATTATTTCAAGACCAAGGCGGCTCTCGCGCTGGCGGTGGCTGACGTGTTCGTCTCGGAGACCGAAACGCTCATCGCGGAGGCTGCCGGATCTTCCGAGGAGCCGCGCCAGCGGATCCGTTATCTGTTGCAGCGGTTGGGGCAGTCGAGCCGCAGCCGGATGGAAAAAGGCTGCCCGATCTCGGCGGCGATCCGGGATTTCCGCAAGCCGGCACCAAAGGCCTCGCAACGGGCCGCCGAGAGCTTCGAGCGGCTGATCGGCTTCATGGCGCGCGAATTGCAAAAGATCGGGCTGCGCCCCTCGCTCGCGCTCGCCCGGGCACGAGCGATCACCGCCGAGTGGCAAGGTGGGATCGCACTCGCCCACGCGTTTTCGGACATGACGGTGCTGGCCGAGAGTTTGAGGCGAACCGAACTTGCTCTCATGCAGCCGGTTGCCAACCGGGCGGAATGAGGCCTCTCAGATGCGTTCCCCGCGCAACAGGCGGGGTCCAGCTGCGTCTCCGTTGCCCGCCGCCTGGGCGATGAAGAAAGACTTGAGCCGAGGCAGACGGTCCACGATGCCAAGGCCGAGATCGCGGACCAGGCGGATCGGCGTCATGTCGTTGGAAAACAGCCGCGTCAGGACGTCTGTGGTGATCCCCATCTGCACCGTGTCGAAGCGCCGCCAGAGCTGGTAGCGCTCCAATGTTGACATCGAGCCGATATCGAGGCCGATGCGATTGGCTTCAACGATGGTTTCGGCAAGGGCTGCGGCATCCTTGAAACCAAGATTGAGGCCCTGACCGGCAATCGGGTGGATGCCGTGGGCTGCGTCGCCGGCCAAGGCCAGACGCGGACGCACAAATTCGCGCGCCAGCGTGAGCCCGAGCGGGAACGCCCGGCGTCCGCCATCCAGCCTGAGTTCACCCAGATGATGGCCAAACCGACGTTCGAGTTCGGCCTCGAAGACGAAATCATCCTCGGCGACCAGCCGTTCGGCATCCTCGCTGCGTTCGGTCCAGACCAGCGATGAGCGGTTGTTCTTCAGTGGCAGGATGGCGAAAGGGCCTGAGGGAAGGAAATGTTCCTCGGCGCGACCGCCGTGGTCCCGCTCATGGGCGACTGTCGTGACGATGCCCGACTGGCCATAATCCCAGTGCGTGGTCTTGATGCCCGCCATGTCGCGCAAGGCTGACCGAACGCCGTCGGCGGCAACCACAAGCCGCGCTTCGATGGCGTCGCCGGTGGCAAGCGTGACGCGCGCGAGGGGGCCTGCGGTGGACAATCCGGCGGCGAGTGCGGCTTGGCGAATGGGGACTGAGAGGTTTTCAGCTTGCGTCCGCAAAGCGGCAACCATGGTGCGGTTGGGCACCATGTGGGCGAAGGGTTCGCCGTCAGCGGTCGCCCCGTCGAATGTCAGGAAAACCGGACGGACCGGGTCATTGGTGCGCGAATCGGTCACGATCATTTCCGTGATCGGCTGCGCCTCGCTTTCAATGCCCCCCCAGACGCCGAGCGTGTCGAGCATGCGGCGGGCGGCGGCGGCGATCGCAGACGCGCGCTGGTCCTTGCGCCAGGCCTCTTCTGGTGCCGCATCAATGACCATGACCGACAATGATGGCGCGGACGTCTTGATGGCCACCGCCACCGCGAGACCCACATAGCCGCCGCCGCACACAAGCACGTCAACTTGTTGAATGGACATGGTGTCCGATCCTTCCTGTTCCGCGCGACCCTGTTTGACAAAAAACGGGCACCGGGAATTTGAAAACCTTGAAGAAGGGTATATCCCATTGTCGAACCCCATCCTGGTTTTTTTGCAGGTCCAAAATGTCGCGCCCACAGTCAACAGCCATGGCCCAGATGATCGCCAGTCTTGATCTCGAGACGCTTGAGCAGGATCTCTTTCGCGGCAACAGCCCGCAGGTCGGCTGGCAGCGGGTTTTCGGGGGACAGGTGATCGGGCAGGCGTTGGTCGCCGCCCAGCGCACGGTGTCGCCCGACCGGGCGGTGCACTCGCTGCATTCCTATTTCATGCGGCCCGGCGATCCAGCGGCACCGATCATCTACACGGTTGACCGGATTCGCGACGGGCTGAGTTTTGCCACCCGCCGGGTGGTGGCAATTCAGCACGGCAAGGCGATCTTCTCGCTTTCGGCTTCATTCCAGAAGGAAGAGCCGGGCATGGAGCACCAGCAGCTGATGCCACAGGTCAAGCAACCTGAAGACCTGCCCAGCGTGGTGGAGATGCGGGAAGCTTTCCTGACCGGAGCGCCCGACCATGTCCGCAGTTACTGGGAGCGGGAACGACCCATCGAGATCCGACCTTTGTCGCTCACCCACTATGTTTCGGACGAAAACCTGCCGCCCGAGCAGAAGGTCTGGGTCAGGACCACCGGACCGGTGCCTGACGACCGAATTATCCAGGCAGCCATTCTTGCCTATCTTTCCGACATGACGCTGCTCGACACCGCTCTGTTCGCCCATGGCCGGTCGGTCTTCGATCGCAGCCTGCAGGTCGCAAGCCTTGATCATGCGATGTGGTTTCACCGGCCCTTCGCCTTCGATGACTGGCTGCTCTACAGCATGGATTCTCCGGTTTCCACCGGTGCCCGCGGGTTCACCCGCGGCGGGCTGTTCACCCGACAGGGCGTGTTGATCGCATCAGTGGCGCAGGAAGGACTTATCCGCGACCGCAGTCAATAATTCATCGTCCTGCAAAGTCCGCCGATAGGTCATGCAAGGCCGGTTTCATCAAGGATTGGCGGCGTCCGGGCCGTTTTTGGCCAACCGTCCGGAATCTGGCATTCCTTGCCGAAATGGCTTTTCGCCCTCGGGCTCGAACTGGCACGGCGCTTGAATTGCCCTGTGGCATGGGAGACCTGTTTGCGCCGCAGCTTTCCGGCACTGTGAACCCAGCCTCTCATACACGTCGCGTTCAGTCGGGTTCGATCGAACGAAACGAACGTGCATTCATTCAAAGCGGTACAGTGGCATTCACGCGTCTGAAAAGACGCGCGGCGCTGTATCGTCTCCTGCGCGCAACCACGCCAGCGGTGTGATCCTGACAGATAGTTCCCATCTGTCAGGACAAATCGCCCAACCAGATCAATAGCTTGTGGGCCGACTTTTCAAAACAGGCGGGAACCATCTGTTTCGGTCAGACCACTAGAGCAAGTCCAGCGAAAGTGGCACCGCTTTCGCGTCCGAACTTGCGTCAAAACAAGAGGTTAGAGCTATTCCGGCGATTCTGACCACGCCGGAATAGCTTTAGCCACCCCGGCTTCCAACATTCTGGCTGGCATCCAATTGAAGGTCGTTGACGCTCATCCTGTCGATCTGTCGCAGGATCTGGCCAGCGTTCCGATGTTCACAGACGGCATCGGCGCACCAGTCTGGGGGAAACTCCCCTGTCCTGCTGGTAACTGATGTCATGCATCCCGACCGAGCGGATATCCGCTCCTGCCTCAGGCCCGTTTTACGGAGCCTTCTTTTGTGGCAGATCGTCGGATCTCTGCGCGTGAAAATAATGCAGAAAATTTAGGCATATATATGTGAGTGTGCAATTAGATTTTTAAATATGCATGAAAAATAGGCATTTATTAATTTGAGACTTTCACATGTCCCGAAATTCATTGTTTTTCAAGCCTGTTGGCAAGTTGGCACGGCATTTGAATTGGAGGGAGTGGGCCGGGGCGTTGTGTTGTTCGTTCCCTGTCGAAAGTTGCGGCGCAGCCGCTGAGAACAAGGATGGGAAACCAGATGAAAATTGTGATGGCCATCATCAAGCCGTTCAAACTGGACGAGGTGCGAGAAGCGCTGACTGCGATCGGCATCCAGGGGCTGACCGTGACCGAGGTCAAGGGTTACGGCCGCCAGAAGGGGCATACGGAAATCTACCGCGGCACGGAATATGCCGTCAGTTTCCTGCCCAAGCTGAAGATCGAGATCGCGGTGGCGTCGGACGGTGTGGACAAGGCGATCGAGGCGATCGCCGCGGCCGCAAAGACCGGCCAGATCGGCGACGGCAAGATCTTCGTGTTCACCATTGACCATGCCATGCGGATCCGCACTGGCGAAACCGATGCCGACGCGCTGTAAGCCGGCCCCCGAGTTCCAGGAGAAACCGATGACACTTACTAAAAGTCTGAAATCTGCGGTACTGCCCGCGCTTATGAGCGGTCTCTCGCTCGTCGCTTTCGGCACGATGGTGGCCTTCGCCCAGGATGCCGCCGCACCAGCCGCAGAAGCCGTCGCCGCAGTGGAGGTGGTTTCGAGCATCAACAAAGGCGACACGGCCTTCATGATTGCTTCAACGATCCTCGTGCTTCTGATGATCCTTCCCGGCCTTGCCCTGTTTTACGGCGGCCTGATGCGCACAAAGAACATGCTGTCCGTTTTGCTCCAGTGCACCATGATCACTGCGATGGTGATCGTCATCTGGACCCTTTATGGCTACTCTTTCGCCTTTGGCGGCTCCGAGAGCCCTTGGTGGGGAGGGACTGCCAAGATGTTCCTGGCAGGCGTCACCGCCGACAGCGAAGCTGCAACCTTCTCTGATGGTGTCATGATCCCCGAATATGTCTTCATCGCCTTCCAGATGACTTTCGCCTGTATCACGCCTGCCCTTATCGTCGGTGCGTTCGGTGAGCGCATCAAGTTCTCGGCTGTCATGCTTTTCGTGGCGCTTTGGGTAACCTTCGTCTACTTCCCGATCGCCCACATGGTCTGGGACGCAAATGGCTATCTTTTCCAGCTCGGAGCTCTCGATTTTGCCGGCGGCACCGTGGTGCACATCAATGCCGGGATTGCAGGACTTGTCGGCGCAATCATGGTCGGAAAACGGATCGGTTTCGGCAAGGACATGATGGCTCCTCATTCCATGACCTTGACGATGGTCGGCGCTTCTCTGCTCTGGTTCGGCTGGTTCGGCTTCAACGCCGGCTCCAATCTCGAAGCCAACGGCGGCGCAGCACTCGCGATGATCAACACCTTCACGGCCACCGCAGGCGCAATTCTTGCCTGGGTGATCATCGAGACCGTTCATCGCGGCAAAGCCTCGCTCCTGGGCGCGGTTTCCGGAATGATTTCCGGTCTTGTCGCGGTCACACCTGCCGCTGGCCTGATTGGACCCGTCGGTGCCATCCTGCTCGGCGGCATTGCGTCGCTGTTCTGCTATTACTTCGTCGCTGTCGTGAAGAACAAGCTCGGCTATGACGATACGGCAGATGTTTTCGGCATCCACGGCATTGGCGGCATCGTTGGTGCTCTCGGCACGGCGGTTTTTCACGCTCCGTCGCTCGGTGGAATCGGCGGCGAGGACTACAGCATGGGCGGTCAGTTCCTGATCCAGCTTCAGGCTGTGGTGATCACCATTGTCTGGTGCGGTATAATCTCAGTGGTTCTCTTCAAGATCGTCGATCTGATTGTGGGTCTGCGTGTACCGGTTGAGGACGAGCGCCAGGGTCTCGACCTCGCCTCTCACGGCGAAGCTGCCTACCACAACTAAGCTGCGTTTACTCCTCCCCGCAGCCACCTGCGCGGCCCGGTTCATCCCGGGCCGCGTTTTCGTTTGCGGGTCAGCTTTTTCGGGTATGTGATCGCAATCTGTCTGGCCGATCTCAAGGCGGCGCGGCCATGGTTAATGCGCCATTAACCGGCTTTCGGTTAGGTTGTTTCACGAGCCGGGACCCTTGCGGAACCCGGGCAACCGATTCGGACATGGCGCCCCATGCAGACAAGTTCCTCCACCGCCCTAGAGGCCCCACGCCAGCGTTCGCAGCAGATCTCGTCGCTGTTGGGCCGACAGATCCGCATGCTGGGCGGCGTTTTGCTTCTTTGTGGCATCGGGCTTGCCGCTGCAGCGTTGTGCACCTGGAACGTCACGGACCCGAGTTTCTCAAACGCCAATGGGGCCGTGCCAACAAATGTTCTGGGCTTTGCCGGGGCGGCCTTCGCCGATCTCGCCATGCAGTTCTTTGGCCTCGCCAGCGTGATCGGCCTTACGCCTGCGGTCTTCTGGGCCTTCGCGCTCATTGGCAACCGCGCGATCGGCCACAAGCTCCAACGGTCTGCCGCGTGGTTTGGCGGTGCCTGGCTGTCGGCGGCTGTCTGTGGATTGATGCCTGCACCGCCGAGCTGGCCGCTTCCCAACGGGCTGGGCGGTGTATTGGGCGACATGGCCTTGAAAATACCGGCGCTCGCTCTCGGGAGCTTCCCAAGCGGAATTGCAGCCGCGGCGCTCGGGGCGCTCCTGCTGTTTCCAGCCGGCTGGACGTTTCTCTATGGTGCCGGACTGAGCGGGCTGTCTGTCCGTGGCCAAGCCACGATCAAAGAAAGTGCCGAGGAGCACTTCGAAGACGACGAGGATGATGACACCGGTTCGGGCTGGCTTGCTCTGGGGGCGATGACCCATGGCTGGTATGCGCTCAAGGCCCGCGTCCGCCGGATGATCGCCTTGCCCACTGTCGCCCGCAGCCGGCTCCTCACCCGTGACGACGAACCCTTCGATTTGCATGATACCGATTACGACGGCGTCCCGTCTCCAGCCGGTACCTGGGCGGTGCGGGCCGATCCGGACTTCGCCGCCGCGCACTCGCCTGCGGTCAGCCAGAGCCGGACGGAACCGGCTTTCGCCGCCACAGACCGTGCGAGCCGCCGCAAGCCGGTGGATGACGAACCGCCGTTCGACATCGACGAGGATTTGCCCGTTCCGGCTGACATTCTCATCGATCCTGACACGGACCCCGTCGCTGACTGGGCGCCTCGGCCTCAGCCACAGAAGACCGCGGTGCCTATGCCGGTTGCCTCCATACGGATCGCGCCGAAGGCGGAAGCGCCCAAGCCCGGAAGCCGGGCGCAGAAGGATGCGCAACCCTCCTTGCTGACGGACCGAGGGTTTGCGCTTCCCTCGCTGCATCTGCTCAATGAAGCCAGGAACATCGTCAAGGATTCATCGCTGGCGCCACAGGCGCTTGAGCAGAATGCGCGCATGCTCGAGGGCGTTCTCGAGGATTTCGGGGTCAGGGGCGAGATCATTCATGTTCGTCCAGGTCCGGTGGTGACCATGTACGAACTTGAGCCGGCACCGGGCATCAAGTCTTCGCGCGTCATCGGACTTGCTGATGACATCGCCCGCTCCATGAGCGCCATTGCCGCCCGGGTCGCGGTGGTGCCGGGCCGCAATGCGATCGGCATCGAATTGCCCAACCTGAAGCGGGAAACCGTCTACCTTCGCGAGTTGATCGCCAGCCGGGATTTCGAATCCTCCAAGGCCCGGCTGGGATTGGCGCTCGGCAAGACCATCGGCGGAGAGGCGGTGATCGCCGATCTTGCCAAGATGCCGCATCTTCTGGTGGCAGGCACCACGGGCTCGGGCAAGTCGGTGGCCATCAACACCATGATCCTGTCAATCCTCTACCGGATGGACCCGTCCAAGTGCCGGCTGATCATGATCGATCCGAAAATGCTCGAACTGTCCGTCTATGACGGCATCCCGCATTTGCTGACCCCGGTGGTGACGGATCCCAAAAAAGCCGTTGTGGCGCTCAAATGGACCGTGCGCGAGATGGAGCAGCGCTATAAAAAGATGTCCAAGATCGGTGTCCGCAATATCGACGGCTACAACGCGCGGGTCGAGCAGGCGGCCGACAAGGGCGAACCGATCACCCGGACGGTGCAGACCGGCTTTGACCGTCATACCGGGGAGGCGATCTACGAAACCGAGGAATTCGATCTCCAGGCCATGCCCTATATCGTGGTCATCATCGACGAGATGGCTGACCTGATGATGGTGGCGGGCAAGGACATCGAAGGCGCGGTTCAGCGGCTTGCCCAGATGGCGCGTGCGGCCGGCATCCATGTCATCATGGCGACGCAGCGGCCATCGGTGGACGTTATCACCGGCACGATCAAGGCCAATTTCCCCACCCGCATCTCGTTCCAGGTCACGTCCAAGATTGACAGCCGCACCATCCTGGGGGAGCAGGGCGGGGAGCAGCTTCTGGGAATGGGCGACATGCTCTACATGGCGGGCGGCGGGCGCATCCAGCGCGTTCACGGGCCATTTGTCTCCGATACCGAGGTCGAGGACGTTGTCGCCTACCTAAAAACGCAGGGCACGCCCGAATATCTTGACGCCATCACCGAGGATGATGGTGACGAAGACAGCGCGGGATCGGGCGGTGGACCGGCGGGAACGTCCAATCTGGCGGAATCGGATGATCCTTATGACCAGGCAGTGGCCATCGTGCTGCGCGATGAGAAGGTGTCGACCTCCTATATCCAGCGGCGGCTCGGTATCGGCTACAACCGCGCCGCCTCGCTCATCGAACGGATGGAAAAGGAAGGCATCATCTCGCCGCCCAACCATGCGGGCAAGCGCGAGATCCTGGTGCCCACCGAAGCTGAAATTGATCCCAGGTAGATGGGTTCTTCGTCCGGTCATACTGGCGCCGCACTTGGACGCGACACAGCACGGACGGTCGCTTGGCCTATCGGGCTGCAATTGAACCGCGCGCGGCGACACCTTATCTAATGCATGTCGCGCACAAATGGATTCATGTGTGTGGTAACGTACATGCATTCATTCAATGCTTTACAGCGGCCTTTGCGCACCCGATTGGATGCGCGGCGCTGCAGTGGTATCGAGTGGTTTGGTTCCAATATTTGCATCCGGTTTCTGAATGCTCCTCAGCAAATGCTGGACTTGGAAGAAACGCGAGCGAATTCATGATTTGTGTGGATTTTTTCTGAATTTGACATTTGGGTTCGGACGCACCCCGAAAACGGGGACCAAATGTCAAATTCAATCCACGACGAGACGAAGCAGCATCGGGCTCTGTCGAGATCAGGGTACCGGCTGCCAGAACAAGGAGACGCCGATGCGCCGTCAGGTCCAGGCAAGAACTGCAACGCTTCAAAACCAGGCGCGCCGCGCCTTCATGGCTGGCCTGGCTGGGCTGGCGGCATCAGCGGCGCTGTTCGCGCTCGGCCTGATTGCCTCGCCGACGCCTGCCCGCAGCCAGGATGCAGCCCAGCGCATCGCCGATCATTTCTCGGCGGTCAAGACCATGACGGGCGAGTTCGTCCAGTTCGGGCCGACGGGCGAGCAGACCGGTGGCAAGTTCTTCATCGACCGTCCCGGCAAGTTGCGCTTCAACTACGAGGATCCCTCGCCGATCCGCGTGATCGCTGACGGCAAGGGCGTGGTCATCGGCAACCGCAAGCTCCGGACCTGGGACCTCTACCCGCTGTCGGGCACGCCGCTGAAGCTTTTGTTGTCTGAGAAGATCGACCTGTCGGGCAAGATGGTGAAGTCGGTCAAGGAAGATCCGGATCTGACCACCATCGTGCTCGGCGACAAGACCGTTTTCGGTGAATCGACCATCTCGATGATGTTTGATCCCAAGACCTATGAGTTGCGGCAATGGACGATCCGCGATGCGCAGGGCAGAGACACATCGGTGATGATCTTCAATGTCCAGACGGGGGTGAAATTTGCGGCCGATGTGTTCCGCATCCCCTACGAGGATGTCCACAACAAGACCCGCTGAGCCGATTGCGAGACAGACGGCCTGCCGTTCCCAAAGGCCTGTGGACGAACACCGGATGAGCCCGGATGGCGCGTGCATCGGCGTCCGGCTCCGGCCATAGTTCTGCCTGATCACCCTTTGTGCATGAGATCCGCGTGCAGTTTTCCGTCGCTACCTGGAACATCAATTCGGTCCGGCTGCGCCTTCCGCTGGTGGAATCCTTCCTTGTGGACCACCAGCCGGATGTGCTGTGTCTGCAGGAGACCAAATGTACCAATGACGCCTTTCCAACGGCGGCCTTCCGCAGGCTCGGTTATGTCCATACCGCGATCCACGGCCAGAAGGGCTATCATGGGGTGGCCATCGTGTCGCGGTTGCCGCTGTCGTCCGACGAACGCCGGGATTTCTGCGGCATCGGGGATTCGCGCCACATCTCGGCAATCGTGGAGACCGCTGGCGGCCCGCGTATCCGTCTGCACAATTTCTATGTGCCCGCAGGAGGCGACGAGCCCGATCGGTCGATCAATCCGAAATTCGGACACAAGCTCGATTTCGTCGAGGAAATGCGGGCGATAGAAGCCGAGGCCGAGCGCAATGACGGGGTTTCCTCCATTCTCGTCGGCGATCTCAACATCGCGCCGCTTGAGCACGACGTCTGGTCACACAAGCAGATGCTCAAGATCGTCAGCCACACGCCGGTGGAAATCGAAGGCCTGACGCGGGTGCAGCGCGACGGCGGCTGGGTCGACCTGATGCGCCGCCAGGTGCCCGAGCCTGAAAAACTCTACACCTGGTGGAGCTACCGGGCCAAGGACTGGGATGCGGCCGATCGCGGTCGCAGGCTTGACCATGTCTGGTCGTCCGCCGATCTCGCGCCAGCGCTGGAAGGCGTCGACATCCTGCGCGCCGCCCGTGGTTGGGAGCGCCCGTCTGACCATGTGCCGGTGACGGCCCGGTTTGATTTTTCATGCATGTCGCGTTCAATGGATATCGATTGAACGAAACGCACATGCATTCACAAAAAAGCGTGACAGCGACACTCACGCGTCCTTCGGGACGCGCGGCGCTGCCATGCATGTCGCGTTCAATCGATATCGATTGAGCGAAACGCACATGCATTCACAAAAAAGCGTGACAGCGGCACTCACGCGTCCTTCGGGACGCGCGGTGACGCTCAAGCGTCCGAGTGGATGCGGGGCAGTTCAGAGCATGGTCCCAAAAGCATGGACGGTGTCTGGATGGGAGCATGCTCTCAAACAAAAGCTACGGACCGCATTCGGAAATCGGGTTTCGACGCCTGCCGTCGAGCGCGTTGACTCAATCCCTGAAGCGCGGGGCAAGGGCACCCAGCTTCTCAGCCATCTCGCCGAGATTGCGTGCTATCCGCGCCTCGACGATCCTTGCTATGTCGGGATATTCCTCGAGCATGCGGCGGAAGAGCGCGCGGTTTATGCGCATGATTTCAGACGGTTCGGAAGCTACCGCCGTCAACGTGCGCATGACTTGCGTGATGAGCGCCAGTTCCCCCAGCAGGGTGCCGGGTCCGACGTTTCCAAGCGGGACTTTTGTCGTGTCGCGTGCGGTGCGGGACAACTCGAAGCGGCCTTCAGCGACCACGAAAGCGCAATCGGCGGGCGTATTTTCCCGAAACAGGACCTGGCCGGGCAGCAGTCTGCGGCGTTCGGTGCCGAAGGCGATGAGGCGCAGCTTGTCCTCGCCCAGTTCGCCAAACAGGTCGACTGTCTCAAGAAGTGCGATGTCGTCGGTCAGCGACAGGTGATTGCCTCCCGGTCAGGTCCATTGGGCCGCGCTCTCACGGAATGATCTTGTAGCCACCGCTTTCGGTGACCAGAATTTCGGCATTGGCCGGATCTGCCTCGATCTTCTGCCGCAGCCGGTAGACATGGGTTTCCAACGTATGGGTGGTGACGCCGGAATTGTAGCCCCAGACTTCCTCGAGCAAGACATCGCGGGTGACCACTTTCTGGTCGGCGCGATAGAGGTAGCGGATGATGGCCGATTCCTTTTCGGTCAGGCGGATCTTGCCGCCCTTTTCGTCCACCAGCAGCTTCTGGCTGGGTTTGAAGGTATAGGGTCCGACAGTGAAGGTGGCGTCTTCGCTCTGTTCGTGCTGGCGCAACTGCGCGCGGATGCGGGCAAGCAGCACGGCGAGGCGGAACGGCTTGGTCACGTAATCGTTCGCGCCGGCTTCCAGACCGAGTATCGTGTCGGAATCGGTGTCGTGCCCCGTCAACATGATGATTGGCGGTTTGAAGCCGCCCTTGCGCAGAAGCTTGACCGCCTCGCGCCCATCCATGTCGGCCAGCCCGACGTCCATGATGAGGAGATCGATATGAGTGTTGCGCGCTGTCTGGACGCCCTTTGTTGCCGATGATTCCGACAGGATCGCAAATTCCTCATACAGCGAAAGCTGTTCGACGAGCGTTTCACGCAGGTCATTGTCGTCATCCACCAGAAGGATCGTGCGAGCGGTCATGCAGGGTCTCCTTTTGAGTGGTCCGGCCGGTTGAGAGGCACTTGGTCGAAGCATCCAATCGTCAGGCCTGAATGTCCAGCGTTTAGGTGCTTTCAGGGCAATGGCAAAGTGCTATTTGTTGAAGTGTCATCACATACCGCGCACATCATGGTGAACCCGGGACGACTTCATGCAAAACCGCAAGGCCACCAGGACCACACTGACGGTGCGCATGCGACCGGGAAGCCCGACGCAGGCGATCGCGCAATTCGGCCCGCTCGTCTTCTCAGCTGCTCTCGGGCGCAGCGGGCGCAGCGCGTTCAAGCGCGAGGGCGATGGTGCCAGCCCACGCGGCGCGCTCGGAATTCTGGCGGGCTACAGGAAGGCGGCGTTGCGCTCAGCCATCACAAGCGGCATCGCGCTGTCGCGGGTGACAGCGCGCGACGGCTGGTGTGATGCGACCTCCCATCCTGCCTACAACCGGCGGGTCCGGTTGCCGTTTTCTGCGAGCCACGAGACGCTCACGCGCACCGACCACCTCTATGACATCGTGCTGGTGCTCGACTGGAATGTCACGTCACGCCGCCGGGGCGCGGGAAGCGCCATCTTCCTCCATCTCGCCCGACCAGGCTATTCTCCCACCGAAGGCTGCGTGGCCCTTGGGCGGCGGGACATGCTGCGCCTTCTGCCCTTTCTTCGTGCGGGCACTGTCGTCCGCATCGTGTGAGGATCGGGCCTCGCTTCAAACCCCTCGGCAAGGCTGCTCCGGGGCGATCACGCGCAAGACCGATGTCGTCTTGACGTCGGCGTCCTCAAGCGCGCGGGTGACCGGAACGCAGTAGGTCGCCTCAAGCCGCAGCCGGTCGCGCGGGCAGTAGCTGCGGCCCGGATCACCGACGATCACCTGTGCGCCGCGCCCCGCGAGCGCTTCAAGCCAGGGCAGGACGCGGTCGGTCATCGCCTTGTCGTAAAACACATCGCCCGCCAGAACCACATCCCAGCCTTCGTCGTGGCCGATGATGTCGCGGGCGCACACATCGATATCGACACCATTCAGCCTGGCGTTGAGCCCGGCTGCCACCACCGACCAGGGATCGACGTCGATGGCACCAACCGGTTGGCGTGCGCCCGCCAGTGCCGCTGCAATTGCCACAACGCCCGAGCCGGTGCCAAAATCGAGCACCGATCGCCCCTTCACCAGCTCAGGAAAATCAAGGATATGGCGCGCAAGCCCCTGCCCGCCGGCCCAGGCGAATGCCCAGAACGGTGGCGGCAATCCGAGCAGGCCAAGCTCGTTCTCGGTCTTGTGCCAGAGCGAGAGCGCCTCGTCGGCGAGGTGCAGGCGGATTTCGGGCAGATGGACTGGCGCTGCAATGGCGGTGTTGGCGCGTATGAAGTCTGCTGGCGGGGTCTTCACCGGTGTCTGGTCACGCCGGAGAGCGGGGAGGATCGGACAGTCCGCCCATCCGGCAGACCTCGTCATACTCGGCTTCGGTCACCGGCTGGACCGACAGCCGCATTGAGGTGACGAGCGCCATCTGCCCGAGTGCCGGATTGGCCTTGACGTCTTTGAGTGTGACCGGCTTTGGCATGGCGCGCACCGCGCAGATATCAACACAGTCCCAGCGGGGATCGTCGGTCGTGGTGTCGGGGTGGGAAAGACCGCAGACCTCGACGATACCGACGATCTCCAGCCCCTCATTGGAATGGTAGAAGAATCCTTTGTCGCCCAGCTTCATCGCCCGCATGTTGTTGCGCGCCAGATAATTGCGCACCCCGTCCCATTGCTGGCCGAGGCTGCTGGCGGCAACTTGCATGGACCAGGACCATTTGAAGGGTTCGGATTTGAACAGCCAGTAGGCCATGCTCAGGCACCCGGGGCGTTGAACGCCCAATTGAACGCAGCGATCTCGACGCTCGCGAACAGGCCAGCAAGTGCGTAAGGGTCGCGCGCCGCAGTGGCGGTTGCCTCCGCCTTGTCGGCGGCATCAATGATGACCAGGCTGCCGAAAGGCTTGCCGGCCTCGTCCAGCAGCGGACCCGCCATCTTGAGCTTTCCAGAGCCGTTGAGCCCGTTGAGGAACTCCACATGGGCCGGACGTGTGGCAAGCCGGAGATCGAGAGATGCGGGTTTGTCCTTGCAGATCAGGGTGAAGAGCATGCGGCCTCCGGGTAGGGCGGGGTAGAGATGGGTAGGGCGGGGTAGGGATGGGTTGGGTTGGGTTGCTCTGGGTTGGGTTGTTACACTTTATGCCCGCATGCTCAGTCGGTTTCAATGCGCAAGGGCCGCGACAGAAGCGCATCGACAGCGCTGTCCACATCAAGGCGTCCGGTGACGATGGCGGCAACCGCGTCGGTCACCGGCATTTCGATGCCGGCCGCGTGCGCCGCCCGCGATGCAGCCACCGCCGCCGCCACCCCCTCCACCAGAGGCTGGCCGGGCGCCGACAGCGCGTCGAGCGGTTCGCCGCGGCCGATCGCCATGCCGAACCGGCAATTGCGCGACTGAAGGCTGGTGGCAGTCAGCACCAGATCGCCGAGGCCAGCGAGGCCCGCAGCCGTCTCGGGCAGACCGCCCGTCGCCGCGAGAAAGCGTGTGAGTTCGGCAAGCCCGCGGGCGATGAGCGCAGCGCGCGCGCTCTCGCCGAGCCCCGCACCGATGACGATCCCGGCGGCGATGGCGAACACGTTCTTGAGCGCGCCGCAATATTGCACGCCGGTCATGTCCAGGCTGGCGTAGAGCCGGAACGTCCTGCGCGACAGCGTGGCGGCCATGGCTTCGGCCTCCTCGAGCGTCTGCGAAGCCAGGGTCATGGCGGTCGGCAATCCCTTGGCGATATCGGCGGCAAAACCGGGTCCGCTCAGCACATGAAGGCGATGGCCGGGTGCAGCGTCGGCGAGCGCCTGAGTGATCAGGGTGCCGGTCTCCTGGTTGATCCCCTTGGCACACATGACGAGATCGCATTCAGGTCCGATTGCGTCGCGGAGCGCCCCGGCGGTGGCGGCCTGAGCGGCCGACGGCGTTGCCATGAGGAGCACCTGGCACCCCGACAGGGCGGCTAGGTCTGAAACCGGCCTGACGGCGGCAGGCAGGTCAACACCTGGCAGGCGTGGATTGAGCCGCGTGGCGTTGATCGCGTCCATCCGCGCAGCATCACGCCCGAAGAGCAGCACCGGCGTGTCCGCATCGGCCATCACGCAAGCCAGCGCGGTGCCGAATGCGCCTGCGCCCACGACGCCGATCCGGGGATTGAGGGCGTTCCCGCTCATGCCTTGGCACCCTTTTTGCCGTGTCCGATGACCGCCAATGCATCGGCGTCGAGCGGCCAGCGCGCCCGGGGCGCGACATCAAGGGCGTCTGCCGCAAATCCTGCCGCGAGGCGTTCGGCCCCCGCCCAGGCGATCATGGCGGCATTGTCGGTGCAGAGCGCGGGTGGTGGGGCGATGAAGCGGAAGCCTTGGCTCCTTGCTCGCTTCTCGATCATGGCGCGGACCGCCTGGTTGGCCGCAACTCCACCAGCCACGACGAGAGCTGGCTGCATCACCCCCTGTTGGGGTTGCCCGAAACGGGCGCTGAATCGGGCCAGCGCAATGTCCACACGCGTAGCGAGGCTTTCGGTCACGGCTTTTTCGAAAGCGGCGCAGAGATCGTCGATGGTGGTTCGTGACAACGGGGCCTCTTTCTCGGCAAGCTGACGCAAGGCGGTCTTGAGGCCGGAAAAGGAGAAATCCGGGCGACCGGTTCCCTTGAGCGGAACTGGCAGCAGGAACCGGTCCGGGTTGCCGCGCCTTGCGGCACGTTCCACCTCCGGGCCACCGGGATAAGGCAGGCCCAACAGCTTGGCGGTCTTGTCGAAAGCCTCCCCGAGCGCGTCGTCGATGGTCGTTCCCCACCGTTCGTAATGCCCCACTGCCTTCACCAGCACGATCTGGGTATGGCCGCCTGAGACGAGCAGCAGCAGGTAGGGAAACGCAAGGCCATCGGTCAGCCGCGCCGTCAACGCATGGCCTTCGAGATGATTGATGGCGAACAGCGGTTTGTCGGTGGCCATGACGATCGCCTTGGCCGTCATCAGGCCGACCATGAGCCCGCCGACAAGGCCAGGTCCAGAAGTGACGGCAACGGCATCAATGCGTGAGAGCGCCATATCTGCCTTGGTGAGTGCTTCCACGATCAGCCGGTCGAGGATGGTGACATGGGCGCGGGCGGCAATTTCGGGTACGACACCACCGAAAGCGGCATGGTCGTCGAATTGGCTCCATACGACATCCGCAAGGATATGCCCTTCACCCTCGCTGCCACGGACAACCACCGCCGCGGCGGTTTCGTCGCAGCTGGTTTCAATTCCGAGGATGGCTACGGGTGCCCGGGCCATGATCCGCCTTGATGTTGCGCTCGGCTTTCAAGCCCGCTAGGTGTGCGTGGGTAACAACGGACGGGGCGACTTGCAAATGAAACCTTACCGCATCGGCACCAGAGGCAGCCCGCTTGCGTTGGCGCAGGCCCATGAAACCCGCTCTCGACTGATGGCCGCGCACGGCCTTCCCGACAGCGCTTTCGAGATTGTGGTGCTGTCGACCAAGGGCGACCGGATCACCGACCGCCCGCTGGCCGAAATCGGCGGCAAGGGCTTGTTCACCGAGGAACTGGAGGACCAACTTGCCGACGGCCGCCTCGACATCGCGGTGCATTCGTCCAAGGACATGCCGACCGCCTTGCCGCAAGGGCTGGGCATCATCGCCTATCTTGAGCGGGAGGATGTGCGCGATGCCGTGATCGGACGATCTGCCGCCCGGCTTCGGGATCTGCCGCAAGGTGCTGTGGTGGGGTCGTCGTCGCTCAGAAGGCAGGCGTTGATCCGGCGGATGCGGCCGGACCTGGTGGTGGTGCCTTTCCGCGGGCTCGTCGAGACACGCCTGCGCAAACTCGACGATGGCCTGGCGGATGCGACGCTTCTTGCCTATGCCGGGCTGAGACGGCTCGGTCTTGCGACCGTGGTGACTGATCTCCTGGATCCGGAGGAGTTTCCACCGGCACCCGGACAAGGGGCCATCTGCATCGAGGCGCGCCTCCGCGACAGCCGGATCGCCGACCTTGTCGCCCCCATCAATCACCCGCCCACATTTTCCGCCCTGAGTTGCGAGCGCGCCTTCCTGGCTGCTCTCGACGGGTCTTGCCGAACTCCGATCGCCGGTCATGCTCAGATCAATGCGGGGGACCTGTCGTTCCATGGCATGGTTCTCACGCCCGACGGGGCGCAAGCCCACGAGGTGCGGCTCGGCGGGTCGGCGTCAGATGCTGTGGCGGTCGGGCAGGCGGCCGGTGCTGATATCCGCGGGATTGCGGGCGACAGCTTCTTCGCCTCCTGGGGTTAGGGGCCATGCGGGTCCTGGTCACCCGTCCCGAGCCGGGATGTTCTGCGACGTCCCGGCTGCTCGCCTTGCGCGGCTTTGAACCGGTTGCGTTGCCGCTGTTCCAGACTGTCTTTGCACCTTTGCCGCCGCAGGCGCTCTCAGGGCCCACCGCAGCCGTCGTTCTGACCAGCGCCAATGGTCTGCGTGGCATCGATCCGTCAGCATGGCGAGAGGCGCAGGTGTCCAAAGCGCCGATCTACTGCGTCGGGACAGCCACCGCAGACACAGCGCGGAGCTGTGGCTTTGCGGATGTGCGGACCGGGCCAGGAGATGCCGCAGGCCTTGCCGCGCTGATCACGTTGGATTGGCGTTCGGGGCGGCTTGAGGTCACCCCGGACCTGCCCTTGCGCTATCTGGCAGGGGTGCCGCGGCTGCCCGATCTCGAGAGCTTACTAGCAGAGCAGAAGTTGGCTTTCGAGGTCGTGGACGTCTATCGGATGACCGAAATAAGTTATTCAACTGACTTTATTCTGGAGCACATTTTCATGAGGCCCGTCCCGGCGATCCTGCTGCATTCCGCCAATGCGGCACGTCGGCTGGCAACGCTTCTGTTGGCCGAAACATTGTCCAAACAGGTGGATCGCAGCCGCTTCCATTGCCTGTCAGCGGCCATTGTGGCTGCGTTGCCCGTCGACTGGCGACCGCGCGCCATCGCAGCACGGAGCCCGGAGGACGCCAGTTTGCTTGCATCTCTCGACACTTTCAGCTGACGTGTGGCAACTGACATGTGGAGCTGACGTTGCCATATGGACGCCAACACAGCCATATGGGCAAGATGAACCAACCGGGTCCGCCGGACCTCCGACCCGATCGCATCTCTCGAGGAGCCGTCATGAGCAAGGGCACAACCCCGCGCCATTCCCGACCGCCACAACCGGTCACCATCGAACTCGACGCGACCGATGTCACGCCACGCGACGAACCCGGTGGTCTGCCAGCTTCGATTGAGAGGCCATCAGAACCTGGTCTCGATCCAGTCGCCTCGGGGCGGTCAGACAATCTGGTCGAGGCAGCCGGCAGCGAACGCGCGGCGGAGGCACCCGAAACCGCGCTCATATCAGAAGTTGGCATATCCGAAGTTGGCATATCCGAAGCTGGCATATCCGAAAAGTCTTCGTCCGCAACCGCAGATCACGCGCAAACCTCCCGCCACACCGATGGGTCCATCTTCGGCCGCGAGCCGTCTGGCACCGCCATCCCGTCCGCACGGAATGACAGCTCACAGGCTTCAGGTCGCTCCGGCGTCCTTCTGGGCGGTCTTGTCGGCGGTGCGCTTGCGCTTGCAGGCGCGTTCGGCTTGCAGGTTTCGGGGCTCTTGGGGTCCGGCGGAACCAGTCCAGATGCGTCTGCCCTGACGTCCGAGATCGCCAGCCTGCAGCGGTCGATCTCAGCGCTTTCGGATCGTGTTGATGCTTTGCCTGCCGGAAATGGCGAGGTGCCGATCGCTGCGCTGTCGACCCGGCTTGAGGCGCTTGAGCAAGGTGCGTCCTCTGCCGCAGACGCGCCAGCGCTGGCAACCATCGAAGACCGGCTTGCAGATCTCGATGCCCGGCTTGGTGCGTTGGGCAACGGCGGCGCGGCTGATCCGGCGCTTGCCACGGAAGTGGAAGCCGCAGCGCAACGGTCCAACGAAGCCGCCGCCGCCGTTGCGAGCCTCGATACTCGCATTGCCGCCATCGACTCCCGTATCGACGACCTCGACCAGGCGCAGACTTCGGCGCTGGCGGATCTGACTGCCCGTCTGGCGCAGACGGAGGTCAAGCTCGCCGAACCCTCCAATGAGCTCAATGTCGCCCGCGCCATCGCATCCGCAGGTCTCAAGGCCGCGATCGATCGAGGCGGCGCGTTCATGACTGAACTCGAGGCATTGGCGAGCGTCGCGCCGGACGATCCGGCGGTTGCCGCGTTGCGCGAATTCGCAGCCGCCGGTGTACCGACCCGGGCCCAACTCGGTGCCGATTTCCCCGATGCGGCAACATCGATGATCGCGGCCATGCATCCGCAGGATCCCGACGCCGGAATTGTCGATCGGCTGATGTCAAGCGCGCTTTCGGTGGTCAAGGTCCGCCCGGTGGGCGAGGTTGAAGGCGACAGCGTTGAAGCCATTGCTGCGCGGATTGAGGCAGCGCTGGGTGCCGACGATCTGGACGCCGCCCTGGCCGAATGGGCGCAGTTGCCTGATCCCGCAAAGGCCGCCGCCGAGAGCTTTGGCAAGGCGCTCGCCGCCCGCGCCAAGGTCGACGGCCTTGTCGCCGCCGTGCTTTTGCCAGCATCCGCCGTCGCACCGGCCAACTGATTTCGGGAGGACGCCATGCTCCGGCTTCTGTTTTTCATCGCACTTGTCCTGTTGCTCGGTTTCGGCTTTGCCTGGCTCGCCGACCGCCCGGGCGAAATGATCGTCTCCTGGCAGGGTCAACGCATAGAAATGTCGTTGATGGCCGCAGTAACGATGGTCGTTTCGCTGGTGGCACTTGTCATGATCAGCTGGTGGATCGTCCGCGTGATCCTTACGTCGCCTTATGCCATTGCGCGCTATTTTCGCGCCAACAAACGCGACAGGGGCTATCAGGCGTTGTCGACCGGATTGATCGCCGCCGGGGCCGGCGATGCGGCCCTCGCACGGAAGATGAACAAGCGGACCAAGGGTTTGCTCAGTGCCGACCAGGAGCCGCTCATCCATCTGCTGGACGTGCAGGCCGCCTTGATTGAAGGCAGGCATGAGGAAGCGCGCAAGCTGTTTGAGGCGCTTGCCGAAGATCCGGAAACCCGCCTGCTCGGACTGCGCGGTCTGTATCTCGAAGCCCAGCGGCTTGGTGCCGAGGAGGCAGCGCGCCACTACGCGGAGACCGCCGCCGAACAGGCGCCGCATCTGCCGTGGGCGGGCGAAGCGGCACTCACCAACCGCACGCGTGAGCGCAAGTGGGATGACGCCATCCGCTTGCTCGAACATCAGAAACAGGCCGGTACGATCGAGCGCAAAGACGGCGAACGCAAGAAAGCCGTGTTGCTGACGGCAAGGGCATGTGATCGGTTCGATGGTGATGCGGCCGGCGCACGCGAGGACGGGCTTCATGCGCTCAAGCTCGCACCTGGTTTTGTGCCCGCAGCCCTTGTGGCCGCAAAGGCTTTGTTCCGGGAGGACAATTTGCGCAAGGGATCGAGCATTCTCGAAGCCGCCTGGAAGGCTGAACCCCATCCCCAGGTGGCGGACGCCTATGTCCGCGCCCGCATCGGCGATTCGGTGTCCGACCGGCTCAAGCGCGCTCGGCGGCTGGAAACCCTGCGCCCTCACAATGCCGAATCGCTTGCCGCAGTCGCTCGTGGGGCACTTGAGGCGCGCAATTTTCTCCTCGCCCGGCAAAAGGCGGAAGCGGCGGCGAGGCTGCAACCGCGCGAAGGCCTTTTCCTCCTGCTTGCCGATATCGAGGAGGCCGAAACCGGCGATCAGGGCCGCGTCCGCCACTGGCTTTCCCAGGCCCTGCGGGCATCGCGTGATCCGGCCTGGACTGCGGACGGGTTTGTTTCGGACACCTGGGCACCGACTTCGCCCTTGACCGGCAAGCTTGATGCCTTCGAATGGAAGGTTCCGCTTGAGCAGCTCGCCGGGCCGACGCTGGATCACGCGCCTGCTTCCGAGCGGTTCGACCGTGCGATCTCCTCGCTCCCACCGATGGCGGGTGCGGTCATGCACGAGGACGCAGCCCAGGCAGAAGCCTTGCCGCCGGCGGTCGAAGCGGGTGTCGGCCATGACACCGTGGGCGTGGCGGCACCGCACACGGCGGATCTGGTGAAGGACAGCCCAACGGCGACGCCATCTGCCTTGGCGGTGACGGCCGCGGCGGCCGTAGCGACGCCCGAAACCGCACCCCCGCCGCCCGTGATCGAGCCGGCATCGGTCCCCACACCGCCGCTGGTCGCCGCTGCAGCCGGGCCAGCCGTTTCAAGTACCGCTGCGGGCACTGCTGCGGGCACCGCTGCCGGGGATGGTGAGCCGATACCGGCCGATCCGGAGGCGGAAGCCGCCGCACAGGAAGCGGCCTTCCTGACCCATCGTCCCGATGATCCCGGCGTGGACGGCGATGCGCCCGCTGAGCCCAAGCAACGATTCCGTCTGTTTTGAGAACGGACTGGGCCACACCTGCCTGAGCGGGCTGTCGTTCCTGTCTTGGAACCGGCAGACCATTCCGGTATGGTGAGATGAGAACGTGAGGCTACAGCGCCGCGCGTCTTTTCAGACGCGCTGAGGCCGCTGTAAAACATTGAATGAATGCATGTCCGTTATCGCACAAATGAATCCATTTGTGCGCGACATGCATTAGAGCTGTTCCGGCGTGGTCAGAATCGCCGAAACAGCTCTATCCTCTTGTTTTGACGCAATTCCGGACGCGAAAGCGGTGCCACTTTCGCTGCAATTGCTCTAAACGCCCCGTCCCCGCTTCGTGGCGACCCCGCATCTTGAATCTGCTGCACCAGGAGCATTCGAGCCCGGGCCGTGTCGGACATCAGCGTCGTCCAGGACCGGGCCTCAGTCTGACTGCGCCGTGGTTGCGCCGGAACGGCTGCGATGGCGGGAGTGGCCAGCGTGACGAAGCCCGCACTTAAAAGATAGGCAACCGTGTCGCCCAGGCCGTAGAGCAAGCCGCCCGCGACTGGTCCGACGATGGTTGCCGTCTGCCAGGAGGTCGAGTTCCAGGCAATCGCATTTGGCAGGTCGCGGGCAGGCACAAGATCGGGAGCGAGCGACTGGGCGGCCGGGGCGAAAAAGGCGCGCGATATGGCGATGACGGGCAGGACCGCGAAGATCGGCAAAGGTGAAGCGAGCCCACGCCAGGTCAGCACCAGAAGCGCGACCGCACACAGGCCGATCACGACTTCGCAAACGAGCACGATCGAGCGCCGTCCGTAGCGGTCGGTCGCCGCACCGGTGAAGAGAATCAGCAAAAGTGCAGGCGGAAACTGGATGAGACCGACAAGGCCGAGATCGAAAAGATTGCGGGTGAGATCATAGATCTGCCAACCGACCGCAACCGAGATCATCTGCATGCCGAAGGTCGACAGGAATCGAGCCAGAAAACAGAGAAGAAACGGACGATGGCGAAAGGCGGCAAAGCGGTCTTCATCGAGAATTGCCGGCGACATGCAAAAAATCCGGGAGTTCATGTGCCGTGTCCATGACGAATGGGACTCAAAGCCTTTATTCAGTCGACACTTTGTTTTTCCCCGTCGGTCTTGGCCGTCAAACCGGACGCAACGCGCCAAGACGCCCTTGCCGGGCCGGGGGCGAGTGGCTACATGTCAGCCATTACGAACGACGGAGACATGGATGTACGCCCTGTTCAGCACACTCGATTTCGCCCTGGGGCTCTATGTCTGGATTTTGATCGCCTCGGCCATCTTCTCCTGGCTGTACGCCTTCAACGTTGTCAATTCCAACAACCGCTTCGTTGCCATGATCGGCGAATTTCTCTACAAGCTCACCGAGCCTGCGCTGAGGCCGATCCGCCGGGTGCTGCCGGATCTCGGCGGCATCGACATCTCTCCCATCGTGCTGCTGCTCGCCATCATGTTCATCCGCACGTTCCTGTGGACCTCGATTGCACCCATGGTGATGTGAGGACCTGATTGATCGCCGCACCCGGCCATCGATCTCTTGCCTGTCCGGCAAGACGCAAGACCATCTCGATCGACAAGGATCGATATCTTCCCTGCAATCGGTTGAGACGCGCGTGACGGCGGGTTGATCAGGTCTGTTTGTGTGCCTTGGCGCGATCAATCGCTTCGATGATCAGGTGCCGCGCGGTCTCGGCGTTGCGCCAGCCGCCAATCTTGACCCATTTGCCGGGCTCGAGATCCTTGTAGTGCTCAAAGAAGTGCTCGATCTGCAGCATCGTGATCTCGGGCATGTCGGTGTGCTCGAACACCTTCTCGTACCGCTTGGTCAGATGCGGCGAGGGGACGGCAATGATCTTCTCGTCCTGACCGGCATTGTCCTCCATCACCAGCACACCGATCGGGCGGACATTGATGACGCATCCCGGGATGAGCGGGCGGGTGTTGCAGACCAGCACGTCGATCGGATCTCCGTCATCCGACAGAGTGTGGGGGACGAAGCCGTAGTTTCCCGGATAGGTCATGGGGGTGTAGAGAAACCGGTCGACGACGAGAGTGCCTGCTTCCTTGTCCATTTCGTACTTGATCGGCTGGCCACCAACAGGCACCTCGATAATCACATTGACGTCGTGCGGAGGGTTGTTTCCGATGCTGATGGCGTCGATGCGCATGGTCACTCCATTGCGTTGAAGTCTGGTCGGTTGAGGTCTGGTCGGTTGAGGTCTGGCCGGTTGAAGTCTGGCCGGTTGAAGTCTGGCCCGTAACGGGCCGGATCGAACCGTTCTGGAAGGCAGATATCGCCAAAGACGAATGGGCGCAACTGGACTTTTGGCGGGCAACCAGGGCCAGCGCCTCAGGGCCAGACGAAGGCCACTTTCTTGAGCGTCCGCCCATCGAAGACCTCGACGCCCTCGGCAACGTCACGGCCACCCTGGCCCTGATAGAACTGCATGCCGACAAGATTGTCTTCCAGGCACCAGACGACGGACCCCCGGCAGCCGAGCGAATCGAGAAGCCGCCGCACTTCGGCAAACAGCCGTTTGCCAAGGCCTACGCCCTGATATTCGGGGCGAAGATACAGCTCATAGACCTCGCCCTCCTGGGGCAGAGAACGGGCGCGGTTGAGGCCAAGTGTGGCGTAGCCCGCAATTGTGCCGCCCACGTCAATGACGAGGATGCTGGTCGAGCCCCGGATGGCGCGCAGCCACCAGGCCTTGTTGCGGCGCTCCAGCATGGCGCGCAACGCCCTGTGCGGCAGGATGCCCGCGTAGGCGTGCTGCCAGGAAGCCCTGTGGGTCTCGGCAATCGCCAGGGCGTCGTCTGGTTCGGCATGCCGGATGTCGATTGTCAGTGTGGTCATGGCGCTATGATACCGGTCTGGTCGATGGCCAAGAACCGGGTTCCGGACCAAAAAAGAAAATGCCCACAGCTTTGTTCTGTGGACGACCGGTAAAAGTTAACGCCTTGTTAACCTGTTGCGCAAGCCTTCAATTGTGGCCATGCGCGCTCACCCGAGGCGTGCGGCGAGCCCGTCGAGCGCTGTCTGGGTGGCGGCGAAGACCTGCCCCACATGCAGTCCGTCGATGAGCGCGTGGTGCACCTGAACCGAGAGCGCACAGGACCAGCGACCGTCGGGCGCCTCGACGAACTTGCCCCAGGAAAATCGCGGAATGCAGTCCTCAGCACTGGAGAGCGCATTGTCGAACGCGGTGAAATCGACCCAGGGCAGACAGGAAAGATAGGCGAGATCAAGGCGCTGGCCGGTATTGGCACCGAGATCTGCACCATGGGCGGTTGCGTCGATGACGGCCTTGCAGTGGGCGTCAAAGCTCTCCCACTCGCTGTCAAAAGGCACATAGGCATAACCGAAGCTGTCGTCCGGACGCGGCACGGTCATCGACAGCGCGATGCTGTCGAACTCGACGACCCGGTCGCCCGCAAACCGTGTCCGGAAGGCTTCTATGCCGTTCAGTCCCGTGCCGATGGCAAAGAGGCAGGCGCGATAGGGTGAGACACCACGTGGCTTGAGCCGGGTGAGCAGTCCGGTGACATCAAGCCGGGCGGTGGTGGCGAAATGCGGCCGCGCATAGCTTTTGAACAAACGGAACCGGCCGGTGCGCGGCCAGGTCTCCAGATCGATCGGCCGGCCGTGGCGACCTTCAGGCAGCGCCGACACGGGCCTTCTCGGAACGCTTGCGGTCGGTGGCGTCGAGATAGCGCTTCCTGAGCCGGATCGACTTCGGCGTCACCTCCACCAACTCGTCGTCCTGAATCCAGGACAAGGCCCGGTCGAGCGTCATGCGGATTGGCGGCGTCAGCTTGACGGCTTCGTCCTTTCCGGATGCGCGCATGTTGGTGAGCTTCTTGCCCTTCAGCACGTTGACCTCAAGGTCGTTGTCGCGGGTGTGGATGCCGATGATCATGCCCATGTAGACCTTCTCGCCGGCCTCGATGATCATTGGACCACGGTCTTCGAGATTGAACATCGCATAGGCCACCGATTCGCCCGCATCGTTGGACAGCAGCACGCCGTTGACACGGCCGCCGATCTCTCCCTTGTAGGGCTGATAACTGTGGAACAGGCGGTTCATGACCGCAGTGCCGCGGGTGTCGGTCAGAAGTTCGGACTGGTAGCCGATGAGGCCGCGTGTGGGCGCATGGAAGACCAGCCGCAAGCGGTTGCCGCCAGAGGGGCGCAACTCGACCATATCGGCCTTCCGCTCGCTCATCTTCTGGACAACTATTCCGGAATGTTCCTCGTCGACGTCGATGACGACCTCTTCGATCGGCTCGAGCTTGTTGCCCGCTTCGTCATCCTTCATGACAACCCGCGGACGCGACACAGCAAGCTCGAAGCCTTCCCGGCGCATCGTCTCGATGAGGACTGCGAGCTGCAATTCGCCGCGTCCCGAGACGAAGAAGGCATCCTTGTCGCCCGACTCCTCGATCTTCAGCGCCACGTTGCCTTCGGCTTCCTTCAGCAGGCGATCGCGGATGATGCGGCTTGTGACCTTGTCGCCTTCCGTGCCCGCAAGCGGGCTGTCGTTGACGATGAAGGACATGGTGACAGTGGGCGGATCAATCGGCTGGGCGGTCAGCGCCTCTGTGACCGACATGTCGCAATAGGTATCGGCGACCGTGCCTTTGGAGAGACCCGCGATGGCGACGATGTCGCCTGCATGGGCAAGGTCGATTGCGGTGCGTTCGATGCCGCGGAAGGCAAGGATCTTGGACACGCGCCCGCTCTCGATGAGCTTGCCGTCCTGGCCCAGAACCTTGATCGGCATATTGGCCTTGACGGTTCCAGAGTGGATCCGGCCGGTGATGATGCGCCCCAGGAACGGATTGGCTTCCAGAATGGTGCCGATCATCCGGAACGACCCTTCAGCGACTGTCGGTTCCGGCACGTGCTTGAGCACGAGATCAAGCAGCGGTGCCAGACCTTCGTCGGATGGGCCTTCTGGCTTCAGGTTCATCCAGCCGTTGCGGCCTGAACCGTAAAGGATGGGAAAATCGAGCTGTTCGTCGGTCGCGTCAAGCGCTGCGAACAGGTCGAAAACCTCGTTGATGACTTCTTCGTGGCGGCCGTCCGGACGATCGATCTTGTTGATCACGACAATCGGATGCAGGCCCACCTTGAGTGCCTTTCCGACCACGAACTTGGTCTGGGGCATGGGGCCTTCGGATGCGTCGACCAGAACGATGGCACCGTCCACCATGGAGAGGATGCGCTCGACCTCGCCGCCGAAGTCGGCGTGCCCGGGGGTGTCGACGATGTTGATGCGTTGGCCTCTCCACTCGACCGACGTCGCCTTGGCCAGAATGGTGATCCCGCGTTCCTTCTCCAGGTCGTTGGAATCCATGACGCGTTCGGCAACGCGCTGGTTGTCGCGGAACGAGCCCGATTGTTTCAGCAGCTCGTCAACGAGGGTGGTCTTCCCATGGTCGACATGGGCGATGATCGCAATATTGCGGATGGACATGGATCTCACTCGGGATGATGGGGCGCACACGGGCCCGGTTTCCGCGTCCATACACAGTTTAGTGCGACCGCGAAAGGGGCGCGG
This sequence comes from Hyphomicrobiales bacterium, assembly GCA_038325465.1. Taxonomy (GTDB): domain Bacteria; phylum Pseudomonadota; class Alphaproteobacteria; order Rhizobiales; family Rhizobiaceae; genus Hoeflea. The sequence goes on along the minus strand of JBBQJA010000003.1, from coordinate 90,458 downwards.
GCGATAAAGCCGCAGCGCCGTCGCTTTCAGCCCGCCAGGCCGCGTTTTGCGAGCATCGCGTCAGCGCTTGGCATGCGTCCCCGGAAAGCCTGGTAGAGCTCGGCTGGATCGCGGCTGCCGCCGGCTGCATAGATATGTCGGCGGAGCTTCTCGGCGGTATCGGGATCGAAGGGGTCGCCGGTCTCCTCAAAGGCGGCAAAGGCGTCGGCATCCAGCACCTCGGACCACATGTAGGAGTAATAGCCCGCCGAGTAGCCCTCGCCCGAAAACACATGCAGGAAATGCGGGCTGCGATGGCGCATGACGATGGATGCCGGCATGCCGAGCTTGGTGAGTGTGGCAGCCTCGAAGGCGGCGGGATCGCGAGGGGCGGGTCCTGCGTGCCAGGCCATGTCGATGAGCGCGGAGGCGGTGAATTCGACCGCATTGAAGCCGGCGTTAAAGGTGCGCGCCGCCTGCACCCGGTCGATCAGCGCGCGCGGGATCGGCTGGCCAGTCTCGTAATGGCGGGCGTGTTTTTCAAGGATGCCAGGCACGGTCAGCCAATGCTCGAAGAGTTGTGAGGGCAGTTCGACGAAATCGCGCGATACGGAAGTCCCCGACAGCGAGGGGTAGGTCACGTCCGAGAGAATGCCGTGCAGCGCATGGCCAAATTCATGAAACAGCGTCAGCGCGTCGTTGAGCGAGAGCAGCGAAGCGCGGCCCGGCGCAGGCTTGGCGAAATTCATCACATTGGTGATGATCGGCAACGCGCCGATGGACCCGTCCTCGTTTGGCAAACGGTGCTGGCTCTGCAGGCTGCTCATCCAGGCCCCGGAACGTTTGGAGGGGCGAGCGTAGAAATCGGCGATGAAGGCGGCGATCTGCCGGCCGTGGCGATCGTGGACCTCGAATGTCCGGGCGTCAGGGTGCGGCCCGTCAATGTCGGGCCGCTCGACCATGGTTAAACCGAACAGCCGGTTGGCCACGTCGAAGCAGGCGTCGATGATGCGATCGAGCGGGAAATAGGGCTTGAGTTCGGCTTCCGAGAAGGCAAAACGGCGCGCCTTGACCTTCTCGGCGAAATGACGCCAGTCCCAGGCTTCCACCGGATGGTTGAGGCCTTCCTCGGCGACGACCGCCGCCAGATCGGCCTCCTCGACGCCTGCCTGGCGGACGGCGCGCTCCCAGACGTCGCCCAGAAGCGACTGCACGGCTTGAGGCGTCTTTGCCATGGTGTCGTCGAGTTTGTAGGCGGCATAGGTCTCAAAACCGAGAATGCGGGCCTTCTCATCGCGCAACGCCACGATTTCGGCAATGATGGCGGAATTGTCGGTCGGTCCGCCCGTGGCTCCCCGGGAGATCCAGGCCCGGAAAGCCGTCTCGCGAAGGTCGCGGCGGCTGGAGAATGTCAGGAACGGCTCGATGATCGAGCGGGAAAGGGTGACTGCGTGCGTGCCGGGCTGGCCCCTGTCGGTGGCCACAGCGGACATCGCCTCGAGGAGAAAGCCCGGGAGGCCCGACAGATCCTCCTCCTTGTCCAGCACAAGCATGAAGTCGCGCTCGTCCGCCAGCACGTTCTGTCCGAAACGGGCACCCAGCGACGCGAGCGTTTCGCCGATTTCGGCCAGCCGCTTCTGGCCTGCGCCGTCAAGCTGGGCACCGGCCTTGATGAAGGACTTCCAGATACGCTCGAGCAGGCGGTCCTGCTCGGGGGTCAGTCCCAACTGTCTGCGGGACAGATAGAGGCCGTCGACGCGGGCGAAAAGCGCCTTGTTCATGGCGATTGCCGAATAATGGCGTGACATTTTCGGCGCAATGTCGCGTTCGAGCGCCTGGATGACGTCGTTTGTGTCCGTGCCCGAGCGGTTCCAGAACAACGCCGACACCCGGCCCAGAGCCTCGCCCGCCTGTTCAAGCGCCACAAGCGTATTGTCGAAGTTCGGGGCGTCCGGGTCTGCAGCGACGGCTGCGATCTCGGCGTCGTGGGCCAGGAGCGCCGCCTCGAAGGCAGGTGCAAAGTCCGCGTCTGCGACGGCGCGGAAATCGGGGAGGCCGAGCGGGCCGGTCCAGGCAAAAACGGGGGAGGTGTCAAACAGTGTGTCGGTCATCAGAAGATCCTCTTGCTGCCATCGATATGGGGCTCGCTGGAGCTTGCGGCAAGCCGAAGCTCCGGCCCGACGCCTTCTCCTCTCACCAGGCCGGGATTTTTTGACCTCGCATCACCGCTTGCGATCGCGGGCGGCGAGTGTGCGCAAGCGCAGCGCGTTCAGCCTTATGAACCCAGCCGCGTCTTTCTGGTCATAGGCACCGCGGTCGTCTTCGAAGGTGACGAGGGCATCGCTGTAGAGCGATTTGGGCGAGGCGCGGCCCAGGACCATCACATTGCCTTTGTAGAGCTTCAGACGGACCGTACCTTCCACATCGCGCTGGCTCAGATCAATGGCCGCCTGAAGCATCTCGCGCTCGGGCGAGAACCAGAAACCGTTGTAGATTAGCTCCGCATAGCGCGGCATCAACTCGTCCTTGAGATGGGCCGCACCCCGGTCGAGCGTGATGGATTCGATGGCGCGGTGGGCGGAAAGCAGGATGGTGCCGCCCGGGGTCTCATAGACGCCGCGGGACTTCATGCCGACGAAACGGTTTTCGACCAGATCAAGGCGGCCGATGCCGTTGTCGCGGCCCAGATCGTTGAGGCGCGCGAGCAGGGTCGCCGGCGACAAGGCCTCACCGTTGATCGAGACGGCGTCGCCGGATTTGAAGCCGACTTCGATTTCCGTGGCGACATCCGGCGCATCTTCGGGCGAGATGGTGCGCATGTGCACATATTCGGGCGCAGCCTGGGCCGGGTCTTCGAGCACCTTGCCCTCGGAGGAGGAATGCAGAAGGTTGGCGTCGACGGAAAAGGGTGCTTCGCCCTTCTTGTCCCTGGCGACCGGGATCTGGTGTTTTTCGGCAAATTCAAGCAGATCGGTTCGCGACTTGAAACTCCAATCGCGCCACGGCGCGATGATCTTGATGTCGGGGTTGAGCGCGTAGGCCGCCAGTTCGAAGCGGACCTGATCGTTGCCCTTGCCAGTGGCACCGTGGGCGATGGCGTCGGCGCCGGTCGCGCGTGCGATCTCGATGAGGTGCTTGGAGATCAGCGGACGGGCGATCGAGGTTCCCAGGAGGTAAGCACCTTCGTAGACCGCATTGGCGCGGAACATCGGGAAGACGAAATCACGCACGAATTCCTCGCGCACGTCCCGGATGTGGATTTCCTTGATCCCGAGCAACTCGGCTTTCTTACGGGCAGGCTCAAGTTCCTCGCCCTGGCCGAGATCGGCGGTAAAGGTCACCACTTCCGCGCCCAGTTCGGTCTGCAGCCATTTGAGAATGATCGAGGTGTCCAGTCCGCCCGAATAGGCGAGAACGACCTTCTTGACGTCCTTTTTCGATGCCATGGAATTGAGGTCCTGTCAGTTTCAGCCACTTGCGGCCAACGGGGCCGCGGGATCGGGCGGCACTTTAGCCAGATGCGCTGTGGATACAAGCTTGCAAACGGGCGCGAAGCATGGAAACCAATGGTCGAAGCGGACCCGGTCGCACAGTTTCGATCCGGCGCTCGCCCCCGTTCCACCGGAACCGCCCCGCATGGACTTCGTTCCTGATCTCTCCACCATTCTCGCCTTTTCGGCAGCTTCTCTGGTGCTGGCGCTCACGCCGGGTCCGGACATGACACTGTTCATTTCGCGGGCACTGTCGGACGGGCGCGCCGCCGCTTTCGCCTGCGTGCTCGGCGCCTTCACAGGCATTACTCTGCACACACTCATGGTCGCAATCGGGCTATCGGCCCTTGTGGTCGCCTCGCCCACCGCCTTCCTTGTGCTCAAGGTCGCCGGTGCCGCCTATCTGATGTGGCTTGCAATCCAGGCGATTCGCAAGGGCTCAAGCCTGACTGTTGGCGACCGCGGTCCAAGCGGCCGCAGCATGGTCTCCAACTGGGCCCAGGGGCTGAGCGTCAACCTGCTCAATCCGAAGATCATTCTCTTCTTCATGACTTTCCTGCCGCAGTTCGTGGCGGCCTCCGACCCCCACATCACCGGCAAGCTGATTTTCCTGGGGTTGTTGTTTGTTGTCGAATCGATCCCCATCGTCATTGCCATCGTGCTTGGTGCCCACGGACTTGCGGTTTGGCTCAAGCGGCAACCGAAAGTGATGCGGGTCATCGACTATGTCTTTGCAGCGGTCTTCTCGCTGTTTGCGGTGCGCATCCTGTTCACCCAGGCGCGCTGATGCATGTCGCGTTCAATCGGATTCAATTGAACGAAACGTACATGCATTCATTCACAGGTCGCTGGAATGCCTTGATTTTGACATCCGGGTCCCTTTTCAGCGCGCCTGAAGCCAAATGGCGGATCGCCTACAGCGGCGGATGTCCTTCCGGACGCGGCTTGATCTCGCTCGGAAGCCAGCGGCCGGCGCGGTGGCCGGAGACGAGCCAGTAAACGGTTGCCGCGACAATGCCGCAGGCTACGTGCGCGGCGGTCAAGGCAGCGGCGAATGCGTCCCCGCGGCCCGTGGCGCTCAAGGAGAGAACGAGGGCGAGTCCCGCGCCGGCAAGCGCATGGGACAGCCAGTCACGCAGCCGCAGGATCTCGAAAACACCGATCAACACCAGCGCCGGGAACAGGGCCGCGCGGGCGATCAGGCTCGAAATGCCGACGACGCCGATCATCAGTGTCACCGTGAGCTCGATGTCGCTGACGGCTCCGAAATCCTCAGGGCGGACAAGGCGGGTGAGAATGGCATAGGTGAAACCTGCCGCCAGGCTCGCCAGGCTGAACCCGAGCAGGATGACGAAGAAGCGCAGAAACAGACGGGCAAAGCTATCCATCACAGATCGGTCAATCCGCGCCGTGACCGGCGATCATCATGGCTTCAAGCGCCAGGCGGTCGACCTTGCGCATGCGTTCGGAGTCCGACTTGAGCTGTCCGCACGCTGCCAGAATATCCCGGCCGCGCGGGGTGCGGATCGGCGAAGCGTAACCGGCTGCGTTGACGAAATCGGAAAACGCCTCGATCTGGGCCCAGTCGGAGCATTCGAACTGAGAACCCGGCCACGGATTGAACGGGATGAGATTGATCTTGGCCGGAATGCCCTTGAGCAGGCGGACGAGGTCGCGCGCGTCGGCCAGGCTGTCGTTGACGCCCTTGAGCATCACATATTCAAAGGTGATGCGGCGGGCGTTGGACAATCCGGGGTAGGCGCGGCAGGCGGCGATCAACTCCTTGAGCGGATACTTCTTGTTGATCGGCACCAGCTCGTCGCGCAAATCGTCACGCACGGCGTGCAGCGAAATGGCGAGCATGACGCCGATTTCGGCACCGGTGCGGACGATCTCCGGGACGACGCCCGACGTCGACAGGGTCACCCGGCGGCGCGACAACGACAGCCCGTCGCCATCGCAGGCGATCAGCAAAGCCTTCTTCACATTGTCGAAATTGTAGAGCGGCTCGCCCATGCCCATCATGACGATGTTGGAGACCTTGCGGCCTTCCGTGGGCACGATCGCGCCGGGCGGCGTGTCACGATCGGGAAAATCGCCGAGCCGGTCGCGGGCAACAAGAAGCTGGGCAAGGACTTCTTCAGCGGTCAGGTTGCGCACAAGCTTCTGGGTGCCCGTGTGACAGAAACTGCAGGTGAGTGTGCAGCCCACCTGGCTTGAGATGCACAGGGTGCCGCGTCCTTCCTCGGGAATATAGACGGTCTCGACCTCCACGTGCCGACCGGCACCGCGGGCGGGAAAGCGGATCAGCCATTTGCGGGTGCCGTCCTTCGAGATCTGCTCTTCAACGATTACGGGCCGCGCAATGGAAAAATTCGCGGCGAGCAGATCGCGCATCTCCCTGCCGACATTGAGCATGTCTTCGAAATCGGAGGCACCGCGCACATAGAGCCAGTGCCAGATCTGGCTCACGCGCATGCGCACCTGTTTGGCCGGAACTCCGAGTGCCGCGAGCGCGTCGCCCATGTCCTGACGGCTCAAGCCGATGAGCGACGGCTTCTCAGCGCTGCCTGCACCTGCGCCCGGAAGAGCCGGATGGTGCGTGGGCGCGGGGCGATGTCCCGGGTCGGTGAGATCGAGCGTGACGGTCATGGGGATCGGCGGTGTCCTGATGGTTTCAAACGAGAGGGACGGGCTGTATCAGGTTTGAACACCTCCGTCACCTTGGCATGAACGCCGCACGATTTGCTCCGAGCGGCGCGAAAAGCGAAAGTGGCCGCGCAAGACCGGCCTTTTCTGCTACCAAACGGCCTGATGCGCGAAGCCGGGCCTCAGCGGCAGGTGCTGATCTGGTTGAGCGCCGCTGTCACGCCCTTGAGCGAATAGCTGTAGGAGGTGTTGGTACCGCGCCGGGAGACCGCCTTGACGGTCATGGCAGAACCAGCCCGCATGGCGGCGACAAGTTGCGGTTCTTCCGCAGCATTTTCGACCCAGGCTGAATTGCCTCGCGTGAACAGGCTGAAGGACCGGCTGTCGATCTGGACATTCACCTTGGAGGTTTCCTGCAGCGGATAGCCCAGCATGGCCTGCGGCTCGTAGCTCACATTTTGTCCAGGGCGCTGGGAAATCAGGAAGAAGATTTCCCCGTGATCGACGTTCTCGGGCGCTGAACTGGTGGGAACCGACAAAATGTAACACACCTTGGCACCGCCTGAATCATAGGAATAGGCACCCCAGGCGTCAAATTGCTGAATCCGGTTTGGTGACTGCGCGGCAGCGGCGGTGGTGAGCGCCAGCAGCGTCATGAAAGCGGTTGCGATTTTCATTCCAGACATGATGTTCCCGCCGATTTCTGGTCCAGTGGTCTCCGCAGCGCCTGAGACAACTCCGGGCGATGCGATGCAGATCATTTGGTTCATTTTGACTTAATCCTGGTTACCAAACCGTCAATGACCCGGACCAAATTGAATTTGGCACAAGCCGCGAGCGGCCATGGGTCTTGTCGTGGCGACAACCGATTGGACTTTCTAGATCGTAACAGGAGGAATCCGGCAAGAGTTTGACGTTTGCAAAAAGCCGTGTAGGTGTTGGCAGGTCGCGCTACGGAATGCGCGCCGATCTGCACAGCAAGAGCGGGGTTCCGCGCCGTCCATGACGAAGGAATTGAATGCACGTTTTGCCCAGCTTGCGGCGCAGGTTGCAGCTGACCGGGACCAGGTTGCATTTTCGGAGCTCTTTGACCATTTCGCCCCGCGGCTGAAATCCTATTTACGCCGGCTCGGGATGGAATCGTCCCAGGCCGAGGAAATGACCCAGGAAGTGATGATTGTGCTCTGGCACAAGGCGGGGCTGTTTGATCCGGCCAAGTCCTCGCTCGCCACCTGGCTGTTCCGGGTGGCGCGCAACCGGCGCATCGATGCGCTGAGGCGCGACCGCTCGGCGCTGATGGATCCGGAAGATCCCGCGCTTCAGCCCTCCGCACCGGAAGCCGCCGACGACATGATGGAAGCGGAGGAACGGGACGACCGTGTCCGCCTGGCGCTCGGCAGTCTTCCCGAGGAGCAGGCGATCCTGGTGCGGATGGCGTTCTACCTTGGCAAGTCCCACAGCCAGATCGCCGAGGAGACCGGGTTGCCGCTCGGCACCGTCAAGTCGCGCATAAGGCTTGCCTTCTCGCGCCTGAGGAGATCGCTCGAGACAACCGGCGAACCCGGAATGCTGCATTGATGCATGTCGCCTTCACTCGGGTTCGGTTGCACGAAACGCACATGCATTCATTCAACGAATGCGATGATCTTGTCCGGTCTCAGCCTCCTCAACGATGGGCAGGAGGCGGCTTTGTGCTGCCGATCTCGGCCAGCGTCTTTCGCGCCGCACGCCGGTGCGCATCGGTAATGTTGCCACGGACCGTGGCGAGCGCCAGCGTCAGCACGCCCACATCATCGGAAAAGCCGACGAACGCCAGAATATCGGGGATAGCGTCGGCTGGCATGACAAAGTAGGCCAGCGCTCCAAACAAGATCATCCGGACGCGGGACGGGGTCCTGGGATCAAGCGCGCAATAGTAGGCTGCAACCAGATCTTCGGCGAAAGGCAGCTGCCGGGCCGCCTTGCCGAAAGTCGTCCAGAATTTTCTACGCACGGTGTCACCCTGGGCTTCTGCCACGGGCTCGTCCACGCCGAGTATTTCGCCTTCCAAAGGTATCATGGAACCCTCCGCAACCTCCTTTTGATATGGGAAGCAGGCTTGACACCTTCAATCCGGAGCCTGCGCGAATCGACCGGGGGGCCTTAAACCTTTTACGTGTGGCTTGCAAACCGATCCATTTCAGCTGCCAGCTGGAAGTCGAGATCTGTCAGTCCGCCAGCGTCGTGGGTCGAGATGAGGACATCGACCGTCTTGTAGACATTTCTCCAATCGGGATGGTGATCGAGCTTTTCAGCCGCCATCGCCGCCCGGACCATGAATGCGAAGGCCTCGCTGAAATCAGCAAACCGGAACGACTTGCGTATCGATTGCATGCCATCCTCGGATGTCCAGCCATCAAGTGCGGCCAGCTTGCCGGAAGCTTCCGCAGTCTCCATCTTCTGTCGCGCCATCACTTTTGCCTTTCAGGGTTCGAACTCGTCATGTCCCGTTCAGTTCCAATGCGTGCTGCGATGTTGGCGAGACTGATCTGGGTACCGAGACAGGCTTTGTGAATGCCTTTCAGACCGGGCGCAACGGTTGTACGGCGCTGTTGCGCGGCATTGCCGCAGGCGCACGGCAGTTCAGGTCATAAGCTTCCTCCACAATATAGGGCCCGCCACCGACCGAATCGCGCGAGGACATGACAACAAACCTGCCCACCGTAAAAGGCATGGCACGAAAATTGCCGCGGCTGCCGAGATAGTCGACCACGTCGTCAAGGCGCGCATTGCGCAGCCGGGCGATTGTGACATGGGGGACAAATTTGCGTGGATCGGGCCTGCGTGGATCGGGCTTGCGTGGATCGGGCTGGATACCGATCCGCTGGCAGATACGGCTGATCTCGCCCTGCAACGCCAACAGCTCCGCCGATGGCGCAACTCCGGCCCAGATCGAGTGGGGTTTGCGCGACCCGAAGGACCCCATGGCGGAAAGGGTCACCTGAAAGGCCGAACGGTTGATGCCGTCGAGCGCGCCGACCACCTCGTCGGCGGTGCGTGGATCCAGGTCGCCCATGAAATGCAGCGTCAGATGGTAGTTTTCGACGTCAATCCAGCGGGCCCCCGGCAGACCCCCGCGCAGCAGAGACAGCGACAGGGCGGCGTCACGGGGTATTTCGAGAGCGGTAAAAAGCCTGGGCATCGCCTTTCCCCCGAATCGTCTGGTTCCTTACCGAATCATGCTGCGCCGCGAAGAGCAAGCCACAATCGGATGCAAGGGTGTTACGGTGCGTCTGCCATGAGCTTGATGACAAAAGCTTCGACCACGGGCAGGAAACGTTGCACCATCACGTCGATTCCGGCGGCATTGGGGTGCATTCCGTCTTCGAGCTGCATTCCGGTGACGCCGGTGACCCCGTCCAGGAAGAAGGGATAGAATGGCAGGTCGTGGCGGGCAGCGAGGTCTGGATAAATGGCGTTGAATGCGCTTTCATAGGTGCTGCCCATGTTGGGTGGCGCAAGCATTCCCGCAAGCAGCACGGGGATGTTGCGCTCCTTCAGCCTGAGGATCATCGTCTCGAGGTTCTGGGCGGTCGCCTCCGGCGGCAGGCCGCGCAGGGCGTCATTGGCACCAAGTTCAAGGATCACCCCGTCTGTGCTCTCGGGCACCGACCAGTCGAGCCGGGCGAGGCCTCCGGATGTGGTGTCGCCGGAAACGCCCGCATCGGTAACGGCAACGTCATGGCCGCGCGCCTTCAGCGCTGCTTCAAGGCGGGCCGGAAAGCCCTGGCTCGCCTCCAGGCCGTAGGCTGCCATAAGACTGTCACCCAGCCCCACGATCGATATGGTCCGGGCGGCTGCATCCTGCGTAGCCAATGCCAGGGAACCGATGATCGTGAGTGCGAGGGCGAGTAAGCCTTTAAATTGCATGGTCTTGCTCCTAAATGCTGTCGGAACTGGTGCCGTCATCGTTTCAGGCCCTCTTGATATAGGAAGCTTCGCCCGTGGTGGAAACCATTGTCAAACTGCGCTCGGCCAATCTCACTCTGGGCACGGGTGCCTCCTCTGTCCATGTTCTCAAAGGCATCGACCTTGACATCGCCAAGGGCGAGTCCGCGGGCATTGTCGGCCCGTCTGGCTCGGGAAAGTCAACGCTGCTGATGGTCGTGGCCGGCCTCGAACGGCTCGACAGCGGAGAGATCTTCGTGGCCGGGGAAGCGTTGCACACAATGAGCGAAGACAAGCTTGCAGCCGTGCGCGGGCGTTCCATCGGCATCGTCTTCCAATCCTTCCACTTGATCCCCAACATGACGGCGCTGGAAAATGTGGCGGTTCCGCTTGAACTTGCGGGTGCTGCGCACCCGTTTGATCGGGCGCGCAAGGAGCTTGTGGCCGTCGGACTTGGCGATCGCATGAGCCATTTCCCGGGCCAGCTTTCGGGTGGCGAGCAACAGCGCGTGGCCATCGCGCGGGCGCTTGCGCCCGATCCGCAACTGATCGTCGCCGACGAGCCAACCGGCAATCTTGATGGGGAAACCGGCCGCCAGATCGCCGATCTGTTGTTTTCCAAGCAAGCCGAGCGCGGTGCCACCCTGTTGCTGGTGACCCATGACCAGGCGTTGGCAGCCCGCTGCAGCCGCCAGATCGCGGTGCGGTCGGGTCGGATCGATCCGGACAGCAGTTCGGGGCGTGAGTCCGGCAAAAGGGCATTTTCATGAGTGCGCAGGCTTCGCCGCTTCGACTGTCGCTGGCCATCCGGCTGGCATTGCGCGAGCTGCGCGGCGGGCTGTCGGGCTTCTACATCTTTCTGGCCTGCGTCGCCCTCGGCACAGCCGCCATCGCCGGGGTCAACTCCGTGTCGCTGATGGTGACGGGCTCCATCGCCAGTGAAGGGCGGACAATCCTGGGCGCAGACCTTCGGTTCGAAAGCGACAACATCGATCTTGGCGCACCGGAAAAGGCTTATCTGGACGACCTCGGAGCGGTCACGGCGGGTGCCAACCTGAGGACCATGGCGCGCAAGCCCGACGGGAGCGACCAGTCTCTCGTAGAGCTCAGGGCGGTGGATGAGGCCTATCCGCTGTTCGGGGCGCTTGTGACAGAGCCTGCCTTGCCGCGCGCCGGGCTGTTCGTGGAACAGGATGGCGTCTTTGGAGCAGTCGCAGCCCAGATCCTGCTTGACCGGATGGGGCTCGTGGTGGGCGACCGGATCCTGGTGGGTGCCGGAACCTTCGAAATCCGCGCCACGGTGGTCAAGGAACCCGATGCGATCTCGGAGGGGTTCGGCTTCGCGCCGCGCTTCATCATATCGGGCGCGGGATTGGACGCTGCCGGGTTGATCCGCCCGGGCAGTCTGGTGGAATACAGCTACCGCGTCCGCCTCGAAGGACCCTTCGCCGCCCGGTCGCCTGGCTCTGTGCGGGAGGCGGCGATTGCGGCCTTTCCGGATGCGGGCTGGTCGGTGCGGACGAGTTCCAATGCAGCACCGGCTCTGACCAGCAACATCAAGCGATTTTCCCAGTTCCTGACGCTGGTCGGCCTGACATCGCTGATCGTGGGCGGGGTCGGCGTGGCGAACGCTGTGCGTGCCTATCTCGATAGCAAGCGTGGTGTGATAGCCACGCTCAAGTGCGTGGGGGCCTCGTCGCGTTTTGTCGTCAGTGTCTATCTCATCCAGGTCATGCTGATCGCGGTTGCCGGCATCGGCATCGGCCTGATGGCCGGCGCGGCCATGCCCTTCATTGCGGCAGGGTTCCTGGCGGGCGTCTTCCCGGTGGCGGCCAAGGCTACGATCTATCCCTTTGCGCTCGGGCTTGCCGCGCTGTTTGGCCTGCTGACCGTCTTTGCCTTCGCCCTGGTGCCGCTGGGGCGTGCAGGTGACGTGCCGGCCACGGCGCTGTTCCGGCAACAGGGCTTTGAGGACCGGGGACTTGCTGCCTGGCCCTATCTCTTGGTGGCCGGGGCAACGCTTGCGCTCCTGTGCACAATCGCTGTGCTGACAGCCGACGACCGCTTCGTTGCGGGCGTCTTCGTCGTCGCGGTCGCGGTCGCCTTCCTCGTCCTCAGGGTGGTGGGCGTCCTCGTCCAGGCGATTGCCCGGCGTGCGCCCACGGTCACCTCGACGCCGCTTCGGCTTGCCATCGGCAACATCCACCGCCCCGGGGCGCTCACCCCCTCGGTGGTGCTGTCGCTCGGCCTCGGCCTGGCGCTTCTTGTCACACTTGCGCTCATCGATTCCAATCTGCGGCGCGAATTGTCAGGCAATCTGCCTGAACGGGCCCCGAATTTCTTCTTTGTCGATATTCAGTCCTCCGAAATCGACAGCTTCGAGAAAATCGTCACCAGCACCGCGCCCGATGGCAAGGTGATCAAGGTCCCCATGCTGCGCGGACGCATCACCGCGCTCAACGGCCAGGAGGTCAACGAGGTCAATGTTCCGCCCGCCGCCCGCTGGGTGCTGCGCGGGGATCGCGGGGTTACCTACACCCGGAACCTGCCAGAAAATTCCCGTCTGTCAGCCGGACAATGGTGGGATCCCGACCATAGCGGCGAGCCCTTGGTCTCGTTTTCGACCGAGGAGGCGGGCGAACTGGGTCTCAAGGTTGGCGACACGATCACCGTCTCGGTGCTCGGACGCTCGGTGACGGCGCGGATCGCCAACTTGCGCGATGTCGAATGGGAATCGCTGTCGATCAATTTCGTGATGGTCTTTTCGCCCAACACCTTCGCAGGCGCGCCTCATTCCTGGATGGCCACCCTTTCCGATCCGGGCGCAACGGCAGCGGAGGAGGGAGCAGTGCTGCGGGCTGTCACCCAGGCTCATCCGACGATTACAAGCGTGCGGGTGAAGGACGCCATCGAGATCGCAAACACCCTGGTGGGCCAGATCGGCGTCGCGATTCGCGCGGCGGCTTCGGTCGCTCTCATAGCCTCGGTGCTCGTGCTTGCCGGCGCGCTGGCGGCCGGGAACCGGGCGCGCATTCACGATGCGGTCGTGCTCAAGACGCTGGGCGCCACGCGGGCGACGCTTATTCGCGCCTATATGCTTGAATACGGACTTTTGGGTCTGGCCACCGCCATTTTCGCCCTTGCCTTCGGTGCCGTGGCATCCTGGTTCGTGGTCTCGCAGATCATGATGCTGCCGTCGCGCTTCATGCCCGATATCGCTCTCGCAACTCTTGTCTTCGCGCTGGTCATCACGGTGGGCATCGGGCTTGTCGGCACATGGCGCGTTCTGGGGCAGAAGGCGGCGCCGGTCCTGCGGGAGTTGTGATGACTCCGTTGACCTCGGTCGCCAGGGTTGCGACGCAATGGCGCTAACTTGCAGATCGGGTCTTGCCGAAGGCGGTTTCAATCCTCATATTATCCACAGGCATGCTGGAGCCCCGCAGCGGCGCCTGGGTTATATCACCCGACTCCGTAAACCGAACCGGGGCTTGAACAAGAGGAAACAATGGCTGACTTTCGCACTTCGAATGTCCGCGCAGTCCCCGGCGTAAGCGCCGGAACAGACGAAGGCCTGCGCGCGTATATGCTGCGCGTCTACAACATCATGGCAATGGGTCTCGGCATCACCGGCGTTGCCGCGTACGGAACCTATGCACTGGCGGCCAGCAACCCGGCCTTCGCGCAACTGCTGTATGCAAGCCCGCTCAAGTGGGTGATCATGCTTGCTCCGCTGGCAATGGTTTTCTTTCTGAGCTTCCGCATCGAAAAGATGAGCGTCTCGGCTGCGCAGACGACCTTCTGGGTCTACGCTGCGCTGATGGGGGTCTCGCTGTCGTCGATCTTCCTGGTCTTTACCGGCGCTTCGATCACACAGACCTTCTTCGTGACCGCCGCCTCCTTCGGTGCGCTGTCGCTCTACGGCTACACGACCAAGAAGGACCTGTCCGGTATGGGCTCCTTCCTGATCATGGGTCTGTTCGGCCTCATCATCGCCATGGTGGTCAACATCTTCCTGCAGTCAAGCGCACTCGAGTTCGCCATCTCGGCGATCGGAGTTCTGATCTTTGCCGGATTGACCGCTTATGACACGCAGAACATCAAGGAAATGTATTTCGAAGGCGATGGCGAAGCCACCGCCGGCCGCAAGGCGATCATCGGCGCGCTGCGCCTGTATCTCGACTTCATCAACCTGTTCATGTTCATGCTCCAGTTCATGGGCAACCGCGAATAGCCGCACAGGATCGAAAGACGAAAAAGGCGACCTTCGGGTCGCCTTTTTTTACTGGTCTTGCGGGGGCGCATCCGATCAAATCGGATTTGCCGAATACCCCCAGACCTTTGTGGGCTCACCGCTTACTTTCTCCCGCGCCGCGCGTCTTTTCAGACGCGTGAATGTCGCTGTAACCCTTTGAATGAATGCAGGTGCGTCGCGTTCAATCGAACCTGGTTGAAAGCAACATGAATTCGCTTGACGGGTGCTCAGACAACCCGGGTCGGCTTGTCGAACACCCTGAGGATCTGGGCGAGATCATGCCCACGCTTGAGCACTGCGCCTGCGCCCGCAGTGATCGAGAAAGCGCCCTGCTTGCGGGCCCGGGACGGATCCTTCTCGATGCGATAAAGAGGAACCTCGCTGGTGCGGCGAAACACCGAGAAGACGGCCCGGTCGGGCATGTGGTCGATGGCATAATCGCGCCAGAAGCCGTCTGCCACCATTCGTCCGTATAGCCGCAGGATAAGGTCGAGTTCGCGGCGATGGAACGTGACGAGGTCGGGTTCGTCCCTGCGCCTGAGCTGTGTCAGGTCGATGAGAACATTCTCGCCCGATCCACTCTCCCGGCGTTGCGTCCCGAACCGGTCGGCTCCATCCGTCATGTGCCTGTATGTCCCGGTGCCATTCATGTTCCTTTCCGAATCCGTGATCCGGTCCTCTCCGGCCGGTGCTGGCAGGCGGCAGAGACAATGTGGTGACAGTGTGCCTGATGGGCCGGGGAATTCAAGTCATTGACAGTCAACCAGGCGAGCACATCAACCAGGTGAGCACCGTCAACCAGGCGTGAAAGCGTCCGCCGTTGCAGACGCGGCATTCACGCTTCCCGACAGCCTGTTGCGAACCTTTACCGGGCGACCTGGCTAAACCGAGCCTGAGCGCAATTCGGCCGTATTTCAGCCCAACCCACGCCGGATTTCGAGGCAATCTCTGGTGCGTTGCCTCAGACGGTCCGGCCCGGGGATTTCGGATGACAAGTCCCCCCCTGCCCCCTCGGAGTTCCCGGGACGGATCCTTCTCCCCCCACTGCCTGTTCCCGAGGCAGACTTGAGGAAACCCCCACACTTTCGACCGGCGCCGACGCCGGTCTTTCTTTGCCAGATTGTTTCAGCCGTGTGCCAAACGCCCGATCAGATCAGAACATCTGATCGAGGACTGCTTCAAGGTGCGGTTTCGATGCGCCCCGCGCCAAGGATGACACCCGGCGTGCCGCGCGGGGACACCGACTGCAGAAGAACCGCCAGTCCGCCCCCGGGGTGCGCGGCGAGCACGGAAGCTGGCAGTTCGAAGGACATCGCCTTGCCAGACCACATGCCGATCGTCTCAAGGTCCCGCACGCTGTTATGATAGGTGATGGACTTGCCGGTATTTTCTCCGCTGGCAATCTCAACGGTTGTGGCGCGATTGTAATACACGGCCACCACATGCCCCTTGCCGGTGCCGCCTCCGATGCGAACCGTCAGGCCCTCGCCGTCGGTCTTCACGTCGACAGGAATTGTCAGGCCCTGACCCTCGGCTGCAAGTCCTTTGAGCTTTGCGCGGATCGCCCCATGGTCGGAGCCGTTGACATGGTCGCGTCCGTTGATCACCGCCTGGGGTGTGTAAACGCTCTTCCGGTTGAGGCTTCTGGCATAGCCATACTGGCGTTCGGTGTTGGCCGGGCTCGAGAGCGTGTCTTCCCAGCCAAGATAGTTCCAGTAGTCGACGTGGAATCCGAGTGCGAGAACATCGCCCTCCTGGACCAGGCGCCCGAGTGTGGCATCGGCCGGTGGACACGAGGAACAGCCCTGGCTGGTGTAGAGTTCGACTACGCCTGCAAGCTCATCAGCCGACGCTTTGGGCGGGATTGCCGCCAGAACGGGGATGCTCAAGGCGAGGGCAAACAAGCGGCAGATCATGGATCAGACCTTTCCGACAAAAAGAGCATGTCATAAACCATCATGGATCTGTTTTAATGCCCGTTCCGGAACACCTCCTAATCACGTTGAGGTGAGGCACATCACGATTGTCCGGTCCGCGCGCGCCAAGCCTTCCGATGGGTATGAACCGAATGGCATATGGGCTTTGAAAAAGACGCCGGGATAGTGCCCGGCGTCCATCTGTGACGTTCGCATTTGTCAGGCGGCGAGGTCGCGCAGAACGGTCTGAAGGATGCCACCGTTCTTCATGTAGACGACCTCGTCGAGGGTATCGATGCGGCATGTGAGGGGAACCTCCTTCACGCTGCCGTCGGCATAGGTGATGCGGGCGATCTTGCGCTCGCGCGGCTGGATCTTGGCCAGCCCCTCGATGGTCACGATCTCGTCGCCCTTGAGGTCGAGGCTTTGCCAGGTGGTTCCCTCCTCGAAGACGAAGGGCACGATACCCATGCCAACGAGGTTGGAGCGGTGGATGCGCTCGAAGGATTCGGCGATCACCGCTTTCACCCCGAGCAGGCTGGTACCTTTGGCTGCCCAGTCACGCGATGAGCCGTTGCCATATTCGACACCCGCGAAAATCACCAGCGGCACCCCCTCTTCCTTGTAGCGCATCGCCGCGTCGTAGATCGAGATTTCCTCGCGCGACGGAAAGTGGAAGGTGTAGCCGCCCTCCCGGCCGTTCGGGCCGAGCATGTGGTTGCGCAGCCGGATGTTGGCGAAGGTGCCGCGCATCATGACTTCGTGATTGCCGCGACGGGTGCCGTACTGGTTGAAATCTGTTGCCGCCACGCCGTGGCTCATCAGATAAGCGCCGGCGGGTGATGCCGCCTTGATGGAGCCGGCCGGAGAGATGTGGTCGGTGGTGATCTTGTCGCCGAACAGGCCGAGAACGCGTGCGCCCACAATGTCGGAAATGCCAGCGCCGGACTTGCCCATCCCCACGAAATAGGGCGGGTTCTGAACATAGGTCGACCCGTAGTCCCAGGCATAGGTCTGACTGGTCGGCACCGCGACAGCCTGCCAGTTGGCATCCCCCTTGAAGACGTCGGCATATTTCTTGGCGTAGAGTTCGCGGGTGACAAATCTCAGGATGAAGTCGTTGATTTCCTTGCTCGAAGGCCAGATATCCTTGAGATAGACCGGATTGCCGTCGCGGTCATCGCCGATCGGCTCGGTGGTCAGGTCCATCTGGACGGTGCCGGCCAGCGCATAGGCGACCACCAGCGGCGGGGAGGCCAGATAGTTCGCCTGCACGTCGGGAGACACGCGGCCCTCGAAATTGCGGTTGCCGGATAGAACGCCGGCTGCAATCAGGCCCTTGTCGTTGATGGTCTTTGAGACCGGTGCGGGCAGCGGACCGGAATTGCCGATGCAGGTGGTGCAGCCAAAACCCACCAGATTGAAGCCGAGGGCGTCGAGATCCTTCTGCAGACCGGACTTCTCGAGATATTCGGCGACGACCTGGCTGCCGGGAGCGAGCGAGGTTTTCACCCAAGGCTTGGTCTTCAAACCACGGGCAACCGCATTGCGGGCAAGCAGGCCCGCGCCGATCAGCACGCTGGGATTTGAGGTGTTGGTGCAGGAGGTGATGGCAGCAATGGCCACATCGCCATGGCCGAGATCGAAATCCTCGCCCTCGACCGGATACCGCATGCCAAGCTGGCCCGGCTTTTTGTAGTCACCTGCAAGCGCCTCAGCGAAACCTTCGGCGATGTCTTCCAGCGCAACCCGGCCTTCGGGGCGCTTGGGTCCGGCCATTGAGGGAACGACCGAGCCCAGATCGAGATCCAGCGTATCGGTGAAGACGGGATCTTGCGCACCCGGCGTGCGCCACATGCCCTGGGCCTTCGAATAGGCCTCGACCAGCGCGATACGGTTCTCGTCGCGACCCGACATGGTGAGATAGTCGATGGTCTCGCTGTCGACGGGGAAAAAGCCGCAGGTTGCGCCGTATTCCGGGCTCATATTGCCGATCGTGGCGCGGTCGGCAAGCGACATCGCGTCAAGGCCGGGACCGAAGAATTCCACGAATTTGGAGACCACGCCCTTCTTGCGCAGCATTTGCACCACGGTGAGAACCAGATCGGTGGCGGTGACACCCTCCTTCACCCTGCCAGTCAGGCGGAAACCGATGACCTCGGGCAGCAGCATGGAGATCGGCTGGCCGAGCATGGCGGCCTCCGCCTCGATGCCGCCCACACCCCAGCCGAGAATGCCGAGGCCGTTGATCATGGTGGTGTGGCTGTCGGTGCCCACGCAGGTGTCCGGAAAGGCGATGGTTTCGCCGCCCTCTTCCTTCGTCCAGACGGTCTGGCCAAGATATTCGAGGTTCACCTGGTGGCAGATGCCGGTGCCTGGCGGCACGACGCGGAAGTTCTTGAAGGCTTGCTGGCCCCACTTGAGGAAGCGGTAGCGCTCGCCGTTGCGCGCATATTCGAGTTCGACATTGCGCGCCAGCGCGGTGGCGGTGCCGAACTCGTCGACGATCACCGAGTGGTCGATGACGAGGTCGACGGGCACGAGCGGGTTGATCTTTTCAGGATCGCCGCCGAGTGCCACCATGGCATCGCGCATGGCGGCCAGATCGACGACGGCAGGCACGCCGGTGAAATCCTGCATGAGCACTCGGGCCGGGCGATAGGCGATCTCAGCTTCAGTCTCGCCCTTGTTGGTCAGCCAGGCGGCGACGGCAAGGATGTCATCCTTCTTGACCGAGCGACCGTCCTCGTTGCGCAAAAGATTTTCGAGCAGCACCTTCATGGAAAAAGGCAGCCGGGATATGCCGGAAAGGCCGTTTTGCTCGGCCTGCACAAGGCTGTAATAGATATAGTCAGTGCCGTTTACGCGAAGTGTTGAACGGCAGTTGAAGCTGTCGAGTGATTTTGCCACAGGCAACCCGCTTTCTTCAGTTCAGCCGAAGTCTGAAGGCGAACACCTGATGCGCTCATGCGCTTTCAAGAATGCGGGTACGGCCATTTCCGCTGTCCGCCCGTGACGACCCGCAGGACGTCATGTTCGGCTCGAGGATGAAATTCACGCCGACCGCTGGCGTGGTTGCAGGCCTTATAGATAATTTCGTAAGAACGATAAAGACCAACAATCGGCAAGGGTCCAGGTTTTTTGATCAAACAGTGTCCGTCGCGATTACGGACCGGAAGCAGGGCGAAAATGCGCGCAGAGGCGGACCGGATCAGCGGACAGCGGGGCGACAGTTTGTTGTTTGCAGATGTCTCATTTGTGCTGACGCCCGGTGAGGCGCTGGTCGTTACCGGGCCCAACGGGGCTGGAAAATCGACGCTGCTGCGTGTGCTGGCGGGCCTGCTTCAGGCGGAATCAGGCCGGTTCACGCTGACAGACACTGATGGAGCTCAGCTCAATGTGGCAGAGGGCGCCCACTATCTGGGCCACCGCAACGCCATGAAGCGGGAGTTGACGGTGGCGGAGAATCTGGATTTCTGGAAGCGCTTCCTTCCCGGCGGGCGCGAGCCCGGGCTGGGGGTGGAGGAGGCCATTGCCGCCGTCGAGCTGTCGGGGGTCGGGCATCTGCCCTTCGGCTATCTGTCAGCGGGGCAGCAACGGCGGATCGCGCTCGCCCGCCTGCTGTGCACACACCGCCAGCTGTGGCTGCTTGATGAACCCACCGCGGCGCTCGACAGCCGGTCGGACACTCTCTTTGCCGAAATGGTGCGCGCCCATCTTGCGCGTGGTGGGCTGGCGGTGGTCGCCACCCACCAGCCGCTCGGGCTTGACGGGGTCAGGTCGCTGCGGCTTGACGGGATCCACCCGGCGAACCAGGCGGTGACCGGATGGTCAGCCTCGGACGGGGTGGAAGCATGAGGGCGCTGTTTGTCCGCGATCTGGCCATTGCCACCCGTTCGGGCGGAGCGGCGATGCTCGGCGTCTTGTTTTTTCTCGCGGTCGTCGCAGTCGTCCCCTTCGGCGTGGGTCCGGATCTGCAGCTTCTCTCCCGCATCGGACCGGCGATCCTGTGGATCGGCGCGCTACTTGCCTCGCTCCTCGGTCTCGACCGGCTGTTTCAGGCCGATCGCGAGGACGGATCCCTCGATCTGATCCTGATGCAGGACACGTTCGGGCTGGTGGTGACGGTTTTCGTCAAATGTCTCGCCCACTGGGTCGCCACGGGACTACCCCTGGTCTTGGTAACACCGCTTCTCGGCCTGTTCATGAACATGGATGGTGCCGCCATCGGTGCCGTTGCGCTTACTTTGCTTGCGGGAACACCTGCGATCGCCTTTATCGGGGCGACGGGTGCCGCTGTAGCCGTGGCGCTGCCTCGGGGCGGGCTGCTTGTATCGGTGTTGATCCTGCCGCTTTCCATCCCGGCACTCATCTTCGGGGTGAGCGCCTCCTATGCGGCCGTGACGGACCCCGATCCATTCCTGCCGCCTTTCATGTTCTTGTGCGCCATAACCCTGTTCTTTGCCGTCATCGGTCCCATCGCGGCCGCTTTTGCCCTGCGCGCAGCGGCAGATTGATGCGCCATATTGATGTCTTGAAGGTGAGCCATTACACATGGGCGATGAGCGATACCACGATCTCCCCCGGCTTCCTGACGAGCCTTGCCAATCCGACACGGTTTCTGGCCCTGTCCGGCCGTATCCTGCCCTATCTCGGGGCTGCGACGCTGATTGCCTTTTGCGTCGGCCTTTTCATGGCCTTCACAGCACCCGAGGACTATCAGCAGGGTATTACGGTCAGGATCATGTTCATCCACGTTCCGGCGGCCTGGCTCGCCATGATGTGCTACACGGTCATGGCCGTCTCGGCCATCGGGACGCTGGTCTGGCGGCATCCGCTCGCCGATGTTTCGGCCAAGGCGGCGGCGCCGATCGGGGCGGCCTTTACCTTCCTCGCGCTGCTGACCGGTTCGCTCTGGGGTCGGCCCATGTGGGGGACCTGGTGGGTGTGGGATGCACGGCTGACTTCGGTTTTTGTGCTGCTTCTCATGTATATGGGCCTGATCGCGCTCAATCGGGCGATGGACGATCCGACGCGGGCGTCACGGGCTTCGGCCGTGCTGATTCTGGTCGGCTTCATCAATATTCCGATCATCAAGTTTTCCGTGGACTGGTGGAACACCCTGCATCAGCCGGCGAGCGTGATCCGGCTTGATGGCCCGACGATCCATCCGTCCTTGCTACACCCGCTTCTCGTGATGGCGCTTGCCTTCACGCTGCTCTTTTTCACCGTTCACATGATGGCGATGCGCAACGAAATCTGGCGCCGTCGCGTGCAGTCGATGCGGCGTGCCGCCGCGCGTGCTGTTGGATCTGGCCAATGATGAGCCATGCAGCCTTCGTTGCCCTGTCCTATGCTGCAACCACTCTCACCATTTTCAGTGTGGTGCTCTTCACCTTTCGCGAGGGTCGGGCCCGGCAGAGGGAGCTTGCCGAGCTGGAAGCCCGCGGCATCCGGCGCCGGTCAGAGCAGGTGCGCCGAGACACGGCCCCGTCATGACCGAGGCCTCTGCGGACCGGACAGGACGACGCGGAAAGCTGGTGCTCGCTTTCCTGCCACTGGTTGCTTTTCTGGCGCTTTCAGGGGTTTTTCTCTACCAGCTCGGGTCGGGAAAGGATGCGAGCGAAGTTCCGTCCGTCCTCATCGGCACCAAGGCACCATCGCTTGCGCTTGCGCCGCTCGAGGGCCTTGCACGCGCGGGCGCGCCGGTTCCCGCGCTCACCGATGCGGCCATTGCCGACAAGCTGGCGCTGGTCAATGTCTGGGCCTCCTGGTGCGTGCCCTGCCGACAGGAGCATCCGATTCTTCTCGAACTCTCCCGGGATATGCGGATCACGCTGGTGGGGATTAATTACAAGGACGAACCAGCCAATGCGTTGAGGTTTCTGGGGGAACTCGGCAATCCGTTTTCGGCCGTCGGGATCGACCCTGAGGGTCGATCGGCGATCGACTGGGGTGTCTACGGCATTCCCGAGACCTATCTGGTGGCTCAGGACGGAACCATTCTCTACAAGCAGATCGGGCCGTTCACCCGCGCCAACATGGTCAAGGACTTGCTACCTTTGATTGAAAAGCATGCCCGGCCGGCCGGCTGACACCGGCTTCCGGCCGCTGGCGCAGAACCCTCGTGAGCCCCTGCCGGACGCCAAAGAGCCAAGAGCAAGTTTCTGATTTCAGGAGGTTTTACGCGTTTGACATTTGGTTCCGGACGCGCTGAAAATGAAGATCAGATGTCAAATTCAATTCGCCCGGTTCCCCGCATGGCCAAGTCCCTCGATTTTCAACGCGTCATCCCCGAAGGCGACACCCATGAACGCGATGTCTGCGGCACCTGCGGCTTTGTCAATTACCAAAATCCCCGCATTGTGGTGGGCTCTGTGGTGCGCCACCAGGGCAAGGTGCTTTTGTGCCGAAGGGCAATCGAGCCGCGCAAAGGCTTCTGGACGATTCCTGCCGGCTATCTCGAACTCAACGAGACGCCTGAAGACGGCGCGCGGCGCGAAGCACGGGAAGAGGCGCTCGCCCATCTTAGCCTCGGCACTCTGCTGGCAGTCTATTCAGTGCCGCATCTGAGCCAGGTTCAGCTCATCTGGCGCGCCGAATTAATCGAGCCGGACTTCGGCGCCGCGCTGTTCGGCGCGGGCGAGGAAAGCCTGGAAGTGGCTCTGTTCGACTGGGACAATTTGCCGGAACGCGACATCGCGTTTCCCACCGTTCACTGGATGCTTGCCCATGAGCGGCAGGTGCAGCGGGACGGCTATCTCGGTCCGTTCAGCAATCCCGTTTGAGGGCCATTATACAGGTTTGGCAGCGTCCGGTTCAGGCAAAGCGTGGCGCTTCATCACCGGAATTTGCGCCATCATGAACAGAATTGACAGCGGCAGGTTGCCCCAGACTTTGAAGGCGATCCAGGTGTCGGTGGAGAAATTGCGCCACATCAATTCGTTGACCACCGCCATCAGCAGGAAATAGAGGCCCCAGCGCAGGGTAAGGATGCGCCAACCTTCTGGATCGAGTTGAAAGGCCGAATCAAAGACGTAGCCGAGCAGCGACTTGCCGAAGTAGAGGCCGCCGAGAAGGATCAGCCCGAACATCGTGTTGATGATGGTTGGCTTGATCTTGATGAACATGTCGTCATGGAGCCAGAGCGTGAGCGCCCCGAACACCAGAATGATGGCACCCGAGAGAATAGGCATGATCGGAATCGTCCGGGTCAGCAGCCAGGATACGACGAGCGACAGCGCCGTGGCGGCCATGAAGAGCGCCGTGCCGACGAAGATCGGTCCGCCCAACGCTGCAAGAGCCGGAAAGGTCTCGGCAAGCTCTGCTCCCTTGGAATTGGCAAAGAAGAAAACGAGCAGCGGTCCAAGCTCAAGCGCAAGCTTGACGGCCGGGTTTATGTGCTTGCGCGCGGGATCGGCAGGATCGGGCTCGAAGATCGGTTCTGCGCTTGTATCAGGCCGCTTGATTGTCATTGGTTTTCTCCGACTATTGCCGCCGCGAAATCCTTCGCCTCGAAGGGCTCAAGGTCATCGATGCCTTCTCCTACACCCACGAAGTAAACCGGCAGTTTATGCTTGGCTGCAATGGCGACCAGAATGCCGCCGCGCGCCGTGCCATCAAGTTTCGTCATCACCAGACCGTTAACGCCGGCGACATTGCGGAAGATTTCCACCTGGTTGAGCGCATTCTGCCCTGTGGTCGCATCAAGTGTTTGCAACACCGTGTGTGGTGCCTCGGGATCAAGCTTGCTGACGACACGGACGACTTTGGCAAGTTCGTCCATCAGTTCGGTGCGGTTCTGAAGCCGCCCCGCCGTATCGATGATCAGCACGTCGGCGCGGGCCGTCCTGGCTTCCTGCAAAGCCTCATAGGCAAGGCCTGCGGCATCGGCACCCAGCCTGGACGAGATGACGGTGGAGCCGGTCCGCTCTCCCCAGATCTTGAGCTGCTCGATGGCCGCAGCGCGGAAAGTGTCGCCAGCCGCCAGCATCACCTTGAGACCGCCCGCGCTCAGCTTGGCGGCAAGCTTGCCGATGGTGGTGGTCTTGCCGGTGCCGTTCACGCCCACCACAAGAATGACATGGGGCTTGTGCGACAGATCAAGCTCAAGCGGCCGGGCAACCGGCTGGAGCACCTTTTCGATTTCGGCAGCCATGACGCGGCTGACCTCGGCAGGCGAAATGTCCTTGCCGAATCGGCCCAAGGAAAGTGCCCCGGTGATCCGCATGGCCGTCTCCACGCCGAGATCTGCGCGGATCAGCACCTCCTCCAACTCGTCCAGAGTCTCCTCGTCGAGTTTGCGCATGGTAAAGATGCCCGTCACCTGACTGGACAACTGGCTCGAGGTCAGTGCCAGCCCCTGGCGCAGACGCTGCCACCAGCCCAGCTTCGGCGCGGGCATGGTGACCACGGGCGCGTCCTCGATACGCCTTGACACGGACCTGGCGACGATCACTCTCTCAGGCTCAGGCTCAGGCTCAGGCTCAGGCTCAGGCTCAGGCTCAGGGGCACTCCCGGATCGATCCGCAACGGAGCTGGCAGCAGGGGGGTCGGGAACCGGCGTTTCGGCTGGCAGAAGCGTCTTGGCCACTGCTTCGGGTGCCGGTGCCGTTTCGAAGGCTTCAGTCGCCTCGATGCGCTCTATGGCCGGATCCGCCGAGATATCGCCAAGCGTGACTTCGTCAGCGTCTGGATCAGCATTGGCCAGAGGCGGCTCGCCTGCGTGTTCGGTGTCCATCGGCGGCGGCGGCGCGAGGCACCCATCGCTTGTCGTCTCGGGGGTGAACCGCATGGCACCACCATCACGGGGAAACGAGGTGTCGCCGATGCGGACAGTTGACGCGGTGTCGCCAAATGGCAAGGACGGGGTTGGCGCGGCGACAGGATCTGGCGCCACGGAAGCGTCTTCGACTTTCTTTTTGCCGAAGGAAAAAACCTTCTTGATGAAATCAAGCGCCATTCGTCATCTGATCCTTGTCCGCACCCTGGAGGGGGGTCGGCATTCCTCGCCTGCAATGGCCCGTCCCGTCTCTCGGGTCAAGCCGGATGGCCGCTCGGACCGGCTCCGTCGCCCAAGACCGGAGACCGGGACCAGTGGCCGGTGGACGGGTCGAGAGTGCCGGCGAACTCCCATTCCGCCGGACCCGTCATGATGACATGGTTGTCGTCGCGCCAGTGGATCGTGAGCGGCCCGCCCGGAACGTTGACGCTGGTCTTGCGTCCGCTCCGCCCGGTCCGGGCGGCGGAGACGCCGGTGGCGCAGGCCGCCGAGCCGCATGCGCGGGTGAGGCCCACGCCGCGTTCCCAGGTCCGGATGTCGATGACGTCAGGCGCGCTCACCCGGGCGATGGTGATGTTGGCGCGCTCGGGAAAGATCGGATGGTTTTCCAGCAGCGCTCCGAACCGGGCGAGATCATAGGACCAGATGTTGTCCTTGACCCAGAAAATTGCGTGCGGATTGCCCATGGACATCGCAGACGGCGAATGCAGCACCGGCGCGTCAATGGGGCCGATCTGCAGTTCGATGCGACGTGTGTCGATGAATTCCTCGGAAAGCGGGATTTTGCGCCAGTCAAAGACCGGCTCGCCCATGTCGACCGAAATCAGGCCGTCGGGATGTTCCTCGGCGATCAGGATGCCTGCGAGCGTCTGAAAGGTGAAGCGTTTGCGGCCGGTTTCGGCGGCCAGCGCCTGGACCAGGCAGCGTGTCCCGTTGCCGCAGGCCTGGGCGCGGCTGCCGTCGGCGTTGACGATGTCGATCAGGTAGTCGGTGCCTTCAACTGATGGATCGTGTATCGCCATGATCTGGTCGAACCGGGTGACCGGATCGGCGGCGAGAGCAAGGGCGGCGGTGACGTTCACGCGGCCCTCGCGGCCGCGCATGTCGAGCACGAGGATGTTGTTGCCGAGGCCGTTCATCTTGGCGAATGGGGCCATCTTGGCGAATGAGGCCATCTTGGCGAATGGGGCCATCTTGGCTAATGGGGCATGGCCGTCCATGGGCGCACCTGTTTTGATTGCCCCTTTATATGGCAAACTCAGATGGCGATTACCAGTGGGGAGCGGGTTCTCAGGCGTCCTCCCGCAGGTTCCAGACTTCGCCTGGCTGCAGCGGATGGAAGCGATCGGCGGCAATCCCGCGCTGCGCCAATGCCTCGACAAGCATTTCCCGCGGCGCATCCATGCCTTCATTGGTCAGGCGGAACGTGCCCCAGTGATGGCCAAGCGCATGGTCGGCACCTGACAGCATGAAACCTTCGACCGCTTCCCCGGGATTTTGGTGCTGGTCCTTCATGAACCAGCGTGGCTCGTAGGCACCCACCGGCAGGATCGCCAGCTTGATCGGGCCGTGCCGGTCGCGGGCGTTGCGATAGGGGCGGCCCTGGTCAAAGCCGGTGTCGCCGACGTGGAGGATCTTGCCCGCCGGGCCGTCGATCACAAAAGCTGCCCACAATGCCATGGAGCGGTCGTTCATGCCGCGGGCGGACCAGTGGTGACAGGGTTCGAGGCTGAAAGTCAGGTCCCGGAAGCGGACCGTATCGCCCCAGTTTCCTGTCTCGTTGCGCATGTCGGAGGATCGCTGCCGGATGATGCTGTCGTTGCCGAGCGGCGTGATCACCAGCGGGTTGTGGCGCTGACGCAGCTGCGACAGGGTGTCAAGATCGAGATGGTCGTAATGATTGTGGCTGACCAGCACAACGTCGATGGGCGGCAGAGCGTCAAAGGCGATCCCCGGCGCGTTGACCCGCTTCGGCCCGGCAAAGGCAACGGGACTGGCGCGTTCCGACCAGACCGGGTCGACCAGAATGTTCTGCCCTGCGGTCTGGATCAGCAGCGTCGCATGTCCGACCATGGTGACCCGGAGTGCGGATCCTTCGACCTGCAGGTCGGGCCGGGTCTGCGGAAACGGGCTTTGCGCCATATCGGGCCACGCGGTTTTGCCGCCACCGAATTGCCAGCGCAAAAGGTCGCTCAAACCTTTGGGTGCCGATCCGTCCGGATTGAAGAAGCGGGTTCCGTCGAAATTTCCGGAGGCGGGCCCGGTGTAGTAGGGGTTGCGGCTCCGTGCGACAGCGGTGGCGGTTCCGGTGCCGCCGAGCCCGACCAGCGCCGCAAGACCTGACAATTTGAGAAACTGGCGTTTTTTCATTGCAATGATATAGCCGGTCGCGGCGCGCCATCAAGGGCGTTTCGGGGCGTTTCGGGGCGTTTCGGGTCCGTACGGTCCAGTTCGGGCGAGCGGGACAGGCTGAGACTTGACTTTTCAGAGAAGATCCTGTTTAGACCCTCCATTCTGCGACGAGTTCAGCTCCGAGCCGCCGACCGGGACCCGATCAGGTATAAACAGATCCCGGAGGTCACCACCCGACAGCGCGTTGCGCCCTCGGGTGTTGATTGGTTTTGGCCTGCGCCCGTCATATATGATCCGGACGTTCCTCCGGAAAGACTGGACCAGACATGTTTGAAAACCTCCAGGATCGTCTCGGATCCATCCTCAACGGGCTGACCGGACGCGGCGCACTGTCGGAAAAGGATGTGGCCGGCGCCATGCGCGAAGTGCGCCGGGCCCTGCTCGAGGCAGACGTGGCGCTTGAAGTCGTCAAGGACTTCATCGACAAGGTGCGCGAAAAGGCCGTCGGTGCGGAAATCGTCAAGTCGATCAAGCCCGGCCAGATGGTCGTCAAGATCGTCCACGATGAGCTGGTCGCGGTTCTGGGCGGTTCCGGTGTCGGCATTGATCTCAACGCCGTCGCCCCGGTCGTCATCATGATGGTGGGCCTGCAGGGTTCGGGCAAGACCACGACATCGGCCAAGATTGCGGCGCGGCTTGCAAAGCGAGACCGCAAGAAGGTGCTATTGGCGTCGCTCGACACCCGTCGTCCCGCCGCCCAGGAACAATTGCGCCAACTCGGCGTCCAGACCGGCGTCGACACGCTGCCCATCATTGTCGGCCAGTCGCCCACCGATATCGCCGCCCGCGCCGTCCAGGCCGCCCGGCTTGGCGGCCACGACGTCGTCATTCTCGACACTGCTGGCCGCACCCATATCGACGAGCCGCTGATGGTGGAGATGGCCGAGATCAAGGCCCGTTCCAATCCGCATGAGATCCTGCTTGTGGCCGATGCACTGACCGGCCAGGATGCGGTCAACCTGGCGCGCAATTTTGACAGCCGCATCGGTATC
Organism: Hyphomicrobiales bacterium; assembly: GCA_038325465.1. Classification (GTDB taxonomy): domain Bacteria; phylum Pseudomonadota; class Alphaproteobacteria; order Rhizobiales; family Rhizobiaceae; genus Hoeflea. Next base: position 62,058 of record JBBQJA010000003.1, on the reverse strand, counting down.
ACCGGCCTCGTTCTGACCCGCATGGATGGCGACGGCCGCGGCGGTGCCGCGCTGTCGATGCGTGCGGTCACCGGCAAGCCGATCAAGCTGATCGGCGTCGGCGAAAAGATGGATGCACTTGAGGAGTTCCATCCTTCCCGTGTCGCCGACCGCATTCTCGGCATGGGCGATATCGTCAGCCTGGTGGAGAAGGCCGCCGAATCCATCGACGCCGAGAAGGCGCAGCTGATGGCCAGCCGCATGAAGTCCGGCAAGTTCGATCTCAACGATCTTGCTGATCAGCTCGGCCAGATGCAGAAGCTCGGCGGCATGGGCGGAATCATGGGCATGATGCCGGGTATGGGCAAGATGAAGGACCAAATGTCAGCCGCCGGAATGGACGACAAGACCTTCGCGCGCCAACTCGCCATCATCGGCTCGATGACAAAAACCGAGCGCGCCAGCCCGGACCTCCTCAAGCACAGCCGCAAGAAGCGCATCGCTGCCGGTTCGGGGACGGATGCGGCGGCCATCAACAAGCTTCTGAAGATGCATCGGCAGATGGCCGACATGATGAAAGCGATGGGCGGCAAGGGCAAGGGTGCCGGGCTGATGCAGCGCGCCATGGGCGGTCTAGCCTCCAAGATGGGCTTGCCGGGCGCAATGGGCGGCATGGGTCCAATGGGCGGGATGCCGGACCTGTCGAAGATGGATCCGGCACAGCTTGAAGCCCTGCAGAAGCAAGCGCAAGTGGCCGGACTTGGCAAGGGCGGCGGCCTTCCCGGCCTGGGCAGCGGCCTGGGCAGCGGCTTGGGTAGCGGCTTGGGCAGCGGCTTGGGCAGCGGCCTCCCGGGTCTTGGCGGCCCGAGGCTTCCGGGCCTTGGCGGCGGCCTGCCCGGCCTTCCGAAGAAGAAATGAGCACGGCCATGGTCGCCACCGATCCCGTTTTCCAGCTTGCCGAGCTGCGGCGCTCCATCGACAATTTCGATGCCGCTCTGGTTCACATCCTGGCCGAGCGCTTTCGCTGCACCAAGGCGGTTGGCGTACTCAAGGCCACCCACGACCTCCCCCCGGCCGATCCGGACCGGGAGAAATACCAGATCGAACGGCTGCGGCGGCTTGCCCGCGACGCCGACCTTGATCCCGACTTCGCGGAGACCTTCCTGACCTTCATCATCAAGGAAGTGATCCGTCACCATGAAGCCATCGCCGCAGATATGGGCGGCGCCTGAAATCCTGCGGGATCGTCCCGCCTATCCATTGCCTCAAGGAGAATTGACATGGCACTGAAAATTCGTCTCGCCCGCGGCGGCTCCAAAAAGCGCCCCTATTACCATGTGGTCGTCGCCGATGTCCGCAGCCCGCGCGATGGCCGGTTCATCGAGAAAGTCGGACACTGGAACCCGATGCTGCCCAAGGATGACACCACCCGCATCGGCCTCGACAACGAGCGGATCGAGTATTGGATGAGCCACGGCGCGTTGCCGACCGACCGTGTCGCCCGTTTTCTCGCCGATGCCGGCATGGGCACGCGGCAAGCCCGGGAGAATCCCAACAAGGCAAAGCCTGGCAAGAAGGCGCTCGAGCGGATCGCCGAGAAGAAGCAGAAGGCCGAGGAAGCCGCCACTGCGGCCGCTGCCACCGAGTAAGCGCTGCTACGGTGCCGGCCAGTCAGCGCCGGTAGCAAGACTTTCCCGCCCGTGCCTTTCTCACAGGTTCCGGGCGGGTCTCCGCTTCGCCTCCGCACTCCGGGCGGGGGTAGTTGCGGCCAGAAACCGGGTCGCTGACCGGGTCACGTTCGGGTCAGCTGGGCCGCATTGGAACAGCTCCGCATTTCTTTGGAACCCCGCATTTCTTTGGATCAGGGACCGCAATCGCCATGTCGGCTGGCCGTCTTAAACTCGAAAATCCCGTCCTGGTGGGCGTCATCGGTGCCGCTCAGGGCCTGCGTGGCGAGGTTCGCGTCAAGCCCTACACGGCCGATCCGATGGCGATCGGTGCCTTCGAAGTGCTGTTCTCCGCCGATGGACAACGCTTCGAAGTGCTGTCCATCCGGCCCGCCAGAACCGTTGTCATTCTGAGGTTTCGCGGTGTCAACGACCGGATGGCGGCGGATGTTCTCAAGGGGATCGAACTGTTCATCGACCGGTCGACGCTGCCCGATGACGACCTGGAGGAGGACGAGTATTTCCATGCCGATCTTCAAGGCCTGGAGGTGGTGGATGCCGCTGGGCGCTCGTGGGGCGTCGTGTCGGCGGTGTTCGATTTCGGCGGTGGCGATCTTCTCGAGATCAAGACGCCGGGCCGTCGGCCGGCCGTCATTCCGTTCACGCTCGCAGCTGTTCTGGAGGTCGACATCGTCAACGGCCGCATCCTGGTCGATCCTTCGGCGGCAGGCCTCATCGACGACGGCAGCACGCCTGAGCCGGACGAGGACAGCGACGGCCCGTCACAATGACGTTCCGGGCGACGGTTCTCACGCTTTATCCCGACATGTTTCCCGGCCATCTCGGACAGTCGCTTTCAGGGCGGGCGATTGATCGCGGCGATGTCGTGGTGGAAACCGTACAGATCCGCGATTTTGCTGTCGACCGGCACAGGACGGTCGACGACACGCCAGCCGGCGGTGGTGCCGGGATGGTGCTCAGGCCCGACGTCCTTGGCCGCGCCATTGATGCGGCCTCACCCTCCGGAGATCTCCGCCCGCGTCTTCTGATGAGCCCGCGCGGGCGTCCGCTCACCCAGAGCCGGGTGCGCGAACTTGCGCAGGGTCCGGGCGTGGTGATCGTCTGCGGACGGTTCGAAGGGGTTGACGAGCGCGTGATCGAGGCGCGTGAACTGGAAGAGGTCTCGATCGGAGACTTCGTGCTGTCGGGTGGCGAGCCGGCTGCGCTGACGCTGCTGGATGCGGTCATCCGTCTGCTGTCGGGCGTCATGGGAAACGATCTGTCAGGTGCCCACGAAAGTTTCGAGGCCGGGCTTCTCGAGCATCCGCACTATACCCGCCCGCAGGTGTTTGAGGGGCGCGAGATTCCAGCCGTTCTGACATCGGGCAACCATGCGTCCGTTGCACGCTGGCGGGCGGACCAGTCGCAGAAGATCACGCGGGAACGGCGGCCCGACCTTCTTGCCGATCCTGCTGTCGCAGATCATCCGGTCCAGAAGTAATAGCCCGTCAGGAACAGCCCGAACGTCACAACGATGGCGCGGATGACCGCCTGGGGCACGCGCCGCGCCGCCCAGACGCCCGCATAGCCCCCAAGTGCGCCCGCGGGTATCATGATGGCAGCCTCAAACCAGGCCACCACGCCGCCAACAATGAAGACCACGATAGCCACGGCCGCGATGATGGCGGCGATGAAGGTCTTGAGCGCATTGAGGCGATGATAGTCACCGCCTTTTGCAAGCCCCAGGACGGCGAGCATCATGATCCCCATCCCGGCCCCGAAGAACCCGCCATAGATGGAGGTCAAGAACTGGGCGATCATGCCGGGGATGGTGATCGGATGACCTTCTCCCGACGTCTCGGGACGCAGATAGGGGCCTGCGCCGAAGACCAGCGTTGCTGCCAGCAACAGCCATGGCACAAGGCTCCGGAAGGAAGAACCGGACAGCGACAGCAGAACCAGCGCACCGCCGAGGCTGCCGATCAGAGAGAGGAGCCCGAGAAGGACGGCTTCCTTGCGGTTCTCGAGGATTTCACGCTTGTAGGCCAGCGCAGAGGTGAGATAACCGGGAAACTGGGTCACAGAGGACGTTGCATTCGCCACGATCGGTGGCACGCCCGCAAGCGTCATGGCACCGAAGGTGATGAAGGTGCCACCACCGGCGATGGCATTGGCAACGCTCGAGAAGAAGCCGGCGGCAAACAGCATCAGGATGGTCAGAACGGACATGCTCAGTTCCAGACAGGGTCGGCTGCACGCAGCCGCTGGTGGGGAGGAAAACCGGGTCGCGGCGGCTTGAACCATCCGCACCCGCAAGCCGCTACCCGCCAATCGGGCAAGAGTCTTATGAAAAATCGTGATGAATGGGATGACAAATGCATGGGCATGCTGTATTTGGCCGCCTGATCGGGAGTTTCCCGGCGACCATCAACGAAAGAATGGCGCATTCGCCCCTGCCCGAACGGGCACGGCCTTCCGGCAGGCCCGGAACCCGACGACAGGGCGCTCTGGGCATTCGTCAAGAACCATAAAGGTTAGACCGATGAACATCATCCAGCAGCTTGAGGCCGAGCAGGCCGCCAAGATCGAAGCCACGCGCAAGCTTCCCGACTTTTCCGCCGGCGATACACTGCGCGTCAACGTCCGCGTGACGGAAGGTGCCCGCACGCGTATCCAGGCCTATGAGGGCGTCTGCATTGCCCGTTCCGGCGGCGGGTTGAACGAAAGCTTCACGGTCCGCAAGATCTCCTATGGCGAAGGCGTCGAACGCGTGTTCCCGGTCTATTCGCCGCTGGTCGAAAGCGTCGATATCGTGCGCCGCGGCAAGGTGCGCCGCGCCAAGCTCTATTATCTGCGCGATCGTCGCGGCAAGTCGGCCCGTATCGTCGAGGACACCGGCACGCGCGCCCGCAAGCTCAATGACGGCGAGCGCCAGGCTGCTGCTGCCGAGAAGGCGCGGCTCGAAGCCGAGAAGATCGCCGCAGCTCTGGTTCTCGCCGCCGAGAAGGCCGCAGCCGAAGCCGCCGCAGCCGAAGCCGCCGCCGCAAAAATTGCAGAAGAAGCCGCTGCCGCCAAAGCTGCGGAAGACGCCGCTGCTGCAAAGCTTGCAGAAGACGCCGCTGCAGCCAAGGCCGCCGAGACTTCGGCAGAATAAGGCTCACCTGCCCAATCTGCGATATCGAAGCGCCGGTTCGCCGGCGCTTTTTTGTTGGTTTGCGGGTGATCCGGCCCAAGCCCTGTCCGGGCAGATCTGACGGACGCCACCATGTGGCTCGTCGGGCTGGCGATGGGCATGGACTGTCCCGCCACCCCCTTGCGGTGAGCCTTTCGGCATTGCACAATCGACAACAGCGCCGGATGGTTGGCCGGCGAGGTTCCCGTCCCCAGACCTCATCAGGGAGTATTGCATGTTTTCGATCAAGTCCGTTGTCCTGGCCGCCTTTGCCGCTGCCGCCATGATCGCACCCGCCGCCGCGCAGGCCCTGCCTGATCTGGGCGGCAAAACCGTCGTCGTCGTAACCGAAAATGCCTATCCGCCGCTCCAGTTCATCGATCCCAAGACCGGCGAGCAGATCGGCTGGGAATATGACGCCATGAACGAGATCGCCAAGCGCCTCAATTTCACAGTCGAGTTCCAGAACACCTCGTGGGATGCGATGATCCAGTCGGTGTCAGATGGCCAGTATCAGGTTGGCATGACCGGCATCACCATCAAGGAAGACCGCAAGGAGAAAGTGGATTTCTCCGAGCCCTACATGCGCTCGGAAATGTTCATGCTGGTGCGCGGCAACGAGGACCGATTCAAGGACGCGGCAAGCTTCTCCACATTCGAGACGGGTCTTGTCGGTGCCCAGCCCGGAACCACGCCTTTCTACGTGGCCGTCTACAACGTACTTGATGGCAATGAGCAAAATCCGCGGATCAAGCTGTTTGAAACCTTCGGTGCCACCGTCCAGGCGCTGAAAGTTGGTGACGTCGACGTCGTGTTGACCGACGGCACGGCAGGAAAAGGCTATGTGGCTGCATCCAATGGTGACCTCAAGCTTGTTGGCGAGGCGCTCGGCACCGAAGATTTCGGCTTCATCTTCCCCAAGGGCTCGGACCTTGTGTCCCCGATCAATGCCGCTATCGCCGCCATGAGGGCCGACGGCACCATCGAGGCGCTCAACAAGAAGTGGTTCCTCGACCACAAGCTGGGCGGCTGAGCGGCGCGTGACGGTCCCTGTCGATTGCGACAGGCCGGGCGCGCCGGGCGGTGCGGTCGGCCTACAGCCTGGGAATTTTCCACCGGACCAGGGGTTTTGCCGCAGTTTCGAGATCCGGTTGGCGAGCGCGCCTGCGCAGTCTCCCGGCAGCATGGTGGCTGATCGGAATTTGATCCTGACCGCACGGGAGACAGGCGGGCGCTGCGAACGCCAGGGCTTCCGCCGTGCCTCTGGGCGCAATGCCGACCATTGGCAGGGTGGCGTGGGTGAGCACCTCTTCCGGCGATCGGCGCTCGGGGCCATGCAGTGAGCCCGCCGGGCGGCCAGAGCGACGGCGACGACTTTCCCTGGTGGCTCGTGGCGGCCGGTGGGCTGGCGCTTGCCGTCGCGCTGTTCATCGCCTCGAGCGAACTCTACACCCAGATCCTGACGATCGTCGGCAAAGGGATCGGCATCACGATCTTTGTGACGCTGGTTGCCTTCGCGCTTGCGACCGGTTTCGGTCTGCTGCTGGCGGTCATGGGCCTGTCAAATTCGAAAGGCCTGCGCCAGACTGCACGGTTCTACGTGGAGATCGTCCGCGGAATTCCGATCCTGGTGCTCCTGTTCTATATCGCCTTCGTCGGCGCGCCCGGTTTCGTGGCCGCCTGGAACTGGGCGACCACGCCGCTGCGCGGCATGGGACTGACCGACGAGCTTCTGGTGCGGGAGGTGTCGCTGTTGTGGCGGGCGATCATCGCGCTCACCATCGGCTACTCCGCCTTCATCTCGGAGGTCTTCAGGGCGGGCATCCTGTCGGTCGACACGGGACAAATCGAGGCTGCCAAGGCGCTGGGGCTCAAGGGGCACCAGCGTTTCCGGCTGATCGTGCTGCCTCAGGCGGTGCGGACCATCCTGCCGCCGCTCGGCAACGACTTTGTCGCCATGATCAAGGACTCCTCGCTTGTCTCGGTCCTCGGCGTGGCCGACCTCGCCCAGATGGGCAAGGTCTATGCATCGGGCTCGTTTCGGTTCTTCGAGACTTACTCGGTGGTGGCTTATATCTATCTGCTGCTGACGGTGGGGCTGTCGCTGATGCTGCGTGCGCTCGAGAAGCGGTTGCGCCGCGCGGATGTCCGGCGGACGGGCGGACGGAACTGATCAGCCCGCATCCGCCGCTTTCACCCTGCTGCAATCCCCCTCCTGCATTTCCCCTGCGGCCATGACCTTGCCGCGATCGACTGGCAATGCCTTTATCCAACCCCACGTAAGGGAGCATCGCTTCACGGTCGCCGAAAGGAGCTTTTCATGACCCGCCTTCTCCTCACCGCCCTCATCGGCATCCTCGCCCTGCTATCCGTTGCCTCTGCCGACAGCACCCGCAGCGGCCGTCGGCTTGATGCGATCGCCACCGGACGCCTTTACGATCCGCTGCTCACACCCAAGATGAATCCGGACTTCGCGTTTGAGCCCAATGCGGAGGCCGACTTCCTGCGTGACATCCGCAGCGGCCGGTTCGACATCAACCGTCTGCCCGAGCGCCAGCGAACGTATTATCTGCTCCAGCTCGACCAGAATCCCTGACGGAATTGTCTGGCGCGCCCGCGAAAGAAGTGTCGACAATCGTCGCCGATCAGGCAATTGCCGCCCGCGTCAAAGGCTGGTAAGGAGCGGTGATGACGATCTCCGGGACAGCGTTCGGATGTGAATTTTCGCAATCGGGCCGGTTCGGCACACTGCCGAACTGGTTCGTGCTGCAGGACCGCAAGCGGCTGCCCGGCCGGTTTCTTGCCCGGCTTTCGGGTGCCACTGGTGACAGACCGGCCAACTGATTGCCAGCCCCGCCTTGACCGCCCCGCCTTGACCGTTGAGTTTTTCAGGAATCGCATCATGAACGCACCGCGCACCCTTTACGACAAGATCTGGGACGACCACATCGTCGACACCCAGGACGACGGCACCTGCCTTCTCTACATTGATCGCCATCTCGTCCACGAAGTGACGAGCCCGCAGGCCTTTGAGGGGTTGCGGACAGCGGGCCGCAAGGTTCGTGCTCCTGAAAAGACCCTCGCAGTCGTCGACCATAACGTGTCGACCTCGCCGGACCGGGCGAAAGGCATCACCAACGAGGAGAGCCGCATCCAGGTCGAAGCACTGGCCACCAACGCGGCGGAGTTCGGCGTTGAGTATTTCGACCAATCCGACCGCCGCCAGGGCATCGTTCATATCGTCGGTCCGGAACAGGGCTTCACCCTGCCGGGAACCACCATCGTCTGTGGTGACAGCCATACGTCGACCCACGGTGCCTTCGGGGCGCTCGCCCATGGCATCGGCACCTCGGAGGTCGAACATGTGCTGGCCACACAAACGCTGATCCAGAAGAAAGCCAGGAACATGCTGGTGCGCGTCGACGGCCAGCTTCCCGACGGCGTCACCGCCAAGGACATCATTCTCGCCATCATTGGCGAGATCGGCACCGCCGGGGGAACCGGCCATGTGATCGAGTTTGCCGGAGAAGCCATTTCCGCGCTGTCGATGGAAGGCCGCATGACGGTCTGCAACATGACCATCGAAGGCGGTGCCCGCGCAGGGCTCATCGCGCCGGATGAAAAGACCTTCGCCTACATCAAGGATCGCCCGCGCGCGCCCAAGGGCAAGGCCTGGGATATGGCGATGGACTGGTGGAAGACGCTGTCGACCGACGAAGGCGCGCATTTCGACAAGATCGTCACACTCGACGCCGCCCTGTTGCCGCCGATCGTCTCCTGGGGCTCGTCGCCCGAGGACGTCATCTCGGTAACCGGTGCCGTGCCCGATCCCGACATGATTTCCGACGAAGCCAAGCGGACCTCGAAGTGGCGGGCGCTCGACTACATGGGCCTCAAGCCGGGCACCAAGATCATCGACATCACTCTCGATCGTGTTTTCATCGGGTCCTGCACCAATGGCCGGATCGAGGATCTGCGCGCCGCTGCCAAGGTGGTGGAAGGAAAGACTGTCCATGCCAATGTCAGCGCCATGGTCGTCCCAGGCTCGGGGCTGGTAAAGGCCCAGGCCGAGGCGGAAGGGCTCGACACCATCTTCAAGGCGGCCGGGTTTGACTGGCGTGAGCCGGGCTGCTCGATGTGTCTGGCGATGAACGATGATCGGCTGGCACCGGGCGAACGTTGCGCCTCCACATCCAACCGCAATTTCGAAGGCCGCCAGGGTTACAAGGGCCGCACCCATCTGGTTTCGCCCGCCATGGCGGCGGCCGCAGCCATCGCCGGGCATTTCGTCGATATCCGCGAATGGCGGTGATCACAAACGGAGCGAAGATGCCATTCGATCAGCCCCAGAGCTTTTGATCAAGGGCTTCTGATCAAGGGCTTCTGACCAAGGGCTGCAGCGCCTGGCCTTTGCGTTTGGCACAGAGGATGTAAAATCCGCTCGCCTCAGGGGCGGATCACGCAGACGCCGTTTTCCATGTCGCAGCCTGACCTCGACTGCTCGGGAGAAACCGTGATCACCTTGGCGCCGCCGGCCGGCGTGGGACCTGTCGGCAGGAGGGCAGGTGTCGACCTGCGACGGATCGAGAAATAGATGCCGTTTCCGCGATCGCGTTGGGCGGCGATGCCGCCGCTGAAGGTTCCGAGGCCTGGGACGAACGTCGGCAAGCCGTTGCTGCCATCACCGCCGGGAACGTAGGGTCTGTGACCGCGATCCTGGCCGTCGTGACGGTCGTCCGAGCCACGGTGGTGGCGGTCGTCCGCAACCGCTGAGAGCGTGGTGACGGCAAGGCAGGCAGCAGCGAGGAGACAGGCTGTGGCCAGCCGCTGGATCAGACGTCTTGCTCGTGGAAAGTCTGTCGGGACACTGTCCGGGTTCACGCAGGCGGGCTCCATGGCAGCGTCCTTTGCGACAGGGAAAACGAGGGCGGAACGGGAGCGCTGTCGAGCAATCCCACTGCGGCACCACGCGTCTTTTCAGACGCGCGAAGGTTGCCGCAACCCCTTGACTCAATGCATGTGCGTTTTGTTCGATCGAACCCGATTGAACGCGACATGCATCAGCGTGAGTTTGCAGCAAGCGCGCCATGAAGTCACGCATCGGGCAGGCTAACCGCATGTTAACGTTAACATCGGTTAACCTCACCGCGTTGCCGCATGCTTTCAAGCGCATGTTGGAATCAAACCACTGCGGCCCCACGCGTCTTTTCAGACGCGCGAAGGTCGCGTAAACCTCTGAATGAATGCATGCAAGTTACCGCACAAATGAATCCATTTGTGCGCGACATGCATTAGCCTCGCCGGGAAACCTTGTGGCACCGCCTTCCGGCGGGCTTGACCAGGACAGGTCTTTGACTGAAACATGGGGCATGACCCATTCCGATCCTGCCCGCATCGAGATCGCGCCGTTGCGCCTGAGCGACGCCAGTGATCTGGCGCCATTGCTGGCGGACTACGTGCAGTCGCTCAAGCGCGGGGCGCCGCGCCGACCCGACACTTTTTACGCCGAAACCCTGCTCCAGGACCGGTCGGCACAGATCCTGGGCGCGCGAATCGATGGTGGGCTCGTTGGCTTCACCGTCTTTTATGATCTGCCCGATCCCGTCACCGGCCTGCGGGCCGGACAGGTCGATCATGTCTATGTTTCCCACGCCCATCGCGGACTGGGCATCGCCCAGGCCATGGTCGATCTTCTGGTCGACGAGGGCGATGGACGAGGATGGGCGCGACTCATCCTTCAGGCACCCCGAACGCCCGATGACGGCCGCAAGCTCTATGAAAAGATAGCCGCCAAGGCGGATTTCTCCAGCTGGGAAATCCGCCTCGACCAGCGGCGATAGGACACAGTGCCTCGGTTTTTTCGACGGCCTTGCCTCCAGTCAGAGATTGAACCGATTGAATTGCAGCCCTGCCGCAGCGTGTGCTGTACCGGTGGCGTATCATCGACCAAAGGCTTGTCTTGCAATGCAAACCGGGCTTTGACGCGCTGCATATAAAGCACTAGAACCTCCCCCATGCTGGTGACCGGCGACCGTGACGGTGCTGGGGAGAAGAGGGGTTGAAACCTGATGACCAACGTGACCAGAAACCGGCCCCTGTCGCCGCATCTCGGGATCTACAAACCGATCCCGACCATGGTGATGTCGATCGTCCACCGCATCACCGGTATGGCGCTCTATGCCGGCACTGTCCTGGTGGCCTGGTGGCTGATTGCCGCCGCCTCGGGTCCTGCCTATTTCGACTGGGCCAATGGCGTCTTCGGGTCCATTCTTGGCCGGTTCGTGCTTTTCTTCTACACCTGGGCGCTTGTTCACCACATGCTTGGCGGCATCCGTCACTTCATCTGGGATACGGGGCGCGGCTTCGACATCACGGTCACCACCCGGCTCGCCTGGGCGACACTTGCCGGTTCCATCATCCTGACGGTCCTCATCTGGATCGCAGGCTATTCAACACGCTTGTGAGGACACCGACATGAGCATGCGCACTCCCTTGGGCAAGGTCCGCGGATTGGGTTCGGCCAAGGACGGCACCGAGCATTTCTGGCGTCAGCGGCTGACGGCTGTCGCCAATGTCCCGCTGATGATCTTCTTCGTGCTGTTTCTCGTAGTCTACACTGGTAAAACCCACGCGGTTGTGGCCGAGGCCTTGTCCAATCCGTTTGTCTCGGTGCTGTTTGGACTGATGATCATTTCCGGACTGACGCACATGCGACTTGGGATGCAGGTGATCATCGAGGACTACATCCATTCCGAAGGCCTCAAGATCGTCTGCCTGCTCGCCAACACGTTCTTTTCGATCACAGTCGGCGCGGTCGCGCTGTTTGCGGTTCTCAAACTCGGCTTCGGAGGCTGACACCATCATGGCGCCTACCAACACGACCTCGGTCAACGGCCGCGCATATACCCTCGTCGACCATGCTTACGATGTCGTCGTCGTGGGTGCCGGAGGGGCCGGGCTGCGCGCAACACTCGGGATGGCCGAGCAGGGTTTTCGCACCGCCTGCATCACCAAGGTTTTCCCGACCCGCTCGCACACCGTCGCTGCACAGGGCGGCATTGCCGCCAGCCTTCAGAACATGACGCCCGACAGCTGGCAGTGGCACCTCTATGACACCGTCAAGGGCTCGGACTGGCTCGGCGATGTCGACGCCATGCAGTATCTCGCTGTCGAAGCGCCCAAGGCGGTCTACGAGCTTGAGCATTATGGCGTGCCGTTTTCACGGACCGAGGATGGTCGCATCTACCAGCGGCCCTTCGGCGGGCATATGCAGAATTACGGCGAAGGGCCGCCGGTGCAGCGCACCTGCGCGGCCGCCGACCGGACCGGCCATGCCATTCTGCACACGCTTTATGGCCAGTCACTCAAGCACAATGCCGAGTTCTTCATCGAGTATTTCGCCATCGATCTGCTCATGGACGAGGACGGCCTCTGCACCGGCGTGGTGGCCTGGAACCTCGATGACGGCACGCTGCACCGGTTCTCGGCCAAGATGGTGGTGCTTGCGACCGGCGGCTATGGCCGTGCCTATTTCTCGGCGACATCCGCGCACACCTGCACCGGCGACGGCGGCGGCATGATCGCGCGCGCCGGGCTGCCGCTGCAGGACATGGAATTCGTGCAGTTCCATCCGACCGGTATCTATGGTGCCGGGTGCCTGATCACCGAAGGGGCGCGCGGGGAAGGCGGATATCTGGTCAATTCGGAAGGCGAGCGCTTCATGGAGCGCTATGCGCCCTCGGCCAAGGATCTTGCAAGCCGCGACGTCGTCTCGCGCTGCATGACCATGGAAATCCGGGAAGGCCGCGGCGTCGGCAGGGCCAAGGATCACATCTACCTGCATCTCGACCATCTCGACCCGGCGGTGCTCAACCTGCGCCTGCCCGGCATTTCGGAAAGCGCCAAGATCTTTGCCGGTGTCGATGTCACCCGCGAACCGATCCCGGTGCTGCCGACCGTGCATTACAACATGGGCGGTATCCCCACCAACTACTGGGGCGAGGTGCTTGCGCCGACACCGGGCGAACCCGACCGGGTCACGCCTGGCCTGATGGCGGTGGGCGAAGCAGGCTGCGCTTCCGTGCATGGGGCCAACCGGCTTGGCTCCAACTCGCTGATCGATCTCGTGGTCTTCGGCCGCGCCGCCGCCATCCGTGCCGGCGAGGTGATCGACAGGACGTCTGCGATTCCGTCCGTCAACAAGGCCGCTTCCGACCGCATCGTCGCCCGCTTCGACCGTCTGCGCCACGCTTCGGGCGGCACGCCGACGGCGGTCTTGCGTGAAAAGATGCAGCGCACCATGCAGGAGGACGCCGCCGTGTTCCGCGCGGAAGACTCGCTCAAGTCGGGCTGCGCGCGGATGTCATCGATCTGGAGCGAGCTTGCCGACGTCAAGGTCACCGACCGGTCGCTGATCTGGAATTCCGACCTGATGGAGACGCTTGAGCTCGACAACCTGATGGCCAACGCGATTGTCACGGTCTATTCGGCCGAGGCGCGCAAGGAGAGCCGCGGTGCCCACGCGCGCGAGGATTTCCAGAGCCGCGACGACGTCAACTGGCGCAAGCATTCGCTCTCCTGGCTCGATGAGAACGGCAAGGTAAGTCTTGACTACCGACCGGTGCACACCGAGCTTATCGCCGAAGGTATTGACTATGAGAAGATCAAACCCAAGGCACGGGTGTATTGATCATGAGCAGAAATTCGGTATCTCCAACTTCATCGCAAATTGGAATTTCTTCCGGATTTGGTCACAATAGTGGACGGAGACGCAGCATGTACGCGATCACATTCGATCTTGATACCGAGACGTTGAAGAAAGGATATCACAATCCCTCTTGGCAGAATGCTTACAATGACATTGCCAAATTCCTACGTGGTCACGGCTTTGATAGGCAACAGGGAAGTGTTTATTTTGGAAATGAAACGATTGACAGTGTCAAATGTCAAATCGCCGTTCAACTTCTTACCCTTGAATATGACTGGTTCGCGCCTTCTGTAACCGATATCCGAATGCTCAGGATCGAAGACAGTAACGACCTGACTCCTGCGATTGAATTAGCGCTGATGGCAAGAGGTATGGCCAAAAATGGTTGAACTCACACTTCCGAAAAACTCCCGGCCCAAGCCCGGCAAGTCGTGGCCCAAGCCTGAGGGTGCCGCCAACACGCGCGAATTCCGCGTCTACCGCTGGTCGCCCGACGATGACGAGAACCCGCGCATCGACACGTTCCATGTCGATCTCGACGATTGCGGCCCGATGGTGCTGGACGCGCTTTTGTGGATCAAGGGCAAGGTGGATTCGACGCTGACGCTCAGACGGTCCTGCCGCGAGGGCATCTGCGGCTCCTGCGCCATGAACATCGATGGCACCAACACGCTCGCCTGCACCAAGGGCATGGGCGAAATCAATGGTGCGGTGAAGATCTATCCGTTGCCGCATCTGCCGGTGGTGAAAGATCTGGTGCCGGACCTGACCAATTTCTATGCCCAGCATCGCTCCATCGAACCTTGGCTCAAGACAGTCTCGCCGACGCCGGCCAAGGAATGGAAGCAGAGCCCGGATGAGCGCGCTGTGCTTGATGGGCTGTATGAGTGCATCCTGTGTGCCTGCTGTTCGGCGTCCTGCCCATCCTATTGGTGGAACGGCGATCGCTATCTCGGCCCCGCCGTCCTGCTGCAGGCCTATCGCTGGCTCATCGACAGCCGCGACGAAGCCACCGGCGACCGGCTCGACAATCTCGAGGACCCGTTTCGGCTCTATCGATGCCACACCATCATGAATTGTGCTCAGACTTGCCCGAAAGGCCTCAACCCCGCCAAGGCGATCGCGGAGATCAAGAAGATGATGGTCGAGCGTCGCGTCTGAGGGTATCGCGGCGACCCCAGGCGGCTGGATATCTTGAGCCAGGCAGAGCAGGCTTGCCACGAGCGAATGCGGCGACATAGGGTAAGTTCATGCAAACCGATCAGTCGAATTTTCCCGTTCTTTCCCCTGTCGAAGCCCGGGTGCTTGGCAGTCTCGTCGAGAAGAAGGAACTGACCCCCGACGTCTATCCCATGACGTTGAACGCGCTGATGGCTGCCGCCAACCAGAAGACCGCGCGCGTTCCGGTGATGGAGCTGGACGTGGGGCAGGTCCGGCAGGCGCTGTCGGGGCTTGAAAAGAAGGCGCTGGTGCGGCAGGTCTTTGCCTCGCGGGTTGAGCGATATGAGCACCTGATGGCGCAGAAATTCACGCTGACGCGGGGCCAGATCGCGCTTCTCGGCCTGATGCTGCTGCGCGGTCAGCAGACGGCGTTCGAACTGCTCGCCCGCGTCGAGCGCATGGCCGGCTATCCCGGCGTGGAAGCGCTGCGCGACGACATCGATCTCATGATCGGGCGGCGACCGCCACTGGTCAAGTTGATCGAGCGCGGCCCGGGCCAGCGAGAGGACCGGTATGCGCATCTGCTGAGCGGCGACGTCGTGGCGATGCAAAACACAGGGCGTACCGCCCACGTCGAACCCGTTCGCGACGATCTGGTGACGGCACTCGAGCACCGCGTTGATGAGCTCGAACGGCAGGTGGCGGCACTCACCGCCCGGCTCGACGACCTCGGTGCCTGAGAGGTCAACGGGTATCGAGCCGGAGATGAGAGTCTCGACCTTGCTGATCGGGCGGAGAGCGGACCCATTTGACGCCAGCGCCCCTGGAAATCTGAAACGCTCCCCGATCACGCCTAATTGCGGAAGTGTGAGTTGCCTTAGCTGCGGCCGGCGTTAGGTTGAGGACATCAACAAGGAGAAGACCATGTTCAGGATTGTTCTGATCGGTGCCGTCATCGCTGCCGCCGCCTTCGTGGTGCCTGCCCGCGCCGAAATCGGCGTGGCGATTTTCGCAGGAGGATGTTTCTGGTGCGTGGAATCCGATTTCGACAAGGTCAAGGGCGTGACATCGACCGTGTCTGGCTACATCGGCGGGAAATTCGACAACCCCACCTATGAGAACCATTCGGTCAACGGCGACCGGGAAGCCGTCGAGATCAAATTTGATCCCGCTGTCGTGAGTTACCCGGAACTGCTCAAGATTTTCTTCCGGTCTGTCGACCCGACCGATGACGGTGGCCAGTTCTGCGATCGTGGCTACAGCTACACCACGGCGATCTACGCCCTCGACGAGGCGCAGGCCAACCAGGCCAAAGCGGCGAAGGCTGAAGCTCAAGCGACGCTCGGCAAATCGATCGTAACAGAGATTGCGCCCGAGGCGACCTTCTGGCCAGCTGAGGACTATCATCAGGATTTCTACAAGAACAGCAGTTTCCGTTACAATTACTACCGCAAGGGGTGTGGCCGGGACCGTGCAATCGAGAGTCTGTGGGGCAGTGAAGCCCTTTACGGCATCAACAAGTCCTGAGCAGTGTCAGCCCCAGGGCTTGCTGTCTCGCTCGTTGGCGGTAGGGACGGTGAGTATGCCATTGACAAATGCGGCCCGGCTTTCCACAGTTGAGTGACAAGCAGGAGGACGCAACCAGTATGGCAATGATGCGCAGCAAAAATCCGTGGATGTCGGCCGACGATTTTGGGCGCAGCCTGCCGCGTGGTGTCGGCGTCAATCTCCTGTGTGCCGATGTGGCGCGCGAGATTTCCTTCTGCCGTGATGTGCTGGGGGCCATGGTGCTTGACAGCGATGAGGATTTTGCAGCCATCGAACTATGCGGTTCGGTGTTCATGTTGCATGCCGACCACACCTACTCGGACCATCCGATGCGCGGCGTGGTGACGGGCCTCGAGAGCCGTGGTGGTGGCGTCGAACTCCGGGTTTACGGGCTTGATCCAGACAAGACCGAAGCACGCGCCTCCGCACGTGGCGATATCGTGCTGTCTGGAAGTCTGGACAAGCCACACGGGTTGCGCGAATGTTTTATTGCCGATCCCGAGGGCTATATCTGGGTGCCCAGCAAGGCCATCCGGCCTGATCTCCGCTGAATTTCGCATCCTGAAAGACACAGATGGCGCCAGAGAGAACCACGGTTGTGTGGTTTTCCTTGCTTTTTTCATCTTATGGCCATTTTATGCGCCTTGAACGGACCGGGCGCAGTCGGCCTTTCCGTCGCCGTCGAGGGAGCACGTGCATGAATTTCAAAACCTTGCTGGTCGTTGCGGCGCTTGCCGCAGCCTTGGGCGGTTGCCAGCGGTCAGTCGGTACTCTGGATACGCGGCCGTTGCCTGCGCCGCTTACGCCTGCGCCTGTCGGGGGCGTGCTGACAAGCCAGTTACCGCCTCCCACCGCACCGACGGAATTTCCGGTCGCGCCCTCGGTGCCGACAGCTCCAACAGTCGCCCCAGAAATCGCCGAAGCAAATGCGCCTCCCGTTACCCGTGAAGCGCTGATCGGACGATGGTCCGTTGGTGCCGGCGGCGCGCGCTGCGACGTCTTCCTGGCTCTGACCAAGTGGACCGGCGGCTACCGCGCAGCTTCCCGCGGCTGCGTCGGCGATGCAGCCAATATCTCGGCCTGGGACGTTCAGGGCAAGCAGGTGATTCTTTCGGACAGTTCCGGCAATCAGGTTGCCCGTCTTTACCAGTCGGCGGGGGAACGCTATGACGGGTCCACCAGTTCCGGCCAGCCGATCTCGCTTTCGCGCTGACATGCCGACGGCCTTCCGCCACAGCCACGGTTGACTGATGCCCCACACGGACCTTTCGACCGTTTCGGCCGCCTACGCCGCCCGCGTGGCTCACGGAGAGCTTGCGCGCGACCCGGCCCAGGTCGAGATGGCGCGCCGTCTCGACCGCGTTCTGTCAAACATTGCAACCCGAAGGCTTGCTACAAAATCCAGTGCGCTCGGCTGGCTGTTCGCCGGCAAGGCGGCGCCAACGACGCGTGGACTTTATATCCACGGCGCCGTCGGTCGTGGAAAGACCATGCTAATGGACATGTTTTTTGCGCTCGTGCCGGTGCAGCGCAAGCGGCGGGCGCATTTCCATGATTTCATGGCCGATGTCCATGATCGCATCCATGCCCATCGTCAGAAGCTCGCCCGCGGCGAAACCAAGGATGCCGATCCGGTTCCGCCGGTGGCCGCGCAACTTGTCTCGGAAGCGTGGGTGCTGTGCTTTGACGAGTTCTCGGTCACTGACATAACCGATGCAATGCTGCTGTCGCGGTTGTTCGAACACCTGTTCAAGCGCGGCTGCGTGCTGATTGCGACGTCGAACGTGGCACCGACGGATCTTTACCGGGATGGCCTGAACCGGGCGCTGTTCCTGCCCTTCATTGACCTGCTGTCGGTCCATGCCGAAGTTGTCAATCTCGATGCCAGGATCGACTACAGGCTTGAGAAGACCAGCCGCATGCCTGTCTATCACCTGCTTGGCTCAGAGGCTGGCGCTCAACTCATGGACGAGGCATGGGCGCGGGTGACGGCAGGCAAGCAGGTGGCTTCCGAGTATGTGACTGTCAAGGGACGCCGCGTGCCGGTGCCGCGTGCGGCCGGCGGAGCGGCCCGTTTTGGTTTTGACGCCTTGTGCGAAGCGCCTCTCGGTGCCAGCGACTACCGGGCCATCTCCGATCGCTACCACACCGTCTTCATCGACCGCGTGCCCCGGCTCGACCGCAACCGGCGCAACGCAGCCAAACGCTTCATCGCGCTTATCGATACCCTCTACGACCGCAAGAACCGGCTGTTCCTGTCTGCGGAAGCCGCGCCAGACGCGCTCTACAGCGCAAGTAGCGGGACGGAAATGTTTGAGTTTGCTCGCACGTCCTCTCGGCTCACGGAGATGCAAAGCACGGACTATCTGGCGGCAAGCCAGGCAGCGCAGCCGACAAGACTACTTGGCCCGGCGTCAGAACTTTGACGCTTACGTAAATATTTCTAACCCTAAACGATTGAAAATTTTGCGTTTGAAAGTTCGTGTTGCCTGTAACAAGGAATAAGTCTAAGGCGTCGGGCGCATTGGAAGCGCCGGATGCGGCGCTGCAGCAGACAACGGATCGCGGAGACTTACAGGAATGGCACGCAAGAAGATTGCATTGATCGGCTCGGGCATGATTGGCGGCACGCTGGCGCATCTGGCGGCATTGAAGGAACTCGGCGACATCGTTTTGTTCGATATCGCAGAAGGCACGCCGCAGGGCAAGGCGCTGGACATCGCCCAGTCGGCACCGGTGGAAGGCTTCGATGCCCACATGTCGGGTGCCAATGAATATGCCGCCATCCAGGATGCGGATGTGTGTATCGTCACCGCAGGCATCGCCCGCAAGCCCGGCATGAGCCGCGACGACCTGCTCGGCATCAATCTCAAGGTGATGGAGCAGGTGGGCGCGGGCATTAAGAAATATGCCCCCAACGCTTTTGTCATCTGCATCACCAATCCGCTCGACGCCATGGTCTGGGCACTGCAAAAGTTTTCGGGTCTGCCCGTGAACAAGGTCGTCGGCATGGCCGGCGTGCTCGATTCCGCCCGCTTCACGCATTTTCTGGCTGAAGAGTTCAAGGTTTCTGTCGAAGACGTCACTGCCTTCGTGCTGGGTGGCCACGGCGATACGATGGTGCCGCTGGCGCGCTATTCCACGGTTGCCGGAATCCCCTTGCCGGATCTGGTCAAGATGGGCTGGACGACCAGGGAAAAGCTCGAATCGATCATTCAACGCACACGCGACGGCGGTGCGGAGATCGTCGGCCTGCTCAAGACCGGGTCCGCGTATTATGCGCCTGCCGCGTCGGCCATCCTGATGGCGGAGTCCTATCTCAAGGACAAGAAGCGCGTGTTGCCTTGCGCCGCGCATCTGTCGGGACAGTATGGCGTCAAGGACATGTATGTGGGCGTGCCGTGCATCATCGGCGAAGGTGGCGTGGAGCGAATCATCGAGATCGAGCTGAACAAGACCGAGCAGAAGGCCTTCGACCAGTCGGTCGGTGCCGTCGCGGGCCTCTGTGAAGCCTGCATCAGCATCGCGCCCAACCTCAAATAGGCGCAGCGGCCGCCATTCTTTCAAGGGAGTTCCCATGAACATTCACGAATATCAGGCCAAGGCTCTGCTCAAGGTCTTTGGTGCGCCGGTTTCCGATGGCGTTGCCATCATGGACGCGGCGGAAGCGGAAAAGGCGGCGCGTTCGCTGCCCGGTCCACTTTACGTCGTCAAGAGCCAGATCCATGCCGGCGGCCGTGGCAAGGGCAAGTTCAAGGAACTTGGCGCAGACGCCAAGGGCGGCGTGCGGCTGGCCCGGTCGATCGACGAAGTTGTTTCGAATGCAAGAGAGATGCTTGGCAACACACTGGTGACCAAACAGACCGGACCTGCCGGAAAGCAAGTCAACCGACTTTATATCGAAGATGGGGCCGACATCGACCGCGAGCTTTATCTGTCGATCCTGGTCGACCGGACCGTCGGCCAGGTGGCCTTTGTGGTCTCCACCGAAGGCGGCATGGACATTGAGGCCGTCGCCCATGACACGCCCGAGAAGATCATCACCGTCGCCATCGACCCGATGGCCGGCGTGACCTTGGCAGACGTGGCACACCTTGCCGATGCGCTCAAGCTCGAGGGCCAGGCGCGAACCGACGCAGGCAGCCTGTTTCCAATTCTCTACAAGGCCTTTACCGAGACCGACATGAGCCTGCTTGAGGTCAATCCGCTTGTCGTCATGACAGACGGCCGGTTGCGCGTGCTCGACGCCAAGGTCTCCTTCGACAACAACGCGCTTTTCCGGCATCCCGACATCATGGAATTGCGCGACACGACCGAAGAAGACGAAAAGGAGATCGAGGCCTCCAAACATGATCTTGCCTATGTGGCGCTCGATGGCAACATCGGCTGCATGGTCAACGGCGCGGGCCTTGCCATGGCAACCATGGACATCATCAAGCTTTACGGCGCGGAGCCCGCCAATTTCCTTGACGTGGGCGGCGGCGCGTCCAAGGAAAAGGTGACGGCCGCCTTCAAGATCATCACGGCCGACCCTGCCGTCAAAGGCATCCTGGTCAACATCTTCGGCGGCATCATGAAATGCGATGTCATTGCCGAAGGCGTGGTCGCCGCCGTCAAGGATGTGGGCCTTACGGTTCCGCTGGTGGTGCGGCTCGAAGGCACCAATGTCGAACTCGGCAAGAAGATCATCAACGAAAGCGGTCTCAACGTGATATCGGCCGACGATCTTGACGATGCCGCGCAGAAGATCGTCAAGGCGGTCAAGGGTTGAAGGAGCAGCAGGTCGATACTCGGACCGGATAGGTAGCACGATGGAAGCGCATCAGGTAACGATCACTTTCGACGAGGAAACCATGTCGATGCTCGCGGCGTGTGCAGGTTGGCGCAGTGTCTCGGTCAACGAACTCGTCAAAGCCTACGTTGAGGATCGGCTAGACATCGACTACCCGGAATTTCGAGGTCGTGATACCCGCCGAGGTTTACTTCGCGACGGGCCGATCACTCCCGATTCGCAAACCCGCCAGAACACATCGCCGAGTTGGCGGAACGGGTCTGGCGTCAGCCGACTGCAATCACCCTCCGACAAATAGCCGAAACAGGATAGTCGCAACAGATGTCCATTCTCATCGACAAGAACACCAGGATCCTCGTGCAAGGTCTGACCGGCAAGACCGGCACTTTCCACACCGAGCAGGCGCTGGCTTATCACGGCACCAAGATGGTCGGCGGCATTCATCCCAAGAAGGGCGGCGGGACCTGGGCTGGTTCCGGGGGCGAATCGCTTCCGATCTTCGCCACCGTCGCCGAAGGCAAGGAAAGGACAGGCGCCACGGCGTCCGTCATCTATGTGCCGCCTGCAAGTGCTGCGGACGCCATCATCGAGGCGATCGAGGCCGAGATCGATCTCATCGTCTGCATCACTGAAGGCATTCCGGTGCAGGACATGATCCGCGCCAAGGCCCGGCTTGACGCCTCCAAATCGCGGCTCATCGGTCCGAACTGCCCGGGCGTCCTCACCCCCGATGAATGCAAGATCGGCATCATGCCAGGCAATATCTTCAAGAAGGGCTCGGTCGGTATCCTGTCGCGCTCGGGCACGCTCACCTATGAGGCGGTGTTCCAGACCACCAATGAGGGCCTTGGCCAGTCGACTGCCGTCGGTATCGGCGGTGACCCTGTCAAAGGCACCGAGTTCATCGACGTGCTGGAGATGTTCCTGGCCGATCCCGACACCCATTCGATCATCATGATCGGCGAGATCGGAGGCTCGGCTGAGGAAGATGCGGCGCAGTTCCTGATCGACGAAGCCAAGCGCGGCCGCAAGAAGCCGATGGCTGGCTTCATCGCCGGCCGTACCGCCCCTCCGGGCCGCACGATGGGCCATGCCGGTGCGGTGATCTCGGGCGGCAAGGGAGGTGCCGAGGACAAGATCGCCGCCATGGAAGCGGCAGGCATTACGGTGTCGCCCTCGCCCGCGCGTCTCGGCAAGACGCTGGTAGGCGTCCTCAAGGGTTGAATGAACAGGCCGGTGCGGGTCGCCTCAGAGCCTCCGCACTGGCAAGGCCGTCTGCAATGGCTGCAGATCAACAGATCCGGACCCACGCGCGGGCGTCCGGCAAGAGGAGCGGGGCGCAAGGCCCTGACACAGGTAAAGCTGATGGCACGCATCGACGAAGCCAACGACATTTTTGCCGAGACATCGTTTCTTTATGGCGGCAATGCCGCCTATATCGAGGACATGTACGCCCGCTTCCAGGATGACCCTGCAAGCGTGTCAGCCGAATGGCAAGAGTTCTTCCGGGACCTCAAGGACGAGAAGGCCGATGTCAAGAAGAACGCGGCCGGTGCCTCCTGGAAGCGGACCAACTGGCCGCCGTCTGCAAATGGCGAACTGGTCTCGGCGCTGGACGGCAACTGGGGTTCGGTTGAAACGGTCGTCTCCGACAAGGTGAAGGGCAAGGCCGAAAGCGCAGCCGAGCCCGTCGATGGTGCCGATGTGCTGCAGGCAACGCGCGATTCAGTGCGCGCGCTGATGATGATCCGCGCGTTCCGCATGCGCGGCCATCTGCATGCAAAGCTTGATCCGCTCGGCCTCGCCCAGCCGGTGGAGGACTACAACGAATTGTCGCCTGCGGCTTACGGTTTTGCCGAAGCCGACTACGACCGGAAGATTTTCATCGACCACGTCCTTGGCCTCGAATACGCGACAATTCGGGAGATGCTCGAGATCCTTGAGCGCACCTATTGCTCCACGCTCGGCGTGGAATTCATGCATATCTCCAATCCGGAGGAAAAGGCCTGGATTCAGGAGCGGATCGAGGGACCCGACAAGCGTGTCGACTTCACCGACATGGGCAAGCGGGCGATTCTGCAGAAGCTCATCGAGGCGTTGGGCTTTGAGCAGTTCATCGATGTAAAATACAAGGGCACCAAGCGGTTTGGCCTTGATGGCGCTGAATCGCTCATCCCTGCGCTTGAACAGATCATCAAGCGCGGCGGCAACCTGGGTCTGAAGGAGATCGTCTTCGGCATGGCCCATCGCGGTCGACTGAACGTTTTGACAAACGTCATGGCCAAGCCGCACCGGGCGGTGTTTCATGAGTTCAAGGGCGGCTCCTTCAAGCCAGACGACGTCGAAGGTTCGGGTGACGTGAAGTACCATCTGGGCGCTTCCTCGGACCGGGAGTTCGACGGCAACAAGGTGCATCTGTCGCTGACGGCCAATCCGTCGCATCTCGAAATCGTCAATCCGGTGGTCATGGGCAAGGCCCGCGCCAAACAGGACATGCTTGCCACCGTTTTCGAAGGTGACATCGTTCCCTTGCGCGAACGGGTCAAGGTGATGCCGCTGCTGCTGCATGGCGACGCTGCCTTCGCCGGTCAGGGCGTGGTTGCCGAAATCCTCGGGCTGAGTGGTCTGCGTGGCCACCGCGTCGGCGGCACTGTGCATTTCATCATCAACAACCAGATCGGCTTCACCACCAATCCGGCTTTTTCGCGGTCCTCTCCTTATCCGTCGGATGTGGCCAAGATGATCGAAGCCCCGATCTTCCACGTCAACGGCGACGATCCTGAAGCCACGGTCTATGCAGCCAAGGTCGCCACCGAATTCCGGATGAAGTTCCACAAGCCCGTCGTCATCGACATGTTCTGCTATCGCCGCTTCGGCCACAACGAAGGCGACGAACCGGCGTTCACACAGCCCAAGATGTATGAAAAGATCCGCAGCCACGAGACGGTCGTCTCGATCTATTCCAGGCGGCTGATCGATGAGGGCGTCATCACAGAGGGCGAATTCGAGAAGATGAAGGCCGACTGGCGCGCCCATCTTGAAACGGAATTCGACATCGGCCAGGCTTACAAGCCCAACAAGGCGGATTGGCTCGACGGCCAATGGTCGGGTCTTCGGACGGCCGACAACCAGGACGAACAGCGCCGCGGCAGGACGTCGATGCCGATCAAGGCGCTGCGCGAGATCGGCAAGAAACTGTCCGATATCCCAGAAGGCTTCGAAGCCCACCGGACCATCCGCCGATTTATGGAAAACCGCGCAAAGATGGTGGAGACCGGCGAGGGAATCGACTGGGCGATGGGCGAGGCGCTGGCTTTCGGTTCGCTCTGCGTGGAAGGCACCAAGATCCGGCTTTCAGGGCAGGATTGCGAACGCGGCACTTTCTCGCAGCGCCATTCGGTCATCTATGACCAGGACACCGAGGAGCGCTACATCCCGCTCGCCAACCTGTCACCCACCCAGGCCCGCTACGAGGTCATCAACTCGATGCTGTCGGAGGAAGCCGTTCTCGGCTTCGAATACGGCTATTCGCTGGCGCGGCCCAATGCGCTGACGCTCTGGGAAGCGCAGTTCGGAGACTTCGCAAACGGGGCGCAGGTGCTCTTCGATCAGTTCATATCGTCGGGGGAGCGCAAGTGGCTCCGCATGTCTGGATTGGTCTGCCTGCTGCCACATGGCTATGAAGGGCAGGGACCGGAGCATTCCTCCGCGCGTCTCGAGCGTTTCCTGCAGATGTGCGCCGAAGACAACATGCAGGTTGCCAACTGTACCACTCCGGCCAATTTCTTCCACATCCTGCGTCGGCAGCTGAAGCGCGATTTCCGCAAGCCGCTGATCATGATGACCCCCAAATCGTTGCTTCGCCACAAGCGGGCCGTATCGACGTTGTCGGAAATGGCGGGGGACACGTCGTTCCATCGCCTGCTCTGGGATGATGCGGAAGTGCTCAAGACCGAGCCGATCAAGCTCGTCAAGGATGCCAAGATCCGTCGCGTCGTGATGTGTTCGGGCAAGGTCTATTTCGATCTCTATGAGGACCGCGAAAAGCGTGGCATCACCGATGTCTATCTGCTCCGGCTCGAACAGCTCTATCCATTCCCGGCCAAAGCGCTGATCACGGAACTGACGCGCTTTCGCAATGCGGAAATGGTCTGGTGCCAGGAGGAACCCAAGAACATGGGTGCCTGGTCCTTCATTGACCCCTATCTCGAATGGGTGCTTGCCCATATCGACGCCAAATACCAGCGTGTGCGCTACACCGGACGTCCGGCCTCGGCCTCTACGGCCACCGGCCTGATGTCGCGACATCTCGCCCAGCTCGAAGCCTTCCTCGAGGATGCGTTGGGCGGCTGACGCTGCCTTCGTTTTCGCCCGTCAGATTGAGAAAGAACGGAACTTATCCATGGCCACCGAAATCCGCGTCCCCACCTTGGGCGAATCCGTCAGCGAAGCCACCATCGGCAAATGGTACAAGAAGGTCGGCGACACCATCAAGGTCGACGAACCTCTGCTTGAGCTTGAAACCGACAAGGTGTCCATCGAAGTGCCCTCGCCGGTCGCAGGCGTTCTGACCGAGATCCTGGCCAAGGACGGGGAAACCGTGGGGGTCAACGCTCTCCTGGGTCAGGTGGGAGACGCTTCCGGCGCGGCCGTTCCTGCGAAAGCAGCCGAGCCCGCCAAGGCCACAGCTCCGGTCAAGGAAGAGGCGCCCAAGTCCGCCACCAAGGACGGATCGGACATGCCTGCGGCCAAGAGCGGATCAGACATGCCTGCCGCACCGGCAGCGCAGAAACTGATGGCCGAAAACAGCATGTCCGCCGATCACGTGTCGGGAACCGGCAAGCGCGGTCAGGTGCTCAAGGGCGATGTGCTCGACGCGCTGTCCAAGGGCGCGGCCAGTTCGCCGGCCGAGACGCCGAAAGTCGCGGGGCCGGCTTCGAGCAACAGCGACGGGCCACGCGAAGAGCGGGTGAAGATGACCCGCCTGCGCCAGACAATCGCCCGTCGGTTGAAGGAAGCGCAGAGCACGGCCGCCATGCTGACCACCTACAACGAGGTGGACATGAGCGCGGTGATGGGTCTGAGGACCCGCTACAAGGAGCTTTTCGAGAAGAAGCATGGCGTCAAGCTCGGCTTCATGGGCTTTTTCACCAAGGCGGTCTGCCACGCGCTCAAGGAGATTCCCGCCGTCAATGCGGAGATCGACGGCACCGACATCATCTACAAGAATTTCTGCCACATCGGCGTGGCGGTGGGGACCGACAAAGGCCTGGTGGTTCCGGTCGTTCGCGACGCCGACGCCATGGGCATTGCCGAAATCGAGAAGGAAATCGGGCGTCTGGGCAAGGCGGCACGGGACGGCGAACTGTCGATGGCCGACATGCAGGGCGGCACATTCACTATTTCCAATGGCGGCGTCTATGGTTCGCTGATGTCGTCACCGATCCTGAATTCGCCGCAGTCAGGCATTCTCGGCATGCACAAGATCCAGGATCGTCCGGTTGCCGTCGGCGGCCAGGTGGTGATCCGGCCGATGATGTATCTGGCGCTGTCCTACGACCACCGGATCGTGGACGGCAAGGATGCGGTCACTTTCCTCGTCCGCGTCAAGGAAAGCCTGGAAGATCCCGAGCGTCTGGTCCTCGATCTCTGAGCCGGTTGCCAGATGCCGACGCTTGCAATCGTGGACGGGGTGATGATGCAGATTTCCGATGGTGGCCATCCACCGCCCCATGCCCATGCCGAGATCTCAGGAGACGTCGCGCAGATCGCGATCGCCCCGGTGCCGGTCATGCGGGGTCGGCTGCCGCCGTCCAAACACGCCGCAAGTGCTGGATTGGGTGGAAACTCGTCGTGCGGCCCCGATGGCGCCATGGTATGCTGCAGCCGCAATGCAAAAGCCTGGGAGACGACAATGAGCCGAGTCCTTCGCATAGTTGCCGCCGGGCCTGCACTCTATGGCGCGCTGAAGATCACACGGGAAGACACTCATACCGCGTTGGCGGATCTGCAGCCGGTGCTTTGCGACGGCGACGTTTTCGGCTTTCCGCGAAACGCTCCCGAGATGTTTGATGACGTCAGGATCGACGACGCCGGACGCCGCGTTTTCTGGATCGATGGAGATGGAGACGAGATCGATTTCGGATCCGAATCCCTGCGCAAGCGCGCCGACAGCCAAGCAACCATCCTTCAGCTGGCGAGCTGATTGGTGAAGTTGCCCGGCACACCCTTCGCCAAAGCGGCGGTTGCCTGCTCTCCGTTGGGGAGCTTGACGGCGCTTGCGCTGGTCCTTGTGACCGTGCAGGCATGGGCCGATTGCCCGCAGGAACTTGCCGTGTATGCTGAGGAACAGGCGTCTGGCGAAATTGCCTTCCTGGGTCAGATGCGACCGGAAGACGGCATGGAGCACCGCTTCAAAATGACCTTTCCCGAAAATGGTGTTGCGCTTGACGGCGTGGTGATGCGGGCGGGAGAGCCCGAACGCCCCTGGGTGATCGTCATGCACAGCTGCCCGGAGGGCGACGCCACCGGCGCGGAGATCGACGCCTGCACCGTCTGGCAAGGTCCTGCCTATACCGTCGATACCACCGGCAATGTGCAGTATCTGCAACCGTCGGGATCTGACCATGCCGCAGGTTCGACGCTGCTGCTGCCCGATTTCAGCGCTGCGATGCGGCAATCCTCCGCCTGGGGTGCCAAAGGCCTGTCGGTCGCGCCGCTGGACGGTTTTCGCCTGCGCGGCTGCCAGGAATGACATTCTGATCCATGAAGGACCCTGAAAACATGAGCTATGACGTCATCATCATCGGATCCGGTCCGGGCGGCTATGTCTGCGCCATCAAGGCGGCACAGCTTGGCCTCAAGGTCGGCGTGGTCGAAAAGAGCGCCACGCTCGGCGGCACCTGCCTCAACATTGGCTGCATTCCGTCAAAAGCGCTGCTGTACGCCTCCGAAATGTTCCATCAGGCCGGCCATGGGATGGCGGCGCTCGGGGTTGATGTGGGGACGCCCAAGCTCGATCTTGCCAAAATGATGGGCCACAAGGATGCGGTGGTGAAAGCCAATGTCGAGGGTGTCGCCTTCCTGTTCAAGAAGAACAAGATCGACCGCTTCACCGGCATGGGCAAGGTGCTGGGCGAGGGCAAGGTCGCGGTGACCGCTACCGACGGCACAGTCAGCGAAATCGAGACCCGCAACATCATCATCGCCACCGGCTCGGACGTGGCGGGCATCCCCGGTGTCAAGGTCGACATTGACGAGAAGGTGATTGTCTCCTCCACCGGTGCCATTGCGCTCGACAAGGTTCCCGACACGCTGATCGTGGTCGGTGGCGGCGTCATCGGGCTTGAGCTTGGATCGGTGTGGGCGCGGCTCGGTGCCAAGGTGACTGTCATCGAATATCTCGACGGCATCCTTGGCGGCATGGATCAGGAAGTGTCCAGGCAGTTCCAGCGGATTCTCGCCAAGCAGGGCCTGACCTTCAAGCTCGGCTCGAAGGTGACCGGGGTCGAGGCGTCGGGCGACGGCGCCAAGGTGATGTTCGCGCCTGCAAAGGGCGGGGCGGCCGATGAGATCAAGGCAGACATCGTGCTGGTTGCAACCGGCCGCAAACCTTATACGGAGGGTCTTGGACTTGCCGAAGCGGGTGTGGTGATGGATGAGCGCGGGCGGGTGCGCACGGACCACCACTATCAGACCAATATTTCTGGCATCTATGCCATCGGCGACGTCATTGTCGGACCCATGCTTGCGCACAAGGCGGAGGACGAGGGCGTGGCGCTTGCCGAGATTCTCTCGGGTCAGGCGGGCCATGTGAATTACGACGTCATCCCGAGCGTGGTCTACACAAGCCCGGAAGTGGCCTCGGTGGGCAAGACCGAGGAAGAGCTCAAGACGGCGGGAATTGCCTACAAGGCTGGCAAATTCCCGTTCACGGCGAACGGCCGTGCGCGCGCCATTCAAGCCACCGATGGCATGGTCAAAATCCTGGCGGATGCCGCGACCGACCGGGTTCTCGGTGCTCATATCATTGGCGTGGGCGCAGGCGACCTCATCCACGAGATCGCGGTCCTGATGGAATTCGGCGGCAGCTCTGAGGATCTGGCGCGCACCTGTCACGCCCATCCGACGATGTCGGAAGCAGTGCGAGAGGCGGCGCTGGGCACGTTCGCCAAGTCGCTGCACATCTGACGGGCGGCGCGTGCGGTTCTGCCGATTTCAGTTCGACATGATTCCTGATCGGGCGTGGCGAGCGATCCGCTGGCGGCCTCAGCTATCGATCCCGGTGAGCGTGTATCCGGCCTTGCGCAGCAGCGAAACCAGCCCTTCCTCGCCTGGCAGATGAAGAGCGCCGACGGCGATGAAGGCGTCGCCATTCTGCAGAATCGGTGCCGCGCGCTCGGCCATCACATGATTGCGCATCAGCACGATGCGTTTTTCGAATGCAGCGTATCCGTCGATGTCATTGGCATTTGCCTCGGGCCCGGCAGCCATGATGATGGGCATGATCTGGGCGATTTCGCCTTCGAGATAAAGTTCGGTCATGGTGGTCATGATGTCGGGCATCAGTTCGGCAAGATGGATGGTCTCGACCAGACCGCGAATGTGAAACTCGATCGGCAGATCGGCCATGGCAGCCATCTGCTCGCCGATGCTTTCAAGGCCAAGCAGGGTCTTGCCCGCCTTTTGCGCGTCGCTGGCTATCTTGATGTCGAGAAATTCAGCGCCATTGGTCTTTCGTGTCAGCTCGCAGTCCGGCAGCGCCAGCATGCCGGCCACCATCCAGGGCTTCATGCGGGAAACAAGCGCCAGCGGAATGCCCCGGCGCGAAAGTTCGCTCTCGACCAGTCTGGCGTCGTCCTCGCTCAGAAATGAGACCAGGGTATTGCCATCTGTGAACATGACGAGTTCGGGCCTCGCCAGCAACGCCGCCTGAGCCTTGGCAGGATCAAGAATGTCGATGGTTTCGATCACCACCGTGTTTGCGGCCTCAAAAGCGGTTCGAGCCGCGTCCGGCATACGGACGACGCGCGGATCGGTGATGTGCATGGTGCCAAACAGCCAGGAGGGCGCCAGACCCGGTTTCTCGATCTTCCATAATTTGCCCTTGCCATGGGGAACAGCTGCGGCTTCAGCCCGGGCGGCTTCAAGAGCGTCGGGGTTGGTTGCGGCAAGCTCGTCCGCCAGATTCCTGCCCTCGCAGACGGCACCGGTTCCAGTCCCGCCCTCGGCACGAACCTTGACGGTTCCAAGCAGCAAGCCAGCGGCGAGCAGCGCGAGCAGGACCATGGGCAGCGATGCTCCGATGGCAAAAGCCAATCCTGGCAGGCCGGCTCGGGCGGCCTGAAGCGGCGGGCGTCTGGGCGGATATTGCATGAACGAACCATCCTGTTGGGTTTCGTGCCAGATGGTAGGCGATCAGCAGCGACGAACAGGTTAACCGTGGCTCACCCCTCAGGGGGATGGTGAATGCCTGCTTAATGCATGTCGCGCACAAATGGATTCATTTGTGCGATAATGGACATGCATTCATTCGATTGTTTACAGCGGCATTTACGCATCCCATTGGATGCGCGGCGCTGTCATTCGCCCCTGGGCGCTTCGGCGTAGAGCAAGACGCAGGCCGAAACCGGGGATGTGACGGATCGCCATGGACACGGCGCGGGACGACGGGGCGCGGAAGTTGGGCCTGGAAGTTGGGCGCTGAAGTCAGGCGCGGGGATGGGCTCGATCATAAACGTCCATCAGGCGGGCGGCGTCGACACCGGTATAGACCTGCGTGGTCGACAGGCTGGCGTGGCCGAGCAATTCCTGAATGGTTCTCAGATCGCCGCCGCCAGCAAGCAGATGGGTGGCAAAGGAATGGCGCAAGGCGTGTGGAGTGGCTGTGTCGGGCAGATCGAAGGCCGACCGCAGCTTGCGCATTTCCTTCTGGACGATTTCAGGCTGAAGCACGCCGCCGCGGGCACCACGGAACAGCGGTTTGCCGGGTCCGGGGGAGAACGGACACAAGACGAGATAGTCCTGCACGGCCTGCCGCGCCACCGACAGCAACGGAACGATCCGTGTCTTTCCGCCCTTCCCGCGCACGCGCAGGCTCGCAGTCTCGCCGTCGAGATCGTCTCGGGTCAGCGCCAGCGCCTCGGAGATGCGCAGGCCGCAGGCATAGAGAAGCATCAGGACAGCGGCATTTCGCGCCGCGATCCATGGTTCCTCCGCAAGCTGCTGGTCGATGTCGACAAGTCTGAGCGCTTCGGATGCGGAGACCGGCTTGGGAAGCGATTTCGGTTGTCTCGGCGCCCGCATCCCGGCGATGCCCGCAGCGTTGGCGAGGCCAGCCCGCTCGAGATGACGCAGGAACGATCGGATGCCCGCCAGCGAGCGACCGAGCGTTCTTGCGGCCGCGCCGTTGCGCCGCCGTTCGGCGAGAAAGGCACGCAGATCAAGAGGTTTGAGATCGCGCAGGTCGGCAAGTGCCGGGGGACCGCCCAGATGGACGGTCATGAAGGCAAGAAACTGGCGCAGGTCGCGATCATAGGCTTCCACCGTGTTCTCCGCCAGACGTCGCTCGCGGGAGAGTTGCGACAGCCAGCGCTCCTTTTGGTGCGCGACATCGGGCTGGCAGGTGACAAGCGGGGCATTCATCGTGTAATCCTAGACGTGGGGGCATTTTCCAAGGTGGCGACGTGAACCTTTTGGCGAGTTTGGCATTTTACCATTAGGGAGCGGTAAACACTGCCCTTGTCGCGGCGGTGTGTGTCATGATCGCATCACAATCGCCGACTACTGAATTCTGCATCCGGACGAGCCGATCCGCCCGGACACCTGGTGGTTTGTATCCAGCATCTGCATCCCGTTGCCGCATCCGGTTGCGCAAATATCGGGACCAGAAAACCACCGGCAAGGGTATGATTGGAGTGGATTTTGTGAATTTGACATTTGGTTTTGAGCGCCAACCGAAAATCGGCACCAAATGCCAAATTTAATCCACCAGGCACAGGTGCAACGAACGTTACAGGAGCGGGGACCGATGCCGACACAGAGCGCTGCGGGGATTTCGAGCCGGTTGCTCACCTTTGCACAGGGCAATCCGGGACACATCGTCGATCAGTTGATCAAGGAGCGGGGCGGTACCCTCGTGGCCCATCCGGCCTGGCCGCTGGTGCGGCCATTTCTCTATGCGACGCTGCATTATCGCGGGGCGATCGAACTTGCCGAGGCCATCGCTGGAATGTCGGGTTTTGATGCCTTCTCCTATTTAAGCGGACTTCTCAATCTCGACATCCGCTCGGTCAACAGCGAGAGGATTCCCGCCAGTGGCGGCTTCCTGATGGTGGCCAATCATCCCACAGGCATAGCCGACGGAGTTGCGAGCTTCGATTTCCTGCGCGAGCGTCGGCCGGACATGATGATCTTTGCGAACCGGGATGCGGTGCGCGTCAGTCCGCGGTTTTCCGAGATAATCATTCCGGTGGAATGGCGCGCCGAACACAAATCCCGCGGCAAGACGCGCGAGACCCTTGAACTGACCCAGCGCGCGATGCAGGAGGGAAAAGCCACGGTTCTTTTTCCGTCGGGCCGAATAGCTTTCTGGAACGAAGGCTGCCTGACCGAACGCCCGTGGAAGATTTCGGCCGTCAGCCTGGCGCGCAAGCACAATCTGCCGATCGTGCCGGTTCATATCGCTGCGCGCAACTCGGGGCTGTTCTACTGGCTGTCCAAGCATTCGACCGAATTGCGGGACATGACGGTGTTTCACGAACTGCTCAACAAGAAGCGCAAGACATTCAGTTTTACCGTCGGCCATGTCATTCCCCCAGAAGTTCTGGATGGCGACCCGGTGGCAGTGACGCTGGCGCTTGAGTCCCATACGGTGCATGCACTGGCACAGGATGCGGACGCGGTTTTCGTGGCACCGGCGGCCGAGTTGAAGACCCAGCAGACCCACCCGGCCCGTCTGGCCTCCTGATTGGCCTGCCAGCCTTCCCCGAACCGAAGCATGCACAGACCACATCCCGTCTGGATGCGCACGCTCTCCCCCGATTGACAGCGCAACGACGGCGCGACGACGGCGCAACGACGGCGGTCGCAGAAGATGCGGAGGCTCAGGCGATCGTCTGGCCGGTCTTGGCCCAGTCGGCCAGGAAGGTTTCCAGACCCTTGTCGGTCAGCGGGTGCTTGACGAGAGCCTTGATGGTGCCTGCAGGCGCTGTCGCCACATCGGCCCCGATCAGGGCAGCCTGCCTGACATGGTTGACCGTGCGGATGGAGGCCGCCAGAATTTCCGTCTCGAAGCCGTAATTGTCGTAGATCTGGCGGATTTCGCGGATCAGGTCCATGCCGTCCATGGCGATGTCGTCAAGGCGGCCGATGAACGGCGAGATGAAGCTCGCCCCGGCCTTGGCCGCCAGAAGCGCCTGATTGGCCGAGAAACACAGCGTCACATTGGTCTTGTGGCCGTCGCGGGTCAGTGCGCGGCAGGCTTTCAGTCCATCAAGCGTCAGCGGCAGTTTGATGCAGATGTTGTCGGCGATCTTCGCCAAGACGGCCGCTTCCTTCATGATCTGGTCGTAATCGGTCGCTGTGACCTCGGCAGAAACCGGGCCTTCGACGATGGCGCAGATCTCCTTGGTCACCTCGGTGATGTTGCGGCCCGATTTCAGGATCAGCGACGGGTTGGTCGTCACGCCGTCGATCAGGCCCAAATCGTTGAGTTCGCGGATCTCGTTGACGTCAGCGGTGTCGACAAAGAACTTCATGTTTTGCTCCCAGAAATCAAAATGCCGGATGCTGCGCCGGCCCTGTGTGATCTTGCGGCTTTCCTTTAGACGAAAGCGGGGGCAAGGTCACGCCAAATGGACACAGATTCGCGACAAAATCCGCCGCTCGTCGGCTCGAGAAAAGCCGTTCCGGTGCTGGTGCCCATGCCTGCGGACCGCCCGTTCTCCTACGCGGTGCCCGAAGGCTCGGAGGTGGTAGCAGGCCAGATCGTGCAGGTGCCGCTTGGTCCGCGCCTGGTGCCGGGGGTGATCTGGGATGGGGAGGCCGACCAGGTCGATCCGGGGAAACTCAGGCCGATCGCGCAGATCTTCGACTGTCCACCTCTTGATGCGAGCATGCGACGGTTCATCGACTGGGTGGCCGCCTATACGCTCTCGCCGCCGGGACTGGTGGCGCGGATGGCGCTCAGGGCACCGGCCGCCTTTGATCCAGAGCCCATGATTGATGCCCTCAGGCTGACCGGCACCAGTCCTGAACGGGTGACGGTTGCGCGCGGGCGGGTGCTGGCGCTGGCCGCCGATGGCATGGCCTGGACACGGTCTGGTCTTGCCCATGCCGCAGGCGTCTCGGCGGGCGTCGTCGACGGGCTCATCGCCCAGGGCGCGTTCGAAACGGTGCGCTTGGCGCCACCGCCCGTTGTTGCCGCGC
Organism: Hyphomicrobiales bacterium; assembly: GCA_038325465.1. Lineage (GTDB taxonomy): Bacteria > Pseudomonadota > Alphaproteobacteria > Rhizobiales > Rhizobiaceae > Hoeflea. The sequence continues at coordinate 27,604 of JBBQJA010000003.1, read as the reverse complement.
CCGACCCCGACTACGGCGGCAAGGTTCTCGAAAACGACCAGTCGGATGCTGGCGCGCGTCTTTCGGCGGAGGTGCGAAAGCGGCAGTTCCAGGTCAGCCTGCTTGATGGCGTGACCGGATCGGGCAAGACCGAAGTCTATTTCGAGGCTGTCGCCGAAGCAGTCCGGCAAGGTCGCCAGGTGCTGATCCTGTTGCCGGAAATTGCCCTCACGTCGGTTTTTCTGGACCGCTTTCACGACCGTTTCGGCGCGCGACCGGCCGAGTGGCATTCGGAGCTTCCGCCGCGCATCCGTGAAAAAGTCTGGCGGCAGGCCGCAACGGGCGACATCAGCGTGGTGGCCGGTGCCCGCTCGGCGCTGTTCCTGCCGTTCCGCGATCTCGGCCTTATTGTGGTCGACGAGGAACATGACCCGGCCTACAAGCAGGAAGACCGGGTCTTCTACAATGCCCGCGACATGGCCGTTGTCCGGGCCCGGATTGCCGATATCCCGCTGGTGCTGGCTTCGGCCACGCCATCAATCGAAAGCCGGGTGAATGCCGCCCAGTCACGGTATTGCCATGTCCGGCTGGCCAGCCGCTATGCCGATGCCAGCCTTCCCGATCTCAAGCTTGTCGACATGCGCAGGCATCCGGCGCGGCGCGGCGGTTTCCTGTCGCCGGTTTTGCTGACCGCGATCGGTCAGACGCTGGCCCGCAAGGAACAAGCGCTCTTGTTCTTGAACCGGCGCGGCTACGCGCCGCTGACATTGTGCCGGGTGTGCGGCCATCGCTTTGAGTGCCCGGACTGTTCGAGCTGGCTTGTGGAGCATCGCTTCCGCGGTCAGTTGCAGTGCCACCAGTGCGGCCATGGCGAACCGGTACCGAAGGCTTGCCCGGAATGTGGGACCTTCGACCACCTGGTTGCATGCGGGCCGGGAATCGAGCGGATCGCCGAGGAGGTGGACCGCCATTTCCCCGAAGCCCGCACCATCGTCTTGTCTTCCGATCTTGCGGGCGGACCACGCCGTCTCAGGATCGAACTCGACGCGATCGCCCGCGGCGAGGCGGACATTGTCATCGGCACCCAACTCGTCGCCAAAGGTCACAATTTTCCATTGATGACGCTGGTTGGTGTTGTCGACGCCGATCTCGGGCTTTCCAACGGCGATCCGCGGGCAGCCGAGCGCACCTATCAGCTTCTCTCGCAGGTGACCGGGCGGGCGGGTCGCACCGGGCTCAAGAGCCAGGGTCTGATCCAGACCTTCCAGCCGCAGCATCCGGTGATGCAAGCCATCGTGTCGGCCGATCCAGAAGCCTTTTACGCGCGCGAAACAGACGAGCGGCGCAAAGCCTTCCTGCCGCCCTTCGGACGCCTCGCCTCGGTGATTGTTTCGGCCGCCACTCGGGTGGAGGCTGAAACCCATGCACGCGGTCTGCGGGCCGCAGCCACTCTCCACTCCGACATTCTGGTTCTGGGCCCCGCAGAAGCACCGCTGGCGGTGATCCGCGGGCGGCATCGGTTCCGGCTTCTGCTGCACGGGCAGCGCGGCAGCGACATGCAAGGGTATCTGCGCGCCCTGATCAAGGCTGGTCCCAGGACGCGCGGTTCCGTGCAGGTTCAGGTGGATGTCGATCCACAGAGTTTTCTGTGAGGCGGCCGCCGGTCGCGCCGCATCTTCTGATTGTAGCACGGGCGGCACCATGCCATGGTTGGTTCAGGAGCAGGCGGATGCATGACATGATCGAGACACTTCTGGCGTTGGCCCAACCTCGTTGCTGGGGCTGAGCCATGCCGCCATCTTCGAAACTCCCGTCTTCCGGGCCCCCATCATCCGTGTCCCTTCCGCCGCGCCTTGATGTCGACCGTGAGGCCATGCCGCCTGTCGCCATGGCCATGGCGATGGTCACCTTCCTGTCCTTTGCATTGCTCGACACCACAGCCAAGTACCTGGTCACGTCCGGCTATGCGGCGATATTCGTGGTCTGGTGTCGATTTGCCAGCCATGCCGTGGTCTCGGTCGTCGCCTTCGGCGGCTGGCGCGGCCGCGGCATGTACCGCATGGCCCGCCCGTCGCTGCAGATCGCCCGGGGCGTGCTTCTACCCGCCTCCACGCTGTTCAATTTCCTTGCCTTGCGGGACCTGCAGCTGGCGCTGACGGCGAGCATTTTCCTGGCGTCGCCGATGATCGTCACTGCGCTTGCAGGACCCATGCTCGGGGAGTGGGCCGGCAAGCGCCGCTGGGCAGCGATCCTGGTCGGCTTCATCGGCGTGCTGATCGTGGTGCGGCCGGGGACCGACGTCTTCTCGCCGGCCGTGATCTGGTCGGTTCTTGCCGCCCTGTCCTATTCGCTCTACTCGATCCTGACGCGTATGCTCGCGCCCAGCGAAACCCAGTTCAGCCTCGTCTTCTATTCCTGCATCTTTGCCGTGGTCATCCTGGGCCCTATGGCCTGGAGTGTGGCGGAAATGCCGCGCACGCCCTTTGACGCGCTGCTCCTGGTGAGCATCGGCCTGTTCGGCTTCGTCGGCCATGCCCTTCTCGTGCGGGCGAGCCGCCTGGTCAGCGCCTCCAAGGTGGCACCTTTCGTCTACAGCCAGATCCTGTGGATGGCACTGCTTGGCTATCTCGTTTTCGGTGACGTGCCCGACACGTGGACATTCGTCGGAGCCGGGATCATTTGCCTGAGCGGCGTCTACATCATGAACCGCGAAAGGCGCCTTGGACGCCAGGCGCCGATCCCGTCCTGATCGCGATCGAGAGAAACCGAGCCTGGCGCGGGGCGGGCGGAAATACGGTTCCCGATCGTCCGCCTTTGCTGTAAGCCCCGCATTGTCTGCAAGCTTGCCCCGCTGACTTGGAGCGCTGACTTGTCCCGGGACGGAGACCTCACGATGATCGATTTTTATTTCCCGACTTCGGTTGGCGAATGGCTCGCGTTCGGTTCGGCTGCCGTGACCGTCGGCTTCGGGCTCGTTCTGCTTGCCGCTCCGCGTATCTCGCTCGCCCTCCTGCGCCTGCAGACGGCACCGGATCATCCAGAGGCCGTATCTGAAGCGAGAGGAACAATGGCGGGATTTTATCTCGGCACAGGTCTGGCCGCGATCCTGTTTGCCCAGCCGTTGCTCTATATCGCGCTCGGCGCAGGCTGGGCCTTCACAGCTTTTGGCCGGCTTGTTTCCATGCTTGCAGACCGGGGGGTCACCCGGTTCAATGTCTTCTCGTTTCTGTTCGAAATCACGCTCGCAGGCCTGCCGCTCGGCTATAGCCTGGGCTTTCTGTGAAGCCGCAAGGCCATAGGCTGCACAAAAAACGGAGCCTGCGTCGAATTGTTGCCTGCTGCAATGCGATAAGGCCCCGGCTTCGTGTTGCGAGTCCCCGCACACTATGCTAGACGGACCGCGCATTTGCGGAAAAATGCGCTGAAAAGCCCGCCGAGCCCGAAAGAAAACGCAACAAAAACAAGCACTTCTTTTTCCGCATCTGCGGCGCTCGAAGAGGCTTGGACGCTAACGAGAGACAATCCCGCCCGTGGCTGACAAATCCCAGACTATTTCCGGTGTGGCAGAACGGTATGCCTCCTCGCTGTACGAACTGGCGAACGACGCCGGGTCGGTGGACGCCACAGCCCAGGACCTTGACCGGTTTCAGGCGCTTATCGACGGCAGCGACGACCTCAAGCGTCTCGTCCGCAGTCCCGTGTTTTCGGCCGAAGACCAGCTCAAGGCGATCGATGCGCTTGTCGTCAAAACCCAGATCGGCGGCCTTGTCGGAAATTTCCTGCGCGTCGTTGCCCAGAACCGTCGGCTGTTTGCCGTGCCGGCCATTGTGTCGTCGTTTCACCAGATCGTGGCGCGTGAGCGCGGCGAGGTCACGGCGGATGTCCGCTCCGCCCATGTGTTGAGCGTCGCTCAAGAAAAAGAACTCACGGCTGCGCTGTCGAGCGTCACCGGCAAAACCGTTTTGGTCCGCCTCACCGTGGATCCGTCGCTGCTGGGTGGTCTTGTCGTCAAGATGGGCTCGCGGCAGATCGACACCTCGCTTCGCACCAAACTTTCCACTCTTAAGCATACACTGAAAGAGGTTGGCTGATGGATATCCGCGCCGCGGAAATTTCCGCAATTCTCAAAGACCAGATCAAAAATTTCGGCAAGGAAGCCGAAGTCTCGGAAGTTGGTCAGGTTCTTTCCGTCGGTGACGGGATCGCCCGCGTTTACGGGCTTGACAATGTCCAGGCTGGCGAAATGGTCGAGTTCCCAGGCGGAATTCGGGGCATGGCGCTCAATCTTGAGACCGACAATGTCGGCGTGGTCATTTTCGGAACCGACCGGGACATCAAGGAAGGCGACATCGTCAAGCGGACCGGTTCGATCGTGGACGTACCTGTCGGCGAAGGCCTTCTTGGCCGGGTCGTTGACGCTCTCGGAAACCCGATTGACGGCAAGGGCCCGATCAAGGCAACCAGCCGCTCGCGCGTGGACGTCAAGGCGCCGGGCATCATGCCGCGCAAGTCCGTGCATGAACCGATGTCGACCGGTCTCAAGGCGATCGATGCGCTGATCCCGGTGGGTCGCGGCCAGCGTGAGCTGGTCATCGGCGACCGCCAGACTGGCAAGACCGCCATCATTCTCGACACGTTCCTCAATCAGCGCTCCATTCACGAGAACGGTCCGGATGGCGACAAGCTCTATTGCGTCTATGTGGCCGTCGGCCAGAAGCGCTCGACGGTTGCACAGTTCGTCAAGGTTCTCGAAGACCGCGGCGCGCTCAAGTACTCGGTCATCATCGCCGCCACCGCGTCCGATCCCGCGCCGATGCAGTTCCTGGCACCGTTTGCCGGCTGCGCAATCGGCGAGTATTTCCGGGACAATGGCATGCACGCGCTCATCGCTTATGACGACCTGTCCAAGCAGGCCGTGTCTTATCGGCAGATGTCGCTGCTTCTGCGCCGCCCGCCGGGCCGCGAAGCCTATCCGGGCGATGTGTTCTATCTGCATTCGCGCCTGCTGGAACGTGCGGCCAAGCTCAACGACGCCCATGGTGCGGGTTCGCTGACTGCGCTTCCTGTCATCGAGACCCAGGCCAACGACGTGTCGGCCTATATTCCGACCAACGTCATTTCGATCACCGACGGCCAGATCTTCCTTGAGACCGAGCTTTTCTATCAGGGCATCCGCCCGGCCGTGAACGTCGGCCTGTCGGTGTCCCGTGTGGGATCGGCCGCCCAGATCAAGGCGATGAAGCAGGTTGCCGGCTCGATCAAGGGCGAGCTTGCGCAGTACCGCGAAATGGCGGCGTTCGCGCAGTTCGGGTCCGACCTCGATGCTGCCACGCAGCGCCTGCTCAATCGCGGTGCCCGTTTGACCGAGCTTCTCAAGCAAGCGCAGTTCTCGCCATTGAAGACGGAAGAGCAGGTGGCTGTGATTTTTGCCGGGGTCAACGGGTATCTCGACAAGCTCGCCGTCAACCAGGTTGGCAAGTTCGAACAGGGTCTGCTCGCCTACATGCGCGGCGAAGGCAAGGACGTCCTTGAGCAGATCCGCAAGGACAAGGCGCTCAGCGACGAGCTTCGCGGTCGGCTGCGGTCCGCCATTGATACTTTCGCCAAGACATTTGCCTGAGAGCAAGAGACCGAGGACGGATAACGGATGCCTTCACTCAAGGATCTGAAAAACCGGATCGCCTCCGTCAAGGCGACGCAGAAGATCACCAAAGCGATGCAGATGGTCGCCGCGGCGAAACTGCGACGTGCCCAGGAGGCGGCCGAGGCGGCTCGGCCCTATTCGAAGCGGATGGCGGCTGTCATGGCCAACATCGCGCAGGCGGTGGGCAGCGGCGATGACGCTCCCAAGATGATGCGTGGAACCGGCAAGGACGATACGCATCTGTTGGTCGTCTGTACCGCTGAACGCGGGTTGTGCGGTGGCTTCAATTCGCAGATCGCGCGGTTCGCCCGCGAACATGCGCGCAGCCTCCTGGCTCAGGGCAAGACGGTCAAGATCATCACTGTCGGCAAGAAGGGCAACGATATCCTTCGCCGTGAATACAGTGCGCTGATCGTCGAGAAGGTCGACTTCCGCGAGGTCAAGCAGATGAGCTTCGTGCAGGCCGAAGTGGTCGGTGACAAGGTGATCTCGATGTTCGCACGCGGCGAATTCGATGTCTGCACGCTGTTTTACTCCGAGTTCAAGTCGGTTATCAGCCAGATTCCGACGGCCCTGCAGCTGATCCCGGCAAAGGCGGGGGACGCGAGCCAGGTGGCTGACGGTGCCTCGGCGGTCTACGACTACGAGCCTGAAGCGACGGAGATCCTCGAGGACCTGCTGCCACGCTCGATCAAGGTGCAGATATTCCGGGCGCTTCTGGAAAATGTTGCTGGCGAGATGGGTGCGAAGATGTCCGCCATGGACAGCGCCACCCGCAATGCCGGCGAAATGATCTCCAAGCTGTCGATGAGCTACAACCGTCGGCGACAGGCGCAGATCACCAAGGAACTTATCGAAATCATTTCGGGCGCGGAAGCGCTCTGAAGGTCACTGAAGAGGGTAAGACACATGGCTAAGGCAGCTACCCCGGAAACCAAGAGCGCAGCGGCGAAGGCTCCCTCCGCAACCAAGAGCGCAGCGGCGAAGAAGACTTCAACAAGCTCGACGGCGGCCCCGGTGGCGGCCCCGATGGCGGCCCCGATGGCGGCCAATGGCGCTGTCGGCAAGATCACTCAGGTGATCGGTGCCGTGGTCGACGTGGCCTTCGAAGGCGGCGTGTTGCCGAAGATCCTGAACGCGCTCGAGACCGAAAACATGGGCAACCGCCTTGTTCTGGAAGTCGCGCAGCATCTGGGCGAAAACACGGTCCGCACCATCGCGATGGATTCCACCGAAGGCCTGGTGCGCGGCCAGCGCGTGGTCGACACAGGCGATTCGATTTCCGTTCCCGTGGGCGAGGAGACGCTCGGCCGCATCATGAACGTGATCGGCGAGCCGGTGGACGATGCCGGCCCGATCATGACGACGCTGCGTCGCGGCATTCACCAGGATGCGCCGTCCTATGTCGAGCAGTCGACAGAGGCGGAAATTCTGATCACCGGCATCAAGGTCGTGGACCTTCTCGCTCCGTATGCCAAGGGCGGCAAGATCGGACTGTTTGGTGGCGCCGGTGTGGGCAAGACCGTTCTCATCATGGAGCTTATCAACAATGTGGCCCGCGCCCACGGTGGCTACTCGGTGTTCGCCGGCGTCGGCGAGCGGACCCGCGAAGGCAACGATCTCTATCATGAAATGATCGAGTCAGGCGTCAACAAGCATGGCGGCGGCGACGGCTCCAAGGCTGCGCTGGTCTATGGCCAGATGAACGAGCCACCGGGTGCGCGCGCCCGCGTTGCGCTCACCGGCCTCACCGTGGCCGAGTATTTCCGCGATCAAGGCCAGGACGTGCTGTTCTTCGTGGACAACATCTTCCGCTTCACCCAGGCCGGCTCGGAAGTTTCGGCGCTGCTTGGCCGCATTCCTTCAGCTGTGGGTTACCAGCCGACGCTGGCCACCGACATGGGTCAGATGCAGGAGCGCATCACCACCACGACCAAGGGGTCCATCACGTCTGTGCAGGCCATTTACGTTCCCGCCGATGACTTGACCGACCCAGCGCCTGCCACCTCGTTCGCCCACCTCGACGCCACGACAGTTCTGTCCCGGTCGATCGCCGAAAAGGGCATCTATCCGGCCGTTGATCCGCTCGATTCCAATTCCCGCATGCTCGACCCGATTATCGTGGGCGAAGAGCACTATGACGTCGCCCGCAAAGTGCAGTCGACCCTGCAGCGCTACAAGTCGCTTCAGGACATCATTGCCATCCTGGGTATGGACGAGCTGTCGGAAGACGACAAGTTGACCGTGGCGCGCGCTCGCAAGATCGAGCGCTTCCTGTCCCAGCCCTTCTTTGTGGCTGAAGTCTTTACAGGCTCACCGGGCAAACTGGTGGATCTTGCCGACACCATCAAGGGCTTCAAGGGCCTGGTGAACGGCGATTATGACCATCTGCCGGAGCCGGCCTTCTACATGGTCGGAACCATCGACGAAGCCATCGAGAAGGCGCAGCGCCTGGCCGCGGAAGTGGCTTGACGGCAGTGCCGGTCTTGGGTCAACAGGGAACGGCGAACGGAGGCGGCGAAGCGGGATTTGTCTGACTGGTGTCGCCGCACTCCTTTTGTGCCTTCACCACGGACCCTTCCCTGTTCACGAGAGAATCATGGCTGAAAGCTTCAAATTCGAACTGGTTTCTCCCGAGCGGTTGCTCGTCTCGGCGTCGGTAACGGCTGTCGTCATTCCGGGCGTCGAGGGTGAAATGACGGTCATGGCCAACCATGCGCCAACAATGACCACCATCAAGCCGGGTGTCGTCTCCGTGACAACGGCCTCGGGCGAGACTGAGCGCTATGTCGTGTTTGGCGGTTTTGCCGACATCGTCCCTTCAGGTTGCACCGTGCTTGCCGAATCGGCCGTTCTGGTCAAGGACGCCAACGCTTCGATGCTGACCAAGCGAATTGAAGCGGCGCGTGCGCACCTCGTCGCCGCCGTTGAGGATGAACAGAGGCAGAAGGCTCAGGAATTCCTCGACCAGCTTTCCGCGCTGCACGGGACCGTCGTTCCGGCCTGATCCGTTCGGAGGGTTTTTGCATCCTTGCACGTCTTGCATCAGCCAGGTTCGGTTTTGATGAAGCGGCGTTGCGTGCGGCGGTCAGCCGATGATGCGGAACGGTTCGGGATAGACGAGCGGCCCCTGCCACCCGTCGAACGCGCCTGGGACGAGCGCAAGTGCCAGAAAGCGCGGTCCCTGCCATTCGATTTCGGCGCAGTCGGCCAGCCGTGACAGAAACCCGAATCGGCCGTAGAAATCCGGCATGCCGAGCACAAAGACGCAGCGCCATCCGTCGCTTCGGGCCCGGTCAAGCGCTGCCCGCACAAGTTCGGTGCCGATCTGCATGTCACGCCAGGCCGGGCCGACTGCAAGCGGCGCCAGAGCCAGTGCCCTGTCGGGCCCCTCAATGCGGGTGAGCAGCACGTGCCCTATCACGGTATCGTCGATGACCGCGACCAGCGAGATCGTGTCGACGGGTGCCAGGATCATAGCGCGCGAAAGATCGGCGACCTCGGTCCGCCGATACGCGAGGTTTTCGACTTTTCCGATCGCCTCCCGGTCCTCCGCCCGGCTATCGCGGATGCTCAGGCGTCCGGATGCCATCCTCCGCCCGGTCATCGCACACTCACCATCGCCCGGCGAACCGCCGCTTCCGCATGGAGACGCGTGGTGTCGTAGATGGGAAGCTTCTCGCCGTCCTGGCCGATGATCATGGTAATCTCGGTGCAGCCCAGGATGATGGCCTCGGCACCGCGCGCCTCGAACCGGGCGATGACGTCCTTGTAGAGCCGTCGCGATTCCTCGCGGATGACGCCGTGGCAAAGCTCTTGGTAGATGATGCGATGAACTTCCAGGCGGTGGTCGTCATCCGGAGTCATCACCGAGAGCCCGAAGTGGTCGCGCAGGCGGTTGCGATAGAAATCATGCTCCATGGTGTAGCGGGTACCGAGCAGCGCAACGCGACGGTGGCCCTTTCGGCGCAAGGCCTCGCCGGTCGGATCGGCGATGTGAAGCACATCAAGCCCGGAGATCCGCGCAATCTCGTCATGGACCTTGTGCATCGTGTTGGTGGCGATGACCAGGAAATCGGCACCGCCTGCCTTGAGCCCGTGTGCGGCCTCGCCCAATCTTCGGCCGATGCCGGTCCAGTCACCTTTATGCTGCAGCTGTTCGAAGTCGTGAAAGTCGACCGAGTGCAACAGAATGCGGGCAGAATGGTTGCCACCCAATTCCTTGCGGACCGTTTCGTTCATGATCCGATAATAAAGCTGGGTGGATTCCCAGCTCATGCCGCCGAGCAGACCGATGAGCTTCATGTCCCGCCCCCAGCGAGATGTCCGAACTCTGCGACGACTTCCTCGTAGGCGGCGCGCTTGAAGGGCGTGATGAGGGCGGGAAGATCCTGCATGGGCCTCCAGGCCCAATCATCAAATTCGGGTGTGTGACCGTCGGGCGGCGGATTGATGGCGATTTCGCTGTCTTCGCCCTCGAATCGAAAGGCAAACCAGCGTTGCTTCTGACCGCGAAACTTGCCCTTCAGCCCGATTCCGATGAGATGAGGGGGCAGGTCATAGGTGATCCAACGAGGGGCCTCGGCCAGAAACGATATCGATCGGATCCCGGTTTCCTCATAGAGTTCTCGCAAGGCCGCCTTCTGGGCATCTTCGTTTTCATCGATGCCCCCCTGCGGCATCTGCCAACGCTGCGGCGAACCGTCATATTCGGTGTTGCCTATCGACATGCGCTGTCCGACCCAGGCCAGGTTGTCCCGGTTCAGCACCATGATGCCCACACAGGGTCGATAGGGGAGGTCTTGGGCCCGCTTCCCGGTCTGGTTCTTCTTTGCCATGGCGCACCCATCCCGGATCCTGCGAGAGTGCAGTCGATGAAAACCTGTCCACCAAATACACTCTGACACTTTGTTTTTCTGCATATTCCCGAAAACCGTCGACGGTTTTTTCAGAAACAATCCACTACAGCGCCGGGCATCCAATCGGATGCGTGAATGCCGCTGTAAAACATTGAAGGAATGCATGTACGCTGTCGCGCAAGTGAATCCATTCGTGCGCGACATGCGTCAGAGCTATTTCGGCCTTGTCAGAAGCGCCGGAATAGCTCTATCACCTTGTTTTGACGCAATTCCGGACGCGAAAGCGGTGCCACTTTCGCTGGAATTGCTCTATCCTTTTGTTTTGACGCAATTCCGGACGCGAAAGCGGTGCCACTTTCGCTGGAATTGCTCTATCACCTTGTTTTGACGCAATTCCGGACCCGAAAGCGGTGCCACTTTCGCTGGAATTGCTTTAGTTTTCCGGATCGTCTGCCACAGCGGAGACCGACACAATTTCGATGCCGCGCGCCTTCGCCTCGTTGGCCCAGGAGGCGATGGCGTCGACGCTGATCTCGAAGGCCGACGCGACGCCTACCGCAGATCCGTTCCGCCGCGCGGTTCGCTCGAGATCATCGAGCCTGGCGAGAATGCTGCCGCGCTCCTGGGCCTTGTCAAGCACCATGTCGGAGGCAGCGAAAGGAATGCCGAGCGCCTTGGCGTACTGGTCCGTCAGAGAGCGGGCCGAGGTTCCGTCATCCAGGAACAGGATGCCTCGATTGCCGATGTCGCGCATCACCGGCTCCAGGGCTTCCGGCGTTGAAAGAAAGCGACCGCCCATGAAATTGGTCACGCCGGTATAATTGGTGATACGCGCCATCGCCCGATGCAGGTCGTCCATATTCTGCTCAGGACCCGCCGCCACCGTCAATGTGCCAGGGCCGGGGTCGCTGTTGGGATAATCGAAAGGCTCGAAGGGCACCTGCAAGAGTATCTCGTGGCCATCGCGGCGCGCCTCCTGCATCCAGCGTTGCAGGCTGTTGCCGTTGGAGGCGAAGGCAAGCGTCACCTCCTCGGGCAATGTCCGGATGGCATGCTGGGTCCCGGTCTGGCTAAGCCCGAGGCCGCCGACGACAATGGCGATCCGGGCACCGCGGGCACCCGACCAGGGACGCGCATAGATGTCGACCGCCCGTTCGCCATCCGCACCGCGGATTGGCAATGGTCCGAAGGTGGATTTTTCAAGAACGGCGGGGTCGGGAAGGTGGGCGGTGCGGGCATCCTGTCCGATCCGGCCGGGTGCCTTGAGCATGACAGGGCCAGCCTCCAGGCGCGGCGCGGGTGACATCCGCATGACGGTCTCGCCGTCCTCGCTGAGCGTCGTGGTCACGGTGGCACCGGATCGACCCGGCAGATGGGGCAGTGTCGTGTGTGGCAAGCCGTTATCGATGTCTGCGATGGCTGTGCCGGTCGCGTCGTCCGCAAACGGGGTTGATTGCGATGTTTCAGCTCCAGTCTCTTGGGCCGAAGCGATATTCGCACTGGCATCCGGCGTCGACGCTGTCACCAGTATGGGTTCAATCGGGCGGGCGATCCAGGCGGCCCAGCCTGCAGCAGAGCCAACGGCGGCAAACAGAACCAGACGCAACGCAAGGCGCAAGCCGCGCGCCGTCGACCGCCTTCCGCCCGGCGGCGAAACCAGTGCGGGCGAGCGGTCAGCACCCAGCGGTTTGTTGATATCTGTGCCCACGGTGGCCGTTTCGAATCTCTCTTGACCACCCATTGAATCAAGTGAGAGCGGGTCATGCAAGCTCTATAGCGGGGCGCACCCCGAACTGATCAGCCTGGGGAAAGGCTCGGACAACAAAAAACGCCGCGCAGGAAGTCCCGCGCGGCGTGATACATGGGTTTCCCGAAAGTTCCCGCCGGTCAGTTCTTGACGGCCGCCTGGTCGGGATTGGGCGGGAAGGCCGGATTGGTGGTCTCGCCGCGCAGAAGTTTGAGCGCTGCGCCAAGCTGCATGTCGTCTTTCGGATCTGGCGGGACATAGGCGATGGAGCCAGAGCCTTCGTCGGTTTCCGCCTCACCCTGAATGTGACCCCGCAGCGAGGATTCAGACGATGGCTCGACGCGCCCGCGCAACTCTTCCGGCACTGGTTCCTCAACCTTGATGTCGGGCATGATGCCAGTCCCCTGGATCGACTTGCCGGACGGGGTATAATACAGCGCAGTCGTCAACCGGAGCGCCGTGGAATCGTCCAGCGGGATGATGGTCTGGACAGATCCCTTGCCGAAGGAGCGCGTCCCGAGCACGGTTGCGCGGCGGTGGTCCTGCAGCGCACCGGCCACGATCTCCGATGCCGAGGCAGAGCCACCGTTGACGAGGACAATCACCGGCTTGCCACCGGTCAGATCACCGGGGCGGGAGTTGAACCGACGGGTTTCCTCCGCATTGCGCCCCCGGGTCGAGACGATCTCGCCGCGGTCAAGAAAGGCATCCGAGACGCTGATCGCCTGATCCAGCAAACCGCCGGGGTTCAGACGAAGGTCAAGCACATAGCCCTTGAGCTTGTCGTCGCCGACATCCTTGCGGATAGTTTCGATGGCGGTTTCCAGGTCGTCATAGGTTTTTTCAGTGAACGAGATGATGCGCAGGTAACCGACATCACCTTCGATGCGGGATTTCACGGCCTTCACCTCGATGATGTCGCGCACCACCTTAAGCTTGATCGGCTGGTCGGCACCCTCGCGCAGGATCGTGAGTTCGATGGCGGTATTGACCGGCCCGCGCATCTTTTCGACCGCCTCGGCCAGAGACAGGCCACGCACAGGCTCACCATCGATCTCGGAGATGAAGTCACCCGACAAGACACCAGCGCGCGAAGCCGGCGTGTCGTCGATGGGGGTAATGACCTTGACCAGTTCCTCTTCCATCGTCACTTCGATGCCCAGACCGCCGAACTCGCCACGGGTCTGGGTCCGCATGTCGTTGGCGGCATCCTGGTTGAGGTAGCTCGAATGCGGATCGAGTGAGGTCAGCATGCCATTGATGGCGCTTTCGATGAGCTTTTCTTCTTCCGGCGGCGTGACGTACTGGGCGCGCACCCGCTCAAAAACGTTGCCGAAGATCGCCAGCTGGCGGTAGGTCGCAGTTCCGGCGGCATTCGCCGAAACGCTGAACGTCTGGACGGTGGAAAGCGCGGTAGCGCCCAACAGCGCACCGATGGCCAGGAGTGTCACCTTACGTATCATTGCTTGCCCTTCCTGAAGACGTGTCTACTTTCCACCATGGCTGGGGATCGACGGGTTGACCGCCTCTTCTGAATTCAATGTAGAGCGATGGCCTGTCGGTGACTAGAGCCAAAGCGGCTGCACCTGCAAGTCTCGTCTCGCCCATCACCGCTACCGGTTCGCCTGCCAGCACAAACTGTCCAGTTCGCACGCTGATCCGATCCATCCCCGCCAGCACGACATGATACTCCTCGCCTGCATCGAGAATGATAACCTTGCCATAACTGCGGAAGACGCCCGCGTAGGCGACCCATGCGTCTACCGGTGCCTTGACCGGGGTGCCGGCCAGAGACGCCACGACTTCGCCTTTCAGGGCATTGCCAGTACCGTCGCCCGCGCCGAACAAACGAATAGTTTCTCCGTCAACAGGCCGGGACAGGGCACCCATCAAGGTCGAAAATGCATATGCGGGCGCAATGAGGTTTTTGTCAGGCAGGGTGGCAGCGGCCAGCGCGCGGGCGCGTGCGAGCTGCTCGGCGATCTGGTGTTGCCGCTCCGCTTCGGCCTTGCGGGTCGCCTGGGCCGCCTCCCGGATCGATACGATCTCGGTCTCGAGCCGCGCGATCAGGCTCTCAAGTCCGGCGGAGCGCTCGGCAAGATTTCCGGCGCGGCTGCGCTCGGTGGCAAGGCGGCGTTCACTTTCGGCCTGCAAGGCCAGTTTTTCTGACGCCAGCGCGGAAAGCCGTTCTTCCTCGGCTGTGTTTTCGGCGAGTGCGACTTTCAGGGATTGCCGCTCGACGGCAATGGAACGGCGCAGTTCGGCCAGTTCCTGCAAATCCCGGGCGAGCGCTTCGGTTTGGCTGCGGATCCCTGGCACGACTGCGCCCAGCAGAATGGCGCTGCGCACGGACGCAAGCGCGTCCTCGGGTGAGACGAGCAGCGCGGGGGGCGGGTCACGCCCGATCCGCTGCAGCGCCGCAAGCACCTCTGCGAGCACGGTGCGACGGTCGATGAGCGACCGGCGGAGTGTGTCCTGGCGTCCAGAAAGGCCGGTCAACGAGGTTTCGCCAGCGGCAATCCGGCTGTCGATGTCAAGGCGGCGCGCCGCAGATGCGGCAAATGCGTCCTCCATGGCCTGCTGGTCGCTCCGCAGCGCACCCAGGTCGCGCTCAAGCGCCTCAAGCGCTGACGTGCTTGCGAAGGCCTCGCTGTCGATGGCTTCGAGCGCCTTCAGGTTTTCAGCGCGCGCGCGCTGCAGCTGCTTAACCGGGTCGGAGACGTCCGCTTCGCCGATCTCAGAGCCGGTAGCCGTCCCTGCCCAGACCAGCGCCAAAACGGCCATCAGGACAAGACCGAACGGTCGGACGCCGAGACGCCTGGATTGAACTCGATCTGATTCGTCCGCATGACCCATCATCGCAGAAGAGTAACCCAAGCTGCGTTAATGCTCCATGATCCATTTGGAACAGCTGAGGACAGATCAGGAGCGATGATACGGGTGTCCGGAGAGAATCGTCACGCAGCGGTACAACTGTTCGGCCAGCATGATGCGCGCCATCTGGTGCGGCCAGGTCATGCGCCCGAAGGAAACGACGGCATCGGCCGTTTGGAGCAACTCGGGATCCAGGCCATCGGCGCCGCCGATGGCGAGCATCGCATCGCGCCGACCCTCATCACGCAGACGGGCCAGAAGCTCCGAAAAGGCTTCGGAGCCGAGCGCCTGGCCGTGTTCATCGAAAAGCACCAGAGCGGCCTGCGCCGGGCGGACTTTTTCGAGCTCTCGGGCCTCCTCGCGCTTGCGCTGCGGCGAAGCCTGGGCGCGACTTTCCGGCACCTCGATCACCCGCGCAAGCTCGAGTCCGACCGAAGGCCCGGCCTTGGCGAACCGGTCGAGATAGCGGGACGCAAGCTCCTGCTCGGGGCCCGCTTTCAGGCGGCCGACGGCGAAGAGGCTAAGGCGCATGACATCATCCTGCAGCGAGTGGATCGGTTGCGACATCTGGATCGCGTTACCGCATCCAGAGGAGCAAATGTTGAAATTGCAAAAACCACGAGCAAATTCATGATCTGGGTGGGTCTTGCAAGTTTGACATTTGACAGGGTGTCCGGCGCGGACGGGGCTCCAATCTCACATGCGTTCCATGCGAAGATGAATGGTCCCGATCACAGTGCGGCACAACCGTTTGGCACGGCAAGTCACTTTTCAGCAATGCCCGTCTGTCAGCCGACACCGAAATCCACGGCACGGTCGGGATGGAGCGACGCGGCGTCCTCAGTGCAGCTTCGCCTCATCGGCGTCCGGGGTCTGCCACATCTTTTCGATGTTGTAGAATTCCCGGATTTCCGGCCTGAACACGTGGATGATGACATCTCCGGCATCAATGAGGACCCAGTCGCCAGCGGCCAGGCCTTCAACCTTGGGGTTGCTGAACCCGCCGTCCTTGAGATCGCTGATCAGCCGGTCGCAGACTGCGGCCACATGACGGCTCGAGCGGCCCGATGCCACGACCATGTGGTCGCCAAGCGCTGACTTTCCGACGATGTCGATGAAAACGATGTCTTCTGCCTTGGAGTCCGCAAGGCTTTCGCGAACCAGTTGAAGCTCTCGCAAAGCGGCCTGATCGCCAGGTTCCGAGGGCTTTGAGAAACCGCTTGAGGCGTTTCCCTTCGAGGGTGCTGTTCTCAGTGTCGTTCCTTTCCAGGGTCAGAACAGTCAGTGCACAGGCGCGCGACACCAACGACGACCCTCACGGTAAAGATAGACACGGGTACATGACGATTTCAAGACTGAGATTTTGCGTGCCGAATTGCGCTTGAGGAGAGAGATGAGCGCGGGCCGTGGATGAAGGTCCAGGCTGGCGCGCGGCTGAAGGCGAGCCGTGCGGCGTCGTCTTCGTCCAGGCGGGCATGGCCGAACGCCTTGGCCATCATTGAGGATAGATAGGCGAGCGTGGAACCCGGTCGGTCGATGACGGCGATGGGAAAGGTGGCCGCGATGCCACGCCAGTCCTGCCAGCGGTGAAAGCCGGCCAGATTGTCGGCGCCCATGATCCAGACAAAACGAACGCCGGAATTGCGCGCCTTGACGAAGGCGAGTGTCTCGGCGGTGTAGCTCAAGCCGTGGGTGGCCTCGAAAGCGGTCACCTTGATGCGCGGGTCTTGCGCCAGAGCCCGGCTCATCCGTACCCGGTCGACAAGCGGCGCGAGGCTTGAATGGTCCTTGAGCGGATTGCCGGGTGTCACCATCCACCACAGTTGGTTCAGGCGCAGCCGTCGAAGCGCGATTTCCGAAACCAGCAGATGGCCTTGATGAGGCGGGTTGAAGGAACCGCCGAACAATCCCACCGTCATGCCCTTCTCGACGTGCGGCAGGCGGAGCCAGGACGGCTTGGGTCCGGGTAGGGTCACGGCCGGGTCACGGCCGCGTCTGTCCGGTGCCATGCACGCGATACTTGAACGAGGTGAGCTGCTCGACGCCCACCGGTCCACGCGCATGCATCTTGCCGGTGGCAATACCGATCTCTGCACCCATGCCGAATTCCCCGCCATCGGCGAACTGGGTGGAGGCATTGTGGAGAAGAATGGCGGAATCGATTTCGGCGAAGAACCTCTCCACCACCTCGCGGTCCTCGGCGATCACCGCTTCGGTATGGTTTGAGGAATAGGTGCGAATGTGCTCGATCGCGCCGTCGATGCCGTCGACGACCCGGACAGAAATGATGGCATCGAGATACTCTGTGCGCCAGTCCTCCTCGGTGGCGCGTGCTGCATCTGGCATCAGCGCGCGCACGGCATCGTCGCCGCGAATGGCGCAGCCTGCGGACTTGAGGTCTGTCAGGATGGCGCGCGCCAGATCCTGGTCGAGCCCCTGGTCGAGCAACAGCGTTTCAGCCGAGCCGCAAATCCCGGTGCGGCGCATCTTGGAATTGACGGTGACCTTGCGCGCCATGACGGGATCCGCCGATTTGTCCACATAGACGTGGCACAGACCTTCAAGATGGGCAAAGACCGGCACCCGTGCTTCCGACTGCACGCGGGCGACCAGGCTCTTGCCGCCCCGGGGCACGATGACATCGATGGTGCCGTTGAGGCCTTTGAGCATTTCGCCAACGGCCGCCCGGTCTGCGACCGGCACCATCTGGATGGCGTCGGCTGGTAGTCCAGCCATTCTCAGGCCCTTCACCAGACAGGCGTGAATGGCCTGGGAGGAACTGAGTGAATCCGAACCGCCGCGCAGGATCACGGCATTGCCGGCCATCAGGCAGAGCGCGCCCGCATCGGCGGTCACATTGGGGCGGCTTTCATAAATGACGCCGATCACGCCAAGCGGCGTGCGGACGCGCTCGATGCGCAATCCGTTGGGACGGTCCCAGGCGGCGATGACGCGGCCAACCGGGTCGTCAAGCCCGGCGATGGCGCGGATTCCTTCGGCAATGGCCCTGACCCGCCCGGGATCGAGTTTCAGCCGGTCACGCAGTGAGGCTGCCATCCGGGCCTCTTCCGCAGTGGCCATGTCGAGGGCGTTGGCCGAAAGGATCGTGTCCATGTCCGCCTCAAGGGCTGAGGCCATGGCGGCGAGTGCGGCGCGTTTGTCTGCCGTGGTGGCAATCAACAGCGGCCGTGCGGCGGCCCGGGCACGGCGGCCGATTGCAGCCATCACGGCGGCGATGTCGTCCTTTGCGGCAGTCTTTTCAAGCATCGGCGTCGTCCTGGCACGGTCAGCAATCAGGCGTCCGGCCGGCGCTCGCAGCGAGACTGACGGCTTCATACGCAATCGGACCGGGCGCGTAAAGCGGCAGCGCCTTCAGACCGGATCAGTCCGTAGCGCCGCGCCCTGAGGTGATGACAAGATCGTCGCGGTGAATCATGGCGGCCCGGCCAGAATAGCCGAGGATTTCGGCGATTTCTGTCGACTTGCGCCCGACGATGCGGCGGGCTTCCTCGGCATCGTAGCCCGAAAGCCCGCGTGCGATCTCGCGTCCCAGGAGGTCGCAGACGGCAACCGGGTCGCCGCGGTGGAACTCTCCCGCCACGCTGCGAACGCCCGCGGGCAGCAGGCTCTTGCCGGATCTGAGCGCGGTTTCCGCCCCGGTATCGATGACCAGTCGACCGGCGGGTTCTAGTTGTCCCGCAATCCAGGTCTTGCGCGCGGTGACAGGCGTGCCCGACGGCGCAAACCAGGATGAGCGTGCGCCGCGATCGATGGCGGAGAGCGGATGGTCGGTCTTGCCCGAGGCAATGATCATGGCGCAACCGGCCGCCGTGGCGATCTTGCCCGCGTCCACCTTCGTCTTCATCCCCCCGCGAGAGAGCTCTGAGCCTGCTCCGCCAGCCATGGCCTCTATCTCGGGCGTGATGGCGGCGATTTCCGGGAGAAAGCGCGCTGCGGGGTCGGACGCGGGTGGCGCGGTGTAGAGGCCGTCAACGTCAGACAGCAGCACCAGCAGGTCCGAACCGGTCATGGTGGCAACCCGTGCGGCCAGGCGATCGTTGTCGCCATAGCGGATCTCGCTGGTGGCGACCGTGTCATTCTCGTTGATGACCGGAACCGCGCCGCGTCGCAGCAACTCGCCGATGGTGGCCCGGGCGTTGAGATAGCGGCGGCGCTCTTCGGTGTCGCCGAGCGTCAGCAGAATCTGGCCGGCCACGATCCCGTGCCGGGACAAGGTCTCCGACCAGGCCTGCGCCAGCGCGATCTGGCCAACGGCGGCGGCGGCTTGGCTTTCCTCGAGCTTGAGCGGACCCGATCCCAGCCCCAGCACCGTGCGGCCCATGGCGATGGCACCCGAAGACACCACCAGCAGTTCCGCCCCGGCAGCCTTGAGTGCCGCGACGTCGGCGCACAGGGAATCCAGCCAGCCGGTCTTCAATCCGGTCTGCCGGTCCACCAGGAGCGCCGAGCCGATCTTGATGATGATCCGGCGATGGCCGGTCACCGGTTTGCGCATCGATGCCATCGATCAATCGTCCCGGCTGGTATCTGCAGGTGTGGGATCCCACGCCGTTGCCACGTCACTTCCGCCGGTGCCACCGAGAGGGCCGACAATGGCGTCGCGCAGCGCCCGGAGAGCGCCGGTCATGCCTTCATTGGTGATGGCGGACAGCTCAAGCGGGGTTTGGCCACAGGCTTTCTTGAGGGCACGCACCTTGGCGGCCCGTTCCTTGGCATCAACCACATCAACCTGGGAGAGCGCTACGATCTCCTGCTTTTCGGCAATGCCGTTGCCGTAGGCTTCGAGTTCATGGCGAACCGTCTTGTAGGCTTTCGCCACGTTGTCCTCGAGTGCGGAGACCAGGTGCATGAGAACATTGGTGCGCTCGACATGGCCGAGGAAACGATCGCCGATACCGACGCCTTCATGGGCCCCTTCAATGAGTCCGGGAATGTCGGCAAGAACGATCTCACGCCCGTCGATGGTGGCGACGCCGAGATTGGGATGCAGCGTTGTAAAAGGATAATTGGCGATCTTCGGTCGGGCCCGTGTCACGGTCGCCAGAAATGTCGATTTCCCCGCATTCGGCAAACCCACCAGTCCGGCGTCGGCGATCAGCTTGAGCCTGAGCCAGACCATCTTCTCCTGGCCTTCCTGACCGGGATTGGCATGGCGCGGGGCCTGATTGGTTGCCGACTTGAAGCGCGCATTTCCGAACCCACCGTTGCCGCCGACGGCAAGCCGGTAACGCTGGCCGATTTCGGTGAGATCATGGATCAGCGTTTCATTGTCTTCTTCAAAGGCCTGCGTGCCTGCGGGGACCCGCAAGGTGACGCTGTCGCCATTGGCACCCGTCCGGTTGCGGCCCATGCCGTGCACGCCGGTCTTGCCCTTGAAATGCTGCTGGAATCGGTAATCGATGAGCGTGTTCAGCCCATCGACGGCCTCGATCCAGACGTCGCCGCCCTTGCCGCCATCTCCCCCGTCGGGACCGCCGAATTCGATGAACTTCTCGCGCCGGAACGATACCGAACCAGCGCCCCCGTCGCCGGAGCGGATGAACACCTTGGTTTCGTCGAGAAACTTCATGATATTGCCAATTCTCGGAGCGGCCAAGCCTCGGCTGGCCGGGTGCGGGATTGGCGCATCGATAGCGCCCGGCAGGCGCGAGGTCAAAGCCTATCGGTTGTTTACCGCGGCTTTGGCCGTGTTCACGGCTTGATCGCGCGGGCCGCCTTCTCGCTGCGGGCGAAATTGACCTTCACGCGGGCGACGGGAAACCCGAACTTTGTCACCAGCGCGGTGTTGCGCAAGGTGCCGTCGTCGGCAAGCGTCAACTTGTCGAAGAAGCGCACGATGCTCGGATTTTCTGCAGGTGTCAGATCAACCCGGTAAGAGAAACGGGCCGTGTCGCCCAAAACCTTGACCGTCGTTTCGCCCAGCACGTCTTCGCGGGTGCCTTTGTAAGTGTCGGGGCCGGTTTTGGTGAAAATCCAGGTCTTGGTGTCGCGTTCACCGTCCGTGTAGACGAAATCTTCCCTCAGCGTCAGCGTCTGGCCACGCACTCGTCCGGTCAGGTCGACCCGGAACTCGCGGCTCGTTCCATCGATGGCACTGAACTTGCCATAGGCATAGGTCTTGCCCTTGAAATAGGTCTCAAGGGCGAGATCGCTCGCCATGGCCGGCATGACAGGGACCACGAGGGCGAGCGAGGCGAGAGAGGCGAGACAGATGCGGACAATGGAATGCACGGTGAAACTCCGTTTCAACTTCATATTCATACGCAGTCGGTTCCCCGGTGGATTGCCTTGGCGTCGCCGGGCCTCGCCTTCAGGAGCCCGCGCGACGAGATGACATACGGCCCGGCCGCGCCGACCAGTTGACCAGCGACACCCAGGTGCGTCGGTCAAGCCGGTAGCGGTCCATGGCGACGGTGGCACCCAGCGCCAGAACGTTGACCATGCAACTGCCCTGATGCTGGAAGCCACTCTTTTGCAGCACGCGACGGGACGCGGGGTTGGTAATCCTGCAGCGGGCATCGATATGAATGATGTCGCGGGTGGAAAAGGCCATGTCGATGAGCGCGTGCGCGGCTTCAGTCGCATGGCCCCGACCCCAGTGGGGTTCGCCGACCCAGTAGCCAATTTCGGGCAAGGCGTCTTCGGAGTGCGTCCGAAGCGCGCAGCAGCCAACGAAATGCCCCGTCCTGGCCTCGGTCATCGCATAGACGCAATTGCCATTCCCGCCCAGCGCAGACTTTCGGACAAATTCCAGTGCATCCGATCGCCCGTAGGGATGGGGCATACGCGACAGCATGGTGGCGACCGAGGGATTGTTGGCGAGAATGGCAATGGCGTCGATGTCCTCCGCATGAGGCGCACGCAGAACAAGGTTTTCGGTCAGCAGGACCGGGCAGTCCGGACTCAATCCGTCACGCGGTGACCTTGCGGTGTCCATGGGCTGGGGTTGTGTGCTCATCAACATTCTCCTCTGGTCACCCTCAGGTGGGGTTCGACTGGAAACGTGAAAAAGAAAAAAGGGAAGATGGCGCCCCATCTCCCCTTTTCGTTCCCGGTTTCCCGGAGAATGCCGATCAGTCGGCCGGGTCGATGTGACGCCGGCCTCCGTACAGCGCCGACTTATTCTGCTGCTTCCGCCTGGGCCATGACGGACACATAGGTGCGCCCGTTGGATTTGGTTCGGAAATTCACGACGCCTGGCGTGGTTGCGAAAATGGTGTGATCGCGCCCGATGCCAACATTGGTCCCGGGATGCCACTTGGTGCCGCGTTGGCGCAGGATGATGTTGCCGGAAATGACGGCCTGGCCGCCGAACTTCTTCACGCCGAGGCGCTTGGATTCCGAGTCGCGGCCGTTGCGCGATGAACCGCCAGCTTTCTTGTGTGCCATGGGTCTGCTCCTTGTTCGTCTTTCAGGATGGGAG
The DNA here is from genome assembly GCA_038325465.1 of Hyphomicrobiales bacterium. Taxonomy (GTDB): domain Bacteria; phylum Pseudomonadota; class Alphaproteobacteria; order Rhizobiales; family Rhizobiaceae; genus Hoeflea. Next base: position 5,057 of record JBBQJA010000003.1, on the reverse strand, counting down.
ACGGCGGGCGTCTCTCACATCCGTGCGCCGCGCCGGGCGCCTGCGGTTGATTACTTGGCGAGCGCCTGGGCCTGATCGCGCCAGTCGGAAATCTGGTCGGCGCTGAAAGGCATGGCTTCGTCGATGGTGGCGATGTCTGCTTCGGTGAGCGCGGCGAGCTGGCCGAAGGTGGTGATACCCTGCTCTGCGAGCTGGCCTGCGGCAACCGGGCCGATGCCCTTGATGATCGTGAGATCATCGGCTTGACCTGCCGGAGCGGTGAAGAGCGGCGCGGCGTCGACCTTGGCCAGAGTCATGGGCGCGGCGGCCTTCTTTGCAGGCTTGGCACCGCCGGTCAGGATATCGGTAATCCGGACCGTGGTCTGGTGCTGGCGGTGGCCACGCTTGCGCTTGGAATTCTGGCGACGGCGCTTCTTGAAGGCAATGACCTTGCGGGCACGGCCATGCTCGACGACTTCGGCCACAACCATGGCTCCGGCCACGAAGGGCGCACCAATGGTTGCGTCGGCACCGACCCCAACCATGAGGACTTCAGTGAATTCGATGGACTCGCCGGACTCGCCGCCGAGGCGTTCAATGGTCAGAACGTCGTCGGTCGCAACGCGGTACTGCTTGCCTCCGGTCTTTATGACTGCGAACATCTTTTATCCTTTCGTGTTCGTTCCGGCTCTTGCCCTTGGGGCGGCCGTCTTTTTGCCAGTCGGTTCAATCGGCGGGATCATTGCCCGCCGGGCGGAAATCCTGGCGTGCGCCTACCAAAGGCACCCATCAAGAACAAGCGGCGCAGGAGGAACCCACGCCGCAACGATGCGCGGGATACGTGACTGACGGTGAAGAGTCAAGATCAGCCGTTCGACAACCTTGCAACAAAAGTGCAGACAGAGTGCCCTGACGGTGCGGCAAGCCCAACTTACCGCTTGTGCTGATCGCAGCACCCGGTTAAGAGAGCGCCCGCATGCCTGTTTGCATGAACGGCACGCCTTGCGGAGAGGTGGCAGAGTGGTCGAATGCACCGCACTCGAAATGCGGCATGCCTGCAAGGGCATCGGGGGTTCAAATCCCTCCCTCTCCGCCATAATATCCTTAGATTGCAGACTGTTCATAGAAAAGAACGCGCAAAAGCGGTTCTTGGATTTGCGGCGCAGCGAGCACAATTAATCACAGAGCCACATCCGCGGCACTACCGTTTCGAGTGAACGCTTGTGCGACCGCCTTTTAGTTGAAATGGTGAAGCCAGAGTTCAACTCGAAACCGTGATTCTATGAACCTTCCAGCCTTCGCCCTTTGGTATCAGCGCAATAAAAACCATCTGGTCGTGGATAAACGGCCAGCGATTGAACTCCATGTGAATCTATGGAGGCGCATCGGACGTCGGCCGTGGTGGTCGTTGAGGCGGCGCTCAGAAATAGAAATTAACTATCTGGACCTCGGAATTCAAATTAAGGAGCACAGAGATCTAGATGCCCTGAATTTGTATGTCCCATTTCCACGCGAAAGTTGCGAGATAAAAGACCTCGGGCATCTACTGCGCGAGAAGAATATAGCGAGCGCGGTCTTCAACGAAGTCCTTGAGGTTGAAAACTCTAAAGAAGATTACCCCAATACCTTTTCTATTAGAAAAAATGGGGATCATTTTCTTAGTGTTCATATCATCGATGTTAACAAAGATATTATCGAATCCGACAATTTATCACAGCCACTATCGCATGGATTTATTATGCAACTTAGTAGCCAATTTTGCGCGAAGCTGCAGGCGCCAGGCGAACACTATGTCCGATTTCGGTTTAAGCTTCTGCAAGAATCTGCAAAAGTATTCAGCGAAGACGTTAGCAACGAAGATGGGTTTATACTTAGCTCCATAACAAATTCTGAAATAACTGAAATTAGAATTAACGAAGTTCGTAGTATTCCAGGTGACATTCAACGACACGCAAAGCAATATGAGTGGTTGGCGCCGGAAATTTCTACGATTCATTACTTTCTCGTTCGCGATATTAGTTTTGATCTGGTGGCCTCTCACGCGAGCTTACGAAAGATTAGGCGGATGGAGCCGGAATGGGACAACTATTTGGGGGATGAGTTTCCTGACGGTTCCGCTAGAAGAATGCTAATATATCACTGGAGGAAGGATGGTGACGGCGGAGATGTCGGTGATTTTGTAACACTCGCGAAATTTCGTCGATCAAAGGGCAACCTGCTCGTCTACGTTTTTCTCGTTGTTGCGCTTGGCGGCATCGGGAGCGGAATTCATGCAACGCTGTCTTGGGGGCTCAACCAACTCGCCGGTCAAGGAGCCACAACGAGTGGGGGCTGGTGGGACGCCATTCAACAGCGCATCGCTTGTGTGGGAGAAGTTGCCATTCGATCCTGGTGGGACCTGCTTACCCTGCGCGTCCAGTGCTTAACCGGATCGCCGCAAATGATCAGCCCGTCAAATCCGTTCCTACCGCGCAATGGGAGCGAGGTCCTGTTGGCCACGTTTTTGTTGGTGGTCGTAGTCCTTCTGGTTGGCGCGCTTGCCTTTCGTTCTAAAAAATGACCATTATGGAGACGAAAAAATTGAAACGTGCGCTAACTGAATCATCTGTTTTGGTATAAGATTTCGATTCGCCCGTCCGGAGATCTCTCATGAATCTAGCTACATTTTCCGGTGCTCCATTTGCGCCAGCCCATTTGGATTCTCTATCTGTGGGAAGTTTGATCTCAAGATTTTCGATTTATTACCCAAATATCGATCAGTGGTTTAGTTCGAAGGTTCTGACCGGAACTTCGAATGGAACGAGAAAGATAATTGTTAGAGAGAGTGCAGGCGTCATCCATGGGATAGCAATCCTAAAAAAAGACGAGGATGAACACAAGATCTGCACTTTATGGATTCGTCCTGACCAGCGCGGCTTCGGGCTCGGTGAAGACCTCCTAGCTGAGTCGATTGACTGGCTGGGGTGTTCGCGCCCGCTGTTGACCGTGCCCGCTGAAGCTCTGCACCAATTTATTCCGCTAGTTTCCAAGCATGGATTTAACCTATCACAGCGCGCGGATGGCTATTATCGGGCGAACCGTTGTGAGTATGTATTTAATGGCAGACTACCGGAACAGCTAAGCCATACCGTATCTTAATAGCGTTTTTTCAATCTCGCCCACCTGTGTCGAATTGAGGTTCGCTACGGGGCGGCCCATGCGCTCAGCGACCGCCTGCATATGCAGGAACTCGGTCCGCCGTTGCACATTCAACTCTTCCCCTATGGTCGGACTTAGATCAATGCCCTTACGCGAAGTAATTCGCCAATTTTCGGTCCATAAAAATACAAATGCCGTAATAGGCAGATCTACAAAAAAAGAATACGGCACTTTATATAAGCTTTTTTGATATGGAATTAATATATGTCCATCAAGTATTGTTTTGTTTAAAATAGTAAGAGTCGACAGATGACGTCGAAGAACATTTTGATTAAATTCAAGATCTTCTATTGAGGCATCAATTGTTATGCACCCTTGTGCCTCTAGAATTTTGCTAGCTTTCAGATGTATGAATTCGGGATGACGTCGTGTGAAATCTTCTAGGACTGTTGTTTTTCCAGCTCCGGATGCCCCGCCAACAAAAATCATCGCCCTAACCAATCAATTTTTCGAGTTCGTCTGCCCACCTCCACGATTGCGGAGGATGAAACTGATAGTCTCTCTTGAGTTCTTCGCGTTTTGCGCGGCGCAGAGGGATACTTAGCAAAGTTAGATGAATTGCATTCGCGAATTCACATCCCGAGAAATATTCATCATATTCTGCCTTCGTGCAGCCGCTCAGATCTCTTGTCTTTTGCCAAAGGCCTTCCCTTTCCTCCTTGAGGATCCCATCAATACGGCAAGCGCAAATGACTTCCGATTGCGGCGCCGTGGCGTAAATAAGGGCAACCTTGCCGATAGCTTGCAGCGGAGGTGGGCGACGGCGAAGCTCATACCTCTTGGTCCCTTCCGCGATCATTTGCGCCCATTTCGGCTTTATACTGAACATCAGCGTAGTGCGATCATTTCTCTGTTGCACGTATAACCTCCGATTCGAGTCCCTTTGTAGCCGTCAACTTGCGGCAATTCCATCGTCGCGGCCTTTACGGCCCTGGACCGGCCGGGATAGTCCTTGGCTCCCCTCCAAGGGCGTCCTACGCGTGATCTTCATACCTATTGGAGATCACAGCATGGCTACCATCAGAAAACTCAGAGGACGCTGGCAAGCCCAGGTGCGCCGGCGTGGCACCAAGCCCCGCTGCAAGTCATTCGACACCAAACTTGAATGCGAGAAGTGGGCCCGCGAGCTTGAGGCTGTGGTCGATCGGTTCGGCGCGGCACCTGACACTCGCATACTGGAGTCAACGACTCTCAGCGAGCTCCTGGAGCGCTACAAGACAGAGGTATCACCAACCAAGCGCGGCGCCGTGCAGGAGATACAGCGAATAGGCGTTCTCAAGCGCCACGACATCGCGTTCCGGACGATGGTCGGCCTCTCACCGCAGGACATCTCCTCGTTCCGTGACGAGCGTCTGAAGACTGTTGCGCCATCTACAACGGTTCGCGAGCTCGCCATCCTCAGCCATGTCATCGAGGTCGCCATCCGTGATTGGGGACTGCCGCTCAGCCGCAACGTGGTGAAGCTGGTTCGTCGTCCAGTCATCCGGAATGAGCGAAGCCGTCGTCTTGAGGGCAGTGAGGAGCAACGCATGCTTGATGGGTGCGACAGCGGCAAGGTCGTCTTCTTCAAGACACTGCTCATCCTCGCGATCGAGACCGGGATGCGCCGTGGCGAACTCCTTGGACTTAAGTGGACCGATGTCTCGCACAACCGCCGGGTCATGAACGCCATTCTCTACATTGCTGGCGGCGGCATCCCATGGCGAATGCTGCCGAAGGATTTCCCGCCTGTTTCCACGGTCCGAGGGTATTTCTACCGCTGGCGCGACGATGGAACGCTGGCGCTGATGAACTTTGCGCTGGTGCAGGCGGCGCGGGAACTTGAGGGCAAGGAACCGTGCCCAAGTGCAGGGATCATTGATAGCCAAAGCGTTAAAACC
>JBBQJA010000002.1:0-177465 GCA_038325465.1 Hyphomicrobiales bacterium | reverse complement strand
TGGAGCATTGCGCATTGGTGCGGATATCGGGCCGGCCCAGGGCGCGGTACCGCTCGATCTGCAAGTTCCGCGCCAAGGCGACACGGCGGGCGACGTCGGCGCTCCGCTCAGCCGCCTGCGGGCGGATCAAATCGCCCGCCGGACACCGTGTTGCGAATGGATAAGTTCAGACCACCCAACAACAGTTGTGTCGGCGTCGACATATTCGGCAGTTGTTCGTCTTGCATTAACGACATGGTCAACAATCAGGATGGCAAGCCCTAACAACCCTTCGACAGACGAGCTTGTTCCATTGCCTGAACCTTGCCCTTAGATACAGCAATTTCACCTTCCTTATCCCCTCCGATAACACTAGCCATTGGAACTCCAAGGACGAACACTCCTAAGGCATCTCCAGTAGCTGCGTCATTCTGAGCTCTCGAAAGCACGGTCAATGTTTGTTGCTCAGCGGAAAGAGATGTCGCAATATCTTCGCATGTTAAATTTATGTATGCAGCCATCGGAACATTCGTTGGAACGATAGCATTCGGACGCTTTGCGCACCCAAATATTAGCAAAGTCACGCAAAATAAAGACCATATGCGGTTCAATTCTACACTCCCTCGAATAAGATAGTTATGCATATTTATTAACTAATTTTTTAGCGCCGTCAATATGGATATCCTCTAATATTTGATACTAACGATATTTTGGATATTTATAGCGAGTCTCACTATCTTCGTCTACTATGAGGCCGAACATATCTCCCATTTCGATAGTGGCCACGTACATAAGTAGAACCTCCAGAGCTCAAGACTGAACTATAAGGGGTGTATCCACCCGGACGCGAAGCTGCACTTCGGGCTCCGCAGCGACGGCCTGCAGAATCTAAGCTATCGGGTGTAGGGCAATTCCCGGAATTCACTACTCCATTGCTTCGTGACAAATTGGAAGAAGCAGTAGAGGGGAAACTACCAATTGATGCTGAGCGGGGGTCTAGACCATTGGCTTGAGTTAACGGTTGAACAAGCACGGAACCAGCGCTGTTTCCAAAAGCTATCCTAGCCGTCCGTCCGTCCGGGAGGATTGCGGAGCCTACTCCGCTCATCCCACTCATTGACCGAGTTATTATCGCTGTCGCCACTATTCCATTTGAACAAGAAACAGGAACCATGATTGTTGGTTTGGTGTCAAAGGCATCATAGGTCCCACTACAGGTGACGGTGTTGTCTGCCGACGACACAGTAAAACTTCCGCCAGAAATAGATGCCGTTGTTGTTCCTACAAGTGCCATTCCATCTGGCATTTGGACTGCAGCAGGTAACGTAATAGACCCGCATCCGACTAAAGCGACCATTACGAAAATTAAAATTAAATATCTCACTTTAACATCCTGTAAAATATCCTTTGATTTGAGATCAACTGTATAGTTCCTTTTTGACGCGAATAACTGCCAGCTTTCGCATTCAAAATAAGTCTCAAACAATCCTCTCGGCGGATACGGTTCGTGACGCCCTTATGTAACCATAGCGAGTGTTCCATATATTTTCCTTTTTTGCAAGACCCGTATCTCCATCCCAATTCATTGTATAATAAATATCAGTAAGTGTTGGATGTTAAATAGAAATTGCGATTAATTAATTTGAGGAAAAACGTGAGTAAGAAACCTCATTTTTTGGAAAGATCTAGCGGTGCGAGGTTGCTGGTCGCTATCTTGGCCGACAAGGCCAGTCCCGCGTCGTGAACTGAAGTATGCACCCAGCGACGTCCTTGTCAGGCAGCCCGACGATCTGCATGCCGACCTTGCCCGGTGCCACCATCACCTGGACATCCACCGGGATGGCATCGATCCCCAGAAGCAACACCGTGCTGACTCGCACCACCATTGCCTGCGACCCCATTTTGACAATAATACCCGCATGCCGCGATATCGCGCCTATCTAGACACGCCAAGTAACCAAAAATAAGAACAAAAAAGAATAAAAGGACTCGGAAAGGGAATATGAGATGCATCGGGTTGCACGAAGATCTATGAATTGGGCCCGCCACTGCTGCGCCATCGGTTGTCGGCCCGAGAGGAATCGTTAAGCTCCGCAAGAAACGGCAGACGGTTCAGGTCGTGCGCTTGGCCTCGACGGCGTCCCAGAACAGGGCGGCGATGTCGGCACCACCGAACCGCTTGACCTCGCGCACGCCGGTGGGCGAGGTCACATTGATCTCGGTCAGCTTGTCGCCAATGATGTCGATACCCACGAGCACGAAGCCGCGCGCTTTGAGCGCCGGCCCGATCCGGGCACAGATGTCCTCTTCCCGCGCCGTGAGGTCGCTTGCCTCGGCGCGTCCGCCCACATGCATGTTGGAGCGCGAATCGTGCTCGGCCGGCACCCGGTTGATGGCACCCACCGGTTTTCCGTCGATGAGGATGATCCGCTTGTCGCCGGCCCGCACCGCCGGCAGATATTCCTGGGCAATGAAGGGCTCGCGGTACATCTGAGAAAACGTTTCCAGGAGTGAGGCCATGTTCCGGTCTCCTGCCTTCATGTGGAACACGCCCGCGCCGCCGTTGCCATAAAGCGGCTTGATGATGATATCGCCCAGTTCCTTCCGGAAAGCGGCGATCGCCGCCGGATCCCTCGTGATCAGCGTGCGTGGCATCAGGTCGGGAAATTCCGTCACGAAGATCTTCTCGGGCGAATTGCGCACGAAGGCCGGATCATTGACCACGAGTGTCTTCGGGTGGACCCGCTCCAACAGATGCGTCGAGGTGATGTATGCCATGTCGAAGGGGGGATCCTGGCGCAGCAGGACCACATCCATGTCTGCCAGACAGATCTCTTCGGCAGGTCCGAGGTCGAAATGATTGCTCTTCTCATCGCGCACGATCATCGGCTCGGCTGTGGCGAAGATCCGGCCATCGCGCATGGACAGCTGCTGCGGCGTATAATGGAACAAGTGGAAGCCGCGGGTCTGTGCCTCCAGCGAGAGGGCAAATGTGGTGTCACCCGCAATTGTGATGCCGGACACGTGGTCCATCTGCACCGCCACAGTCCGAATTCTGGCCATTGTGATACTCCGCCTTGCGCTGTTGGGTCAGATACAGCGCCGCGCGTCTTTTCAGACGCGCAAAGGCCGCTGTAAAACATTGAATGAATGCATGTCCATTATCGCATAAATGAGTCCATTTGTGCGCGACATGCATTAGGGCTTGTCGCCCCCCATTTGCAACCGCGCAAGCGATGTCGGACAGAGGAAACGTCCAACCCCGGCCACGATGCGTGAAGCGCAGATTCGGGAATCAAGCCATTGGCGGGTTCGCCAACTCAGAAGGCATCCTCGATATGTGTCGGCCAGCGCCACGAACTGACCACGACGATGTCGCAGCGCCAGGACAACTGCCCGCCGTCGGGCTGCCGCGACAACCAGGTTTCACCTGCTGCGCGGATCCGCCGCTCCGAGGCGTAGGAAACCGAATCCACACCCGCCCTGAGATCAGCGCGCGCCTTGACTTCCACGAAGGCCACGAGATCGCCGCGCCGGATGACGAGATCGATCTCGCCGAGTGGCGTGCGATAGCGGCGGACCACGATGCGCCAGCCTTTGAGCATGAGCGCGAGCGCGGCGATGAACTCGGCGTGGCGGCCGCGCCTTTCGGCTGCCCGACGTTGCCTGTCCCGCTCCTGCGCCATCAGCGGCTGCCGTCCCGGCGGGCCAGAAGCCGCCCATAGAGCTCCTTGCGTGGCAGTCCGGTCTGCCGCGCCGCCTCGGTAGCCGCCTGGCCAGTGGACATCGAACCCGATACTGCGGCAAGGATCCGCTCGACCTCCGCCTCGCCCATCGCTTCGGGTTTGCCAAGACCGATGGCAAGCACGATCTCGCCCCTGACATGGGCATCTGCATAAGCCAAAGCCAGTTCGCCGAGCGTGCCGCGACGCACCTCCTCGAAAGCTTTGGTCAGTTCGCGGCAGACCGCCGCCTTGCGGTCGGCTCCGAGCACGGCCACCGCCGAGGCGAGTGCCGCGCCGATGCGGTTGGGGCTTTCGAAAAACAGGAGAGTGGCTGCAACCCCGGAGAATTCGAGAAGCCGGTCGCGCCGGGCTTTTTCGCGCTGGGGCAGGAAGCCGCCGAACAGAAACGCTTCGTTGGGCAGGCCCGATGCCACCAGTGCGGCCAGGGGTGCCGACGCTCCCGGCACCGGAATGACGCGGCGACCATCGGCAATCGCCGAGACGGCCAGCCGATAGCCGGGGTCCGACACCAGCGGCGTCCCCGCGTCGGAAACCAGCGCCACACTTTTGCCTGCGGCCAGCGCGCCGATAAGTTTCGGGCCGACTACATCCGCATTGTGCTCGTGATAGGCATAGGGCCGTGTGGCGATCCCGTAGCGGTCGAGCAGCACCCGGGTCACCCGCGTGTCCTCGCAGGCGATGATGTCGGCCCCGGCGAGTGTTTCAAGCGCCCTGAGCGAAATGTCACCCAGATTGCCGATCGGCGTGGCCACCAGATGCAGTCCCGGATCGATCGGACGCGCCGGGATGACCGTCTGGCCGATCCGGTAGCCACGTCCGGGCGCGGTGTCGGCGTCAGGGGCGCGTGAGGGTGTCGTCGGTTTCGCCATCGGAACCTCGCCAGTGGAGCGGCACAAGGGTTCACTCGGCCTGCCGCGCTTCAATGTCAACCGACGCTGGCGCGGCTGCGGCTTCAGAACGCCAGATCGGCCACGACGGCATCCAGAAGCAGCATGCCTTCTGGGGTGCAGCGCAGCCGTCCGGACGAAAGCATTTCGACAAAGCCGCCAGCCGCCAGGAACGCCACCCGCTCACTGTCGAGTTGCCGCGCCGCCATCCGTTCCCAGCGGGCCAGGTCCAGTCCCTCACTCAAACGCAGCCCCATGAGCATGATTTCATCGGCCTGCTCAGTGTCGGAAAGCGGCGTGGTCTCGGTCATGCCGTGCCCTTGTGATGTCACGCGGGCGAGCCAGGCTTCCGGATTGCGCTCAGTGGCGGTGGCGATCTTGCCTGCTGCGGTCTGAAGGCGTCCGTGAGCGCCCGGCCCGATCCCCGCATAGTCGCCATAGCGCCAGTAGGTGAGATTGTGCCGACTTTCGGCCCCCGGCACCGCGTGGTTGGACACCTCGTAGGCGGGCAGACCATGGCGGATCGTTACCTCCCGGGTCAGTTCGTAAAGTTCGGCCGAAAGATCACCGTCGGGGACTTGAAGCTTGCCGGCCTTGTGCAGGCCGAAGAAGGGCGTGCCTTCCTCGATGGTCAACTGGTAGAGCGACAGATGGTCGGCGGCGAGCCCGATCGCCGTTTCGAGTTCGCTGGCCCAGGCGTCCGGGCGCTGCCCCGGCCGGGCGTAGATAAGATCGAAGGACATGCGGGGGAAAATCTCGCGCGCCAGTCCGATGGCGCGCAAGGCTTCGGCTGTGTCGTGCAGACGTCCGAGCAGGCGCAGGTCGGCGTCATTTAGGGCCTGGACGCCAAGCGAAACCCGGTTGACGCCGGCGGCGCGATAGCCCTTGAACCGTGTCGCCTCCACGCTTGATGGATTGGCCTCGAGCGTGATCTCGATCCCGTCGGGCACATGCCATGCCTCCCGCACCGCGTCCAGGATCGCAGCCACCGTTGATGGCTCCATCAACGAGGGTGTGCCGCCGCCGAAGAACATGCTGGTCACGATGCGCGGCCCGGACAGAGCCCGCATGGTGGCGATTTCCGCGCAAAACGCCTCTACATAGTCTTTCTGGTCGATGCGCGAATGGCGGACATGGCTGTTGAAGTCGCAATAGGGGCACTTGGCCGCACAAAAGGGCCAGTGCAGGTAGACGCCGAAACCAGGCTCCCCGGTATCCGACAATACCTTGGAGAACCGACCAGACGTCGAAGCCGGGCTGGATGCCGGTGCCATGGTGCCGGACCTGCTCACGTGGCCTTCAGCCCGAAATGCTCTTCGGCCATCAATTTGAAGGCCCGCGCACGATGCGACAGGGCTGTGACATCGCCGGGTTTCCAGCCGTGCTTCTGCTGTGCGTCCATCTCGCCGAAGGTACGGTCGTGGCCTGAGGGTTGGAACATGGGATCGTAGCCGAAGCCAAGCGCCCCGCGCGGGGGCCAGACGAGATGGCCTTCTGCCTCGCCGCGGAAGAAGCGGGTTGTTCCATCGGGTTCAGCCAAGCACAGGACGGCGATAAAACGCCCCGTCCTGTGGTCCGGTCCGATGGCGTTGCGCGCCTCAAGCGCGTCTTCCACCTTGCGCATGGCGCCTTCGAAACTGCGTCGACCGCCCCCGAGTTCGGCCCAGTCGGCGGTGTAAACGCCCGGCGCGCCGTCAAGCGCATCGACCGCCAGGCCGGAATCGTCGGACAATGCGGTCAAGCCCGTGGCTCGCGCCGCCGCCAGGGCCTTGATGGCGGCATTTTCCTCGAAACTGTCTCCCGTCTCACGCGGCTCTGGCAGGCCGAGGGCCGCCGCCGAAGTCACGGTGACGCCGAGCGGGCCGAACAGGTCGGTCATCTCGGCGATCTTGCCGGCATTGTGGCTGGCAATCAGGATGGTCTTCATGGCGGACCCCCGTGGTCTGCCGCCGCTCAGGCGACAGCCACCTTCTGCAGCGCGACGAGGTCGCCAATGCCGGAGCGGGCAAGCGCCAGGAGTTCGGAGAACTGGGCTTCGGAGAAGGGAACGCCTTCTGCGGTACCTTGGATCTCAACAATCCCGCCCAGGCCGGTCATTACGAAATTGGCGTCGGTTTCGGCTGCCGAATCCTCGAGATAATCAAGATCAATGACGGTCTGGCCTGCAAAGATGCCGCAGGAAATGGCCGCCACGTGATCCTTGAGGACGCGATCGGTCTTGATCATGCTGCGCACTTCCATCCATTTGAGGCAGTCCCGAAGTGCAATCCAGGCACCGGTAATGGAGGCCGTGCGGGTTCCGCCATCGGCCTGGATCACGTCACAGTCGATGGTGATCTGGCGTTCGCCCAAGGCTCCGAGATCAACAACCGCGCGCAATGATCGGCCGATCAGGCGCTGGATCTCGAGTGTCCTGCCGCCCTGCTTGCCGGCCGATGCCTCGCGCCGCATGCGTTCCCCGGTCGCCCGCGGCAACATCCCGTACTCGGCCGTCACCCACCCTTTGCCACCGTTGCGCAGCCACGGCGGGACCCGCTCCTCAAGGCTCGCAGTGCACAGCACATGGGTATCGCCGAAGCGCACCAGGCAGGATCCCTCCGCATGCTTGGATACGCCGCGCTCGAAGCTGACGGCGCGCATCTGGTCTATCTTCCTGCCTGAAGGGCGCATGCTGGTCTCCCTGAAATGGTCTGCCGCCTTCTATCGGGCCGCGCTTTGGCTTGCAAAGGAAAACGTTTGTCCGCCTGCGGCTTGCCGCCGCGCAAAGCCCCTTTCTCCGTCTCTCGGTTCACCCTATATTCCAAATGGACCCCAGACCGGGTCCGGAGGCGGACAGGCATGACCATAAACCGGCCTATGACCAAAGATCTGTTGTCCTCGCTGGACGAGCGCTCGCGGGAAATCTTCCGCAGCATCGTCGAGACCTATCTCGAATCGGGCGATCCGCTCGGCTCGCGCAGCCTTTCGCGCATGCTGCCGATCGCGCTTTCGCCTGCCTCCATCCGCAACGTGATGAGCGATCTGGAGGAACTTGGCCTGATTTATGCGCCGCACGTGAGCGCGGGACGCATGCCCACCCAGAAAGGACTGCGATTTTTCGTTGATGGCTTTATGCAGGTGGGAGACCTCCAGCCCGACATCCGCGAAACCATCGAACGCCAGGTCCGCTCCGACCAGTCAAACCGGCCGGTTGAGGCCTTGCTGACCGAAGCGAGCCAGATGCTGTCGGGCCTGTCGCGCGGTGCGGGCCTCGTCATCACGTCCAAGAACGATGCGGTGATCCGGCATATTGAATTCATCCGGCTCGACCCGACCCGGGCACTTGTGGTCCTTGTCGGCGGCAACGACCAGGTCGAGAACCGCGTCATGGAGCTTCCTGTGGGCGTAACCGCCTCGCAATTGACCGAAGCGGCCAATTTCCTCAATGCCTATCTCGCCGGCCGCACGATGGACGAAGTTCGCCGCGAGCTCGAAAAGCTGCGGGAGGTGGTCCAGCACGAGCTTGATGCCTTGTCGCGCGATCTCGTCAACCGGGGCCTCGCCGTCTGGGCTGGTGCGTCGGAAGGCAGTGGAGCAGCGCGGATGATCGTGCGCGGTCGCGCCAATCTGCTCGACAACATCTCCGTCGGCGAAGAGCTTGATCGCCTGCGTCTTCTGTTTGATGAACTCGAGCAGAAGGAAAGCCTGATCGAGCTGATGACGCTTGCGGAGGCCGGACCAGGCGTGCGCATCTTCATCGGATCGGAGAACAAGCTGTTCTCGCTGTCCGGCTCGTCCCTCATCGTCGCCCCCTATCGCGACGGAGAGGACAAGGTGATCGGTGCCGTCGGCATCATCGGCCCGACGCGGCTTAACTATGCCCGGATCGTGCCGATGGTCGACTACACCGCGCAACTGGTCTCGCGGCTTGTACGCAAATAGGCTCCGGCCTTGATTTTTTCGCGCTTAACCTCGATATCCGGGCCAAGTTCCTCAGCCACTTCCTTGTCAGAACAGGACATTCACCCATGAGCGATACGCCGCACAGCCCGATGCCGGACAGTCCGGAAGCCGAAGCCGCTGCAACCGAAGACGCCCAGGCAGAACTCCGGCAGGACGCCATCGACGGCCTCAGGTCGGAAAATGCTGAACTCAAGGACCGATACCTGAGGCTTGCCGCCGAAATGGAGAATCTGCGCCGCCGCACCGAACGCGAGGTGCGCGACGCCAAGAGCTATGCGATTGCCGGTTTCGCCCGGGACATGCTGCAGGTCTCAGACAACCTCCGTCGTGCGCTCGACAGCGTCCCCGAACAGACGGCCGATGCGGTCGACACCGGTCTGTCGACGCTGGTGGAGGGGGTGGACCTTACCGAACGCGCCATGCTCGCCGCCTTCGAGCGTCATGGCGTTCGCAAGATCGAACCCCGGGGCCAGAAGTTCGACCCCAATTTCCATCAGGCGATGTTCGAGGCGCCCAATCCGGACTTGCCACACAACACGGTCATGGAAGTCATCCAGCCCGGCTTTGTTATCGGAGAGCGGATGTTGCGTCCTGCCATGGTCGGCGTCGCCAAGGGGGGCCCGAAGGAAACCGCGCCAGAGCCCGGCGCGCCCAATCCGGAAGCCGAGAAGGACGCTTGAGTGGCCAAAAGCATGGCGCTGAAAAGTGCTGGCGGTTTTCGGACGAGGCCATGCTTGGTAACACATGCATGGCGCTGAAAAGTGCCGGCGGTTTTCGGACAAGGCCATGCTCGGTAACAGATGCATGGCGCTGAAAAGTGCTGGCGGTTTTCGGACAAGGCCATGCTTGGTAACAGATGCATGGCGCTGAAAAGTGCTGGCGGTTTTCGGACGAGGCCATGCTTGGTAACACATGCATGGCGCTGAAAAGTGCCGGCGGTTTTCGCACAAGGCCATGCCGAATGCCAAAAAACTGAACGCATTGGATGAATGAGTTTCAGTAAATGCGAGCCTGTCCCGCCAACGAAGGCTGCGGCCGCCTGGAGGTCCGCGACGGGGGGAGTGCGCCATGCCGGTGCTTGAATGGCTTGATTATGCTGGCGTTGCGGTTTTCGCCGCCACCGGCGCTCTGGCGGCCTCGCGCAAACAATTGGACATGATCGGCTTTGTGTTCCTTGCGGCAGTTACCGGCACTGGTGGCGGAACGTTTCGCGATGTGGTGCTGGGAGCCGCGCCGGTCTTCTGGGTCGCCAAACCGGTTTATCTCCTGATTTGCGCGGGGGTGGCGGTGGCCGTCTATTTTACGGCCCATCTTGTGGAATCGCGATACCGGCTCCTGGTCTGGCTCGACGCGGTCGGTCTTTCGGCCTATGCGGTCATGGGTGCCGCCAAGGGTCTCGCCGCGACCGGCTCTCCCACGGTCGCCATTGTCACCGGCATGCTGACGGCGACTTTCGGCGGCATCCTGCGCGACGTTCTGACCGGCGAGCCGTCGGTGCTGATGCGGCCGGAAATCTATGTCACGGCGGCGCTCGCCGGGTCTGCCGTTTTTGTCGGTGCGACACTGATGGGGGCACCTCTGGTTGCTGCCTCAGCCATCGGGGTCGTAACCGCCTTTGCCGTGCGCGGCGGCGCCCTCCGCTATGGATGGGCGTTCACCCCGTACCGGTCGCGCCCCGGACGCCGACCGGAAGATGTGATGTAGGGCTCAGACGAGGCCAGCAGCCTGTGCCGCCTCCGCCAGCGAGAGCTGCGGGCGGGGGCCGATCTGCTGGATGACGAGGCCTGCAGCCAGACTGCCGAGCTTGCCGCAGAGATCAAGTGGTCGACCGGTCGAATAGCCGTAGAGAAAGCCTGCAGCATAAAGGTCACCCGCGCCAGTCGTGTCGACGACTTCGCGGACCGGAATGGCCTGGACGTCGATGCGTGTCTCGCCGTCAATGATCACGGAGCCCAATTCGGATCGGGTAACGATCCCGAGTTTGCAGTCCGCACCGAGCGCACGGACGGCTGTATCGAAATCCTCGGTTTCGTAGAGCGCCTTCACTTCATCGGAATTGGCGAACACGATATCGATTGTGCCTGAGCGCATGAGGTCGAGGAATTCTGCCCGGTAGCGGCCGACGCAAAATGGATCGGACAATGTCATCGACATGTCCCGTCCATTGGCGTGGGCAATGCGTGAGGCGAGCCGGATGGCGTCCTTGGCGCGGGGAGGGTCCCACAGGTAGCCCTCGAAATAGGTGACCTTGGCACCGGCGACGACGTCATCTTCCACGTCCTCCGGATCGAGTTCGACACAAGCACCGAGATAGGTGTTCATCGACCTTTCGCCATCGGGGGTAACGAAGATCATCGACCGCGCTGTCGGGGGCGCGCCGTCGAGCGGCCGCGTGGCAAAATGCACGCCTTGGGCGCGGATGTCATGGGTGTAGATACGGCCCAGCTGATCGCTCGACACCTTGCCGAAATAGGCGGCGCGTCCGCCGAAGCTTGCGACACCGGCTGCCGTGTTGCCGGCACTGCCGCCTGATGCTTCGATCGCCGGTCCCATGCGCTCGTACAGAAGCTCTGCCCGGTCAGCATCAATGAGGTTCATCGCCCCCTTGATGATGGCGTTATCTGCCAGAAAACCGTCGTCACAGCGCGCGATGATATCAACAATCGCGTTGCCGATGCACAAGACGTCAAATTGGCTCATGGAGTAACCTGCCGTTGCGGGGAAGGATAAGATGGACCCGACCGTCATAGCGGATTTTCCGGTCATGGGAACCCTGTTCGCGCGTCTGTTCCCTCAAAGTCACGCTTTGTAAGCCTGCGTTGACAGACGCTTGAGCTCGTAAAGCACCTCCAGCGCCTCGCGCGGTGACAGGTCATCGGGAGTGAGGGCAGCCAGGCGGGTCTCAAGCGTCGAGGGGCCCTTCGGCCGTGAAGGCGGTTCCTGCGCGGGGCGGACCGAGAACAGCGGGAGGTCGTCCACCAGGCGTTGGGCCGGGTTGTCCCGCTCGCTCGATTCGAGTTGGGTCAGCACCGCCCGCGCCCGTGCGACCACCGCCTCTGGCAGGCCTGCGAGCCGGGCGACCTGGATGCCATAGGACCGGTCCGCAGCCCCTGGACCCACTTCGTGCAGGAAGATCACGTCGCCCTCCCATTCCTTGACCTTCATGGTGGCGTTCGACAGCCGCTCCAGCTTGTCGGCAAGGGCGGTCAGTTCGTGGAAATGGGTGGCGAAAAGTCCGCGCGCCCGATTGACTTCGTGCAGATGCTCGACTGCCGCCCAAGCGATCGACAACCCGTCGAAGGTCGCCGTCCCCCGGCCGATCTCGTCCAGGATGACCAGCGACCTCTCGGTCGCCTGGTTGAGGATGGCGGCGGTCTCCACCATCTCGACCATGAAGGTCGAGCGACCTCGCGCCAGGTCGTCAGATGCGCCGACGCGGCTGAAAAGCCGGTCCACCACACCAATGCGTGCCGCGCCGGCCGGCACGAAGGACCCCATCTGGGCCAGAATGGCGATGAGCGCGTTCTGGCGCAGATAGGTCGACTTTCCGCCCATGTTCGGCCCGGTCAGCAGCCAGATCGCCCCGGCGGTCTGACGCCCTGGCGGCGAAAGCTGACAGTCATTGGCGACGAAGGGTTGCGCTGCCTGACGCCGGAGCGCCTGTTCGACGACCGGATGGCGGCCGGCGACAATCTCGAAATCGAGGCTGAGATCAACGGTGGGCCGAACGTAACCCTGTTCATCGGCAAGGTCTGCCAGCCCGGCCATGACGTCAATGTCGGCGAGCGCGTCGGCGGCCTGCTTGAGCCTGTCCGCCTCGACGACCGCCGCAACTACCATCCGGTCAAACAGCGAAAGCTCGATGGTCAGCGCCTGATCGGCCGCATTGGCGATGCGGGTTTCGAGATCGGAAAGTTCGGTTGTGGTGAAACGCATGGCGTTGGCCATGGTCTGCCGATGAATGAAGCGCGCTCGCGCGCCGTCTGCTTCCGTCAGCGGACCGGCATTGGAAGCCGTCACTTCGATGTAATAGCCCAGCACATTGTTGTGGCGGATCTTGAGTGAACGGATTCCCGTCTCCTCCGCATAGGCGAGTTGCAGCCCGGCGATCACCCGCCGGGATTCGTCGCGCAGCGCCCGGAGTTCGTCGAGCTCGGCGCTGTGGCCGGTCCGCACAAAGCCGCCCTCGCGCTTGAGCAGCGGCAGGTCATCGGCAAGAATCGAGCCGAGGCTTTCAGTCAGTTCGCCGGGCAGGCCGGCAATTGCGTCGACTGCCTCAGCCAGCGCCAAGGGCAGTGCGCGGCCTTCAAACAGGCTGTGGATCAGCAGGGCCGCCTCCATGCCATTGGCGATGGCGCCCAGGTCGCGTGGCCCGCCGCGACCCAGCGCCAGCCGCGACAGCGACCGTGGCATGTCGGTGACCGACCTGAGCGATGTGCGCAGCCCGTCCCGGAGCATCGACTGGGCCAAGAGGAAGGCGACCCCGTCGAGCCGCAGGTTGATCCGGTCCGGGTTGGTCAAAGGCGACATCAGCCATTCGGCGAGACGTCGCGCGCCGCCTCCGGTCACGGTGCGGTCTATGGCCTTGAGCAGGCTGCCCTGGCGCTCGCCCGACAGGGTGCGCACCAGTTCGAGATTGGCCCGTGTCGCCGGATCGATGAACAGGCTCGCTCCGTCCCGTTCCCGCTCCGGTCGGCCGAGTGCCGGGCGCGCGGCGAACTGGGTCTTTTCGACATAGGCGATGACTGCGGCGGCGGCGGCGAGTTCCGGCCTGCTGAAGCTTCCGAACCCGTCGAGCGAGGCGACGTTGTAAAACCGCGCAATTCGTCCTTCCGCGCTGGCGCTGTCGAAAAGCACTGGCGGCTGCGGTGCCGCCACGCTGCCGAGCTGGTCCATCAGGCCACGCAGCTCCGGATCGTGGAAAACCGTGTCGGCGAGAATGAGTTCGCGGGGCTCGACCCGGCCGATTTCGCCGGCAAGCCGCTCCAGCCCGCAGTCGGCGACATGGAAGGTGCCGGTTGAAATGTCGATCCAGGCAAGGCCGAAGCGGACATCTCCGCCGCCGCGAACCCGCGCCAGCGCCATCAGGAAATTGGAGTCCGACGGCGACAGAAGCTTGTCTTCCGTCAGCGTGCCGGGCGTGACCAGCCGCACCACGTCGCGCCGGACCAACGATTTGCCGCCGCGTTTGCGCGCTTCGGCCGGATCCTCGACCTGCTCGCAGACAGCCACGCGAAAGCCGAGCTTGATCAGCTTCTGCAGATAGTCGTCGGCGGCATGAACCGGAACCCCGCACATGGGAATGTCCTGGCCCAGATGTTGCCCGCGCCTGGTCAGCGTGATGCCGAGCGCCCGCGACGCATCGACTGCGTCCTCGAAGAACAGTTCGTAGAAATCACCCATCCTGTAAAACAAGAGGCAATCCGGGTTAGCAGCCTTAATCTCGATGAACTGCTCCATCATCGGGGTTGCCGAAGCCCGGCTTTCTGCCGTCGCGAGCGTGGTCGCGGAAAACGTCCCAAGGGGTGGTGTCGTTGAAGCGGTCACATGCGGTTCCGATTGGCCGGACGAAAGAGGCGTTCGCTTTCGGCGTTTGCGTCTGCAAGCCCGGTGCAATAAAAGGCCTTTCCAATCACTCTAGCTGTGTGCAAGCCTGACAACAACGCCAACGAGGCGCCGCGCCGACGGTCGCCCACAAGAGAAGAGACAACCATGCCAGGGACGGACAAGACCGACCGCTCGATTTCTTCGGTGACCGCGCAGGAAGCTCTCGACTTCCACGCCCGGGGACGTCCCGGCAAGCTCGAAATCAACCCGACCAAGCCGATGGCGACGCAGCGCGATCTGTCGCTCGCCTATTCGCCCGGCGTCGCCGTTCCGGTCAAGGCGATCGCCGAGGATCCGAGCCGCGCTTTCGACTATACCACCCGCGGCAACATGGTGGCGGTCATTTCCAACGGCACCGCCATTCTGGGTCTGGGCAATCTCGGCGCGCTCGCCTCCAAGCCGGTGATGGAAGGCAAGGCGGTTTTGTTCAAGCGCTTCGCCGACGTCGATGCGATCGACCTGGAAGTCGACACCGAGAACGTCGATGAATTCATCAATTGCGTCCGGTTTCTCGGCCCGAGCTTTGGCGGCATCAATCTCGAGGACATCAGGGCGCCTGACTGTTTCATCATCGAACAGCGGTTGCGCGAGATCATGGACATTCCGGTCTTCCATGACGATCAGCACGGCACCGCGATCATCGCCGCCGCCGCCCTCATCAATGCGCTGCATCTGACGGGCCGCGACATGAAGACCGCGAGACTGGTCTGCAACGGAGCGGGCTCGGCCGGCATCGCCTGCATCGAACTGATCAAGTCGATGGGCTTTACCCCCGACAACGTCATCCTGTGCGACACCAAGGGCGTGGTCTACCAAGGCCGCACGGAAGGCATGAATCAATGGAAATCGGCCCATGCCGCCAGAACCGATGCGCGCACGCTGACCGACGCCATGCGCGGTGCCGACGTCGTCTTCGGATTGTCAGCCAAGGGCGCACTGACTGAGGACATGATCCGGTCGATGGCCGAGCACCCGATCATCTTCGCCATGGCCAATCCGGATCCCGAGATCACGCCGGAAGAGGTGGCGCAGATCCGCTCCGATGCCATCATGGCGACCGGCCGGTCGGACTATCCCAACCAGGTCAACAATGTGCTCGGCTTCCCCTACATCTTCCGTGGTGCACTTGACGTGCGCGCGTCCACCATCAACGAGGCGATGAAGATCGCCGCCGCCCAGGCGCTGGCGGCCCTTGCCCGCGAGGATGTGCCCGATGACGTGGCGGCCGCCTACCAGGGCAACCGGCCGAAATTCGGCTCGCAGTACATCATCCCGGTGCCGTTCGATCCGCGTCTGATCTCGGCCATTCCTGTGGCCGTGGCAAAAGCAGCGATGGAGTCGGGCGTCGCTCGCAAGCCGATCGTCAATTTCGACGCCTACGCGCAGGAACTCTCGGCTCGCCGCGATCCGATCGCCTCGACGCTGCAGCGCCTCTACGAGAAAGTCCGCCGCCATCCTCGCCGCATGGTCTTTGCAGAGGGCGAGGAAGAGCAGGTGATGCGCGCCGCCGTGTCGTACGTGAACCAGCGGCTCGGCACCGCCTATCTGCTGGGGCGCGAGGACCAGATCCGCGAGACCGCGCGCGTGGCGGGCATCGATCTTGACCGTCCGGGCATTGAGCTGATCAACGCGCGCATCTCGCGCCGGGTCGAAGCCTACACCGACTATCTCTACGCGCGGCTGCAGCGGAAGGGCTATCTGCACCGGGACTGCCAGCGTCTCATCAACACCGACCGCAACCATTTCGGTGCCTGTATGGTGGCGCTCGGCGACGCAGATGCCATGGTCACCGGAACCACCCGAAACTATTCGACCGCGCTTGAAGACATCCGCCGCTGCGTCAATGTCAAGCCGGGTCACCGAATGATCGGCGTGTCGCTGGCGCTCTGCCGTGGCCGCACGGTTCTCGTCGCCGATACGGCGGTCATCGACATGCCCAATGCCGAAGAACTGGCCGACATCGCCGAGGAGGCCGCAGGCATGGCGCGCCGGCTCGGCTATGAGCCACGGGTGGCGATGCTCGCCTATTCGACGTTCGGCCATCCGACAGGCGAGCGCTCGGAGCGGGTGCGCGAGGCGGTGCGGATCCTCGACAAACGCCGCGTCGATTTCGAGTATGACGGCGAGATGGCCGCCGACGTGGCGCTCAATCCGAAGGTGCTCGAGCAGTACCCGTTCTGCCGGCTTTCGGGCACGGCCAACGTGCTGGTGATGCCGGCGTTCCATTCGGCTTCGATCTCCACCAAGATGCTGCAGGAGCTTGGCGGCTCCACCGTCATTGGTCCGCTGTTGGTCGGCCTCGACAAGTCGATCCAGATCGTCTCCATGGGTGCCAAGGATTCCGACATCGTCAATATGGCGGCAATCGCGGCCTACAATACGGTGAGCTGAGGAGAGCTGTGCTGACCGGAGCGATCGGGCAGGCGGCTAATCAGGCGGCAAAGCGTCGCGCGTCGGGCCCGTAATGGTTGATATAGCGCTCGCTGATCCGGGCGGTCGGCAGCACGACCAGGATGTCGGAGGTTCGGAAGGCGGGATCGACCACCACCTCGGTGGAAGCCATGGCGCCGAGCCTGAGATAGCCTTTGACCAGCGGCGGCATTGCCGCCAGCGCGGCCCGCGGGTTGACGGCCTCGACCGGCATCATGTCCGTCGACAGACCACGGCCCTCCGTCGATGAGACCCGCCAATCGCCCTGCGCGGCGGCGACGTTTGACAGGAACGACAAAGCCAGAGCATGCGCGTGCGGACGGTCTCCGGGGAACGATGCGCACCCGAACATCACATCCACAGAATGGGTCAGGCTGTAGGCCCAGTTGCCCTGCCACAGCAACTCCAGCGTGCGCCGTGTGCGGTAGCCGGGCAAAACGCAGGAGCGGCCGAGTTCGAGAAAGCGCTTTCCCGGATGCCGTGCAATCAGCGTCTCGACATCGAATTCGCCCTGCGAGTAGAACCCACCATGGCGCTCGGCGGTCTTCTGCAGCAGCAGCCGGTAGGTTCCCACGATCTGGTCTTCGGTATCCCCTTCGATCGCCGTGTCGAGCACCAGCAGGTGGTCGCAGTAGCTGTCGATCCGATCAAAATCCCGGCGCGCGCGCATGGCTTCGGTTGACAGGACCGCGCCCATTTCCTCGACGAACACCCGGTAACGCAACGATTGCGCCGCCTCGATCTCGCTGCGGCTCATGGCCAGCCGGACGGTGAGCGAACCGATGCGCCCGAGAACCGGCGTCAAGAGTGCCGGCGCAAACGCTTGCGCAGGATCGACTGGCCGGATGTCGTCGATGATCGGGTTCATGGCTGGTCGCCTCGCACATGGCTTGAGATGTGGGTCTCTTGCCATGAGTCTGCGACATCACGGTGACAATTGCCAGCCCCGGAGGTTTCAACCTGAAGACCGAAACCCCCAGACTTCGACCCGCAGACAGGCCAGGGATCAGGCGCGCGCTTTCTCCGCCCCATGTACAGTCATGGCGACCAGCGACACCAGCCAGGCCGGATCAACAGGTTTCTCCGCGTGCCCGTCGGCGCCGGCCGACAACAATTCATCCCTTGTGCCTGCTTGTCCGTCCGCGCTGAGCACGATCACGGGAAGCCTGCAATAGCCATTGGTTTCCTCCTGGTTGCGGATCGTGACGAGAGCCGATTTTCCGTCCAGTTCCGGCATGGACAGATCGGTGATGACGAGATCGTACAGCGGCTTTCCATCCGGTCGTTTCATCGCTTCCTCAATGAGTTGGTAACCATTGGTGACGACGGTGACGCGGTGGCCTTCCCGGGCAAGAATCGTCCGCACCAGCAACGCATTGACGGGATTGTCCTCGGCCAGAAGAATGTCATGGGTGACCGCATCTGAAGGACGCACCTGCAGAACCCTTTTCTTGGTTAAGGCGAGGCGGTTGCGGTCAGCCCGGTCGTCGCGACCAGTCAGCACGCTGACGAGTGACTGAACCCGCACCGGACGGACGAGCCAGGCGCTCGCCGCCGCTTCCGGGGACAGGCTTATATCGCGGCTGTCCTCCGGCGCGATCACGAGGGTGCGTGCCACGTCATCGGTGAAATCGACGGGTGTGCTCGACATCAGTTCGGCCGCCCGGTCGGAGATGCGTCGGTCGATCAGGATATCCGTCACGATGCGTCCGGCGCGGGTGAAGCGCGAAAGCGCTGCAAGCAGGCTGTCGTGGTCATCGGCGGCCTCTGCGGCACCGCCGAGGTCCCGGATCGACCAGACCAGCGATGTGGCCACCGGCCCCTGTGGTGCCAGCACGAGCACAATCTTGGACTCGAGCGGTGCGTCGCCGAAACTCGCATTGAGGGTCGAAACGGCTTTGGCTTCACCCACAGCCAGCGGCACGCGGAAGGTGAACGTGCTTCCCCTGCCAAGTGTCGAATCGACGCTGATGTCGCCTTTCATGGCGTCCAGGATACGGGCCGAGATGGCAAGACCGAGGCCCGCGCCGCCATGTCGCCGGGTGCTGGCGTGGTCGCCGCGTTCAAATTCCTGGAACACCCGCGCCCGGTCCTCGAGCTTCAGCCCCGGGCCGGAGTCGGAAACCCGCACCCGGAGCGATGTCTCCTCGCAGGCAACTTCCACCAGAACGCCACCCTTGTCGGTAAACTTGATGGCGTTGCCGATCAGGTTGAACAGGACCTGGCGCAGCCGGCCGTGATCGGTGACGATGCGCTGCGGCACGTCGGGAGCAATGTGGACAGCAATCTCGATCCCCTTGTCATGGGCTCGCGAGGCCATCAACTCGGTCACGCCGTGGATGAGCTCATGCAGGTCGCCATCCGCCTGACGCAGATCAAAGCGCCCGGCCTCGATGGAGGTCACGTCGAGCAGGTCTTCAATGAGCGCCATCAGCGAATGGCCCGATTCCCGCACCGTCTTCAGGTAGCTCACCTGCTCTGGCGTCACCGGTGTATTGCCGAGCAGATGGGTCATGCCCAGAATGCCATTGAGCGGGGTCCGGATCTCGTGGCTGACGGTCGCCAGGAAGCGCGATTTGGCGTGGCTTGCGGCTTCGGCTTTTTCTCTCGCCTCGATGAGCGCCTGGCAGGCGCGCCGCTCGCTGGTGATGTCGCGGCCGATGCCGTGGATCACAAGCCCACCGCTGCCCGGCTCACGGGCCGTCGTCTCATGCCAGGCCCAGACGGTTTCGTCCGCGCCAAAGCCGAGCGCGATCTCCCGTCCAGCAACGGTTGCGTAAGGTGCAATGCCAACGGTGGCGATCTGCTTGCCGACAGGATTTTCCTGACCGGTCGCCTTGCGGAAAGGGGCGTTGGCAAACAGGATTCTTCCGTGGATGTCGGTCGTTACCACCATGTCCCCGAGCGCATCGAACAGCGAGGTGATCTGACTTCCCGCCTCGCCCATCTCCCAGCGCCGCTCATGGACGTCTCCGGCCTGCTGCGGAGGCTCTTTCGTGCCGGGCCGTTTCCGGGCGGATGCCTCGCCACTCGCAGTGGCCGGTTTCGGTTTGTATATCAGCATCGGTGCCGCCGCCAGCACCGCGATGCCCGCCACCGAGGCCAGGAGCAAGGCTGGGGCGTTGAAGGCGAGGGCAACCGCCGCCGCCGCCATGCCGCCGGAGGCAAGCATCAGGTTGCGCGACGTGCGCAGGCCCGATTGCCGCTCTGGCATACTTTGGCCGAGACGCATCCCGGAGACCGGGTAGCGGACTGATGGCTGGACGACCGAAACCGGGACAGGCCGGGCTTCGGCTGTGAGTGCCCGTTCAAGATCGAGCTGGAGGCGGTGCGGTTCTGTGCTCATGATCCTGAAGATAGCACAGCCCCGGTTTGCAAAGATTTCAGCCGATCCATCGCATTTTAACGATTGATCGATTTACTGTGCCATGTTGACCACGATCCGCCCGCGCACCTTGCCGTCGATGAGAGCGTGAGCGCCGGGGATGATCCCGTCAAAGCCGGTTTCAGTGGTTAGCGCGGCGAGCTTGTCGCGGTCGAGATCGCGGGCCAGCCGCGCCCAGGCTTCCTCGCGCAACGCCCGCGGTGCCATCACCGAATCGATGCCGAAGAGGGCGACACCCCTCAGGATGAAGGGAGCGACCGAGGAGGGCAGATCCATGCCCTGAGCAAGACCGCAGGCGGCCACCGCGCCGCCATAGGATGTCATCGAGAGCACGTTGGCGAGCGTGTGGCTGCCAACCGCATCAATGCCCGCCGCCCAGCGCTCCTTGGCGAGCGGCTTGGCGGGACCCGACAATTCGTCACGGTGAATGATCTCGGCAGCGCCAAGCCCTTTGAGGAAATCGCTTTCCTCCGGTCGGCCGGTGGAGGCGATGACATGGTAGCCCAGACGCGCCAGAATGGCGATTGCCACCGTGCCGACGCCGCCATTGGCACCAGTCACCACCACAGGGCCGCGCGGCGGCGCCAGCCCGAAGCGCTCAAGCGCCATCACCGACAGCATGGCCGTATAGCCTGCAGTCCCGATCGCCATGGCTGCGCGGCCGTCAATGCCTTCCGGCCGGTGGATCAGCCAGTCGCCCTTGAGCCGGGCATAGGCGGCATAGGCGCCGGTGTGGGTTTCGCCCACGCCGAACCCGTTCAGGATAACCTGATCGCCAGGCTTGAAGCGCGGGTCGGAGGAGGTCTCCACGGTTCCCGCACAATCGATCCCCGGCACCATCGGCCAGCGCCGCACGACCGGGCCCTTGCCGGTGATGGCAAGCCCGTCCTTGTAATTGATGGTCGTC
Source organism: Hyphomicrobiales bacterium (assembly GCA_038325465.1). Classification (GTDB taxonomy): domain Bacteria; phylum Pseudomonadota; class Alphaproteobacteria; order Rhizobiales; family Rhizobiaceae; genus Hoeflea. The sequence continues at coordinate 156,582 of JBBQJA010000002.1, read as the reverse complement.
CAGTCGACCCGAACCACGACGTCGCCATCCATGAGATCGGCGAGTCCGAGCTCGGTCACGTTGACATGCAGGGTCTTGGCATCATCGCGGGTGAGCAGGATGCCCTTGAATCGGTCTTGCACGGTCACGGTCCTTCCGGGGTAGATCAGGCGCAAAGTCTGGACTGCCTGTTGGGTGAGATCAAGCCCTACGATGTGCCGCTTTGGTCGGACTTGCCCGCCAGACGTTGCCGTCGCCAGTCCAGAACCTCGTCGAGCACGATAAGGCCCGCGCCGGCTGTGATGCAGGCATCGGCCAGGTTGAAGACGGCGAAGGACCAGGTGGCGGTATGGAAGAGCACATAGTCGACCACATGGCCATAGGTGACCCTGTCGATGAGATTGCCCAGAGCGCCAGCGATGATCAGGCTGTAGCCCAGATGGGCAATGCGCCGGTCCGCAGGCGTGCGCCACCACAGATACAGCACGAAAAGGATGACGCCTGTGGTCAGCGCCACCAGTCCCAGGTCGTCAAGCCCCGCCAGGAACGAGAACGCGATCCCCTCGTTCCAGGTGCGGTAGAGCGCCAGCATCGGCGCGACCGGCACCATCTGCTGGAAGGGAAGCGTCGCCTCCACCCACCATTTGATGGCCTGGTCGAGCCCGACCAGCATCAGGACCGTCAGGATGAGCGGCATTGGCCTGGAAAGCGGTCGGTCGGTCACGGCAGCGGTCCTCCAAGCGCAAGCAGGTGCCGCCGCGCCTCGTAGAGCATCACGCCGGTCGCCACGGCGAGATTGAGCGAGTCCGCCCGGCCTGCCTGGGGAATCCGGGCCAGCGCGTCGCATCCGGGCACCAGCGCGTCTGGAAGGCCTGCCTGCTCGTTGCCCATCAGCAGCACCACCGGTCGTTCCTTGTAGGACAGCGTCCGGTAGTCGACGCTGCCCTTGAGATGGGTTCCAACCAGGAACGGACGGGTCATCGCCCGCCAGGCAAGAAACGCCTGCACGCCGGTACGCACGATCGGGACAGCAAAGACCGAGCCCATCGTGGCCCTTACGGTCTCCATTGCGAAGGGATCGACGCAATCGCCCACCAGGATCACGCCTGCAGCCCCCGCCGCATCGACGGTCCGGATGATGGTGCCGAGATTGCCCGGATCGCGGACCCGGTCGAGCGCCACAAAGGTATCGTCAACCCCGGGCATGAGCGTTTCAAGGTCGGCATAACGCTGGTCGAAGACCGCCATGACGGCCTGCGGATTGTCGCGGCGGGTGATCGCCGTCAAGACTTTTTCGCTCACCTCGAGCACGAGGCCGCCACGTGCCACCGTGCGGGCAGCGATCGCCTCGACCAGTGGCGTGCCGCGCTGCGCCTTGGCATAGATGAGGATGCGGACGGTCCAGCCCAGTTCGCAAGCGTCGATGACCAGCTTCAGCCCTTCCGCGAGAAAAGTCCCGGTCTCGTCGCGGTGCTTCTTGAGCGCAAGCGCCTTGATGTCCTTGATGATCGGGTTGGCCAGGCTGGTGATGTCCTTGACCTCTCCGACGCGCAGTGTCTGCTCGTCTCTCATGACCCTGGTGTCCATCGACTGAAAAGCGAGGTCGACAGCACCCGGCAGTCCTCGGGGGTGCCCGCATCGGCCTCCCGAATGATCAGTTCGCCCGATTCCACCAGCCCGCCCGCTCCGCGCATTGTCTGCCGCATGAGTTCGTGGATCGAGTAAAAAGACGCCCGGATTGAATAGGCCGTCAGCACGAGCCCGACAGGACGCGGGCTGAGCAGAGCCCGGCAGACATCGAGCATCAGCGGCAGGTGGTCGAAGAGCTGCCAAATCTCGCCATGAGGGCCGCGCCCGAATTTCGGCGGGTCGGCGAGGATGATGTCGTAGCGGTTGCCCCGGCGCTCTTCGCGCAAGGTGAATTTCATCGCGTCGTCGCAGATCCAACGCACCGGTGCCTTGTCGAGCCCGGCGAGAGTCTGGTTTTCGCGCCCCCAGCCGATGGCCTTGCGGGATGCATCCACATGGGTGACTTCCGCGCCCGCCCGTGCGGCCACCAGCGAGGCGACGCCGGTATAGCCGAAGAGATTGAGCACCTTGAGCGGGCGCATTGCAGCCCCAATGCTCTCAGCCATCCATTGCCAGTGGGCAATCTGCTCGGGAAAGACGCCCACATGCCGAAATGAAGTGAGGCGGCCCCAGAAGTCGACCCCCATCAGGCGCATCGGCCAGGTTTCGCCGAGTGGTATCTTGGGAAAAGCCCAGCGACCGATGCCGTCCTCATCGGTATCGCCGGTGAAGACCGCGTCGGCAGCCTCCCAGACCCTGTCCGGCAGCCGTCGCGGCCACAAAGCCTGCGCTTCGGGCCTGACGATGCGGTAGGGACCGTATTGTTCGAGCTTTTCGCCTCCGCCGGTGTCCACCAGCGCATAACCGGGGGTGACGCCGGTTTCGAGGATGATCGGTGCCCGGCCCTCCGGCAACGCGCCGACGGGCTTGGACAGCGGCCGGGCTGGCGATGGTGCCGCCGTGTCGCGCGCGTCCCGCGCCGCCTGCAGGTTTCGCTGCGCAGATGATGACGCTTCGCCCGGTCGTCGCGCGGGCTTGGCTTTGGCGGGTGCCGTGCGGACGCCAGGCGCAACCGACGGGTCGGCCTTCGTCAACGGACCGGGCCGATCGCCCTCGCCGCCGCGCCGTCCCGGCTGTTGCTTGCGCTTGTCGGCCACGCCGTCCCTTTTCGGTCCCGGATCGGGACGCAATCGCTTCCAGAACATGAACAGTTTCCTGTGGGCGATCACATAGCAACCCGCTATGCTCTTGGCAAAGCCGAATTCGGCGCGATGAAAGACAGGGCAGGAAGAACCCGAGGGAGACACACCTATGGAAATGAACGGTCAGGAACGCATCCAGGCGTCGCGGCACAAGGTCTGGGAGGCGCTCAACGATCCCGAGATCCTGCGGCTGTGCATCCCTGGGTGCCAGTCGCTCGACAAACGGTCCGACACCGAGATGTCGGCAGTGGTCAAAATCAAGATCGGGCCTGTATCGGCCACTTTTGCAGGAGATGTGGTGCTCGAGAATATAAAGGCGCCCGAAAGCTACACCATCGCAGGCGAAGGCAAGGGCGGCATCGCGGGATTTGCCAAGGGGGGTGCTGATGTCAGGCTGATCGAGGACGGTGACGGCACCATTCTGACCTATGACGTCAAGGCCCAGATCGGCGGCAAACTCGCTCAGTTGGGATCGCGCCTCATCGATTCCACATCGAAGAAACTCGCAGGGCAATTCTTTTCCAAGTTCAACGAGGTGGTCAGCGCCGGAGCCGACGCCTGAACCAACTTCTGAGGCTCTGGAAGGCCTGGTTCGGTCTCAGGCCCGCGTCCCGTCGGGCGCGGGAAGGGCTGGGGTCTTGGCAAGTTCTGTGGCCCGCGCCTTTTGTCGGTCGGCTTCGGTATGCCACTTCACCGCTTCATGGGCGTTGTCACGCGCCCTGGTCCTGTGCTTGCCTTGTTTGACCCAGGTGGCGAGCGAGCCGAGCACCATGCCGATCATCAGCGCCGTGAACAGGAAAACGAAAAACGGCGCCGTCAGTGACATCACGGCGTCGGACGGATCGAACGGGTTGAACGCAAGCGTCGCCGACTGCCGGTTGGCCACCGACATGAGGATCAGGACGATTGCGACCGGCACGAGCACGAGAATATTGACGATGCGCTTGAACATGAGGGATCCGTTTCGTGGTCTGGCCACCGCGAGAGACGAAACCTGGTGGCACCGCTTCGGACTGGCAGATGTGTTTCAAGCCATCAAGGTGGCGCGTTTGTGGCGCGGGCCCGGTGACCCGCTAAAATCCTGGCGGCTGGTACCGACATATGCAGTCCGTTGCTTGACCCTCCAGGCAAATGTTGGAAACGCGAAAGCCATCTCGATTGCGCTTGATGCAGGCCAATTCACCAAATGCGGTCTGGCGGCCATTGCTGAACATGGCCTTGTTCGAAAACCGTTGACGCTTTTCAAGGCCATGCTTTTTTTGGAGCATGGTCGGATTAGTCCTCGTCCTCCCCGTCCTCCGCATCTCCGGAATTCGGATTGAGCCGTTCACGCAACTCCTTGCCGGTCTTGAAGAACGGCACCCACTTTTCCTCCACGAAGACCGAATCGCCGGTCCTCGGATTTCGGCCGGAACGGGGTGGGCGGTTCTTGACCGAAAACGCACCGAAACCGCGCAGTTCCACCCGGTTTCCCTCGGCGAGTGCGTCCGTGATCTCGTCAAGTACGGCATTGACAATGTTTTCGACGTCGCGGTGGTAAAGATGCGGGTTCCGCGCTGCAACGGCTTGAACCAGTTCCGATTTTATCATGCTCATACCCCCCTCAATTGTCGCGCGTCCCATCCCCGCCAAACTGCCAAACAGACAACAGACCGTCAAGGAACAAGTTCCCGTCGCCCAGGCGGATGAGTTTGCCCGAAACGTCTGACGGCAACCCGGTCAGATACTCGATGAGGGCGGGCGCAGCCTGCGAGAACAGGATGCCGCGAGCTTCGGTCTGGACTTCCCAGTCGATGATGTCGAGATCGGAATCGATGTCGCGGGTCTTGAGGTAAGCCCTGATTTCGTTTTCCCCGCCCAATTCGTCGACCAGACCATTGGCCAGTCCCTGCCGGCCGGTGAAAATCGAGCCATCGGCAAGGGCGAGCACCTGCGCGCGGTCCATCTTGCGGCGATCGGCGACCAGGTCGACAAACCAGTCGAAACTGTCGAGAACCATGGAGCGGATCATCGCCTTGGCTTCCGGGCTGGCCTCGTGGAACGGCGAGGGTTCGGCCTTCAGCGGTGCCGACTTGATCTCGTCCACCCGCACGCCGATCTTGTCGAGCAGTTCGCCAGCCTGGACATACTGGAAAATAACGCCGATTGATCCCACGATCGAGCTTTCGCCGGCGATGATATGGTCGGTGGAAGCCGCAATCATGTAGCCCGCAGACGCGGCCAGCGTCCGCACCTCGGCGACAACCGGCTTGACCTTGCCGACTTCGACAAGCGCCTTGTGCAGTCGCTCTCCGCCATAGGTGGTTCCCCCTGGTGTGGAGATCGAGACCACCAGCGCCTTTGCGAAGGCGCTTTCGCCCGCCGCCTTGATGAGGTCCACCAACCTCTCGTCGTCCTGGATCAGCCCTGAGACGGTGATCCGCGCAATATGGTCGGTCCGGGTCGTCTTCGGCAGGTTGGAGGCCACAAGGCCTGCCACCAGCGCGAGAACTGTGACCAAAGTGGCGATCCGCCAGAAGCCCAGTTTCCGCCGCAGCCGACGGCGGTCGATCAGTCCCTGACTGTCCATGTACGAGGCCTCCTGTTGCTTTACATACCCACTCATAGCGCAACCATGCACCGGTCTCAAACCCCAACCGTTGGGGCCGATTGGCAAGTCATCGCAAAAACACCATATTGGACTGCCACCGCAGTGTGGCCACTGGGCTGCGGGCCTGACCGCCGTCCCAAGCCCCCGGATCGGTGGATGCCCATGAGCAATGCAGCAACCCACGACATGGCCGAACTCGGAAGTTTCGCGGGGCACTCCCACGTGGAATACGGCAGGGCGGTCAGGCATTCGCGCCGGGTCCGACGTCTCAAGATCGGGCTGCCCGTCCTGTGTCTGGCCGTTCTGTGCGCTTTTGTTGGCGTCTCCTGGGTGGGGATTGCGCTGCCCGAGGGCGTTTCGGTGGAATCGACGGCCATTGAGAATGGCAAGATCGTCATGCGCAATCCGGTGATGACCGGCCAAAGCTCGGACAACCAGCCTTACAGGCTCGAGGCGGCGCGCGCCATCCAGGATCTGACCACACCCGATGTGATTGTGCTTGAGGATATATTGGCCGCAATTCCCGTCTCCGCGACCCAGAAGGCGACCTTGGTCGCCAAGGCCGGGACCTACTACCGCGCCGAAGAACGCATTGTCTTTACCAATGCCTTCACCGTCACCATGTCGGACGGGTTGGCGGCCACACTGCAGTCTGCCGAGTTCAACTTGAAGACAGGCGACCTCATCACCTCCAAGCCGGTCGAGGTCACCTCGCCCGACGCCTCAATTGTTGCGCAATCCATGCAGATGCAGGATAAGGGGCGCATCATCGTTTTCGAGAACCAGGTCCGCATGACGATCGATCCCAGCGCGGTGCGTCGCGCGGGGGCGACATCGGACACGGTGCCAGGTACTATTTCCGACATCATTCCAGATACGGCGGCAAATTGACCATGAAACAACTGATGCGACTTTTCCTTGGCTTGGCCGCCATGCCGGTGCTGGCGCTGCTTGCGTCGTCCCTCTCCCCCGCCCTCTCGCAGGAGGCCGCGAGCCGGATTCAAGGGCTTGCCTTGTCCAATGACCAGCCGATCCAGATCGAGAGCGACAAGCTCGAGATCAAGGAGGAGCTGGGCCAGGCTGTCTTCACCGGAAATGTGAAGGTGGTGCAGGGTGACACGCTTCTGCAGTCCGGGATCATGACCGTCTATTACGCAACCAAGGGCAATGCGACCGGGTCGTCGGTTGCCTCTGGCGCATCCGAGATCGAGAAGATCGAAGTTGCCAACAAGGTTCTTCTGAAGTCCGGCACGCAGACAGCCACATCCGACACGGGCACCTTCAACATGGTGAGCGAGGTGCTTGTGCTGGCAGGAAAGAACGTCGTGCTCACCGAGGGCGCCAATGTCTTCACCGGGTGCAAGCTTACCGTCCAGATGAAGTCGGGCCAAGCTCAGCTCGACCGCTGCGCCAATCAGCGGGTTCTCATTCAGCTCGATCCAAAGTCGCGTCCGCAGCAGTGAAGATGCACTTTCTGCGATCCGCCGGAAACAAGAATGCGGCACCCTCCGCCGACGCACCGGCGGCGGCGTCAGCCAACCGCTATGACGGAACCCTGATCGCACGCAATCTCACCAAAAGTTACAAGTCGCGACGGGTGGTCGACGGCGTATCGCTGGGCGTGCGGCGCGGCGAAGCCGTGGGTTTGCTCGGACCAAACGGCGCTGGCAAGACCACCTGCTTTTACATGATCACCGGCCTTGTGCCAGTGGACGCGGGCACCATCGAGATCGATGGCAACGACGTCTCCACGCTCCCGATGTACCGTCGCGCCAGGCTCGGCGTCGGCTATCTGCCGCAGGAAGCTTCGATCTTTCGCGGCCTGTCGGTGGAAGCCAATATCCGCGCTGTGCTCGAGGTGGTCGAACCCGACCGAAAGGCGCGCGAAGGCAAGCTCGACAGCCTCCTCGACGAGTTTTCCATTTCCCATCTGCGCAAGGCAGCCTCGATCTCGTTGTCGGGCGGCGAACGGCGCCGTCTGGAAATCGCCCGGGCGCTGGCTTCCGATCCCACCTTCATGCTTCTCGACGAACCGTTCGCTGGCGTCGATCCGATTGCCGTTTCCGACATTCAGAATCTCGTGCGCCACCTGACGCGGCGCGGCATTGGTGTGCTGATCACCGACCACAATGTGCGCGAAACGCTGGGTCTTATCGACCGGGCCTACATCATCCATGCCGGCCACGTGCTCACCCATGGTCGGCCCGCCGACATTGTCAGCAATCCCGACGTCCGCCGCCTCTATCTTGGTGAACAGTTCTCGCTCTGAGGGCCGTTCACCTTGATCTGCACCTGCACTTGACCGGAAACGGGAAATAAGCAATTTTTGGGCCAGATCGTCCGTGGCCAGATCCTGCAAACTGCGAGGAGCCGGTTTCAAGGCGCCGGGGAATGGGCTCAAGAGGCGCTTCCGGGCGGTCTGAACGGGGAGTAGTGCGTTTTATGGCCTTGTCAGCCAGTCTCCAGTTGCGCCAAAGCCAGTCTCTGGTCATGACGCCGCAACTCATGCAGTCGATCCGGCTGCTTCAGTACAGCCATGTCGAACTTACCCATTTCATCGAACAGGAAGTCGAGCGCAATCCGCTGCTCGAATTGGTGACGCCCGATACCGACGCCGCCGCAGATTCGGCGCGCGAGGCTGATCTGTCAACAAGTGGCCCGATGGACGCGGCAGACGCCGTCGTCGAGGCAGATCCCTGGAGCAGCGTTGGCGACCAGGCTGGGCTTTCGGTCACTGAGCAGCTCGATTCCACCTATGAGAACGTCTTTCCCGACGATCACGGCGCAGCGCCGATGCAGGCGCCCGAGTTTGTCGACAACTGGAAATCCATGCCCGGATCGGACGGCGCCCGGTCGGGCGAAGGCTTCGATCTCGACGATTTCGCCGCCCGGGCACCCACTTTGCGTGACCATGTGGCAGAGCAGATCGCCTTTGCATTTTCCGATCCCGGCGATCGCCTCATCGCAACCGAACTGGCCGACCAGCTTGATGCCGCGGGCTATCTCTGTGTCGACCCTGCGGTAGCCTTCGACCGGCTCGGCGCGTCCCAGGCCCGTGTTTCGGATGTGTTGTCGAAGCTTCACGAGTTCGATCCGCCGGGACTTTTTGCGCGAACTCTCAGCGAGTGCCTCGCACTCCAGCTCATGCGGCGCAACCGGCTCGATCCGGCGATGGCGGCACTTCTGGACAATCTCGACCTGCTTGCCCGACGCGACTTCCAGGCGCTCGTCAAAATCTGCGGCGTTGGCGAAGAGGACCTTCTCGACATGCTGGCCGAGATCCGGGCGCTTGATCCCAAGCCCGGCACCCGCTTCGAGACGGGATCGAGCGAACTCGTGGTGCCCGATGTGACCGTGCGGCGGGCGGCGGACGGCGGCTGGCATGTGGAACTCAACCCTGAGACCCTTCCGCGCGTTCTGGTCAACCAGACCTATTATGCCAAGGTTTCGGCCCGGCTGGGCAAGTCTGCCCCAGGCCAGGAGTTCCTGAGCGAGTGCCTGCAGACGGCCAACTGGCTGGCGCGAGCGCTTGACCAGCGGGCCAGGACCATCGTCAAGGTCGCCACCGAGATCGTGCGCCAGCAAGATGGGTTCCTGCTCCATGGCGTCGATCATCTGCGCCCGCTCAACCTGAAAAGTGTCGCCGAGGCCATCGGCATGCACGAATCCACCGTAAGCCGGGTGACGTCCAGCAAATACATGATGACGCCGCGCGGCGTCTTCGAGCTGAAGTATTTCTTCACTGTCTCCATTGCCTCTTCCGACCAGGGTGGGGACGCTCATTCTGCCGAATCCGTTCGTCACAGGATTCGCATCCTGATTTCACAGGAGACAGCCGATGCGGTGCTGTCGGATGACGATCTTGTCAATATGCTGGAAAAATCCGGCGTGGAGATCGCACGTCGCACAGTTGCAAAATACCGGGAAGCGATGTCGATCCCGTCATCTGTCCAGCGTCGCCGCGAAAAGCGTGCCCGGGCCAGATCTGCGATGGTCTGAACGTTTCAGCAATGCCGAAGACGCAAATCTTCCACCCGGTCACGCCACCACCTGGGCTGTTCTGGCACCAAACTTGACATCATCACCCGGCGCGCGTATGAGCCCAACCGCATTGCACGGGACTGAAGGACCTTCGGCGGCGATGCCTCCCTGTCAAGTGAAAAATTCCATGTTTGCGGGCAAATGACCTGGTCCAGGCGCTTGGATGGTTGTCATGCTTGGCTTAGACTGGCACCCTGATAACAAGCAAGAAGGGATAACCCATGAGCGTGCGCGTTTCGGGGAAGCACATGGAGATTGGCGAGTCGTTCCGGACCCGGATCGCGGATCACATCCGCGACGCCGTGAAGAAGTATTTTGACGGCGGCTACTCTGGTCATGTGATCGTCGAGAAATCGGGTTCACGCTTCACCGCCGACTGCAAGATCCATCTCGACACCGGCGTTGTGCTGCATGCCACGGGCGAAGCACAGGATCCACATCCCGCCTTTGATGCAGCAGCCGAGCGGATCGAAAAACGTCTCCGCCGATACAAGCGCCGTCTCAAGGATTATCATGGTGCGGCGGCCCAGCTGGCCAGCGCCCAGATTTCCTATTCGGTTGTCGATGCCGATCAGGACGATGACATCGAGGTGGCCGATGACTACGCGCCCGCGATCATCGCCGAGAGCACCAAGCAACTCGTCACCATGAGCGTGGCCAATGCAGTGATGGCGCTCGACATGACCGATGAACGCATCTTGATGTTTCGCAATGCCGGCAACGACACCCTGAACGTTGTCTACCGGCGCAATGACGGCAATATCGGCTGGATCGATGCCGGCGGAGTTAAATCCTGATGTCATGGGCCGGGGTGGGCGGACGCCGGCCGATGACACGACCAGAAGGACTTGCACATGGCGCTTGCTGATCTGATCGCGCAGAATTCTGTTCTGCCCGCACTCAAGGCAAACTCCAAGAAACAACTGCTTCAGGAATTGGCGTCGAAGGCTTCGGAAGTCACGGGACTGTCCGAACGCGAGATCTTTGATGTCATCCTGCAGCGCGAGCGTCTGGGATCGACCGGCGTCGGCAATGGTATTGCCATTCCGCACGGCAAGCTTCCCAACCTCGACCGGATCGTTGGCGTCTTCGCCCGGCTCGACCAGCCGGTCGACTTCGAGGCGCTGGACGACCAACCGGTCGATCTCGTCTTCCTGCTGCTTGCGCCCGAAGGTGCGGGCGCCGACCATCTCAAGGCGTTGTCGCGCATCGCCCGCATCATGCGTGACAGCGAAATGGTAGCCAAGCTGCGCGCCACCGATAGCGCCGGATCGCTGTATTCGTTTCTTGTTGAAGCGCCTGCTTCCGACGCGGCCTGAGGCACCTGCTTGCAACCAGCCTGCATTCATTCAAGGGTCGCAGTCACGCCTGAAAGGGCTCTCCATCCTTTGGATGGCATGGCTCTTGCCACAGGTCGCGAGTGGCCGCGCGGGCCTGGATCCTTCAATGAAGGCTGACGGTTTTCAATTCGTCTTCTGCAGCGCGGTAAAACGTGCTGGATCGGTTGTCGGTCAGCAGGATCGGGGTTCCGTCCGCACCAAACAGGGCCCACAGCTCAAGGCCGGGGTCGAGTGCGGGCGCCTGGGGGAAGCGGGCGGAGACCTCTTCCGAGCGCATCTTGCGAATGTAGCCGACCTTTCCGGCACCCAGCAGTGCGAGGTCTTGGGCTGAGAGGCGGGGCTTATTGGACTTGGCAATCATCGTTATACCTCCTTGGAGGGTCAGGGGACGCGCGGAACCGTGCCATCCCGGATCAGTCTCGAACCGAAATGTTAATTTTCCGCACCATGCGTTCAGGCTGCGGTCTGATCAGATCGACTGCGAGCAGGCCGTTGCGAAGGTCCGCGCTGACCACTTGCATTCCATCGGCAAGAACAAACATGCGCTGGAATTGGCGCGCGGCAATGCCGCGGTGCAAATATTCCCGGTCGTCGGTCTCGGACTGGCGTCCGCGGATCACCAGTTGGTTCTCTTCGGTCGTGACATCAAGGTCATCTTCGCTGAAGCCCGCAACCGCCAGCGTGATCCTCAGACGATCACCCACCGACCCGTCTGCCGAGCCGCGAATGCGTTCGATGTTGTAAGGAGGATAGCCCTCAGCACCTTTGGTGATGCGTTCGAGCGTCTTTTCCATGGTGTCAAAGCCCAACAGGAGGGGGCTTGAGAACGGAGTCATACGCGACATATTTGTGTCCTCGTGAACAAGCGACCTGAGCCGGACCCTGCTATGAGGCGTCCGCTGCGCAATGAATATGGTGCCGGACCTTGCGGCATGCAAGAACCCTCGCAAGCAGCCTTCTCGACAGGACACCCGTCAAACCGCCTTTCTGCCCCGGAGCCCACCATGCCGCCACGCAAGATCATTATCGACACCGACCCGGGCCAGGACGACGCCGCCGCTATCATGCTGGCTTTGGCAAGTCCGGAACTGGAGGTGCTTGGCCTGACAGCAGTCGCAGGCAATGTGCCGCTGTCGCGGACGACGCTGAATGCGCGCATCATCGCCGATCTCTGCGGGCGCACCGACATTGCCGTCTACGCCGGTGAAAGCAGTCCGATCAAGCGCGATCTGGTGACCGCCGAGCATGTGCACGGCAAGACCGGCCTCGACGGCATCGACCTTTTCGATCCGGTCACGGAGCTCAACCCGACCCATGCGGTTGATTTCATCATCGCCGCGCTGCGCAGCCATGAGGCGGGCAGCATCACCTTGTGCGCGCTCGGTCCGCTGACCAACATCGCCACCGCGCTCACGCGCGCGCCCGACATCGCCGCCCGCATCAGTGCCATTGTCCTCATGGGCGGCGGCTATTTCGAACAGGGCAACGTCACGCCGTCGGCTGAATTCAATATCTATGTCGACCCTGAGGCGGCGGCGATCGTTTTCGGCGCGGGCATCCCAATCACCATGATGCCGCTTGATGTCACCCATAAAATTCTGACCACCAAAGCCCGTTGCGCCCGGATCCGCGCCATCGGCAATCGCGCTTCGGTCGCAATGGCCGACATGCTGGCTTTCTTCGAACGCTTCGACGAACAGAAATACGGAACCGACGGCGGGCCGCTGCATGATCCCACCGTCATTGCCTGGTTGATCCGGCCCGACCTCTTTTCGGGCCGGTTCTGCAATGTCGAGATCGAAACCGTCTCCGAACTCACCCGTGGTGCCACGGTGGTCGATTGGTGGAAAGTGACCGCTCGGCGGCCCAATGCCTTCGTCGTGGGCGGTGTGGATGCCGCAGGTTTCTTTGACCTCTTTGTCGAACGGCTTGGCCGGCTCAACGCCTGACCGGGGGAGGCGCGTTCGCCCTCTGCCTTTAGAGCAATTCCAGCGAAAGCGGCACCGCTTTCGCGTCCGGAATTGCGTCAAGACAAGAGGATAGAGCTATCCCGGCGATTCTGACCACGCCGGAATAGCTCTAAGGCATGTCGCGCACAAATGGAGTCATTCGTGCAATAACGTATGTGCATTCATTCAATGTTTTACAGCGGCAGTCACGCATCCGATTTGATGCGCGGCGCTGTAACGTGGCCGGGCGTTGCCGGTCAGAGTTTTGAGGAGATCAGGTCCAGTATCCGGTCACGCCGTGTCATCGTCTCGATGTCGGCGATGGTGAAACGGATCGAGAATTCTTCCTCAAGCGCGAGCACGATCCGCAGATGATTGGCCGAATCCCAAGTCTCTGTGTTGGCCATGGACACATCTTCCGCGACAGCCTCAATCATCAGGATGTCCGAGAGGATGGCGTCCAGAGCAGTGGCGATATCGGGCATGCGGATGGTTTACCTGGTGGCCGCAGCGTCGGATCTGACGCTGAAATGGGACGGCATCTCGATACCAAAGTTCCCGTGGCGGAACAAGCCGGGCCCGGAAGGGTCGAAGCCGTGACGGAGATAGACGTCCCGAGCCGGGGTGTTTCGGGGCAAGACCTCGACACGTCCGAGAAGATGGCCAAGGCCCGCATGGTCCGCCTGACGCGCCGTTTCTGCGAGCAGGGCAGAGTCCAGATCACGAGAAAGCGCGCGGCAGGACAGGCAGAGGAGATCGATGACGGCGCACTCTTTTTCCGTATGCCAGATCACGAGGCCGACCCTCCCATGGTCGACACCCGTCTCCTCGAGCCGAAGCAGGAAGGAGTGATATCCGCCCGCTTCCCAGTCTGCGGGTGTCGCCGCAGTGCGGAACTGGGTGACGCGGGAGGCGATCTGATGCGCCCGTGCTGCGGTCCCGGCGTCGACTGGTTCGAAGGTGATGCGCATGCCGAGTGACGCCAGAAGCTCCTGGCGGGACGCGCCGGTCCGGAGCGCCTCGGCGAAACCGAGCGACGCCTTGGTGCTGCGGGTCCGGATCGCGTCCTCCTCAGTTCCCGTCAACCCGAAGCGGCCCTCCGCTTCGAGCCGGGCAATGCAGTCCGAAGGCCAGTCGCCGTCATCGGGCACCAGGAGGCCTGGCAGGTCGGCCGACACCTGTCCCCTTTCAACCGGGTCGTTGTCGATGAAGACGGCCGCCTCTGCCGCCACCTGGGTCCGGGCCAGCAGATCCCGAATGCTCTCCGCTTTTGCCCTCCAGGACGCATGGATTGCGATGAACTGGCTCCGGCGGACGCCGATTGCGCGATGTTCGGCGAAAACCGCCTCGACATCCTCAGGGCGATTGCGGCTGACACCAGCCAGCAGGACCCCGCAGTCAGCAAGGCGGGACAGAGCGGCCTGATAGCCAGCAAAATTGCGCCCGTCACCCGCCCCCATGTCAAGACCGTCAGGGCCATCTTCGCCAAGCACGCCGCCCCAGAGCGTATCGTCGAAATCCGTGATAATCAGCTTGAGTGGCGGCGCATCTGGTGCCCAGTGCCGCCCCTTGAACCAGGTCGTGGCGGCACCGGCCACCAGACGCGCCGCGTGCGGCGTCAACATCGCCCGCTCTTCGCCGAGCTGCCGCGGATCGATCCAGTTCGACAGGTCTGTCACGCCAAGCCGGCTTGCGGAAAGTGTCGGCCAATGAGCGAGCAGCGGCGGCACCTCCACATCCGGATCGGCCACCAGCAAGACTGTCGCTGGCGACAGGGCCGACAGCCGCCGCCCGAGTGCGGCGTGATCGGCATCATGCGCCAGGCGCAGCAGATGCAAGGCCCGGGGCGCTCCGCGCGCGCGCCGCATCCGGCCGCCGACCGCGCTGGCGGGCGCGACCAGAATCCCTGCACGCAAGCCGTAGGCGACGAGCGCATCGGCGAGAACGCCGGGGTGACCGAAGCCTTCGAGGATGACTTCGATGTCGCAGGTGCCGCCTGCCTGCAGCACGGTGTTGGCAAGTCGGGCTCGCAGGGCCGTCGTATCGCCGGTCCGGAGCAACTCCGTCGCAAGAGCGGCAGCACGGTCGCGGTCATCCGCGGCCAGAGCCGCAGCGATCTCGCAATAGCCCTTGCCACTCATGCCGGTCGCTGCCAGTGTCGCGCGCACAGCAAACCAGTCAGGCGCCCAGAGCAGTTCTTTTCCATGTCCTCTTCAAACACTGTCGCACTCCGGCGGATTACAACCGCGGACATCCCCATCATCGCCGAGTTCGAGCGTGAGATCGCCGAAATCTCCTTTCCGGACAACCCGGTCACCGATGTCGAGTTCTATTCCAAGAAACTGAGATCGGCAATTCAGGATCGCAAGTCCTGGCCCATGGTCGCCGAAAGCGACGGCGCGATTGTCGGCTGGGTCTGGTTCGTCAGCCGCGAGAACTTCGTCACCCGGGATGTTTATGCAGACCTGCGGAGTTTTTATGTCGTGGCCGACCGGCGCGGCAGCGGCGCGGCGTTCCTGATCATGCATCAGGTGATCGAGGAGTCCCGTGAGCTCGGTTTTTCGCGGCTTGTTGGCCGAACGGCGGCCACGAACCGGGCTATGCAGGCGCTCTATCTGCTTTATGGCTACGAGCCGCAGCATGTGGTCTACGAACTCGACCTCGCGGCGGGCGACCGGGGAGCCCGGCCTCTCGTCGATTTTGGCAGACCGAGTGGCCCCAGGCGCGCCTGACGCGGTGCCGATTTTCAACCCGGCTTCCCTTCGTCCATAGAGCGCCTGGCTCAAGGGGCAGGGGTGTTGCCTGGTCCAGGCTGGTGGTGCGCTCTGCGGGTGAAGTGCGCCTTCAAACAGGCGCGGGCGCTGGAGCAATTCCAGCTAAAGTGGCACTGCTCTCGTGTCCGGAATTGGGTCAAAACAAGAGGATAGTGCTATTCCGGCGATACTGACAACGCCGGAATTGCTCTGATGGACAGGGAATTTTCGGCATGCTGATGACACAGGTGATGGCGGACGCCTATGGGTGCAACGCCTTGATCGACGACGCCGAGGCGCTGGTGGCGGCAGGCAGGACGGCGGTCGCGGAAGTCGGCGCGACCATTATCGGGGAAACGACCGTGCGCTACGTTCCGCACGGACTGACGATCGGGCTGTTTCTAGCCGAATCGCATCTCGTTCTCACCACCTGGCCAGAGTTCGGATTGCTGTGCATCGACACGCTGCTGTGCAATCCCGACATGGACCCCGACAGGGTCATCGACGTGCTGGCCCGTGAACTCTGCCCGGACGGCGAAGTGGTCAGGCACAGGATCCAGCGTCGCATCGCTGCCTCATCCCGTGCGACAAGTTAGAGCTATTCCGGGTTTGTCAGAATCGCCGGAATAACTCTCTCCTCTTGTTTTGACGCAATTCCGGACGCGAAAGCGGTGCCACTTTCGCTGGACTCGCTCTAGCGGATAAAATTTGAGCGGTGGGTTCAGCCGCGCTGACCGTGGAGACCAGATGTCGCATGAAAATCCTGCGCGCTTCTTCTGCCCGTCGATGTGGACCTGACGTTTTTTTTTCAGTGTGACATGGAAGCGGGACGGGAGATCAGAGTTCGTCGTCGACGATCCGCAGTCGCAGCGTGCCGCTGCGCAGGTGCTCGTCCGGGGCGGTCGCCATGGGCTTGCCCCCGTCGGACGGTGTCGCCGCCACCGGCAGTTCCAGCGACTGGATGCGCGCGCCGTGTCGGCTCAACTTGTCGCTCGTTGTCAGGATCTGCTCCACATCCCGCTGCGTTTGTCCGAAATGGATCTGCAGCTTGCGCACCCGTTCGTCGAGCCGGCCGACATCCTCCATCATGCGCATGACCTCGCCCTGGATCAGGTGCGCCTGTTCGCGCATGCGGGCGTCCTTGAGCAGCGCCTGGATCACCTGGATCGACAACATCAGCAGCGAAGGCGATACGATCACCACCCGCGCCCGCTGCGCTTTCTGAACCAGTGCTTCAAAGTTTTCGTGGATCTCGGCAAAGATTGATTCGGAGGGCACGAACAGAAACGCAGTGTCCTGTGTCTCCCCGACCAGTAGGTATTTGTCGGCAATATCGCGGATATGGACCTCAAGATCGCGTCGGAACCGCTGGGCGGCCTGCTGTGCAACGGCTTCCCCGGAGCCCGCAGCGGCGGCGTCGCGCATGGCATTCCAGGCTTCAAGCGGAAACTTTGCGTCGATCACCAGACCTGGTGCCCCGTTCGGCATGGCGATGGTGCAGTCTGGCCGCGCCCCGTTCGACAGGGTCGGCTGGAAGGCAAAAGCTCCCATCGGAAGGCCGTCGCGGATGATGACCTCCATGCGCGATTGCCCGAAGGCGCCACGGGTCTGCTTGTTGGAGAGTATCGCCTGCAGCCCCACCACATCGCGAGCAAGCGACTGGATGTTTGACTGCGCCGTGTCGATCACCGCAAGCCGTTCCTGCAGGCGTGTGAGATTGTCCTGGGTCGACCGAGTCTGCTCGGTCAGAGTAGTGCCGATGCGGTGGGTCATTCCGTCAATCCGCTGGCCGATAGACTGGTTGAGTTCCGCCTGCCGCGACCCGAAAACATCGGCCATCGCCGCCATGCGGCCTTGCATTTCGGTCTGTGCTCGGAGGATTTCGGTGAGCCGCGCCTCTGCTGTCGCCGCTTGCGACAAGGCTTCCCGGCGTTCGGCTTCGCGCCGTGCCTGCGCCCGTTTTACCGACATGAGACTGAGGCCGAACAGACCCACGAGGGCAAATGCGGCGGCGGTCAGCAGATGGCCGAGCGTCAGGGGTCGGCTGCCAAAGACCAGAATGACCGTGTCGAGTGCAAGTGCTGGGGCGTCCATACCTCGTTGACCTAGCTGATTCTGCCGCCGATGTCAGATCAAAACAAGAACAAAGTGAACATCCCCTTTTCGGTTGAGATTGACGCCCCGTCTGCGAGTGATTATTTCGTCTGGCATGCTGATCAAGCCGCTCATCCTCCTGCCCGATCCCATCCTCCGCCAGCCATCTGTGCCGGTCGAGCGCTTCGATGCCGACCTGAGGCGTTTCGCCGACGCCCTGTTGGCGACCATGTATGATGCGCCCGGCATCGGCCTGGCCGCCGTGCAGGTTGGCGCGCCACGCCGGATGCTGGTCATTGATCTCGCCGGCAAGGACGAGGCACCCAGACCGCAGGTCTTCATAAACCCGGAGATTGTCGCCACAAGCGACACATCAAGCATCTACGAGGAGGGATGCCTGTCAATTCCGGACTATTATGCCGACGTCGAACGCCCTGCGGCCGTCACTGTTCGCCATGTCGATCTTGAGGGCAAGGAGTACGTCGTCGAGGCCGAGGGTCTGCTTGCCACCTGCCTCCAACATGAGATCGATCATCTCAACGGCGTGCTTTTCATCGACCATATCTCCAAGCTCAAACGGGACATGGTCGTCCGCAAATTCACAAAGCTCGCCCGCCAGCGGGTGGGGGCTTGAAGGTCGATCACGGCTTGTGTGACGGATTGCCCGCACCAGTCCCGATCAGCCTCCCGGCTTGCGTCCTGGCCCGCACCTTGGTAAAAATTCAGGAGGATCGGTCATGAGCTTGCGCATCATTTTCATGGGCACCCCTGACTATTCGGTGCCGACGCTACGCGCCCTCGTGCGCGCCGGCCATGAGGTCGTGGCGGTCTACAGCCAGCCGCCGCGCCCCTCCGGTCGGCGTGGGCTGGAAACCCTGCCCTCTCCCGTCCATGTCACAGCCACAGAGCTCGGTATTCCGGTCCTGACGCCCAGATCCATGAAATCGCCCGAGGTGCAGGCGCACTTTGCAGCCTTCGGGGCCGATGCGGCGGTGGTCGTCGCCTATGGCCTGATCCTGCCCGAACCGGTTCTTGCGGCAACCCGGCTCGGTGCCTGGAATGGGCACGCGTCGCTGTTGCCGCGCTGGCGCGGCGCAGCGCCCATCCAGCGGGCAATCATGGCTGGTGACGAGGAGACGGGCGTCATGATCATGAAGATGGACAAGGGCCTGGACACCGGGGCCGTGGCGCTGTCGGAGACCGTGGCCATTGCCGAAGACATGACGGCGGGGCAGCTCCATGACCGTCTCGCCGAGATCACCGCCCGGCTGATGATCAATGCGGTGGCTGACCTGGAGACTGGAGGTCTGTCTCTTGTCGCGCAACCCGACGCCGGCGTCACCTATGCATCCAAGATCGACAAGGCGGAGACCCGCATCGATTTCGCCCGGCCGGCCCGCGCCGTGCACGACCATGTGCGCGGACTGTCGCCGTCTCCCGGTGCCTGGTTCGAAGCAATTGTGGCGGGCCGGGTTGAGCGGGTCAAGGTGCTCCGGACCAGGCTCGCCGGTGCGGGCAGCCTCGGCACGGCACCCGGCACCATCCTCGACGATCAGTTCACTGTCGCCTGCGCCGAAGATACGGTGCGCCTGCTCGAACTTCAGAAGGCAGGCGGCCGGCCGCTTCCGGCAGCCGAGTTTCTGCGTGGCGCGCTGATTGCACCCGGCACGGTGCTTGGCTGATGCCCCGCTACCGGCTCATCGTCGAATATGCCGGGACGGGTTATGTCGGCTGGCAGCGCCAGGCCGAGGGTGAGAGCATCCAGGGAACGATCGAAGCGGCGATCTTGAGATTTTCCGGCGAACGGGTCAGCGTGTATGGAGCGGGCCGAACCGATGCCGGCGTCCATGCCCGCGGCCAGGTCGGCCATGTCGATCTGGCGCGCGACTGGCCCACCCGCAAGGTGATGGAAGCGACGAATGCCTATCTGCAGATGGCGCGCGCCCGCATTGCGATCTTGGCAGTCGAGCAAGTTTCAGACAGTTTTGACGCCCGCTTCTCCGCCATCCGGCGCCACTACCTCTACCGCATCATCGTCCGCAAGGCTCCGCTTGTCATCGACCGGGACCGGGCCTGGTGGACGCCCAGGCCACTTGATCCGATGGCGATGCAGAGTGCGGCCAAGCGCCTGGTCGGCCGGCATGACTTCACCACCTTCCGCTCGGCCAACTGCCAGGCGAAATCGCCGGTCAAAACCCTTGATCGCCTTGATGTCTCGATCGATCCGCGCGACGGAACGGTGGAGATCCGGGCCACCGCGCAGAGCTTCCTGCACAACCAGATCCGGTCCTTTGCCGGCACGCTCAAGCTTGCGGGCGAAGGCAGATGGAACGCTGATGACGTCAGCGCAGCCCTTTCGGCCAGGGATCGCGCCGCCTGCGGGCCGGTGGCTCCTCCCGAAGGCCTCTATTTCATGGCGGTAGACTATACCTGAGAGGTGCCCCGATGGCCGTGCGAAAACGGCGGAGAGCCTCTCAGGTTAACGTATTTGTAACAGCTTGAGTCCAATTCTCTTGATGAGAGTCGCGGGCATCTCGTTGCGCGCCAAAATCCGCTTACCGCTTTGTTCCGGGAGAGTTTCCATGGCTGAACCCACCAATTCCAGCAGTTCCAAGTCCTTGGAAATTATCTCCTTTCATCTCGGGGAGCAGATTTTCTGCGTCAACATCATGTCCGTGCGCGAGATTCGCGGCTGGACGCCCTCCACCACGCTTCCCCATTCGCCGCCCCATGTGTTGGGCGTGATCAACTTGCGTGGCTCGGTCATCCCGGTCATCGATATGGCGATCCGGCTTGGTCTTCCGGCGATCAAGGCGACCGAACGCAGCGCCATCATCGTCACCCAGATTGCGGGCAAACTCGTCGGCCTCCTGGTCGAGAATGTCTCCGACATGATCACCGTCAAGTCGGAGGACCTGCAGCCGGCGCCCGACGTTCTGCCGCCCTCGGAGCGCGCCCTCACCAAGGCTATCATCCCGATCGATCAGCAGATGATCTGCTATCTCGACCTTGATGCGCTGTTCCCGGAAGCTGAGGAAATGGCTGCCTGACACCCAACTCCCGGCGGTTCCATTCTCGCCCGATCAGCGAGAAAAGTCATGAGACAGGCGTTTCCGGCGAAAGTGGCACCGCTTTCGCGTCCGGAACAGCTTGTTTCTAGCCGCCGCCCGTGGCCAGACCAACGATCAGCAGGCCCACCATCACCATGATCAGGGTGACAAGGATCGCCATCATCTGGTCACCCGCAAGCGCCATCCGCGCCACCCGGAAATACAGCCAGATGGTCAGTCCGGAGACGGCCAACGACATGATGGCGAGCGCATCGGTGGATGCGGCGAACAGATAGCGCAGGCTGGCCGGAATGAAGGCCACATAGGCTGCCACCAGAGCAAACCAGTTGGTCGCCACCACGAGCCGCGTGAAATGGGCGGAAAAGCCGAATACCCGTGATACCGGCAGCAAGATAAGGACGGGAACAAGAACGGCAATCATATCAAGAAAGGTCGCCGTCAGCAGAAAGGACAGGTTCTCGCCAATCGTTGCCGGACGCGCCTCCGGCAGGCGGCCCCAAAGCCCTGTCCACAGAAAGATCTGCGCCGGCCAGCACCAGACGAAGGCACCGAAGGATCGGTAGAAGCCTGTCGGCGTCAGGTCGATCAGGCCGAACCCGGCAGGGTCGCTGCGCAACAAGTGCAGCACGCCACCCACACTGCGCCCGACTTCGTCCTTCGACGGGATGAGGTCCAGCACCACCTCACGCCGCTCCGGGTTCGGCGAACCACCGGTGCAGGAAAAGGCCGTAGATGCGGGTCAGCGTCTCGAGATCCTCAAGCTCCACACATTCATCGACCATATGCATGGTTTTGCCGACAAGGCCGAATTCCACCACCGGGCAATGGTCCTTGATAAACCGCGCATCCGACGTCCCACCCGTCGTCGACAACTCGGGCCGACTGCCCGTAACAGCTGCAACCGCGTCCGCCATGGTCGAGATGAGTGCGTCGTCATGGGTCAGGAAGGAGGGCGATGGCCGCTCGTTGAAGGCAACATCGAAACGTGCCGGTGCCCGGCCCGGCCGCAGGGCGGTATCGGCTGCCCCTTGTTTGAGCCGCCGCAAGATCTCCACGCCAAGGCTTTCGGCAGTCCAGATGTCGTTGAACCGCACGTTGAAGTGAAGCATTGCGCGCGCCGGGATCACGTTGCGAGAAGGGTTCCCGGTGTCGATGCTCGTGATTTCCAGATTGGAGGGCGGGAAGCTTGGGGTGCCTGCGTCGAGCGGCAACTCCATCAAGGCACGCGCCAGGCCGAGGACAGCCCGCAACGGGTTGTCAGAAAGATGTGGATAGGCCACATGGCCTTGAACCCCGTGGACGGTGAGGCAACCCGAGAGCGAGCCGCGCCGACCGATCTTGATCATGTCGCCCATTTTCCCGGGATTGGTCGGTTCGCCCACGATGGCCGCATCCCACCGCTCGCCCTTCGCGGCCGCCCACTCAAGCATTTTCTCGGTGCCGTTGACGGCCGGCCCTTCCTCGTCGCCGGTGATGAGCAGGGAGACCGATCCCGACGGCCGACCTGTCGCCTCGATATGACGCGCCAGCGCAGACACGAAGCAGGCGATCCCGCCCTTCATGTCGACCGCGCCGCGCCCGAACATCTTGCCGTTGTCGATGCGCGCGCTGAACGGATCGTGGCTCCAGGCGGAAAGGTCGCCCGGCGGCACGACATCGGTGTGGCCTGCAAACATGAGATGTGGGCCGTCAGCGCCAAGCCTGGCGTAAAGATTGTCGACATCGGCCGTTCCCTGATCCTGAAAGACCATCCGGTCCGTCCGGAAACCCAGAGCCACCAGCATCTCTGAGAGCGCGGACAAGGCACCGCCTTCCGTTGGCGTGACGGATGGGCAACGAATCAGGGTGGCGAGGACGGATACGGGATCAGTGAGGCGCATGGCGTTTGCTTAGCCGATTGGGTCCGAGGTGTCACCTGCGGGATTGGTTGGAGACCGTCTCAGTAGCCGGGAAAATCGGCGTGCGGACCGAAGCGGTTCGGCCTCCGCGCCGATGGCCAGGCCGAAAGTCCGACCAGCGCCACCAGGGCTATCCCGGGCACGACCAAAGCGACCACGAACAGTCCCGAAAGCCCGATGTCATGCAGGCGCTTGATGCTCATCATGGCGATCGACCAGGCTGTGGGGAGAAAGGTCAGCACCGCACCGATCCCGACCAGCACCTGAGCCGCCGAACCGTCTTCCACCTGTGTCGCCATGGATACGGGAATGCAGAGCACCGCAACCCAGAATGCCAGGCCCAGAAGATAGGTCTTCCGCCCTTGGCGCCCGAAGCCGCTGAACAGAAGCCAGCGCATGTCGTTGGCTGGCGGCCGCGCCACCCGATCAGTCTCGCAACAGGTCGTTGATGCCGGTCTTGGAGCGGGTCTTCTCGTCCACCGTCTTGACGATGACGGCGCAGTAGAGATTGGGCGCAGCCGCGCCGTTGCCCATGACGCCCGATGTCGGCATGGAGCCCGCCACCACCACCGAGTAGGGCGGCACTTCGCCATAGCTGATCTCACCGGTCATGCGGTTGACGATGCGGGTCGACTTGCCGATGAACACGCCCATGCCGAGCACCGACCCTTCCCGGACAATGCAGCCTTCCACCACTTCCGACCGCGCGCCGATGAAGCAGTTGTCCTCGATGATGGTCGGGCCCGCCTGCATCGGCTCCAGCACGCCACCAATGCCCACTCCGCCCGAAAGATGCACGTTCTTGCCAATCTGGGCGCAAGAGCCGACGGTTGCCCACGTGTCCACCATCGAACCTTCACCGACATAGGCACCCAGATTGACGAAGGATGGCATCAGGACGACGTTTCTGCCGATGAAGGCCGAACGCCGGACGATGGCGTTGGGAACCGCGCGGAAGCCGGCGCGCTCGAATTCGTTGGCCGACCAGCCGTCGAACTTTGACGCCACCTTGTCCCACCAGACAGCATCCCCCGGCCCGCCCCTGATGATGTCCATCGGCTTGAGCCGGAAGGAGAGAAGAACGGCCTTCTTGAGCCACTGGTTGACGCTCCAGACGCCGTCGTCACCCCGTTCGGCGACGCGCACCTCACCGCGGTCAAGCAGGTTGAGTGCGGTTTCCACGGCGTCGCGCAGTTCCCCGGTCGTGGCGAAGGAGACAGCGTCGCGGGCGTCGAAGGCGGTCTCGATGGTGGCGGCAAGGCCGGCCAGGTCATGCTTCATTGGGACTGTTCCTTAAGTTTGACCCGCTACCGCGCGGCGCGCCCTTTCAGACGTGCGAAGGTCGCTGCAACCATTTGAATGAATGAATGTCGCGTTTTGTTCAATCGAACCCGATTGAACGCGACATGCATGAGTGGTTTGATTCCGGCGTTTGCATGCTGCTGCAGCAGGCAACTTAGCAAACGTTGAATTCAGAAAACCACCCGCCAGTTCAGGATTCCAGAGGATTTTACGAGTTTGACACCTGGTATGGGAGGCGACCCGAAAATAAGAACCAAATGTCAAAGCCAATCCGTTAGTCTTGATGCCGTGATCTTGCAATCCGGATCGATCATGTCGGACCATCTCCTAAGCGAGGTTGGACGCGGGGTCAATTCCGGCCATCCACCGTTTGCAAAGACAGGAAACGTCCGCATGAACGCCGACCGCAACGACGACGCCTGGGATCCGTTGGCCGACAGCCGATCCGACAAGGAAATGGCCGAGCGCCAGCCCCGCACGCCGCAATCAGTTTCGCCGTCCTACCGCCTTGCCTACGCCGATGACGACTTCATGTGTCGGGAGGAATTGCGGCCTGTTCGCCTGCAACTCGAACTGCTCAAGCCCGAGATGATCCTCGCCGAGCGGGGTATACGCTCCACTGTGGTGATGTTCGGCGGGGCGCGTATTCCGGAACCCGGGACCGCGCCCTGGGCCGCCAGGAGCGATGTCCAGGCGCGGAACCTGACCGCCGCGTCGCGTTTCTACGACGAAGCCCGCCGGTTTGCCCGTCTCGTCTCCACCCACGCGCTCTCCACCCAAGCCCGGGAGTTCGTGGTCGTCACCGGCGGCGGGCCTGGTGTGATGGAGGCCGGCAACCGGGGTGCTCATGACGTGGGCGCACCCTCCATCGGTCTCAACATCGTGCTTCCGCACGAACAGGCACCCAATGCCTATGTCACGCCAGAACTCAGCCTCAACTTCCATTACTTCGCCATTCGGAAGATGCATTTCCTGATGCGGGCGAAGGCGGTGACCATCTTTCCCGGCGGTTTCGGCACCATGGACGAAATGTTCGAGACCTTGACGCTGATCCAGACCGGACGGATGGAACGGATTCCCTTTATCCTGTTCGGATCCGAATTCTGGCGCACGATGATCAATTTCCAGGCGTTGGCTGATTTTGGCACCATTGCGCCCGAGGATATCGATCTGATGCACATCGTCGACACGGCCGAAGAGGCCTGGGCCATTATCGCCCGTCACTACGACATCTGATGGTGGCTGACCCCGTGGCCCATTGTCGAGGCTGCAGGGATCAGCCGGTCGACGCCGGGCGCGCAGGCATCCAGGCGGTAAAGATCACGCCGTTGCCGCCGCCCTGGACCCGGCCACTCCCGACAGCGATTTGAACCCCTGAAACGTGGATCAAATCGCGGAAAGGGAGCTTTCAGCTCAATTCATGGCCGCACGGCCGCGAGGAAGGATGAGAGATCGTCGGTGACATGGTGGACATGGTCGCCGTCGTTGCCGTCATTTTCCCGGATGTCGTCGAGCGGTTTGTCAAGTTGCTGCGGAACGATCAGCACCGTGCGCATTCCCCGCGCATGAGGCACCACCAGATTCCGCGGCAGGTCTTCAAACATTGCCGCAGTGTCGGCCAGAACACCGTGACGTGCAAGGAACCGGTCATAGGTCTGTGGGGTCGGCTTGGGGCTGAGGTCAGCGGCCACGATATCGAAAATATCATCGAAATGATCGAGAACCCCGAGCGCGCGCGCGGTGCGTTCCGCATGCGGCACATCGCCGTTTGTAAAGATGAACTTGCGCCCCGGCAGCGCCTTGATCCGTTCGCCGAGCACCGGATCGGGCTTCAGCGAGGAATAGTCGATGTCGTGTACCTTCTCGAGAAAGTCGACGGGATCAATCCCGTGGTGGATCATCAGTCCCTTCAGCGTGGTGCCATGGTCGCGGTAATACAGCTTCTGCAGCGCCCGGGCGGGATCGTGGTCGAGATCCAGCAAACTCCTCACGTAAAGCGTCATCTTCCGGTCGATCTGGGCGAACAGATCAATTTTTTGCGGATACAGGGTGTTGTCGAGGTCGAACACCCAGTTGCTGACGTGGGCGAAGCGGGACGGATCGGGCGGGAGGTGTTTGGGGCTCATGACGAGGTTATGGCACGCCCGCGCCACAAGAAAAGGGGAAAGCCCGCCGAATTGGTAAAAATCTGTGGTAGGGCGCGCCGGGTCCATGCTAACGCGCCCCGATGCAGAGCTGGGTCCTCATCACGCTGGCAGCCGCCTTTCTCCAGAACCTGAGATCGGTTCTGCAGAAGCATCTCAAGGGCGTGATGGGTGTCACCGGAGCCACCTTCGTGCGCTTCGGCTTCGGGGTTCCTTTCGCTCTTCTCTTTGTTCTGGTCCTCCACTTGGGTCTCGGTTACGCCCTGCCGCCGCTGAGTCCGCGCTTTTTCGTCTGGGTTGTGATCGGTGGTCTGGCGCAGATCGCCGGCCAGGCGCTCCTGATCCAGGTCTTCAGCTACCGCAACTTCGCCGTCGGCACAGCCTATTCCCGTACCGAGCCAGCCCAGGCAGCGGTGTTCGGACTGGCCTTTCTCGGGGACCGGCTCGACGCCAGGACACTTGCGGCGATTCTGGTCAGTCTGGTCGGCGTGATGATGATCTCCGTTGCCCGGACGCCGCTCAGCCTGACGTCGCTCGTCACGTCCGTCTTCAGCCGTACCGCCGGGATCGGCCTCGTCTCGGGCGCGGCTTTCGGTCTTTCAGCAGTCAGCTACCGGGCGGCTTCGCTCACCCTCGGGCAACCGAATTTTATGATGCAGGCGGCCGTCACGCTCTTGACGACGATCGTTTTCCAGACCGTGGTGATGCTGCTCTGGATGCGGCTGCGCGACCCGGCAGAGATCGCCCGCATCCGCGCGGCCTGGAAAATCTCCGCCGTGGTCGGGATGATCGGCGCCACCGCTTCCCTTGGCTGGTTCATGGCCATGACCTTGCAGACGGCGGCCGTTGTCAAAGCGGTCGCCCAGGTCGAGATGATCTTCACCTTCGCCTCGTCCGTGCTGATTTTCCGCGAACACATCAACCGGCTCGAAATTTTCGGCTGCATCCTCATTGTGGCCGGAATTGTCTTCCTGCTGATCGCCTGAGCGCGAGGCCCGCGGACGCGGACACCCCTCTCGTGACATTGATGTCAGGGAACAATCAACGTTCCCGCGCCATGCTCGGTGAAAAGCTCCAGCAGGACACAATGGGGGGTCTTGCCCGACAGAATGACCACGCCCATGACGCCGCGTTCGATCGCCTTGATGCAGGTCTCGACCTTCGGGATCATGCCGCCCGAGATGGTGCCGTCCCTGATGAGCGCGCGCGCCTCCGCCACCGTGAGTTCATCAATCAGCTTGCCGTCCTTGCCGAGCACGCCCGGCACGTCGGTGAGGAACAAAAGCCTTGAGGCCTCCACGGCGCCAGCGATGGCGCCGGCGAAGGTGTCGGCATTGATGTTGTAGGTGTGGCCGTCACGGCCCGGGGCCACAGGTGCGAGAACCGGGATCATTTCCGACTTTGCCAGCAGGTCGAGCAGCGTGCGGTCGACCTCGACCGGCTCTCCGACGAAGCCGAGATCGAGCACCCGCTCGATGTTGGAATCCGGATCGGTCACGGTCTTGGTCGCCTTTTCGGCGTAGACCATGTTGCCGTCCTTGCCGCAGAGCCCGATCGCCCACTCGCCCTCGGCATTGATGAGCGCGACGATCTCCTTGTTGATCGACCCTGCCAGCACCATCTCAACAATCTCGACCGTCTTCTGGTCGGTCACCCGCAATCCGCCCTCAAAACGCGATTCGATGCCCATCTTGGCGAGCATCACACCGATTTGGGGTCCTCCACCATGCACCACAATGGGATTGACGCCTGACTGCTTGAGAAGCGCGATGTCCTGGGCGAAAGCCTTGCCAAGCGCCGGGTCACCCATGGCGTGGCCGCCATATTTGACGACAACCGTCTTGTTCTCGTAGCGCTGCATGTAGGGCAGAGCCTGGGCGAGGAGACGGGCCTGGGTGGCGGCATCGGTTTGGCTGGTCTGTGACATCTGCGGCACCCCGGTTCAAACAAGGGCGCTGTGTAGCGGCATTCGCCCCTGGCTTCAATCGGTGCGGCGGCGCGCGGGTGAATTTGGCGCGGGACGGTGCGCGCCACCGGCTTGGTCAGGTGGAAATGGCTCTCAGGACCGCCGCACGCAGCGTTTCAATGCCTTCGCCTTTTTCCGATGAGGTGGCGAGCACTTCCGGGAAGGCCGCAGGTCGCCGCTTTATCTGCTCGATCGTCGTGACCACGAGATTGGGAATGCCACTTGAATGGATCTTGTCGGTCTTGGTGAGAACGACCTGATAGGACATCGCCGCCTTGTCGAGCAGCGTCATCACCTCTTCGTCGTTCTTCTTGATGCCGTGGCGGGCGTCAACCAGCAGATAAACCCGCTTGAGCGTGGAACGGCCGCGCATGTAGTCAAAGACCAGCTTCGTCCATGCGTCGACCTGATCCTTGGGTGCCTTCGCATAACCGTAGCCCGGCATGTCGACGAGCGCCATCGGCGGCATGTCGTCGGCCGCCCCGCTATGGCCATCGGGCACGAAATAGTTGAGTTCCTGGGTGCGCCCCGGCGTGTTGGACGTGCGCGCGAGGCCCTTTGTATCCACCAGTGCGTTGATGAGGGAAGATTTGCCCACATTCGAGCGACCGGCAAACGCGATCTCCGGCGGGCCTTCGGGTGGCAGGAACTTGAGCGAAGGTACGCCACGGATGAAAATCCAGTTGCGCGGGAACGCGGCCGCATGGCTGGCCGCATCGGCGGGGCTGGTGCCTGGGGCGGTCATTCCGGACGCCCCTCAGACCGGTTTCTTCTTCGGTTTGAACAGGTCGACGAGATTGTCCCAGAGCTCGATCTTGGCACCCTGCCGTTTCATGATGAAGCCCTGCTGCACGATCGACAGGGAGTTGTTCCAGGCCCAATAGATGACAAGGCCGGCGGGGAAGGTCGCCAGCATGAAGGTGAAAATCACCGGCATCCAGGTGAAGATCATCGCTTGGGTGGGGTCTGGTGGCGTCGGGTTCATGCGCATCTGCAGGAACATCGTGACGCCCATGATGAGCGGCCACACCCCGATCAGCAGGAAAGCGGGGACGGCATAAGGCAGCAGTCCGAAGAGGTTGAACAGCGAGGTCGGATCGGGGGCCGACAGGTCCTGGATCCAGCCGAAGAATGGCGCGTGGCGCATTTCGATGGTGACGAAAAGCACCTTGTAGAGGGCGAAGAAAACCGGGATCTGCAGAAGCACCGGCCAGCAACCGGCGATCGGATTGATCTTTTCCTTCTTGTACAGCTCCATCATCGCCTGCTGCAGCGCCATGCGGTCATCGCCGTGCTTGGCCTTGAGTTCCTCAAGCTTCGGCTGCACCATTTTCATGTTCGCCATCGACACGTAAGACTTGTTGGCGAGCGGGAAGAAGATGAGCTTGACCACCACAGTGGTCATCAGGATCGCCACCCCGAAGTTGCCGAACAAGCGGAAAAAGAAATCGATCATCCAAAACATCGGCTTGGTGATGAAATAGAACCAGCCCCAGTCGATCATCAGATCAAAATTGAGGATCTTGTACTGGGTTTCATAGCCGTCGATGATGGGGACTTCTTTGGCGCCGGCGAAAACCAGCGTGCGTGTCTCTATGCTGGCACCTGGTGCCACGGTCTGCGCGGCGGCCTTGAAATCGGTCTGGTAGCGCGCGCGCCCATCCGAAAAATAGCGAAAGCTTGTCTCGAAGCTTGTTCCCGATTGCGGGATCAGCGCCGCCGCCCAATACTTGTCGGTAATTCCAAGCCAGCCTTCGGTGGCCGCGCCAGGCGCGATCACCGGGGTCTCCTCAACGTCGGCATAGTCGATTTCCTGGAGGCCTGTCTCGCCGATCACGCCAATCAGCCCCTCGTGCAGCACGTAAGTGCCCGCCACAGCTGGTTTGTGAAATCGGGTAATGCGCCCATAGGTTGAAACTGCGGCGGCGGCCGTGCCTGAATTGGTCACCGTGTCGGTGAAGCCGAACATGTAATGGTCATCCACGGACACCACGCGCGTAAACAAGAGCCCTGCGCCATTGTCCCATGTCAGCGTGATCGACGCCGAAGGTGTGAGCATCTGGCCATCAGCCGCGGTCCAGATTGTCTGGTCATTCGGGACAGCCGCGCCTTGGGTCTCGCCGAGAAAGCCCACCTCGGCGAAATAGCCAGTATCGGTGGATGCGGGATTGAGCAGTTCAATGGCGGGGCTCGTATCGTCGACCGTCTCGCGGAATTCCTTGAGCCGAAGATCGTCGAGCCGCGCGCCTGTCAGGTTGATCGAGCCGCTGAGAGCGGGCGTGTCGATGGCCACGCGGCGGGTTGCGGTGATGGCCTGGTCGCGGGTCACGGGCCCGCCCGTCGTCGCGCCGGATGGAAGCGCGCTTCCCGGGGCTGCTCCGGTCTCGCCCGCAGGCGACGCGCCGCTGGCACCTTGCTGCTGGGCCTGTTGGGCGGCTTGTTGCTGGGCCTGCAGCGTCTGTGCGGCCTCACGTTCCCGATCAAGTTTCGGGCTGATGTAGAGGAATTGCCAAGCTATGAGAACCAGCACCGAAAGGGCAATTGCCACGAAATAGTTGCGGTTGTTTTCCATCACTTATTCCTGGGCGCCTTTCGGGCTCTGGCCCGGCGCGTTGGTGTTGTGCATGTCTGCAGCCGGCTGTCTGGCAGGTACGTTGCGTTTGCCAGGCTTGCCTTGGCCTCCGGCAAGCCGAAGAACCAGCGCCGCACCGATGCGGTCGAAGGGGGCATTCAGGCAATCACGCCGGGCGACAACGACATAGTCGTGTCCGGGCCGGAATGTAACCCCCGTCGCCACGGCTGAAAGCCGCACCGCTTCGCGCAAGCGTCGGCGCATCCGGTTGCGTTCCACCGCATTGCCTTGCTTCTTGGTGACCGTAAAGCCGACCCGTGCCGGCTGGTCGGGCTGTTTGCGGTCCAGAACTTCGAGGAGAAAGTAGGGCCCGCGCAGACGCAAACCCTTCTGAACAGCAAGAAAATCCGGCCGGCTCAGAAGCCGCCCGGGTTTCATGGTCTCGTCTGGGTTCGCCACGCGACTGCCTCTTTTCGCGGGCAGGCGTTTCGGTCAGGCCGAAAGACGCTTGCGGCCGCGGGCGCGGCGAGCTGCGATGACCTTGCAGCCACCGGCGGTTGCCATGCGCGCACGGAAGCCGTGGCGGCGCTTGCGAACAAGCTTGGAGGGTTGGTAGGTACGCTTTGTCATTTATTTTGATACCGCGGTGTGCGGCCCTTCTTGGAACATCTGCGATTGGAGCGTTCAGTTCGCCTTGAGAGGGACCTTCAAGGTGCCTCGCACGAACAAGGGGCTTATAGGCGCGATCAGCCACAAAAGTCAATCTGGACCGGAACGCGGGCTCGGTTGCCATGATCCGGCCTTTCAACTCTCATCACAAGCCGGTGAGAAGGGCAGCCGATGTCCTTGCCGGAAGCCCGGTTCCGCGTCATGTCAGACGGGTGCAATCTTTGGCCGGACTTGTCCTGTCGGGACAAAATGGCCCCACCATTCAGGCCCCACCATTCAGGCCCCACCATTCAGGCTCCACCATTCAGGCCCCACCATTCAGGCCCCACCATTCAGGAAAGTCGCTGCCATGGACATGACACGCCGCACGCTTATCGCCGGAGCCTTTGCCCTGTCCGGTTTGTCGCTCGTCGACCCCCGGCCCGCTCGCGCCGCGCTGACAGCCTTCCGGCCGAAAGGCGGGGGCGGGATCAATCACAGCGCCTTCGACGCGCTGCTTCAGCGCCATGTCAAGCCTGACCCGCAAGGCTACAACCGGGTCGATTATCGAGCCTTCAAGGCGAGCCAGTCTGGTCTCAAAGTCTATCTCGAGGCTCTCCAGGCCGCCGATCCGACATCCCTGTCGCGCAACGAGGCGCATGCCTACTGGATCAATCTCTACAACGCCAAGACGCTGGACGTGGTCCTCGATGCCTACCCGGTATCCTCGATCAAGAAGATTGCCCTGGGCGGCGGTGGCCTGTTCGGCACCGGGCCTTGGAGCGCCCGCCTGATGACCGTCAATGGTGTCGCGCTGTCTCTCGACGATGTCGAGCACGAGATCGTGCGGGCGTTGTTCGGCGATCCAATGTCCCATTACGGGCTCAACTGCGCCTCCTATTCCTGCCCCAACCTTGCGGTTCGTGCCTATACAGGCGACACAGTCGATGCATTGCTGGCGGAAAGCGGTGCCGCCTATATAAACCACCCACGCGGGGTGTCCATCGTCGGCGGGCGCATCACGGCTTCCAAGATCTATTCCTGGTATGCGGGCGATTTCGGCGGCAAGAGCCGGCTTAAGGAGCACTGGGCTGCTTTTGCCACGCCCGAGAAGGCCGCTGCCATCGCCACCGCGTCGATTTCGGGTTATGACTACGACTGGAGCCTGAACGACATCTGAGCGTCGTCACGCGCCTGTGATGGGATGGTGTGTTTGTATCACGCACAGTTTGTCCGCCGCGAGCTGATGTCATTGGCCTTACAGAGCCACACCGTCTAGGTCTCTCCTCAGCCAAACACACCGACGGGAGACAGACCATGATGACCGAGGCAAAGCTTGACCGGATGGAACAGCCCATGCAGGATCCCGCGACCATACCTGATACGCCGCCCCGCAAGGGCACGCTCGGCAAGTTTCTGCCCATTGCAGTGATCGCTGCGGGCCTCGGTCTCGGCTACGCCTTTGGCCTTCAGGATTATCTCTCGCTCTCCGTGCTGGCCGAACAGCGTGACGTGCTGAAGGGTTATGTGGCTGACAACACCCTGACCGCAATCCTTGGCTATCTCGCCTTGTATGCGCTCGCGGTGGCCTTCTCCTTTCCTGCCGCATCCATCCTGACCATTTTCGGCGGTTTCTTGTTTGGCTGGCTTCTGGGTGGTATGCTCACGGCCGTGGCCGCCACAACCGGCGCCATCGCCATCTTTCTGGCCGCCCGCTCGGCTTTCGGCGACGTGCTGCGAAAGAAGGCCGGACCCTTCGCCGCCAAACTTGCCGATGGCTTTGCCCGCGACGCCTTCAGCTATCTTTTCGTGTTGCGGCTGGCACCGATCTTTCCGTTCTTCATCATGAACATCGCCCCTGCTTTCTTCGCCGTTAAGCTGCGCACCTATGCGGTGGCGACCTTCTTCGGCATCCTGCCCGGAACCTTCGCTTATTCCTGGCTCGGCCAAGGCCTTGACAGTGTGATCATCGCGGCTTCAGCGGCCGGTCGGGAAGTCTCGGTGACCGATCTCGTGACGCCGGAAATCACCGCCGCCTTCGCGGGTCTGGCCGTGGTGGCGGCCATTCCCACACTCATCCGCAAGATCCGCCAGCGCTCCGCCTGAGCGACGGCTTTTCGCGACATTCTTCATCGGGGGCCTACCATGATCAAGCGACTGACACCTGATATCTGTATCATTGGCGGCGGCTCCGGGGGGCTGTCCGTCGCCGCCGCCGCCGCTGCTTTTGGCGTCGACGTCGTGCTCATCGAAAAAGGCAAGATGGGCGGCGACTGCCTCAACTACGGCTGCGTGCCCTCCAAGGCCATGATTGCCGCCGGCAAGCATGCCCACGCCATTGCCGAGGCACCGCATTTCGGCGTCTCGTCGGGCAAGGTCAGCATCGACTTCCAAAAGGTCCATGACCATGTCCACAGTGTCATCAGTGCCATCGCACCCAATGATTCAGTCGAGCGATTCCGTGCTCTGGGTGTCAATGTCATCGAGGCCGCCGCCCGTTTCACCGATCCTGCCACCGTCGTGGCGGGCGACGTCGAGATCAAGGCCCGCCGGTTCGTGGTCGCCACCGGCTCGTCGGCATTCGTCCCGCCCATCCCCGGGCTTGAGACAGTGGGTTTTCTCACCAATGAAACGTTGTTTGAGCGAACCGTCGCGCCCACGCACCTGATCGTCATCGGTGGCGGACCCATCGGCATGGAAATGGCACAGGCGCACCGTCGCCTGGGTGCTGAGGTGACCGTGATCGAAGGCTTGAAGGCGCTCGGCAAAGACGATCCGGAACTGGCGGCAATCGTTCTCGACCGCATTCGCGGCGAAGGTGTCAAGATTCTCGAAGGCACGAAGGTGGTTTCCGTCGAGCGTCGTGACCAGGCTACGGTCCGGGTGATCTGCGAAGGCCCGGAAGGCCCGGTCGAGGTGGACGGCAGCGACCTGCTGATCGCCACCGGACGCCTCGCCAATGTCGCGGGCCTTGGACTTGAGGAGGCCCATGTCAAGTTTGATCGGCGCGGCGTCACGGTCGGGCCGGATCTGCGCTCGTCCAACCGCAGGGTCTATGCGATCGGCGACGTGGCCGGAGGCCTTCAGTTCACCCATGTGGCGGGTTATCATGCAGGCCTGGTGGTCCAGCAGATCCTGTTCCGCGCGCCCGCCAAGGAGAATCGCGACATCATTCCGTGGGCGACCTTCACCGACCCGGAACTTGCTCACGTGGGGCTGAGCGAAGTTGAGGCCCGCAAACGGCACGGTGCGGGCATCTCGATTCTGCGCTGGCCCTATGCGGAGAACGACCGGGCCCAGGCTGAGCGCAAGACCACCGGCCTGATCAAGATGTTGGTGGACCGAAAGGCCCGTATCCTCGGGGTCTCCATTGTAGGCGCGGGTGCGGGCGAGATGATCAACATGTGGGCACTGGCAGTCACCAAGGGCCTCAAGCTGTCAGATGTGCGCGGCTATGTTCCGCCTTATCCGACGATGTCCGAGATTGGAAAACGGGCAGCAACCTCCTATTATGCGCCGCTGACTCGCAAGCCGATCATCCGTGCCGTGGTGCGTTTCCTGCGCCGTTTCGGATGACCGGTGCCGAGCGTCGCACAGGGCGGCACTGGCAAAAAAGGTGCGTGATCGGATGGACGGGACGGGTGGATGACGGACACGGACGGTAAAGGACCGAAAAATCCGGAGCGCAAGATCCGCAGCAGCAGCCTGTCGGCCAAGCTGCTGTGGCTGACGATCCTGTTTGTCATGATCGCGGAAGTGCTGATCTTCGTTCCCTCGGTCGCCAACACCCGCCTCCGCTGGCTTGAGGACCGTCTGCGCACTGCCGCCGCAGCCTCCGTCGTTATCGCCGGCATCGACCAGTTCGACCTGCCGCGCCCGATCCAGGACGAGACGCTGATGGCGACCGGGACCAAGGCAATCGCGCTCAGGAAAGATGGCGTCTCGCGCATGGTGGCGACGGCCGACATGCCACCCACCGTGACCCACCAGTATGATCTGTCTTACGTATCTCCGGCCACAGCGATCATGGATGCCTTCGACACCATCCTGTTCGGTGGCGACCGCGTCATCCGCGTCTTCGGCCCGGTGGATGGCAATCCGGGAACCGTGATCGACCTCGTTCTTGAGGACCGGCTGCTGCGCACCGCAATGCTGGTCTATGGGCGCAACGTCTTCTTCCTGTCGGTGCTCATTTCCATGATCACTGCGGGTCTCGTGTTCTTTACCATCAACCGGATCTTGATCCGTCCCATCCGGCGGATGACCGACAACATGCAGGCTTTTTCAGCTGAGCCCGAGAATCCGGCCCGCATCATTGTTCCTCGCATCGTCGGCGACGAACTCGGCCAGGCCGAAGGGCACCTGGCAGCCATGCAGCGCCGTCTGCAGGCAACGCTGCGCGAGCAGCGTCACCTTGCCGACCTGGGGCTCGCGGTGTCCAAGATCAATCACGACATGCGCAACATCCTGGCGTCAGCGCAGCTCATGTCAGACCGTCTGGCCATGGTCGACGACCCGATGGTCAAGCTGTTTGCGCCCAAGCTGCTGCGCACCATTGACCGCGCCGTCGGCTATTCGAGCGAGGTGCTGGCCTACGGCAAGGCGCGCGAAGCCGCACCGCGGCGGCGCTTCATCAATCTGCATGCCTTGTGCTCGGAAGTGCGCGAGCTGCTGATGGAGGAGACGGGCGGCGCGGCCGTCGAGTTTCTGATCGACATGGTGCTCGAACTTGAGGTTGAAGCCGACAGCGAGCAGCTTTTCAGGGTCCTCTACAACCTGTCCCGCAACGCCGTCCAGGCCTTGATGAGCGATCTGGCGGATGACCAGGCGCTGGTGCGGCGGCTGACGATCTCGGCCCGGCGAATGGGCAGTGTGGCGCAGATCCACGTCATCGATACCGGGCCTGGCATGCCGAAATCAGCGCGCGACAATCTGTTTACACCGTTCAGCGGCTCGGCCCGGGCCGGTGGAACCGGACTGGGTCTTGCGATCGCCAGGGAACTCGTGCTCGCCCATGGCGGTACCATAAGGCTTGCGGAAACCGCCTCGTACGGGACCACCTTCTGCATCGATCTGCCCGACGAGCCGGTGTCCCTCGACCGTTTTCGCCGCGGGGCCTGATCGTGCCGCTCGACAGACGGCGGATCGGGGCTGATGGTCAGGGTCGCACCTCCTCTGAAGGCCAACATTCGCCCGCGTCGCCACGTCGTTTTTTTGGCGATTGGCGCTTGCATTCGCGCCACCGAGGCTTTACGAGAGCGCTTCGCGAGCGCCATGTCGCTTGCCTGCGCACCCGTAGCTCAGCTGGATAGAGCACCAGACTACGAATCTGGGGGTCGGACGTTCGAATCGTTCCGGGTGCGCCAATATTCTTTATTGAGAACAATGCCTTGAAAAGATCAGCACCGTTCAACGGCTGGCGGTTTAAGCTTGGGTCGCCACCGCAGGTAAAATTGGTCGATTTCTTGCGGTTCTTTCTCGGGCTCTTAATGGAGGACGTGGCTTGGCGAACCCAATACGGACCATCGCGCTCACGAAAGTCAAGCCGGGCGCTGGTAGCCTCGAATAGCTGGCAACTCGTCAGGTCTGCGCAGTCACGATCAAAAAAAGCCGGATTTGTTTAGCTCTCGCCAAAAGCGCTTTGATACGCGATTCCGTCAAATCCATGGTCTTTGAAGAGTTCTGCTGATGCCTGTCGCGCACAAATGAATTCATTTGTGCGCGACAGGCATCAGGAAGTTTTCGGCTTCCGGCAGAGGTGGTTCGGTTTGTCTGAACAGTTTCGGGCGCATGGGTTTTCACGCTTTGCTTTCAGCTTCATTCTGTCGGAAAATCGTCCGTGCCATCGGGGAGCGCACTCCCGTCATAGCAGACGAAACGGAAGTCCTGAGATCAGCGCCCTGACATAGCGCTTCTTCTGGTACAATCCGTTGAGCGATACGCGATGGAGGGCGGTGAGAGGACTGTCCGCACCAAGTACGCCGGGCTGCGTCGTCACGGCAACTTTGAGTCCGGCTCTCATCGCCGCCTGCCACTCCCTCGGACTGACCGCATTTCGTCCGCCGTAGGGGTATGCGAAAGCGCGGACTTCCTGTCCCCAATAGTCGCCAACTGTCTGGCAGGACTCCCTGATCTCATCCTCAAGCCTCTTTTCGTCCACACGCCGAAGATTGCAATGAGAGACTGTGTGGCCGCCAAAAGAAACGAGTGGATCTTTTGCGAGGTGTTTGACCTCGTCCAGTGTAAGAATTTCGCGCTCGACAATCGCTCGCGGATCGATGCCCAGCGAAATTGCCAACGCGTCAATCCGCACCACGGCGGCATCCTCGTCCGTGGTTTCAACGAAATCCGCAAAGCGGGCGAAAAGCGCGTGTTTCTGCGCAGCCGATTTGCAGGAAACAAACTCTGGACCGTTCCCGAAATCGAACGAAAGCGACGAAACCCGCCCAAGAAGACCGCCCAGAGTTTCCCACCACATCGTGTGCGTGCGGTTCGACAGGCCCGGTGCGATGAATACGGTGTAGGGAATGGCATGTTTGCGGAACATGGGTGCGGCGAATGTGGCGTTGTCGCGGTTGCCATCGTCAAGGGTGAAGCAGACGAACCTGCGCCGATCGTTTTCATCGGACAGCAGGTGAGGCAGGTCTTCAAGGCGGACGGGTGTCAGGCCCGCGTCCTTGGCAGTCAGAATGGCCTGCTCGAGAAACTCCGGAGTGACTTCAAGATGCGCATTGACGTTGCAAGTGGAATTGGTTGCCGGCCGCACATGGTGCAGCGTGAAAATCAGTCCTCGCCCACCCGCGCCCGGAAGGACCTTGTCCAGCCGAAGGGCAGCGATCGCCTCCAGAACCGAGCGGATCGCGATGTGCTTGAGTGTTTGCTTCCATGCACTGGCCACGTCTTTGGTCTTCCGTCTTGAGACAAGGGTAGGACCAGTGGTTTCCATCCAATATTTTTATCCCGCTGCCCTATGCTTTTATGCACATGTTGGAACCAGAAAAACCACTAGCAAGTGCCTGATTTGAGTGGATTTTACGAATTTGACATTTGGCATCGGATGCGCGGCGCTGCAGTGGTCAAGCGAAGTCGAAATCGATCAGTTGAAACCGATCAATGTCAAATTTGCTGCGATCTGGAAAGAAGTCCCGAACCTGAAGCAACATCGGCGAACGGTGGGTGCGCTTTGGAAACGGCAATCCCGGCAGCGAAGGCAGAGCCTTGTAGTGTCCCGCATAGATAAAGACGTAGCGGCCCCACATTGAACACGCTGCGCTGACGACTGCCGTGATATCTGATCTAAGTACGCCCCCAGAAGCATTTCTCAAAAACCCGCACAACAGTGTGTATTTTACGCCGCGGGTCTGGCGCGGAGAGGAAATAAGCAGCAGATTTTCGGTTGCATGGATGCCATACTGAAATTTTCTGGCGCTTAACCTATTGAAAAGCCTGGCGCCGTCCCACTTGAGGCCGTTTTCATCGTCAGGTGTCTTGTATCTGTCAGCGAGTGCCATGATCAGGGCGCGCTTCGCGTCATCAACCGTGATCGAATGCTGGAGCCGCCCGGTCGTGAACGGCATCGCAACGCCAATGCGCACTTTCAAGGCCAGGCAGGGCTTGAGCTGAAAGAAATGCTCGTTGACCCTGACCGCCTTGGCGTTGGGCATGCCGAAGGCAAAGCGGATTTTCTGGGCGTCAAACTGCTTGCCGACCTCCTCGTAGAGCAGGGACAGCGCCCGTTTTCCGCGATGCGACTTCTCGATGAAAAGGTCGACAAGCTGCGCAGCTTCTTCCGGCTTGCCGTCAATCATGACCAGTTGTTTGACCATTGCGATCTGGCCCACCTTCACGCCATCGTCCGTCAGGCCGATCACGGTGGCACCTTGCGAATAGGATTTTTCGTAAAACCAGCGCAAATGATCGCCGGTCAGGACCACCGTCGGCTTCTCGAATGCAAGTGTCCCAAGTGCCGCAGTCGCATCGAAATCAATGTCATCTTCACGAGCAGCAACAAGCATGGACATCATTTCTCCTTCCTGCAGCATAATCAAAAAGACATTAAATTAGGGTAAGCAGCCATCGCCAGAGTAAAAGCTCGCTCCAAACCAGCGCGAAACCGTGCCATTCTGGCTTTCGTTGAGAGGAGAGCACCGATGCCATGCCGGACCGTCAGGAAACGGGGCGGTGTGGACCTGCTGCATGATCGGGAGCGAGCGCCGCCCAGGCATCCCATTGCGACAGAAAAACCTGGCCTGTCAGATGATCCAGAAGGTGCGAGCGTTTCAGCCGGTCCATCACCGGGCC
This sequence comes from Hyphomicrobiales bacterium, assembly GCA_038325465.1. GTDB lineage: Bacteria > Pseudomonadota > Alphaproteobacteria > Rhizobiales > Rhizobiaceae > Hoeflea. The sequence continues at coordinate 117,163 of JBBQJA010000002.1, read as the reverse complement.
TTTCACTTCGCTGAAATGCAGGGTTACGCCGCTGTCGCTGAGGCGCTGGTTCAGCACTTCAAGGCTTTCGAGTGCGGAAAGGTCGACTTCGTTCACCGCCGAAAACATCAAGATCACGTGCCGCACCGCCGGGTCGTCCGCCAATCGGCGCAACAGGTGGTTTTCCAGGAAAGCGGCATTTGCGAACCACAGGCTTTCGTCGATCCGCAAGGTCAGGATCGCGGGATCGGTTTGCACCGCGTGCCGCAGGATGTTGCGGAAATGTTGAGAATGCGGCACCAGGCCCACCTCTGCGATATGCGGGCGCGATGAGCGCCAGAGATGCAAGAGGATCGACAACGCCACCCCTGCCATCACCCCCGCCTCCACGCCCATCCCCAGTGTCAACAGGATGGTCACGGAAACGGCGGCGAAATCGGCGCGGGAGTAGGTCCAGGCGGTGCGCAGGACGGAAAAATCCACCAGGCCGAGCACGGCCACGATGATGGTGGCGGCCAGTGTCGCGGTGGGCAGGAAATAGATCAACGGCGTCAGGGCCACGGCGGCAATGGTCAACCCGATGGCGGTGAAGGCCCCGGCGGCAGGTGTCTCAGCCCCGGCTTCGAAATTGACGACCGACCGGGCAAAACCTCCGGTGACCGGATATCCGCCGGTAAACGCGGCACTGAGATTGGCCGCCCCAAGCCCGATCAATTCCTGGTCCGGGTCAATCCGCTGGCGTTTCTTGGCGGCCAGAGTCTTGGCGACCGAGATCGATTCCACAAAGCCGATGACCGAGATCAGCAGTGCAGGCAGTGCCAGAGAGCCGATGAGATCGGGCGACAGATCTGGCAGGGTGAATGGCGGCAAGCTTTGCGGCACGGCCCCGACGATGGAAACGCCTGCGGCAACGAGGTCGAACGTCGCCACCAGCAGCGTCGTTGCCACCACCGCAAGAATCGGCCCGGTCTTGACCAGAAGCCCAGCAGTCTTTTCAGGCACGCCGAGCCGCATCAGAGTTCCTTTCATGCCTCGCCGCACGAAGAACAGAAACGCGATGACTCCGGTCCCCAGTGTGAGTGTGATCGGGTTCACTTCGCCCAGATGCGTCCCCAGGGAAAACACCATCTCGGGCACGGTCTGCCCACCCGCCTTGACGCCCAGAATGTGCTTGATCTGCCCTGCGGCGATCAGGATACCGCTGGCGGTGATGAAGCCTGCAATCACCGGATGGCTGAGGAAATTGGCGATAAATCCGAGGCGCAACAGCCCCAAGGCCAGCAACATCACCCCCGACAGGCCTGCCAGTGTGAGTGCTGCCGCAGCATAGCCGATGGTCCCTTGCTCGGCCACCTGGCTGATGGCCGCCGCCGTCATCAGCGACACCACCGCCACCGGCCCGACGGCCAGCGCGTTGGAGCTGCCGAACACGGCATAAAGCAGGATCGGAGCGATTGAGGCATAGATCCCCACCTCGGGCGGCAGACCCGCCAGCATGGCATAGGCCAGCGATTGCGGAATCAGCATGATCGTCACGATGACCGCCGCCGTCAGGTCGCTCGTCAGCAGCTTGCGGTCGTAACGGCGACCCCAGGTCAGGATCGGGAAATAGCGGCCAATTGATGAGGCGGACATAGGCGCGGTCATTTCCGGAAGAAGAGGGATGCAGGCGCAAGAGATCGCTTCATGTGCTGACCCTCGTGGTCAGACCGAAACAGATGGTTCCGATCTGTTTCGAAGAGTCAGCCCACAAGCTGTTGATTTGGTAAAGCGATCTGTCCTGACAGATGGGAACCATCCGTCAGGATCGCACCACCGGCGTTCAGACCACCTGCAGCAAGGCAACATGGTGCTTGATGGCGTGCAGTTCTGTGGTCCTTGGTCAAGGATCAGGCGACCGCTGATCAAAGACCATTGATCGGTACCTTGAGCATCGGGCGGCCATCCTTGTCGGTCGGCACTTCGCCTGCGCGCATGTTGACCTGCAGCGAGGGAATGATCAGGCGCGGCATCGCCAGCGTCGCATCGCGCTCGGTGCGGAATGTCACGAACTGCTCTTTTGTGATCTTGTGGCCGACATGGATGTTGTGGGCTTTTTCTGCGCCCACCGTGGTTTCCCACTCGATGTCCCGCCCGTTCGGGCCATAGTCGTGGCACATGAACAAGCGCATCTCATCGGGCAAGGCCAACACTTTCTGAATGCTGTCATACAGCGTGCCCGCATCACCGCCCGGAAAATCGGCGCGGGCCGATCCGCCGTCGGGCATGAACAATGTGTCGCCCACGAACGCTGCGTTGCCCATCACATGCACCATGCAAGCAGGCGTGTGGCCGGGGGTGTAGATCGCGACAGCCTGCAGGGTGCCCACCATGTAGGTGTCGCCATCCGTGAACAGCGCGTCGAACTGGCTGCCGTCGCGCTGAAACTCAGTGCCCTCGTTGAACACCTTGCCAAAGGTGTCCTGAACGATCTTGATCTTGTCGCCGATGCCGATCCTGCCGCCAAGTTCGCCCTGAATATAGGGGGCCGCTGAAAGGTGGTCTGCGTGGACATGGGTCTCGATGATCCATTCCAGGGTCAGATTGTGGCGCGTGATATGGTCGATGATCCGATCGGCATGGTCGTAGGTGATGCGACCTGCCGCATAGTCGATGTCCATGACGGAATCGACAACCGCACAGGCGGAAGACGCCGGATCCTTCACCACATAGCTGATGGTGTTGGTGGCCGGATCGAAGAACGCTTCGACCTCGGGCGTCACGGACATGTCGAGCGGGTAGTCGGTCATGACTTTCGTCCTTTGTGTTTCAGGTTTCACGACGCAGCACGCGGGCTGTGCGTGCGCCACTGAAGGCCATCAGGCCCTTGGCACCAAAGATACCTGCGACCAGCGCCGCAACAAACGTGATCACTTCGGCCTGGCCTGTTCCAAGGGCTGGCAGGGCACCACCGGGACAGAACCCTGCAATGCCCCAGCCAATTCCGAACACCGCAGCACCACCGATCAGCCGTGCATCAAGGCCGGTGGTGCCCGGCAACACGAATTTTGCGTGCATTATCGGGGCAGAGCGTAAAAAAACCAGGCGATAGCCGATGAAGGTCACGACTACCGCGCCGCCCATCACCAAGGCAAGGCTCGGGTCGAAGCTTCCCGCAATATCAAAAAAGTTCAGCACCTTTGCAGGATTTGCCATGCCTGAAATCGCGATGCCGATGCCAAAGATCAGCCCGATGAGGTAGCTTGAAACATACCGCATGGCTCAGGTCCCCAAAACGTGGCGGATCACGAACACGGTGATCGCGGTGGTGACCATGAAGGTCGCAACGGAGGCAAAGGACCGAGGTGACAGACGCGCCATGCCGCAAACGCCGTGCCCTGAGGTGCAGCCCGACCCGTAGGTCACGCCGACACCCACCAGAAACCCGCCGACCAGCAGCATCGGCAGCGACACGGGCACCTGAACTTCAGGCATCCGCCCGGTCAGCGCCAGCACCGCCAGCGGCCCGCTGACCATGCCCGCCAGCAAAGCCAGACGCCATCCTGTGTCCTTATGAGCGCCGGGGGTCAACACACCGGCCAGAATCCCGGTCGCCCCCATGATGCGCCCCAGCGTCAGCATCAGCAGAACCGACGCAAGGCCAATCATTGCACCCCCGGCCAGCGAGAGCCAGGGGGTGAAAGCGGTCTGGATCGGCATCATACGCTGCAGGTCCGGATTCCGAGCAGCGAATAAAGCGGGCAGAACCGCATCGCGGCCGTGCCGATCATCACAATTCCCACAGCAACGGCACCATATTTCCACAGAACCGCGTCGAAAAGCGCTGCACCGCTGAACAACGCCAGCGCGATCAACACCACGCCAACAGCCAGCCTCAGCACCCGGTCCAGAGTTCCCATATTCGCAATCATCGCCTGATCTCCTCTTGGGTTCCGGCAATGACTACGCGTTTTGCGAAAGGGCTTCAGTGACGATGTCACCAAACCCCACATTGGCCGGTCAGGGCGAAAGACTGTACCATTTCGGCGGATTTGGCGCTAATGCGGATCAATCGAGGCGAGTTTCTCCAGCCCCGCCCGGTCCAACAGGTTGACCGACCCGCGCGATTGGCCGATCCAGCCGCGTCGCTGGAATTCGCCCAACTGGCGCGAGATCACTTCGCGGGCGGTGCCAAGCTCCACCGAAAGCTGCTGATGGGTGGCGCGCACCTGATCCGACCCGCGCGCAAGGTCCAGCAGCCGTTGCGCCAGACGGATATCGACCCGCTGAAAGGCGATATCCTCAATCACCCGGAACAGGTCGGTGATCCGGCGGGAATAGGCGGTGAAAATGAAAGTGCGGAATGTGACCGATCGCGCGACCAGGTCGTCAAACAGGTCACGCGGGATCGCCACGGCGCGCACGTCGGATTCCGCGATGCCCTCGGCCGAATAATGCTCATGCGCCAGCATGCAGGCGGTGGTCATCACACAGCTTTGCCCGGCCTCTACCCTGTAGAGCACGATCTCGCGCCCGGCCTCTGACATCTGCTGCACCCGCACTCGACCCTTGAGCAGCAAGAGCAGATTTGCAGCCGCCTTGCCGGGCCCGAAGATCACTGTCCCCTCTGGCACCGACAGGACTGCGCTCTTGTGCAGAAGAATATCTCTCGTTGCCGGCTCAAGCCGCGACAGGCCCGGGAACTCAGCGATCCAGTCCTGCGTCATGCGGCATCTCCGGTTTGGCCCTGCGGCGGGTCAGCGGGCCGCGCGGCATCGCCCGACCCAAGGTTGTCAGACAGTTTGATCGATGAAAAGAAGAAAACGATCCCCGTTTCCGTTCCCCGGCCACATGAGCGCGAGGATTGTCGGGATCATCGGGCTTTCGCCGGATGGCTTGATCCAGAGGGCTGCGACCAGCCCCAGGCTGAAAGCAGCGATTTGCGCTGGCGATATCTGAGGAGTGGAGGCAACGAAGGCGCCGAGAAATTCGAACGTGATTGGCGCGGTCGTCACAACGCCGCAGGGTCCGGTTTCCTGCCGGTGTCAGGCTTTCAACCGGCTCCGCAAGAGTGCCGGGTTGTTTCATGCGCGTCTCCGGAAACCCGGATCAGAAAGTCAGCTGATGCATGTTCGTTTCGTTCAAGCGAACCCGATTGAACGCGACATGCATTAGCGGTTTTTCCGATTCCAGCATGTGCTCAAGAGCATGGAGCAACGGGATGCAGATGTTGGATAGAGACCACCCGTCTGGTTGAGCAAATGGCGGATGGGGATCAAAGCTCAGCCACCGCTTCAGTTTGCACAGGACAGCGGCACCGCCAGTGAGAGGAAGATGCCTGCGGCTTGGCACCGTTGCTCCTCTTGCGTGATGGACGCCCGCCACTCGCGCTAAGTCAAACCTGGTCCCGGTCCAAAGAAGCGTCGGCCGGTACCGGTGCACTCGCAGCCGGCAACTTGGCGGTCGACAGACGTCCGAGATTGCGGCGAACCAGCACCAGCTTGGGATCGTCGGGATAGGTGGTGACTGAAAAGCCCATGTCGCGTTCCAGATCAATGGCCTCGCGGTTGTCACGGCTCTCGATGGACTCGATCGTTTCGAGACCCTGCATTTCAGCGCACCGGGCGATATGTGCCAGCAGCTCCCAGCTCGCGCCCAGATGTTTGTGATCGGTGCGGATGGAAATCGCGACCTCGCCGTGTTTGAGAGCCTTGTCGGAGGCCAGCATCGCAACTGCGATCAATGTTCCGGTTTGCGAGAAGGCCAGGAAGTTGTCGGTCCGGCCATTGTCAGCGCGCGTCATGTCGATGAGCCGCTCGTGGGAAACCTCCTTCATTCCGGAGAGGAAGCGAAACCGCATGTCCTCGGGTGTCACATGGGTGAAGAACTCAGCCAGGATGGTCTCATCCTCAGGGCGCGCGCGTCGCACATCCAGATGCAATCCAGTGCGCGTCGTAAGAGCAGCGTCGATGTTTCCGGTCATATCCTGGCTCCTGTGGTGTTGAGATCGGCCGCTTCACTCAGGCCGTTTCGGGGTGTCGCCACTGCGACCATCCGACAGTTCAGGTGTCGGGAACCCGCTTGGCCCACAATGGACGGATCGGTGGGCCATTCCTTGATCCAGATCAGCCTGTCGTCGAAATCCCGGTCTTCTGGATGGAACCTGTCCGGGCCGACGTGGAGCGGATTGCCCGTCGCCACAGCGGCTTGATGAGTTCCAGCACCAGCAAAATCAGAAGTCCTGCCCCCAGCGGGAGAAACAGCACCAGCCCTTCAAGCGCTCCGAAGCCGAACAGCTCACGGGCGGGCTGCCACAAGATCGTGACGGCAAGCAGGATCGAAACGATTGGCAGCACGAACGCCAAGGCCCGGTTGGGCCGCATGATCGCGGTGACAATGGAGGACGACGTTGACCGGTCGACGAAAATCAGCGCGAAGATGCCGACAATCAGGGCGGCGAAGGTCAGCGCCCGCGCTTGCTCGTGGTCAAGCCCGTAGTCGGGCGCGAACCAGTAGATCGTGGCGACCACGCCAAATACGAGCCCACCCTGCACCAGGCTCCACAGGATGGTCGGAAGCGAAAACAGCGGTTCCTGCGCGGGCCGCGGCGGTCGGCGCATCACGCCGTTTTCCTCGCCTTCGGCCTCGAAGACAAGCGAGCAGACGGGGTCGATCACCATTTCCAGAAAGGCGATGTGGACCGGTCCAAAGAGCAGCGGCATGCCGAACAGCAAAGGCATCAGCGCGAGCCCGGCGATCGGGACGTGAACAGCGAGGATGAAACTCATCGCCTTGCGCAGATTGTCGTAAATGCGCCGCCCAAGCCGGATGGTGGCGACGATCGAACCGAAATCGTCGTCCAGCAGCACGATTGACGCCGCTTCGCGTGCCACATCCGTGCCCCGCCCGCCCATCGCCACACCGATATGGGCGGCCTTGAGTGACGGCGCGTCGTTGACGCCGTCCCCGGTCATGGCGACGACGGCACCTGCCGCCTTCAGCGCGTTGACAATGCGAAGTTTCTGCTCCGGCATGATGCGGGCAAAGATCGTGGCGGTTGAGACGGCTTGCGCGAGGTCCTCGTCGTTCATGGCCCCGAGGTCCTTGCCCGTGATCACGCGATTGCCTTGCAGCCCGGCTTCCCGGCCAATTGCGAGAGCTGTTGCGGGGTAGTCTCCGGTGATCATGATCACCCGGATGCCTGCAGCCTTGCATTCCGCAACCGCAGCCGGCACTGACGAGCGCAGCGGATCAGACAGTCCAACCAGACCCAGGAACCGAAATGCGAAGCCGCCCTGCGCTTCGGGCATGACGGTGCCGGTGTCGGCGACAGCCACGCCCAGGACACGCAGCCCTGCCTCAGCCATCTCATCCACATGCGCAGTCATTGAGGCCAAAGCATCGGGGCCGAGGCGGCAAAGGCTCGCGATGGCCTCCGGCGATCCTTTGGCATCGGCCGAGATTTTCTCGCCCGATTGCCACACCTGCGTCATCGCCAGAAGATCGTGCGTCAGCGGATAGGACTTCACCAATATCCGGTCTCCGCCAGGCGGGGTCAGGTCGTGGAAGGCCTTTTCCATCGGATCGAAGGGTTGCGGCGAGGAGGCGAGCATGCCGGTGAATGCAAGGTCTCGGAAGGCGACCGACAAGGGTGCGGCTCCCACGCGATGGGTCGATCCGTCGACCAGCCGCAGTTCCGTGATGGTCATCCGGTTCTCAGTGAGTGTGCCGGTCTTGTCGGTGCACAAGACACTCGCCGCGCCCAGCGACTCGATCGCAGAGGCCCGTCTGGTGAGAACGCGCGCCTTGGAAATGCGCCAGGCACCCATCGCCATGAACACAGCCAGCACCATCGGAAACTCTTCCGGAAGCATCGACATGCCCACAGCAATTCCTGCCAGCACACCGTCGAGCCAGCCGCCGCGCAGCAGGCCGTACAGAACGACCACCGCCACGCTGACGCCGCCGCCGACAACCGCGAACAGCACGACGATTTTGCGCATCTGGCGCTGCAGATGCGGCGTCTCGATCTCCATCTTGCCAAGCGTGGCGCCGATCTTGCCGATTTCGCTGCCAGGGCCCGTCGCAGTCACCTCGGCGAGCGCCGAACCGCGCACGATCAGCGATCCGGCAAACACCACCGGCAGGTCCTCTCCGCCGGGACGTGCGACGGCGTCACAACCCTTCGCAGTCTTGCGCACCGGCACGGACTCGCCCGTCAGCAGCGATTCATCCGCTGAAAGATCCGCCGCCTCGATCAGCCGGGCATCCGCAGGCACCCTGTCGCCTTCCGAGAGCACGATCACATCTCCGCGCACCACCTCCCTGCCGGCGATGCGCAGACGCTCCCCGCCCCGTATCACAAGGGCGCGAGGGCTGGTCAGGTCGCGCAATGCTTCCAGGACCCGTTCGGTCCGCGCCTCCTGGATGACAGTGATGCCGATGGAGAGACAGGCGAATGCAAGCAATATCAGCGCCTCTCCCATGCTCCCGAGCAGGAGATAGACGCCTCCGCCTGCAACGAGCAGCATCAGCATCGGTTCGCGCATGACATTGAGGACGATGCGCAATGGGGTTCTGCGCATCGTGCGGGGCAATTCATTGAACCCATCAGCGCCAAGGCGCGCCTGCGCCTCGGCCTGCGACAGACCGGTCATGGCTGCCGATTGATTGAAAAGCTGACCCAATTTCATGCCTCGCGTGCCGCGCGGTCAGGCACGCAGCCGTTCCCGAGCATCCCCACACTGGATTGTTGCACGCAAGCGCGCCTTGACCTGTATCAACCCCCCCCACCTCCTTCATCATGCGACCAGACCGACTGGCCAGGACGATCGGCGCTGCGACCGATCAGGAACAGGCTGCCGAAGCGAACGTTCCGAGCCGGTTGTCGGTAACCGCGCACCCTCTGGCCATCGCGTTCTTCGCCGGAGAACCGAAGGTTGAAGGGAGCGGACACTTGATTCAGATCAGTGCCGAAATTCCGCAATCAGCCAAGCTGCCAGGCATGACGATGCTGAAAAACGATGCACCCTGCCGGCTTCTCCGCCCGCTCTCTCCGACCCATGCCGTGATTTGCGGTTCTGGAGTGGCGACTGGCGCCAGTACCGACGCGCGCGTCGGTGCCGCAGCACGAGGCGGTGGCATGCGCGCGTCACTTGCCCTAGTCGGCGCTGCGATGGTCATGTCGTTGGGCGCGGTTTTCTTTGCGGGGTAGCGTCATGAAACAAGGTGCCAGGTCGCCGCGCAGGAGCCGGCTCGGTGGGTACGCGCTGGCCGTTGCCACCATCACGGGTATTCTCCTCTGCCTCCTCATCGCCTGGCCGTTCCTCGGCGCGATCACCTGGGCACTTGCGCTGAGCATTTTGTTTTTGCCGCTGCATGCCAAAATCGAAGCCAATCTCAAGCATTTCAACCTTGCGGCCCTGCTCTCGGTTGCGACGGTGGCGATTGTGGTCGTCGTGCCGGCGATTTTTGTCGTCGAAAGCCTCATTTCGGAAGCGGCCACGGGGGCGGTCTCGATCCAGGCGCGCGTCGCGGACGGCGAATTGCAGACGTTGCTACAGGCCTATCCCAGCATAGCTCCGTTCGGCGCGTGGCTCGATCAGCAGTTTGATCTTCCCTCCATCATGGCGAGCCTTGCGACATGGCTCAGCAACATGGGTGCGACGTTCGTCAGGGGCTCTTTCCTTCAGGTGGCGGAAGTATTTCTTACTTTCTACCTGCTGTTCTATTTCCTGCGCGACAGGTTGGCTGCCAAGGCCACGATCAAGGCGTGGCTGCCGCTTGCGCCTGTGGAGGTTGATGAATTGTTCGGCCGGGTCGTCGATACGGTTCACGCCACGGTCTACGGCACGCTCGCCGTGGCTGCGGTGCAGGGTTTTCTGGGTGGCCTCATGTTCTGGGCGCTCGGGTTGCCCGCGCCCCTGCTTTGGGGTTTGGTCATGGGCCTCTTGTCGATCGTTCCTGTCCTGGGCGCTTTCATCGTCTGGATACCGGCGACGATCCTTCTGATGCTTGATGGAAGCTGGGCGCGCGCGTTCATCCTTGCGATCTGGGGCGGCATTGTCGTCGGCGGTATAGACAACGTCCTGCGGCCGATGTTTGTCGGCAGCCGATTGAGGCTGCACACCATCCCTGCCTTCATATCGATGATCGGCGGGCTGGTCCTGTTCGGTGCTCCCGGCTTCATCCTGGGTCCGCTGACTGTCACGGTGACGGTGCTGCTGGTAGAGTTCTGGACGCATCAGGCGGCTGAAGTCGAAACACCCAGCCTTCCAGAGACCGCATCCGTAAAGAAAGGAATTTGACATGACCATGACCGGAGGACCGATTGGAAGCTCCCGCGGCTTTTCAATCTACCAGATCGGCCTGCTCCCGGAACGCGAATGGACCCGTCATGACCATTGAAATCACCGGCCCCACGTCGCCTGCCAGGCTTACCGAGGCCGAAACACATGCCATTAATGCCTGGTGGCGGGCGGCGAATTATCTGACGATCGGGCAGATCTACCTTATGGACAATCCGCTGTTGCGCGAGCCTCTGAAGCTTGAACACGTCAAGCCGAGATTGCTCGGGCACTGGGGCACTTCGCCTGGCCTGAGTTTCATCTATGCGCATCTCAACCGAGTCATACGCGCGCGCGATGCGGACATCATCTACGTCTGCGGACCGGGCCATGGCGGACCGGCAATGGTGGCCAACACCTATCTTGAAGGCACTTACAGCGAACTGTACCCCGACGTGCCGCTGAACGAAGACGGATTGAGAAAGCTGTTCCGTCAGTTCTCGTTCCCGGGTGGAATTCCCAGCCACGCCGCACCCGACGTGCCCGGGTCGATCCACGAGGGCGGCGAACTCGGCTACGCGCTGTCGCACGCCTTTGGTGCAGCCTTCGACAATCCCGATCTTGTCGTCGCCTGTGTGGTCGGCGACGGCGAGGCCGAGACCGGACCGCTCGCCGCAGCCTGGCATTCCAACAAGTTTCTCAACCCGGCGCACGACGGCGTCGTGCTGCCGATCCTGCATCTCAATGGCTACAAGATCGCCAACCCGACCATACTGGCGCGCATTCCGGAAGACGAGCTGCGGTCACTTTTTGTCGGCTATGGCTACGAGCCGCTTTTCGTCGAGGGCCATGAGCCGGCATTGATGCACGAGCGGATGGCTGTCGTGCTTGATGAGGCGATGGACAAGATCCGCGCCATTCAGGACGCGGCACGGCGGTCGCCCGGGCATCTCTCAGCGCGGCCGACCTGGCCGATGATCATTCTGCGCAGCCCCAAGGGATGGACAGGACCGAAGGAGGTCGATGGTCAGAAGACCGAAGGGTTCTGGCGTTCGCACCAGGTGCCGCTGTCGGGCATAGCCGAGAACCCCGAACATCTGAGGCTTCTGGAGGCTTGGTTGAAGAGCTACAGGCCGGAGGACTTGTTCAACGCCGAAGGCGCACCCGTGGACGCACTTCGGGCGATCGCGCCGCAAGGCGCACGACGGATGAGCGCCAGCCCGCATACCAATGGCGGAGTGTTGCGCAAATCACTCGATCTTCCTCCTCTGGCGGCTCACGCGATCGACATCGCGGTGCCTGGATCGACAAAGGCGGAAGCCACCAAGGCCATGGGCGGGTTCCTGCGCGCAGTCCTGGATCTGAACCAGGCGGCGAAAAACTTCCGCATCGTCGGACCCGACGAAACTGCGTCCAATCGGCTTCAGGACGTGTTCAAGGCCACCGAGCGCGCATGGATGGAAAAAATCCTGCCCGAGGACGTGCATCTTGGTCAGGACGGACGCGTGATGGAGATCCTCTCCGAGCACACCTGCCAGGGCTGGCTCGAAGGATACCTGCTTACCGGTCGCCACGGTGTATTCTCCTGCTACGAGGCCTTCATCCATATCGTTGATTCGATGTTCAACCAGCACGCCAAGTGGCTGGACGCGTGCGGGGACATTGCGTGGCGTCGGCCGATCTCATCGCTCAACTATCTGCTTTCCAGTCATGTTTGGCATCAAGAGCACAACGGCTTCAGCCATCAGGACCCAGGCTTCATCGACATCGCCTTGAACAAGAAGGCCGACATCGTGCGCGTTTACCTGCCACCGGATGCAAACACACTTCTGTGCGTCACCGACCACGTCTTGCGTACCTGGAACCGCATCAACATCATCGTCGCCGGCAAGCCGCCCTCATGGCAGTGGCTGTCGATGGACAAGGCAATCGTCCATTGCCGGGCGGGCGTCGGCATATGGGACTGGGCGTCCTCGGATGGCGGTGGCGAACCCGACGTCGTCATGGCCTGCGCTGGCGATGTGCCGACGCTGGAAACCCTGGCCGCTGTGCAAATTCTGCGCGAAGAGGTTCCTGAGCTGCGGATCCGTGTGGTCAACGTCGTCGACCTGATGACGCTTCAACCCAGGGAGGTTCATCCACACGGGTTGTCGGATGCCGCGTTCGACGCGCTGTTCAGCGCCGACAAACCCGTTATCTTCGCCTATCACGGCTATCCCTGGACCATTCACCGCCTCACCTACCGGCGTACAAACCACGACAATTTCCACGTCCGCGGCTACAACGAGGAAGGCACGACGACCACTCCGTTCGACATGACGGTCCTGAACGGGCTCGACCGCTTTCATCTCGTCCAGAGTGTGCTTGATCGGGTTCCGAAACTCGCAGGCGTCAAGGTGGGACTGAAGCAGGCGATGGACGCCAAGCTGCTCGAACATTGCGCATTCATCCGTTTGCACGGGCAGGACATGCCCGAGGTTCTGGGATGGCAGTGGCGTCAGCATGCTCCGGACGGCGGCTGACCCGCCGCCCACGCCTGTCAACGGCCGGTGCAGCAGATGCCACGTCAGCGGTGAAAAGCTCCATCCGACTTCCCCGATTCTCGCGTCATGCAAAGCGCAAGTGCCGTGCAGCGAGAGATGGCATCAACTTCGTGCTCGTGGCTCCTGCCGGGATCCTGTCGTCCTCCGGGCATCGGGATGAAACAGCGGCATTGCCGCAAACGCTGCCTGGCCAACCAGACCCAGCATCCCCGCAGCGGTCACAAACCCGGCGGCGTAATCTTGCAGGCGCATGCCGAATGCCGCAACGGCCAGCACCGCCTCCGCCATCATCAGGACGAAAAACGCCACCGCTCCCATGTAGGCGCGCGCGCGTTGGCTGGACACCTGGAATTTGCCGAGGCACCAGCCGCAGGCAAACCACGAAGCGGCCAGCATGAACGGCAACTCGATGGCCACCCCAGGAAACTGGCCGATCGCAGGCGCAAGCCAGAGGGTCCGGATCGTACCCAGCGCGAAGCCTGCCAGGAATACGACGGCAAAATAGACGAGGCCGGCCATCAGCCACGGCGTTCGGACAAGCCTTGCGGTCATGTTCACCCTCCCTTTGATCCCGCTCACCGCAACAGCGCTTCCGAGCCTGCGACCACGTCGAAGAGTTCCTCGTCGATTCCGTCCTGGCGAAGGCGATGGAACCGAGTGCCAAGCTCGTCGAGCAGGGTCTCAATGTACTTGTCGGCACGCTGCATCGCCAACGCCGACATCCATGACGCGGCCGGTGCGCACGACTTCGTCGCCTGCCTGCAGGTGGGCGTGATCCCCGAGCAGGACCACGCCGATCTCTGTTTCGTCGAGATTGAACGCGATGCCAGATGTCCCATCGGGGAAAACCAGGAGCTCCTCGAACCCGGTGTTTGCCAGGCCTGACACCGTGGCGATGCCGGTTGACACAGTGATGATGTGCCCGGTCTCTCGCGCGGCGAAATCGGGAACGAATCCCTCAAGTGCCCTGCGCACCGCGAGCGCCAGCGTGCGCGAGACTTCGCTGATGATGTTGAACGGAAACATGATGAAGGTCGGCTCGACAGAGGACTTGAGATAGGCGCCCGGACCGCGCGCTTCGATGCCGTAGAGGGGGACCGCGACGAAGACGCACAACGCAAGTGCAACCGTCGTGGACAACGAACCGGTGGGCGGCTCAAACATGGGGAGGATGCTCGACAGGCTGGATGCGCCGACGAACAGGAAGAGCGTGCCGAGAAATGGAAGATATTTCATCGGGTTGGAAAGGCCAATTTCGCCGATCTGCTGGGTGATTCCGGTGATCAGCATTTCGAGGAGATTCTGCCATGCGGTGCGCTCTTCGCCCGTCGACAGCCGACGGGTCACCACTATCGAGCCCAGCGCAAGAACAGCCATGAGGACCCAGGTGAACACGATGGTGGCGTTGAGCTGGACGAAACCGGCTTGCCAGAAGATCAGTTGATCGGGGCTAAGGCGCATGGCGCGACGTCCCCGCCACCGGACCCGCGCCAAAGCGCGCATCACCGCCCAGAAGGCGGGTGACAATCAGGCGCGCGGTGACAAAGCCGACCAGGCAAAGCAGCAGGCGCTGCCACTGGTCGCCCGCGACAAAGTAGAACCCCGCAAGGACCACCATGGTTCGCCCCAGCATGCTCCCCATGACCAGAAGGGCTGGCTGTCGGGCCGAAAGTGCCCGCCCGTCCGTCCACCACGTACAACCGAAGAAGAACAAGCCCAGCGCCGCTCCGGCGAGAACCGGCAAAATCAGGGCCAGCGCGTCATTCATCGTCATTGCCTTCGTCCTCGTGCATCGCCTTGTCTTCTTTCTTCACCCAGTGCCATGCGTTCGCGCAGCCTACGACCAGACCCGCGATCAGCAACGCCAGCGTCCACGAACGATCACCGGCCTGGCAACCATCCAGCCAGTTGCCCAGTATTGCGCCCACAAGCGTGGGAACCACAACCGACCAGCCGATCAGCCCCATCATGCCGAGGCCGAACCAGACGCCATTGCCGCGCCGCGCCCGCAGCCGACGGCTCGCCTGCGAGCCTACGCGGGTGGCCAGATCGTCTTGTGAGCCTGATGGTTTTTCGGATGGCTCACGCATGGCGCAGTCTCGCAAACCGGCGCAGAAAGCCGACTTCCAGTTTTGCCGTCACCGCGCGCGCGCTCATGTCCTCGGCACTGAAGGTCAGAAATTCATCCTCCACCTGTTGGCGCAGTCGACCAAGGCTGGCACCGCCGATCGCTCGACGTACGGATACCAGAACGTCTGGGCCGATCTTGACCATCACGCCCGCATCAAGCGCGACATAGGCGATCCCGTCGGTTTTGGTTTCGTATTCGAGGATGCCCGGTGCGAGCGTCGCGGCGCAGTCGAGACGGTGCGGGAGCAATCCGACCGAACCGCGGGTCGTCTCGGCGACCGCGCGCAAGACCGCCTCGATGTCGGCAAAAACACGGAATGGAAGCAAGATCTTAAGATGCATGACCGACCTCCGCCATGGCGGCGTCAGGCGCTTGTGTCGCCGACGGTATCGCCACGGACCTGACGCTGGCTGCGGAAGCGGGCTTGGACGCACCCGCCTTTGCCGTCGCTTCGTTGATAGCACCGATCATGTAAAGCGCGCTTTCGGGCAGATCCTTGAACTCGTCGGCCAGAATGCGCTCGCAGCCGTCAAGCGCTTCCGCGCGTGACACCAGTTTGCCTGCAAGGCCGGTGAATTGCCCGGTCGTGAAGAACGGCTGGGTGAGGAAACGTTCAAGGCGGCGGGCTCGCGCCCCGCTCCATCGGTGCCAGCACATCGATGGCCTTGATGCCGGTTTCAAACACTTCCGACTTTGTGGACCGCCGCAGCAAGGACGGCGGCGCAGCGTGGACGGAGCGCCACTCGACTTTCTCGGGGGCAGGTTTGCGGTCGATCGCGTTGCCAAGCACATCAAACATCCTGGACAGGACGGCGCGACCGACCGGCGCCTGCAATGGCCCGCCGGTATCTTCGGCGACCATGCCGCGCGCAAGGCCCTGCGTTGGCGTCAGCGCGATGCCGCGCACGTGGTGGGTGTCGCGCTGCGCCAGCACCTCGACGACGACCGGTCGGGTGGCCGCGATGGGCAGCACCGAGTGAATGGACGGCAGTCCGGTGTCGAAGCGGACGTCAACGACGCTGCCGCGCACGGCCGTCACCACGCCGGTACCCGGTTCGCCGACGCCAGACGGTTGGGCTGTCTTGATGATTGTCTTGATGATCGCTTTGCGGCGGGACTCAGACACGTTCCTCTACCTCCAAACCGCCCGCTTCGATCAGCGTCCCCGCCTTTCCATCGAGCATGGCCATCGCGTCTTCCAGTCGACCAATGGCGACCGGGCGGCCGGTTTGAGATGCAAAGTGCGTCGCCGCCTCGATCTTTGGACGCATCGAGCCGGGCGCGAACTGGTCGGCCGAAAGCGTGTCGGCCCCGACGCGCGCGATACGGCGCGCCTGCGTGGTCCCAAAGTCGAGGTAGACAGCGTCGACGTCGGTCAGCAGCAGCAGCATGTCCGCGTCAAGCTGCATGGCCAGCAACGCGCTGGAGCGGTCCTTGTCGATGACCGCCTCGATGCCCACGAGGCTGCCATCGGGACGTGCAATGACCGGAATGCCGCCGCCGCCGGCGCATACAACCACCACGCCGTGTTCGACCAGCATCGAGATGACTTTGATCCCGACAATCTCCAGCGGTTCGGGAGAAGCGACGACGCGCCGCCATTTGTCCCCATCAGGCTTGAAGGTCCAGCCGTGCTCAGCTTCGATGCGCCTGGCCGCAGCCTCGGAGTAGACAGGGCCGATCGGCTTGCTCGGGTGCGCGAAGGCCGGGTCCCTGGGGTCGACGCGGATCTGGGTGAGCAGGGTGGCAAGCGACACATCGTCGCCGAGCAGGTTGCCGAGTTCCTGTTCGATGAGGTAGCCGATCATCCCGTCGCTTTCCGCTCCCAGGATGTCGAGAGGATAATTGCCATCCTTCGGCCCGCTCGCCGCTTGCAGTGCGATCAGGCCGATCTGCGGACCGTTGCCATGGGTAATGACGAGCTGATGGCCCGCGCCAGTGAGGGCTGCGAGCGATTTCGCGGCCCGGCCGATATTGCCGCGCTGGATTTCGGCCGTCATCGGCTCTCCTCGCTTGAGGAGCGCGTTTCCACCCAGTGCAACAACCAGACGCATGCGCTCAACTCCCGATGGTGGCGACGAGGATTGCCTTGATCGAATGCATGCGGTTCTCGGCCTGCTCAAAGACGACGGAGGCCGAGGATTCAAACACCTCCTCTGTGACCTCCATGCAGTCGATCCCGAACCGTTTAAGAATGTCGGCGCCCACGCCGGTCTCGGCATTGTGGAACGCTGGCAGGCAATGCATGAATTTTGTGTAGGGGTTGCCGGTTGCGGCCATGATGGCGCTGGTGACGCGGTAAGGCGTAAGCGCGTCAATGCGCTGACCCCACTCGGCTTCGTCCTCGCCCATCGAAAGCCAGACATCGGTGTAAAGGAAATCGGCACCCCTGGCCGCGTCCGCAATGCTCTCGGTGACGGTCAACTTGGCGCCGGTAGCCTTTGCGATATCCTTGAAATGGGCGACGAAGTCCGGTTCCGGCCAAAGCGCGCGCGGCGAGGCGATGCGCATGTCCATGCCGACCTTGGCGGCACCGACCGCCAGCGAAAGCGCGACATTGTCTCGGCCATCGCCCAGGAAGGTCAGCACCAGATCGGACAGATGCTTGTGTGTGAATTCGCGCATGGTCATGAAGTCTGCGAGAACTTGCGTTGGATGGCTCTGGTCGGTGAGGCCGTTGTAGACAGGCACACCAGCAAATTGCGCGAGTTCCTCAACAATTGCCTGCCCAAAACCGCGATACTCGATCGCGTCGTACATGCGGCCGAGCACGCGGGCCGTGTCTTTCATCGTCTCCTTGTGGCCGATGTGGCTGCCACCCGGTCCGAGAAAGGTCACATGGGCACCTTGATCATAGGCCGCAACTTCAAATCCGGTGCGCGTGCGCGTTGAATCCTTTTCGAAGATCAAAGCAATGTTCTTGCGCTGTAGACGCGGGCGTTCGACGCCCGCTGCCTTGGCCGCTTTCAGCTCTTTGGCCAGTTGCAGCAGGAAGCGAATCTCGCTGGGCGAGAGATCATCGAGCGCCAGGACACTGCGGCCGCAAAGATTGATGGGCATGGAATGGTTGTCCTCAAAGCGGGTCGCGGTTGATCGGGCAGGACATGCAATGGCTGCCGCCCCGGCCGCGGCCGAGTTCGGAACTTTCCACCGTGATCACCTCGACGCCTGCGTGCCGCAAAAGCGTGTTGGTGTAGACGTTGCGGTCGTAGCCGATGACGACACCGGGCTCGATGGCGAGCAGATTGTTGCCGTCGTCCCATTGCTCGCGCTCGGCCTCATACCCGTCCCCACCGGTCGCAATGGCACGCAGTTTGTCGAGCCCCAGGGCGTGCTGGACCACGTCGACGAAGGGTTCGCTCTCCTCCACGGTATCGATAGCGCCTGTTTTTTCGCCCGACACCGGCGAACCCGGCCGCAGGGTAAAGGTCCGGATGCGGTCGACGACCGGCGGATACAGCGTCACCAGATCACGGTCGCAGAAGGTGAAAATAGTGTCGAGATGCATGAACGAGCGATCACGGGGCATCAGTGCGGCAATGACACGTTCCGCCGCTCCTGCCGCAAACAGCCTTGAAGCGAGCATGTAGACCGCTTGAGGTGTTGTCCGTTCGCCCATGCCGATCAGCACGATGCCGTCGGCGAGCGGCATGACGTCGCCTCCTTCAAGCGTTGCGATGCCGGGAACGGCGTTCGCCCCATCCCACCATGTCTCAAAGGTTGCTTCGGCAAAGCGGGGGTGGAATTTGTAGATCGCTGCCAGATTGAGGGCTTCAGGCCGCCGCGCCGGCCAATACATGGGGTTGATTGTGACGCCGTTGTAAATCCAGCACGAGCTGTCCCGCGTGAACAACTGGTTGGGCAGCGGCGGCAGCACAAAATCCTGGGGCGTCATGGTCCGTCCGGAGAGCCCCATCGGCTTGAACGGAAGTTCGGCACGCGCCACCCCGCCGACAAGCAGACGGGCCAGTTCAACGGCTGGCATTTCAGCCAGCCAGCCACGCATTTCGTCGACCAGATCGGTTCCGACCGTGGCATCATTGACGCGGGCGTCGAGCAGCCATTGCCGTGCTGCGGGAATCGCGACGACTTGCGCCAGCATCTCGCCCTGATCTTTCACGACAACGCCGCGCTCGCGCAGAGCGTCCACGAACACATCATGTTCCTGGCGTGCCTTCTTCACCCAAAGGACGTCATCGAACAATAGCGCCTTGCAATTGTCCGGGGTCAGTCGCTGCAAGCTCAGGTCGGGGCGGTGGACAAGCACCTCCCGAAGCTTTCCGACCTCGGAATATGTGCCCGGGTGAGGTGTGGTCATGGCGTTCATAGCGGGCTGATGCTCCCGTTCCAGACAAGATAGGCGGCGATGGTCGCGGCGATGACGAGCCCGATGGCGATAACGATTTCGATCAGAGTAAAGGTCTTCTCGTTGTTTTCATGTCTCGCCCAGATGTAGACGACGATGCCAGGCGCATAGAGCATCGCAGCCATCAGCAAATTGGTCGGACCTGCCGCATAGACGAGCCAAACGCCATAGACGGTGGCGACACAGCCAGCGATCAGATCCCGTGTTCGGGTTTCGCCGGGTTTGTAGGCCTCGCCGGAAATGGCAAGTTTGAGCGCATAGGCCCCCGAGAAGATGTAGGGCACGAGGATGGCTGTCGCGGCAATGTAGAGCAGCGACAGATATGTGCTATTGGCAATCAGCGTGAGGATCAGGAACAGCTGGACCAGTATATTGGTCACCCACAACGAGGCCGCCGGTGCTCCCCCGCTGTTCTCGCGCCCGAAGAAGCGGGGCATCGTTCCGTCGCGCGAGGCGACATAGGGAACCTCCGCGGCGAGCAACGTCCAGGCGAGGAACGCACCGAGCACCGAGATTACCAGCGCGACATTGATCAGCACCGCGCCCCAAGGACCCGCAACATGCTCGAGAACGCCTGCCATCGAGGGGTTTTTGAGCGCGGCAAGTTCAGGCCGGCTCATGATTCCCAGCGAGAGCAGCGAGACCAGTGCATAGATCGAGAGTGTGGTGATAAAGCCCGCAAAGGTCGCGACACCGATGTCGCGGCGTTGTCGTGCGCGACCTGACACGACGCTGGCACCCTCGATGCCGATGAACACCCACAAGGTCACCAACATGGTGCTCTTGACCTGGGCGAGGACAGATCCGAGCGCTGGCGTCGCCAGCCCGCTGAAATCAAGCGTGAAGGCGTCCATGCGGAAGGCGACAATGACCACTGCGATGAACAGCAGGATCGGCGCGACCTTGGCAATCGTGGTAATGACATTGGCAAGCGCGGCCTGCCGGATGCCGGACAGGATCAGAAAGTGGATCACCCAGAGAACTGCGGAAGCACCAAAAATAGCCGACCAGGTGTTTCCTTCGCCAAATGGCGGGAAAAAATAGGATAGCGCACTGAACATGACGACCGCATAGGAGACATTGCCGATCCATGCGGACAGCCAGTATCCCCATGCGCTGTTGAAGCCGACAAAGGGACCGAAGCCGGCCTTGGCGTAAGCATAGGGTCCCGAGTTGAGCTCCGGCTTACGAGTGGACAGGCCTTGATAGACGAAGGCGAGCGCGAGGATGCCGATACCGCTGATGGTCCAACCAATGATGATCGCCAAGGGACCCGCGCCGGCCGCGAGGTTTTGCGGAAGATTGAAAACGCCCGAACCGATCATCGATCCGATGACGACGGCGATCAGTGCCGCGAGCCCCATCTCGCCGGACGTGCGGTTGCTGGCGGAGTGGGGTGGGATGTCGGTGCGTTCAGGGGAAACAGCGGTCATGAATACCTGCCGGACTTCGGCCCTCGCTTTCGTGAATTGGCTTGTTCACTCTGACCAGCGGGTCGGAGTTGCCATCTGGTCCCCGTTTTCGAGTCGCGTTGAACACCAGATGCCAAATTCGTAAGACCCACCAGCGCCGTAAACTTGCCAGTGGTTCTTCTGGTTCCAGCACTTGCCCGGGAGCATGCGGTAACGGGATGCAAAAGCTGGAGTGAAACCACTAGCCACTTATCGCGGGTCGTCCCTTGATCTGGATCAGCCAGTTTCGTGAATAAGAGTGTCAAGTGCATCCCAACCAAGACGTGATGCCGCGCCGCGGGGGCTGATCCCTCTCTGTCAAACCATTCAAACGGAGAGGGTGACGCGCGCGGCCGCGGTTTGACGACTTGCGCGGTTGCCGCCACAGACACGGAGGCACCCCGGTGACACGATGTTGGCCGCAGGGGGCTCGCGCTCGATGCAGGATGCCACAACGGCGCTAGTCTTTATCCGGGTATGATGATAGAAGCTACGCCGGGTGTGAACGTCCAGGCGCGGCTGGAAAGCCCCGCTCCTCGCCCCATACAAGACGGATGTCAAAGCCAGTTTAAAGCGACCGGGCAGCGGCTCATGTTCTAAAATACTACAATTATTAGTAATTACGATACCAGAAATATAATTTGAGGTTGTGTTTAGGGTGACATTGGGCTTAGTTGGCGGCAGCGCGATCAAACACATGGCAGCCCTTGTGCATCGTAGAATTCGTTATATTCCAAGGCTTTGTACTTGCTGAGCTGGCTGCAGGTGCGGAAATATTTTCCCGCGCACAGATGTTGCACAGCAAAGCCGCCTATCGGCTGCAGGTCGTGTCTAACGAGGACATGGTCACTACTGATTCAGGGTTCAAGCTTACGGTGCACAGCCGTCTTTCCGATACGGTTGCACCCGACATATTTATCATTGTCGGAGGGGCCGGGGTCAACGCGGCCATAGACGACCCCGTGCTTCTGGCCTGGTTGGCCAAACGCGCTGGCAGCGCAAAGCGGGTCGTTGCCATTTCCACCGGCGTCAATGTCCTGGCCCGGACCCGTCTTGCAATGGGACGCACGCTGGCTGTCCATTGGCAATCAACTGCTGAACTGCCAGCGATCCAAAGCGAAATCCGCATCGACGACGCCAGCCTGTATGTACAGGACGGACCGCTCTGGACTGCCGTCAGTGCCAGCGCGTGCACGGATATGTTTCTTTCGATGATCTCGTTCGATCACGGAGCTGAGCTTGCGCGCCGGATCGCCCGTGAGCTCACATTGACTGAAATCCGCTGCGGTGCCTTTCCCCAATGCAGCGAATTGGTGGAATTGTTCTCCGGCAAAATGGCCTTCGATCGGCTGCATTCCCATATCCGGCAAAATCTCGACCGGACATTCACATCCCAGGACCTCGCAAGTTTCTGTGGCATGAGCGAGCGGACTTTCATGCGCCTTTATCGGCGCACACTCTCGCTTTCGCCGGCCAAGGCAGTTGACAAGATCAGGGCAACAGCCGCCGCCGACCTTATTTGCCAGAACATCTTGCCTACCAAGCGCGTCGCCCGTGTTTGCGGCTTTGGCAGCGAAGAAACCATGCGGCGCAGCTTCCTGCGCAATTTCGGCCTGTCCCCGATGGACTACCGGAAGCGCCACGGCTGAGCAGATCATGAAACCTTCGTTGATTTGAATATGCAAGCGGAAAGCCTGTGGTTGCCCTTTGGCGCGAACGTCAGGCCGGTCGTTTCTTCGGTGGGACGGTTGGCAGGAACTGACCGTGTTTTGGCAGCAATTGCCCGAACCTCGATGGTAGACCTATGGTGGCCAAGGCAAAAAACAGCGACTGTGGGTTGTGTTCCTCGTCGACGTCAAAGCGCTGCGGCGCACCGGATTTCACGAACGCACCAGCCGAAACTCGGCCCGGGCGCCTCTTGGTGCACGGACGTCGACGCGGCGGTCCATGAGGACGACAATGCCCAAATTCGATATCTTCCGACGCATTGATTTCGACAATCTCAAACACGAATATCAGCTCGACGGCGCACGACTGCTGCCCTGGACCGACTATCCCATGCCATTTGCGGGAGGATGGTGCGTGGTCCGTCCGGGTACGGAAAGCGAGCCGCATACCCAGATCGATCAGGAGATCTT
The DNA here is from genome assembly GCA_038325465.1 of Hyphomicrobiales bacterium. Taxonomy (GTDB): domain Bacteria; phylum Pseudomonadota; class Alphaproteobacteria; order Rhizobiales; family Rhizobiaceae; genus Hoeflea. Next base: position 94,290 of record JBBQJA010000002.1, on the reverse strand, counting down.
CATCGGCATCAAGGGCGTGGCGACACTTGTTGTGGGCGAGGAGAGCCGGCCTTTCGGCCTCGGCGACATCGCTGCCATCCCCAAGCACACCAACCACTATTTCCGCAACGACAGCGATGAGGACTTTCATTTTTACGTGGTGTGGTGGGACATGAATTACGTCAACGACTTCGTGGCCCTGCACAACGAGCGGACGGGTTGCCTCGATGGCTAAGTACATTGTCACCGTCACCCCGCCCACGCCCAATGGCGACCTACATATCGGCCACCTGTCCGGGCCTTTCCTCGGTGCCGACGTTTTCACTCGGGCCCAGCGCCAACGCGGCCATGAGTGTATCCTCGTCTCCTATTCCGACGACTATCAGTCCTACATGCTGCGGCGCGGAATGGAGCTCGGCATCGAGCCGTTCGATCTCGCGGCGCGCAACACGGATCTGATCAAGCGGTCGCTTGCCGCTGTTGACATCCGGTTTGACAACTGGATGTCGGCTCAGAACAATCCGTTCTTCCGTGCGGCAGTGGAAGAAGTGTTCAACGCTGCCCGCGATGCTGGCGCGCTGGTCTGGAAAACAACGCGCGAACCTTACTGTCGCCATTGCAGGGTCTGGGGCTATGAGGCCTTCGGCCGTGGCCTGTGCAATTTTTGCGGCCATGATTCCGACGCCAGCCAGTGCGAGGAATGCGCCCAGGCACCCGATGCCGCCAAGATGGAAAACTTCCACTGCAAGCTTTGCAGCAGACCGCATGACTGGCAGCCTGTCGACCGCTGGTTTCTCAAGCTCGGTGAATACAAGTCGTTCCTGAGGACGCTGCATCGGCGCTTTCCGACGCGGGCACCGCTCGACACCTGGGTCGAAGGGGTTGTCGACACGCTCGAGGATTGGGGTATCACGCGGCCCGAGGATGGTGGCCTTGATCTTTTGCCTGACGGAAGCTGTCGCCTGCACACCTGGTTCATGGGGCTTTCGGGCTATCTGGCAGCGGTACGCGAATTCGCCGCCCAGTCCGGCCAGCCCGACCTCCCGGACCGGTTTCTGACTGATCCAAAGGCCCGCTTTTACCATTTCCTCGGGTATGACTGTGCTTTTAGCCACATGCTGGTCTATCCGACGCTCTTGTCGACGCTCCCCTCTAGCCGGATTGGCCAGCGGTTCATTCCGAACCTGTTTCTCAAACTCGACGGGCTCAACCTGTCGACGAGTCGTGGTCATGCGATCTGGGTGGCGGAATTTGCCCAGCGAGCACCCTCCGACAGCATCCGCCTTTATCTTGCCCGCGTTGCGCCGGAGCAGGAGGGTGGAGATTTCTGGAGCACGGAATACGAGGCCTGGCGCGAAGATGTCTTCGGTGCCTTGATCCCGGAGATCCTCGAAGCCGGGCGGAGGATGAGCGGGACAGGTGCCGTTCGCCTGCCGGAATCCGCGGACCCGGAGATCGTCGCTTTGGCCGCACGCCTCGAGCAGTGCGCCGATCCGGAGACCTTCACCATGAAGGGAATGGCGGGCGTGGTCGAGGACGCCCTGCGGCAGACCGCCGCCCGGCGTGACACCCCGAGCGCCATGGCGGCCATGGCGCTCTTCCTCGCCTGGGCCGGGCAACCCCTTGTGCCGCGCCTCAGCGCGGAGATTGTTGAAGCCTTCGGGTTTGACGACCGGACCTGGCAGTCGGCTGTCGGCCGATGGACAGCCGAGCTCTATCTCGCCCAGCCCGCTCAGTAGCTGGGGGGAACACCATGAAAGTCTACGACGCAATCGTCGTCGGTGGCGGCATCCTCGGCGCAACCACAGCGGCCATGCTGGCCCAACGTGGTGCGGATGTCATTCTGCTCGACAAGGCAACCTGCGCCTCGGCCGGTGCAAGTGCCTATTCCGGCGGTATTGTCCGGCTCTATGACGCTGATCCGGTGATGATGCAGCTGAGCGCTCACGCGCTTCAGGTCCGCAGCTCAGGTTTGGTCGGCACCCTCTTCAACAGCGCCATCAGGGCGAGCGGAGTGCTTTACCGGACCCACGAGCACGAACTCGAAACCATTGCCGCCCGGATGTCCGATTTCGGCCGCGGCTATGCCCACTGCATCCTCACCCATCGGCAACTGGCGGGCGTCACCGGCTTCGTTCCGCCGCGCCGCGACCGGGTGGATCTGTTCGAGCCGAGTGGTGGCCACGGTGACGTGCGCTTCACCACCCATGCGATGGCGCGGCTCGTTCGGGATCGGGGTGCGGTGCTGGAACACGTCGATGTCCGTGCGGTGGATGTCACGGAAACCGGTGAGGCCGTTGTCCGCCTCGCCCACGGTCACCGTCTGCGCGCCCGCACCGTCGTGGTGGCGGCTGGTGCCTGGACGGGGCAGCTTGTCGACAACCTGCCGATCGAGACCCGGTCGATTCCACTGGGGCTTCTCGATGTCGCCCGGGCCCCCGAGTTGCCTGTCATCGACATTCCGGCTCAAACCTATGCCGTGCCCTTCGGCGCAAGCCTTGTCGGGATCGGCTGTGGCCCGCGCTCCTCGACTGAATTTCCCGGCGATCTTCCCGCCATGGGAGAGCCGCACCGGGCTGCGAGCCTCGACCGCTTGGCGGCCTTGACCGGCCAACCCGCCGCCGGTGCCTTGGTGACAGTCCTGTCGGGGTTTGACTCCTACACACCCGACAATCGTCCGGTTTTCGGTTTTCCCGGCGACCAGAGGACGCTCTATGTGATCGCTGGACTTTCGGGGATTGGCTTCAAGGCGGCCCCCGCCATAGCTGATATCGCCGCCGATGCCATCTGGGCGCGCCTCCGTGACGCCGATGTTTGCGATACAGGCCTCTCTGAGGTCTTCCATCCGAACCGTTTTGCCCTGCGCGCGCAAGCGCCTTTCAGAAAGACGATATGATGACGAGAAAGACCTTGAAAGTTGGTATTTCGGCGATTTTCGACCCGTTGGTGTCGCCGCATGCGCGTACATTCATGCGCGCCCTGACCGCCGCCCGCAATCACCTTGCGCCGTTGTCACAGGTCGAATTCCTGTTCGCCGACGACGGTGCCGACCCAGGGGTTGCACGCACTGTCGCCCGCGGCTTTATTGAAGCCGGTGTCGATCTGGTGATCGGACATTTCTCCTCCGATGCGGCCATGGGCGTCCGGGAGATCTACCGGGACGCCGGACGCGCTCTTCTTGCCCCGGCTGCCACCGCAGATGCGGTCACCCGGGCCGGGGCCGTCTTCCGGATCTGCCCTCCTGACCACGGTTTGGCGCAAACAGTGCTCAACCATTGCGTTGCGCAAGGCTGGCGCCGGGTCTGCGTGCACTCCGATGACAGCCTGCATGGAGGTGCCATCGCCGATGCACTTGAACGCAGCGCACTTCATCATGGCGTGACCCTCGTGGAACCCGGCAGCGCCGCTGCCGTGATCTTCTGCGGACGACTGCTGCCAAGCGTGGCCTATCTCGCCCGCCATCTCGAAGCAGCCCCGTCCTGTCCGTTGGTCTTGACCGACGACGCGGTGTCACCGCACATTCCCGGGCTGCCCGCAGGCTCAGCGCCGGTCCATGCCGTAGGCTTTCGGCCTGCCGCGCACTATCGGGGTGCCAACCTTGTCTGCCGCCAGCACCACCAGCTTTTTGGCAGCGATCCCGAAACCTATTTCGTCGAAAGCTACGCAGCCTTCGAAATTCTTGCGGCACTGGTTCAGTCCGGCTCCGCCACTCCGCTTGCCGAACGTCTCGCCACAGAGAGTTTTTCAACCGTGCTCGGCACCGTGCAATTCAAGGACGGCGAGAACCCGGGTGCCGGCCATGCGGTTTTCGCGCTCCAAGAGGCTGGCTTCTATCCGGTCCACGAAATGTCACCCGGCGGCCCCGAGGCAACCCTTGCTGGCGACCGTATCATCCCATCCCGAATCCCGTCGAGCCTTGCTGTGAGGAGCCTGTCATGACCATTGTGTCTGAGACTGTCGCCACTGTCGCCACCGTTGATGCGGTCAGCATCGGATTCGGCCCGGCGGCCATTGCAATCGCCTGCGTCATCGAAGAGGCGCGGCGGCAGAACGAACCTCTCGGAAGCGTCGAACTCCGCTTCCTCGAGCGGGCACAAAGCACCTCCTGGCATCCGGAATTGCTCGTCGATGGCACCGACATCAACCACAGCTTGCTGCGCGATCTGGTGACGCCGCGCAATCCGCAGAGCCCTTTCTCCTTCGCGATGTATCTCAAGGAGAAAGGCCGGATGTTTGACTTCGGCCTGCTTGGCCGTCCCGCCAGCCGCCGCGAATGGAGCGACTATGTCAGCTGGGTGGCCAGCCAGGTGTCCCGGTCGGTAAATTACGGAGAAACCGTCCGCGAAGTGCTTCCGGTGGTGGAACGCGGCCGCTTGAGCCGACTCTGCATTGCGACAAATTCGGGTCCGGTCGAGACCCGCAACCTGATCGTTTCATCCGGCTCATCGCCGCGCATTCCCGATATGTTTCTTTCTCATCTGGGGCCAACCGTCTTTCACACCAGCGAGTTCCTGTCCCGGCTTAACGCTTTCGGTGACGCCGCACCCAATCGATGGTTGGTCATCGGGTCGGGCCAAAGCGCCAGCGAATCCATTCTCGAGATCATCGGTCGCCTGCCTGAGGCGCATATCCTGTCGGTGCATCGCTCCATCGGCTTCCGCTTGACCCAGCTCGGTCAGTTCCCCAATCAGGTGTTCTCCCCGCGCCATGTCGACTACTTCCACAATCTCGGTTTCGAGCAGCGCCGCCAGTATCTCGCCAACAGCCGGTCGGTGAACTACGCCGGAATTGATCCTGACGAATCCTCCAGACTGTTCTCACTCATCTACGAGGACGGAATCGCCGGTCGCACACGGCTTGAAGCTTTCAGCTATCACCGGGTGACGGACCTCAAGGCTCTGGAAAACGGCTATGATGTCACCCTGGAAGATGTCTTCACGGGCGCTCAAAGCCGGCACACGGTCGACGCAGTGTTGCTGGCTACCGGCTATCTGCAACACCCGGTCCCCCCCTTGCTGGCCAATCTGCAACCCTGGCTGTTGGCCGATCCCGATGATGGTCTGCGCATCGATCGCGACTATCGGATCGCGCTCAGCCCGGATGCTGACGTCCAGATCTTCGCCAACGGGCTTTCCGAGCGCAGTCACGGCATCAGCGATGGTCAGTCGTTCTCGCTGATGGCGCTGCGCGCGGAACGGATCATGCAGGCTTTGGCAGCCTGAGACGCAAACGACACCGGATCCTCACGGAGGCTGTCCATGTATACCAGCATTTCCAGTATCATCACAGATTCGATCTTTCTCCAGATCAGCGGATTTCCCCATTCACTGCATCTGAAGCTGGAATCGCTCAATCCGGCTGGATCAATCAAACTCAAGACCGCCTGCGGACTGGTCGACAGCGCCTTCGCGCGCGGCCTTGTCAGACGCGACACGGTCTTCATTGAATCCTCGTCGGGAAATCTCGGCGTCGCTTTGGCGATGATCTGCGCCGAACGGGGGCTCAATTTCACCTGTGTCATCGATCCAAACTGTTCGTCAGTGAACGAAAGCGCCATGCGTGCTTTCGGTGCCTCGATCGTCAAGGTGACGGAGAAGGATTCCAATGGCGGATATCTGGGCAGCCGGATCAGCTACATCGAGCGGAAGGTGGCGGAAGATCCTCGCCATCTCTGGCTCAATCAATATGAGAATCTTGCCAATCCCGAGGTCCATAGCCGGCTGACAGCAGCCTCTATAGCACGCAGTTTTGATCGCATCGACTATCTGTTTGTCGGGGCCGGAACCACGGGAACGTTGATGGGCTGCCTCGATTATTTCTGCCGAAACCGCCCGGAGACCCGTATCGTTGCGGTCGACAGCATCGGCTCCGTCACCTTCGGATCGCCGCCCTCGCCGCGCTACATTCCCGGGCTCGGGACGAGCCAATTGCCGGCGATCTTTTCGCCCGGCAACCGGCTTCATGCGGTGGAAATGATCCCGGAGGCCCAGGCGGTCTTGATGTGTCGCCATATGGCCCGCCACCAGGGCGTTTTGATCGGTGGCTCCACCGGCACCGTTCTCGCCGGTGTTCATGCCTGGCGAGACCGGATCGCCGACGATGCGGTGGTCGTCGCCATCTCGCCTGACTGGGGCGACCGGTACCTGGCGACCGTTTACGACGACATCTGGGTGACCGAACGTTTTGGCCGCGACGTTCTCAGCGGCGATCTGACGCAAATGAGCCGGCATCATTCCCATACACTTGCCTTCGTACAGGGCGGCCAGCCACCGAGGCGCGCGCCTGTCGATCCGGCACCCTTCTTGCCGCAGGTCCGCAGTGCCGTGTGAGCGGCATGAATCGGACCCTCCTTCCAACTTGAAAAAGGACGCCCCGTCCCGATGATCACCAAGTCCAGCCCCTCGTTTCACGTCGTGGGAGGCGCAGCCATCGCCCAGATCCTGGCTGAACGGCCTGCCGATTGCATCGCTGATGTGCAGAAGACCTACCTCGACCACGGGAATGGCATGACCACCAATCCCGACAGCTACTTTCTCCGCTTCCCCGATGCGCCGCGCAACCGGATCATCGCGCTTCCCGCGACCTTGCATGCCGACGGCGGGGTGAGCGGCATCAAATGGATCTCGAGCTTTCCCGGCAACATCGACCGCGGGATGCAGCGGGCCTCGGCGGTTCTCGTCCTCAACAATGCCGAAACCGGCTATCCTTTTGCGCTGCTGGAGGCGTCCCGCATCAGTTCGGCGCGCACCGCCGCCTCCGCCGTTCTCGGTGCTTACTGGCTCTCGGGGCGGTTGCGGCGTGCTGGCCGGATCGCTTTCGTCGGGGGCGGGGTTATCGCCCGTTCGATCCTCGACATGTTCGTTGCCGATGGATGGACCGTGGGTGCCTGGGACCTGCGCGAGCCCGACAGCGGCAGTGCGCAGGGCTTCGCCGACCATGCCTGGGCCAGCCACGGGCTCACAGTCCGCTCCGTCGGAATCGACGACGCGTTGACCGCGGACATTGTCATACTCGCCACCACCGCCCCGGCCCCCTACATCCTCGACCATGCGTTCCGGCCTGGACAATGCGTTCTCAACATCTCCCTGCGCGACCTCTCGCCCGAGATCATCGCTGGCGCAAACAACGTTCTCGACGATGTCGAACATTGCCTGAAAGCGGACACCTCGCCAGACCTGGCGGTGCGCAAATTCGGGCGACGCGACTTCATCAACGGCACGCTGGCCGAAATCATGGCGGGCACGGCCGACCTCGACCCGGACAAGCCGACCATCTTCTCGCCCTTCGGTCTGGGCGTGCTTGATCTTGCTCTCGGCCAACGCGTCTTCAATGAGGCCGTGCGTCGTGGCACCGCGCAGCGGATCGACGATTTTCTGTTCGAGATGGAACGATGAGCGCCATGGAACAGGCTTTCGACACGGAGCGCCCCACCATAGCCGTCGTTGGCCTTGGACCTCGGGGCATGATTCTGGTGGAGCGTCTGATTGCTCAACTTCGTCCACTTCCGGACTTTCCGGTCGATCTCCTGCTTTTCGACGACAATCCGCCAGGGCCCGGCCTCCATGGCCTCGAACTGCCCGATTATCTGCTGCTCAATACCGTTGCCGGGCAACTGACCTTCTTTCCCCATCCTGCAGCCGTTGGCCGGACCGGTGCGCCGGGTGGGCCCTCACTTGACGAGTGGTGCAGATCGAAGGGTCTGCGCCTGACGGATGATGGGGTGAAGGTGACCTCTCAGGGGACCGAGATCAAAGCCGGTTGCTTCCTGCCGCGCCGGATTCTGGGCGCTTATCTCGCCGATTGCGCCCGCGACCTGATCGACAACGCGCCAGCCCATGTCCGGCTCAGGGTGATTTCCGAAAAGGTCGTCGACGTCGGCCGCCTGGACGACAGTGGCCGCCATTGGCTTGAGACCGCGAAAGGCCGGCGTCATCGAGCCGATCATCTCTTTCTTTCTCTGGGGCACGGGCCAGCGGGCTGGGCGCAAGCAGACATCGGGCCGGAAGCCATCAGACCGGGCGAAGCGATTTCGCTCGCCGGGCTTGGCTTGACCGCCATGGATATGGTCTCGACCTTGACCAAAGGTCGGGGCGGACGCTTTCTTCGCGGGACTGACGACCTCCAGTACCGTCCGAGTGGACGGGAACCCAGGATCAGGCTGTCCTCCGCCACCGGCTTGCCGTTCTATGCCCGACCTGACTGGAGCCCGGAAGACGCCCTTCACCGGCTACCGCCCTTTGTCTTCTCGCCTGCTGCCATCGATCGGCTCAGGTCCAACCGACCGGGCGGACGCCTTGACTTCCGGGCCAACATCCTGCCGCTGGTCGCCCTTGAAATGCGGGCGGTCTATCATGTCTCAAGCGAGCGCCTTTGCCGGGGTCGAAGGTCTGCGGCCCTGCTTGAGGCACAGCTGCGAGAGGCCAATGGCGCCGATGGCGTCGCATCGCTGCTGCATCGGCTGGACGAGAGCGTTCCCGAAGGGTTTGATCCGGAGATCTACCTGCGCACGACGCCTTGGCAAGGTGATCCCCAGGCCTATTGCCGCGATTACGTGAACGGGCTTGTCCGCGATCTCGCCGAATGTCGGCGCGGGGTTTTAGGCTCTCCGGTGAAAGCTGCCCTCGAAGTCTGGCGAAACGAACGCAGCACGCTTCGTTACGCAGTGGATGGCACCGGATTGAACGAAGCTTCGCGCGCCGAGTTTTACCGCGTGTTTGCGCCGCTTTCCAACCGGCTGGTCGGCGGTCCGCAGAAGGAACGCCACGAAGAACTTGTTGCGCTCGTGGCTGCGGGGATCGTCACGCTTGACCCGCCGACCCGCGGCTCCGGACCTGCGGACCTGAACAGTTCGAGTGCGGTTCGGGCCGCAGCCCATATCGGATCGAGCGGTCTGGGTCGGCGCGACAGCCCGCTGTTGGCGCGCCTTGCGGGGCGGGGGCGCCTGCGCCCGGTCGATGGCGAGCGACTTGACGGCATCGCCGTCGATATCGATGGCCATCCCGCGCGGCTTGACGGCACCGCAGACCGTACCGTCACCCTGGTCGGTCCGGCCGTGGAGGGATCAAGCTACTACAACCACTATGTGGGGACGCCCGCGCCAGACTGCCCGCTTTTTGTCGACGCCGAACGGCTTGTGCGCCGCTGCCTGGACCAACTTGTCCCCGCATCTCCCCGCATTGCCGCAGCCTGTCCTTGAGCCCTGACCCTGTCCTGGAGTTGAAACGATGGAACCCACCAGCGCCTATGCCCTTCTTCTCACCATTGCCGGCTCGTTTCTGGTGCTGATCGTGAGCCCGGGCCCCAATTTTCTCGTCATCACCCAGATATCGGTGAACCAATCCCGCCTTCACGGCATCTTCTCAGGCCTCGGAGTGGCGTCCGGTTCCATCACCTGGGCCCTGCTGGCAGCCACCGGGCTCGGAATTGTCTTTCGCCACATCCCTTACCTGCATCCGGCCGTGCAATGCGTCGGCGGCATCTATCTTTGCTATCTCGCCTACAGGGTCCTGCGAAACGCCGGGACCCAACCAAAGCCGCGCGACATCGACCGTGAGCGGATCGGGACTTTGGGCCGTGCCTGGAGCTTCGGCTATGTCACCAACATGACCAACCCCAAGGCCCTGGCCTTCTACACCAGCATCTTCTCCCTGGTCACCGCCGCTCAAATGCCCGATTGGGTGCGGGTCGCAGGAGTGGGCATCATCGCGGGCATGGCGATCTCCTGGTTCGTATTGCTGGCCACCCTGTTTTCCGTACCTTCCGTGCAGGCCTGGTACAGCAGCCGCAAACTGCCCATCGACATCATCACCGGCGTTGTCATGTTGGCCTTTGGAGTGCGCCTTCTTGTCGGGGCCTTCCCCGAAGGCCTCCCGTTGTGACTTGAACTCTGTACCGCAGCCGCGATCCCGCCTGTCGGACAGGAGCAACACCGCCCCCGAGCCCGTCTTGCAGACCTCCCGACCTTGTTGCTGAACGCTTAACCTTGTTGCTGAACAAAGGAAGACCTTTGACCATGACGACCCACTACGAATGGAACTATCCAAACACCGTGCGGGTTGGCCCCGGCGCTGCGAGAAAGCTTGTCGACGCCTGCCGCGATGCAGGCATTTCCAGGCCGCTGCTCGTCACCGATCCCGGCATAAGTGCGACCGCGATGGTCCAGGAAGCGCTGGCTGACTGCCGCAGACTGCTTGACGACTGCGCACTCTTTGATGCCATCAAGGGCAACCCGACTGGAGAGAACGTAGCCGACGGAATCGGCGTCTTCCGTGAAGGCGGTCACGATGGCGTCATCGCCTTCGGCGGGGGATCGCCTATCGATGCCGGCAAGGCGATCGCCTTTGCCGCGCGTCAGGCCTATCCGCTCTGGCACTACGAGGACACCCGGCCCGACCGGGGCGGCAAGATCGACCGGCAGGCCATTGCCCCGACGGTCGCCTTGCCGACGACGGCGGGAACGGGTTCGGAAGTCGGCCGCGCGTCCGTGATCACCGACCAGGCGGCGCGGCTCAAGCGCACGATCATGCATCCGTCGATGATGCCGAAAATCGCCATTCTCGATTCCGATCTGACCGCCGGAATGCCGCGTGCCCTGGCCGCAGCCACCGGTGCCGATGCCCTGACCCATTGTCTTGAATCGCTGTGCTCGCCGATCTATCACCCGATGTCGGAGAGTGTGGCGTTGGGCGGTGCCCGGCTGATCGCCGACAACCTGCGCAAGGCGGTGGAAGATCCCGATGACGCTCAGGCGCGACAGGCCGTGCTGGTCGGCTCCGCCATGGGGGCCGTCGGGTTCCAGCGCGGGTTGGGTGGCGTGCACGCGATCGCCCAGAGCCTGGGAGCCATGTACGACAAACATCACGGCCTTCTCAACGCGATCATCCTCCCCTATGTGTTCAAAGCCAACGAGCCGGCGATCGGTGCCGCTGCAAACATGATCGCCCGCCATCTGCGTCTGCCGAAGGAAAATTTCACTGGCTTGCTCGACTGGGTGCTCGACCTGCGCGCGAGCCTCGACATTCCCCATGCATTGGCCGAAATCGGCATTCCTGAAACCGATTTCGCCCTCATCGGGCGTATGTCGCAAGCCGATGGGTGCGCCGACACCAATCCCATCGCCCATGATGCTGAGGCCTATGCGGTCATCTTTCTCAATGCTGTCCGGGGGGTGCTGTGACTGGAGCAGGGCTTCGCAGCAGTCAGCTTGGTTCGGTGCTTGATGCCTGGGTGAAGGACGGTCGTATCGTCGGCGGGGTTGTCCTGCTGGCCGAAGGCGACAAGGTCACGGGAACTGCCGTCTCGGGCTGGAGCGACCGCGGCCGGCGTCTGCCGATGCGCCGCCACACGGTCCTGCGCTATGCCTCGCTGACCAAGCTGATCGTCTCGGCCTCAGCGCTCGTCCTGTGTGAGCAGGGCAAGCTTGACTGTCACAAACCAGTCGCCGCCTGGCTTCCGCGATTTCGGCCGCAGACGCCCGATGGAACCCGGCCGGACATTCTGCTTTGCCACCTTCTGACCCATACTTCGGGCCTGAGCTATGGCTTCGAGCAGGCTCCGGGAAACGCCTATGAGGAGACCGGCGTTTCCGACGGGCTCGACGCCACCGGCGTCTCGCTTGAGGCGAACCTCGACCGGCTGGCCGGGTTGCCGCTGATGTTTCCGCCAGGTACTGCCTGGCAGTATTCGCTGGCAACCGATGTGCTGGGTGCTGTCATCGAGCGCGCCAGCGGACAAACCTTGCCGCAGGCGATTTCCCGCCTGGTGACCGGTCCACTGGGTCTTGACAGCATGGGCTTCCCGCCAGAGGCACGCCACACCCCGGCACCTGCCTATTGGAACAGGGACGGGCGTGTGGACAGGATCACCGGCACCGGGTGGTACACGGTGGAAAACGGCCGGTGCCGCGTTTCCGAAACACGCCCTCCGGCATCAGAACGCTATCCGTCCGGGGGTGCCGGCCTGGTGGGCACCGCCGATGATTTCATGCGCCTCCTGCTCTGTCTGCGGGGTGGCGGCGCGCCGATCCTGGAGTTTGAAAGCGTCCACGCCATGCTCTCGGGGGCAATCGGGGATGTCCCCATTTCGAACCGCGGACCTGGATGGACCTTTGGCCTCGGTCCGATGATCCTGTCTGATCCCAAGGCTGCCGGCATATCCCAGGGCCAGGGAACCTGGGGGTGGTGCGGCTTGCATGGAGGGCATTACTGGGTTGACCCCGAACATGACCTCGCACTTGTCGCGCTCACCAACACCGGTGTGACAGGCGCTTGGGGAGAATTTGCCGACCAATTGAGAGAGGTGATCTATGCTTGACCAACGTGGACTTCACATTGCGCCGAAGACATCGGGTGATCCGGCAGCGGCCGAGCCGGTCTGGATGCAGATAATGGTCGAAACCAGATCTGCGGTCGTCGCCGAACCGCATCTGGCGGATTTCTTCAAGGAGAGCGTGCTGCGCCATACAAGTTTTGAAAAGGCGCTCGGCAATTTGCTGGCTCTGCGACTGTCTAGCCAAACCGTGTCGACCCGCGTACTCGGAGACATCCTTGCATCCGTCTATGATGAGCAGCCCGGGATCGGCGCTCTGGCGCGCGCCGATCTTTGTGCTGTCTGCGAACGTGATCCGGCGACCCATCGGTATCTTCAGCCATTTCTCTACTACAAGGGCTTCCTGGCGCTTCAGGCGCATCGAATTGCCCACGCACTTTGGCAAGGCCGCCGCATCGACATCGCCAGTTTCATCCAGATGCGCAGCTCCGAACATTTTGGTGTAGACATCCATCCGGCCGCCCGCATCGGCCAAGGGCTGATGATGGATCACGCCCACGGGATTGTCATTGGAGAGACGGCCGAGATCGGCACCGACGTCACGCTCCTGCATGCTGTCACGCTCGGCGGGACGGGCAAGATGGCGGGCGATCGCCATCCCAAGATTGGTGACCGTGTGGTCATCGGTGCCGGAGCCACGGTGCTCGGCAACATCACTGTTGGCACCAATGCCCGGGTGGCCGCAGGATCCGTCGTGCTGCGCTCCGTCCCGCCAGGGGCAACGGTGGCGGGTGTCCCGGCTCGAATCGTCGGCGCTGAAATCCCGGGACTGGTTGACGGCGGCGGCATCTGACGGTGTGACCCGCAGGGCGTCACGTGGCTGTCAGCACGAACCGGTCACGATAGTCCATCGGCGAAACGCCTTTCAGACGCTGGAAAGCGCGGCGCATGGAATCGTCACTGCCGAACCCCGAGCGATGCGCAATGACGTCCATGGCAAGCTTTGACGTTTCGAGCAGGCGGGAGACCCGTGCAACCCGCACGTCCAGCACGAAGGCGGCCGCCGTATAGCCGGTCTCGGCCTTGAAAACACGCGAGAAGTTGCGTGGACTCATCCCTGCGATCGCAGCCATTGTTTCGATCCGCAGATCCTGCTCGCAATGGTCCGTTACCCAGGCCTGCACGCGGCGAATAGCGGGCTCGGAAGCGGCCTGTGACTTCAATTCGGTGCTGAACTGGGACTGGCCGCCGGGTCTGCGCAGATAGACCACCAGTTCCCTGGCCGTCTTCAGAGCGAGCTCCGCCCCGTGATCCTCCTCGATCATCGAGAGCGCGAGATCGATGCCGGAGGTGACCCCGGCCGAGGTCCAGATGTTGCCGGAACGCAGGAAAATCGGGTCCTCTTCCACGGTGAGTTGCGGGTACTCTTCTGCCAGCCTGTGGCACCAGTTCCAGTGTGTGGCGACCTTGCGCCCGTTCAGAAGCCCTGTCTTGGCAAGCAGAAACGCTCCGGTACAGACCGATCCGATGCGGCGGGCCCGCAGGCTGGCCTCGCGGACATAGTCCACCGATTGGGGGTTTTGTGCGGCGTCAAGGACGCCGATCCCGCCGCAGACGAGGAACGTATCCGCATCGGGCACATCGTCTTGACCTTTGGCTTCGACCACAAGCCCGGAGGAGGTCCGCACGAGCCCACGTTTCAAAGCCACCATCTCGACCCGGTAGCCGCCTCCAGCGATGGTGGAGGCAGTCGCAAAAGCCTCAAGCGGACCCATCGCATCAAGCATCTCGAAACGATTGAAAATGAACATGTGGATCGACCGACTATCCATGGTCACAGGCTTCCTGAGCAAAAAGTGGCACCCCAGCGATTTTCCCGTGTGGCCCCACAGCGCCGCGGCTCTCGATGGCGCACGACCGCAGTGCAAAGCCCCGGGTACGACCTGTTGTCACGCGGTTTGCTGCGGTCATTTTTGGAGCAGATCCCCGGGTTGGTAAAGTCCCGGCGTTCGGCCCGCAACGAAGCGCGCCGCCGCCAGGGCACCTGCGGCGGGCGCTTGCCGAGCCAGGACCTTGTGCACGATCTCCAGCCGCTCACTCCGGCCGGCGGCGATGAGGCTGTGTTCACTTACTCCGTCCCCGAGCCGGATGGCAGACACAGGCGCAATCCGGCCACCGCTTCCCTCCCGCCACGCCGCAGCCCAGTCGCGGGCCGTTGCGCTCTCGGGATCGAGTTTCTTGTCATGGTGGAAGTCGACAATGGCAGCCTGCCAGGATTGGTCATACGCCGCAAGTCGGCCAAGGCTTTCGATCAGGATCCGTGCGATGACGGCACCCATGCTGAAGTTGTTTCCCCAGATCACCGGTTGCCGCCCCGCGTAGGCCTTCAGGCGTGCCGCCTGCTCCGGCTCAAGGCCGCTGGTTCCGGCGACGAGCGGCCGCGGGTGCGCGTCCAGTGCGTCGAGCAGCGGATCGAAGGCAAGAGGATGGGTGAAATCGCAAACGACGGCGTCCAGCGGCGCGGCGGCGAGATCCATCGCGATCGCTTCCGCTGACCGTCCGCGCGCTGATACCACGGTTGAAAGCACCAGGTCGTCGGCCTTGTCGACCGCTTGGGCCAAGGCGCGCGCCATGCGTCCACTTGCGCCAAAGACGAGGATTGGAAGCGGTGGAACGGCCTGATGTTTCATCTCGCCCTGCTTCCAAGCATCACTGACAGTCGGCCGCATCGTCTCCTGCGCGCAATGAGTGCCGGCAAGTCCTCTGCTGAAACGCAGTGCGCGCGCGCCGCCCACGCAACGAAGTCGTCAAAGAGAAGTTCAAGCCCATGAAAAGTCGGCGCTGGACTGAGTATGCCTGATCCAGACCCTTGCGCCAGCATGTCTGCCCGGCACATCAGCCGGATCAGCGAGGCTCGGTCGTCCAGGCTGCGGTCTGCCGCGCTCGGCGCATCGGTCGCCAGGCCGAGATAGAGTGCATGCACGAGTGCGCCGGCCAACCGGATCTGGTTTGCCAGATGGCGGCTCTCGAGCGCGCGCAGCTCTGCCATCCGGTGCGTGCTCGCGCCAGAGTGCGACAGCCGCCGCACAGGAGAACCCACAAGACCAGCGTACGGCAGGAGATGGACATCGCTGTCGCCGATGTCTCCTGGCCAGCAGAGATCGAAAATGAGCGCAAAACCGTCCGCTCCGGCATCGGGAAAGAACCGTGCGGCATCTTGGCAGAAGACCCGCTCTGCGGCATCGGCATCTGACAGGATCGCTCCCAGTCCCGAACGCGCGGTGCCCGCTTGCGCGGGACTGGTCATTCTCCCCTGATTGCTCGCGTCAACTGGCATCGTGTCCTCGTCAGCGGGGTTGGGTCGGTGCATGACACGTCTTCATCCTATGCTCGGTATTGCGGCAATTGCAGACCGCTGCGGATGCGCCCGAGCTTGCGCTCGAAATAACTCCAGTAAGTGCTTACGGCGACGTCGCTGAAGATGAAGTCATTCTTGGCCGTGGTGTCCTCGGGGTCGGATCCCGACAGGTGTCCGCTCGCCTCCGCACGCAACTGCAGCGCACACGCCTGCTCCAGGCAAAGCGCCAGCACGGTTGCTTCGCGGATGTTGCGACCAACAGTCACCAGGCCGTGGTTCTTCAGCAGAATGGCCTTTCCCTCCCCGAGTGCGTCAGCCATGCTGTGCGCAATGGCGAGATCGAGAATGGTGTTGGTCGTCAAATCGAAATAGCCGAGCGCATTGTGAAAGACGCAGCCGTCATGGCTCAGCGGAACGAGAGTGCGGTGCCTGGCACCAAAGATCAGCGCATTGGGGGCGTGGCTGTGGATGATGGCATTCACCTTCGGCAAACGCCCATAAACCGCGCTGTGGATCGGCCATTCTGGAGGAACAGTGACCGTCCCGGTCAGCTTTGCGCCATCCATTCCACAAAGCGCGAAACTGTCGACGGTGACCTCGTCAAATCCCATCGCTGCGCCGCGGATCCAATAGCGGTCGGAATTGCCGCGCCGCGCCGAGATCTGCCCGTGATTGAAGTCGTTGTGGCCCTCGACATAGAGAATATGCGACGCGGTCGTCAGACGTGCCAGAACCGCGCGGTCCTGAGGTGTCTGTTCGAAGTCGGCTGCCGGTGTCAAAAGTGCCTGGGCTGGTGTGGACATGGTTTGCTCCTAATCGAGTTGTGCCTGTGTGAAGGCGGCGATCGTGTCGACGCTCATTAGGAAGGATGCGTCCTCGTTCATGTCGATCGTGATGCCGAATTCCGATTCAAGTCCCATGATCACTGCCAGAATGGTCACCGAATCCAGTCCGGCGGCAATCAGGCTGCCTTTGGCAGCTCGCAATTCCGCCGCACCCACGGCCCCTTTGCTGGCAAGGGAGATGACCATCTCAACGCGGCTGCTGATCTCATCCATGTCATTGTACTCCTTCGAGAAAGCTTGTCCGGAGCGCGACGGCGTCGATCTTGCCCGCACCGTTGCGGGGCAGGGCGGCGAAGCGCTGAATTTTCCGGGGGATCTTGTACTGCGCCAGCAACGCGCCGAGCTGGTGTCGGACGTCGTCGGCTCCGTCCGCGGCGTGGCTGACGATGGCGGCACAGACGACTGTTCCGATATCGGGTGCCGGTTGGCCGAAGACGAAGGCTTCTTCGATGTCGGGAAGGCGAAGCAGTGCCTCCTCCACTTCCTGGGCCGAAAATTTCTTGCCGCCCACATCCAGCAGCGGCTCACTGCGACCCTCGAGAAACAGGCGCCCATCCTCAATTCGGGCAAGATCCCCAGTGCGCAGAAAACCATCCGCTGTAAGTCGGCTTTCCAGCTCGCCCGGTCGGTTGAGATATCGGGTCGCCATCGAGGGCGTCCGCACCTCGAGCAGTCCGTCGATGACCCGCAGGGCGCACCCCTCCAGTGCCATGGCGTTTCCCCGACTTGTACCCGGGTCGGGCTCTGTCGTGACCGGCCCGGCTTCGGCAATTCCGTAGTAGTTGATGATCGAAAGACCATACAGCTCCTTCACGCCGTCGCGGGTCTCCTCGGCGAGCTTTGAGGCGGCTGAATAGAGCCAGGCGAGTGAAGAGGGGATCTGGTCGGCCGAAAGATTTGACTGGATCAGAAGCTGGTAGAAGACCGGAAAGGCCACGAGCCGTGTGGCTCCTTGCGTGGCCGCATACCGCAGCACCTGGGGCGGGCTGGTCCAGCCGCTGTAGATGGCGAGCAGGCCGCCGGACAGAAAGGTCGCTGCCAGCGAGGTGTTGAACGCCAGTCCGTTGAAGAAACCCGCCAGACAGATCACCACGTCACCGGCAACCATGCGGTTGGAGCGGGACCAGACCTGGGCTGCCGCAAGGATCGCGTGATGGCTGAATTCCAGACATTTGGGGGATCCGCTGGATCCGGTCGTGAACCGGCAAATGGCTGTATCGGGGTGGAGGCTCGGTGCAGTGCCGGAGCTTTCGCGCGCCAGCAGACGCAGTCCACCGAAGGTTCCAAGGCAATCCGCTCCGGTCGGGTCGCTGCCCTTCAGCAGCACTGCGTCCAGACCCACCTCGTCCGCCAGGAGATCGATTTCAGGTGCCGCAAGTCCGGGGTCTATCAGGAACGGGGTTTTGCCTGCCCCAACGGCACCGTACATCGCAGCGAGATACGCCGCCGAATTGGGCAATACGAACCCGATCCTCAGGGGCATGCCCGGTTGGGAAAACCAGTTTGACCAGGTGCGGATCTGGTCGCCGAAATCGCTATATGTCCAGCTCACGTTTCCGTCATGCACGGCAGGCCGGTCTGCATGAAGCCCGCACATGTCGAGAATGGCGTTATCCAGCCTGTGCGTCATGCTGCAACCCCGCCAAGGGCGAGAGCGGCCCCGCGGCCGATCCCTGTGGCGTAGAACGCCATGAGCTGGGCCTCTCCGCCGCTCGAAAAACGATGATGGGACAGCGACGTGGCGAGGCGGGCGATTTCGCTGTCGGCAAGGGTGCCCGCACCGCCGGCGAGATCGAGTGCGCGGGCGGCGAGATCAAGACTGTCGCGCACCGACGTTGCCTTGAGGCCTGCAATGGCAGCTTCGTCGATGCGCCCGGAGCCGAGACCGGCGAGAACAGAGACAAGGGCTGCCTCCTGGATTCGGGCGGCCGTGCGAGCTTCTGCGACAAAGCGCCGGAAGTCCGGATAGCTGTGGAACGGCTGGCCTGCGATGGGCCGGTCACCCAGGGTCTCGTTCACGCACTCGATCAGCCGGGACAGGCTGCGGAAAGCCGACGCAGCGTTGAGCAGCCGTGACGCCGTCATCACCCGGTTCCAGATCCGAAGGCGTTTGAGGCCGCCCGACACCACATGGTCATGGGGGACGAACACATCGTCGAGATCGAGCGTGCCTTGGGAATAGATGCTTGCGTTGCCGTGCTGCTGCAGCGCGTGACGACTTGTTCCTTCCCCGTCGAGCGGAAGAATTGCCATACAGGCCTGCGTCTCGGTCTGAAACGTGACCATCGCGACATGGGCGTGCGGCATGTTGACGGAAAGCCATTTGCGTCCCCGCAACCGGTACCCGCCCGCATGGCTGACGCCAAAGGTAGGCGTGGCCGGGTCGGCATCGGTATATGCGGTGCAGAAGACGATATCGCCGCAGGCGGCGGGCTCGATCAGGGCGCGGGCGGCGGCAGTGTCGCGGTGGTGATAGAGCGTGTGCATGGCCACAAGACCGTGCACGTAGATGGCGAGATCAAGCTCGCTGACGACGTCATTGGCCAGGCAATCGGCCATCATGGCCACCGCGCGTCCGGTTGCGCGCAGCGTGAGTTCGCCCTCATCGGGCAGGCCGAGCCGGAAAAGTCCGAGGCGCCCCAGTTGCTGCCAGAATTCCGGATCGTAGAGACCGGCGGGCGAACTGCGCAGCGCCACCAGCCGTTCAGCTGACAGCACCGCCTGGATCATGGCCACACGGGCATGGTCATCGTGCGAAAACAGACCTTCCAGAACCGGATGCGCCATAAAGCTCATGTCAGGCCTCCACGCCAGCGCGCTGGACCGTGGGCTTGGTGAGCGAGAGTGCCAACGCGCACATCTCGGCGATCACGTTGTCGATCTGATCCTCCAAAATCCGGTGACTGCTGGTGAACTCAACCAGCCGACGGCCGGGTCCCTTGAGACTGTCCTTGAGGACCTCTATCGGCTGGATCGGGTCGTGCTTGCCGCGCATGACGAGCACAGGGCAGTCGAGAGCAGCCATTTCGCTCCATTCGAACCGACCGACAGGCTTGTTCTGCAACGTCTTGATCCAGAAATGGTCTTTGTTCTGGAGTTCGGAGGCAAGAACGAACTGGTCGGTCACAAAATAATTGCGCTGGTCGCGCAGTCCCTTGCTGTGCGGATCAAGCAGGTTCATCACCACCGCCAGCGTATAGGCATCGGCCTGGAGAATGGGTTTCTTCATCGCGCCGTAGAGGAATTCGATGAAGGCGCCGCCCTCCAGCCGTACCAGCGGACTCAAGAGCACCACGCCTGCCGCCTGTGTCTCGCGCGCGCAAAAAAGCGCGAGTTCGGCATTCGAGCAGTAACCCACCGGGACGGGACGCCTGATTCCGAGCGACTGGCAGACAAAGCGAAACTCAGCCAGGATCTCTTCCCCGCTCAGCGGCCGGTCGAGGCGACTGGACTGGCCCGTATTGGTGTTGTCGAGGATGATGCCGGACACCGTTTCGGGAAACTGGCCATAGATGTGAGCGACCGAGCTGGTGTCCCGGTATTCCGTGCTGATGACCACAAAGACCGGCGTCTCGGGATCAAAGGACGGGGCTCCGAAGGGGAGATAGGCGAGAGTGCGGTCTTCATAGGTGAGGGTGGGCATGGGTGTTGTCCAGGTCTCGGGTTGGAAAGGGAACAAATGCTGCCCGGGGCGTCTTTCGGTTGCTCCGGTCGACCTTGGCGGCTCCGGCTCCGGCGGTACCGAACAGCATGGCATAGGCGGCATAGCGATCCGCATCGAGGCCAAAGCTCTGGGCCGCCAGCGTATAGTCGAAACCGCCGACGCAGCAGGCGCTCACCCCGTTCATGGCCGCAGCCAGGTAGAGGCAGTGGCCGAACTGACCGAGCGACAAGCTCTGGGCGAGACTGCTCCGCCAGTTTCCGAGTTGCTCCGACAGGATCAGAATCGCGCCCGCATCCGCAGCAAAGACTTGCCCGCAGAAGAGCGACACCGGGTCGAGGCCCACCGGCAACGGATTGGGCGCGCCCAATCCGGGGATTTCGCCAAGGCCAGTTTGCAGGGTGCGCGTCCAGCCATTCGGACCATCCCGCAAGGCGAGATGCGCCTGCCACAACGCTTCGCGCCCCAGCAGGTGCGAATGAAGCGACTGAGCGCACGAGAACAGGCCTGCGAGGCGGGTTGGTGACAGCCAGTCGGGGCCGAAGGTATTGGCGGAACGTCGCGCCCGAATGGCCTGATCAAGGTGGTCGGCGTTGATGCCGGGGATGTCCGTCAGGTCGTCGTTGCCTGCCAGCGGCTCGATATGGAGCCGGCACACCGCCACGCTACCACTCGGCAACGCCGATCCGGCGAATGCATCGGCAAAGGGAAGCACGCTCACATTGCAGCTGAAACCTGACCTGAAGGCCGCCAGCTTGAGACTTGCGATCAGATGACCACAGTCCTGGATGCCGTAGACAAGGCCCCTTTCGCCATATTTCGCCGTCGAAATGGCAGGTCGATAGGATATGGTGAGTGAAAGCGCGGTTGCTTCGCTGCTTGCCAGAGCTGGCAGGATGTTGGCGAGCTCCGGCAGGCTGACAGGCCCGAGCGTTTCCCATCGGCGCCCAATCTGAAGCTCAAGCGCAAGATCGTAGGGATAAAGGGCCCCCGCCGACGGCACCGCATAGCGACGGTGGTGCCCTTGTCCCAGAAGCGCGACCTGCAGAAGCGCTGAGAGACGGCTGGCCGTGGCAGGGCTCACGAAATTGCGAGGCGGGATGTCAGTGGACAGCATGGGTCCATCCTCCTCGTCAGGTCAGACTGGGCGCGCGTTGCCGCATCGCCGTGAACAGAGCCAGCAAGAGGACCGCCAGCAGGACGGCACCGGTGTTGAGGGCCGACCAGCCAAGCCGCGAATAGATCATGCCGGATGCGAAGGTGCCGAAGGTGGTCATGCCGAAAGACATGAATTCGTTCATGCCCTGGGCGAGCGGCCGGTCCTCTTCCTCAACCACGTTGGCCAGAAGCGTGCTGCCACCCGCATACATGAAGTTCCATCCAAGCCCCGACACCATCAGCGCCAAGCCGAAGTGCCCGACGCTGATCCCGCTTGCCGCGATCACCCCGGATAGTCCGGTCAGCACCAGCCCCACCATCATGAACCGGTAGAGACCAAGATATTCAATGAGATAGCCAGTGAAGAAAAAAGGCAGGAACATAGCCGCGACATGCCAGCTGATGACAACACCCGATGTGGCCAATCCGAAGCCGCAACCGGCCATGGCGATGGGCGTGGCAGTCATCACCAGCATCATGGTCGCATTGCCCATGCCGCAGAACAGCATGGCGGCAACGATGCGAACGTCCTTGAAAATGCGCCTCGGCTCGAAAACGAGTTTCCCGGTGCGGACGCCCGCCCGCGGTTCACCGCGCAGACGCAGCAGGGTGAGCACCAGCAGGGCCAAGCCGTTCAGGCCGGCGACAGCCAGATAACACCCCACGAACAGGTGGGACGGAACAAGTTCGCGCGTGTAGGTCGCAATCGTCGGGCCTGCAACAGCGGCGATCACGCCGCCCGCCAGGACAAGCGACACGGCCTTGCTACGGAACGCCGCGTCCTCCGCCTGGTCGGCCACAGCAAAGCGATAGTAGGTCGCGAATGCCTGGTAGATGCCCATCATCGCCACGCCGATGATGAAGAGCGAAAAGCTCGACTGCATCAGAGCAAGAGCGCAGACGATGCCACTGGCAACCCCGGCCAGCGCACCGATGGCAAACCCCGCACGCCGCCCGATCTTCTTCATGATGAAGGACGCCGGAATGGTGATCGCCATCGACACCAGCGGAATGGTCGCTTGCGGCAAGGTGACATAGGCCTGATCAGTCACCATGGCCTGCGCGGCGAGGCCGGCGACGGCAACATTGATGAGCGCGGTGGACATGAAAATCGCCTCGCAAACGGCGAGAACCGCGATGTTCAGATAGTCGTTGCGGATGGCACTGGACTTCATGACCGCTCTCAACTCGCACACAGGCGAAAGGCACGGGCGTTCTGCCCGTCTTGCCGACCTGACCGTTTCCGTCGTGTCCACCGGATCGGCTCAAAGCCCGCAACCGGTTTGAGGCCGGTCTGAAGATCCAGTTGCTCGTAGCGCTTCAGCGTCGCAACCTTCGCCTGAGAAATAAAGGACAAACAACCGACGATTCCAGCCAAAGAGGTCGGAGTGTTTGGCTGGAATCGTCGGTTGTTTGTCCTGTTCGCCGGGCAAGAAGGATGGCAACCTATGGTGGTTATTTGGAGGTATGACCATGCTTGAACTTCGGCCGAATTGTGAACTTTGCGACAAGGACCTGCCGCCGCAGTGCGACGAGGCCCGCATCTGCAGCTATGAATGCACCTACTGCGCCCATTGCACTGAAAAAGTGCTGATGAATGTCTGCCCGACCTGCGGTGGCGGTTTTTCGCCCCGGCCAATTCGACCGAAGCTTGCCTGGCGGCCGGAGCGCAAACTCGGCCTTTTCAACCATCCCGCCAGCACCACGCGCGTCCATACCAAATTCACCATGGATGACATCATCGCCCATGTGAACCGCATCAAGGACCTTGCGCCGGCGGAACGGTAGGCAACGGCTTCGACATGGTTCGATCCGGGCACATCGAACCCAGCCTTTCGCTTCCGGTCGGATGCGAAAAGCTTTAGGCTTGCTCCATGATTCGCGCGCTTGTCACCGTCTTTCATCGTTGTCTGCTGCTCGCTGTCCTCCTGGGCACCTGTCAGGCTGGTCTTGGTTTCGAGCCAGCCATGGCTGCCACCCGCGCTGGCGTCGAGGAGAAGTTCCGCGCATGGCTCGCGTCCGATCTTTGGCCGGAAGCCAAGGGTCTGGGCGTGTCACGCGCCACCTTCGAGGCAGCGCTGGCGGAGATGACGCTCGACTGGGATCTGCCGGATCTCGCGCCACCGGGCTTTCCCAAACCCAAGGCGCGCGCCCAGAGCCAGGCGGAGTTCCGAAGCCCGGGTGCCTATTTTGCTGCCGAAAGCCTGCGCAACCTTACCGCGACCGGCAAGTCACTCGCGCGCACCCATGCCGCCACGCTTTCGCGCATCGAACGGACCTACGGCGTGCCTTCCGGCATTGTCCTCTCGATCTGGGGGCGCGAGTCCGGCTTTGGCCGGGCGAAGATTCCCCATTCGGCGTTGCGGGTGCTGTCCACAAAGGCTTTCATGTCGACCCGCCCCGCGCTGTTCCGAACCGAAATCCTCGCCGCCCTGCAGATGATCGAGCGCGGCGATGTCCGGGCCACCGCGATGAAAAGCTCCTGGGCCGGTGCCATGGGCCAGCCGCAGTTCCTGCCCTCCAGCTATCTCAAATTTGCCGTCGATTTCGATGGTGACGGCAAGCGTGATATCTGGACCTCGGTTCCGGACTCGCTGGCCTCAATAGCCAACTATCTTGCGGGGTCGGGCTGGGTGCGCGGCCGCGATTGGGGCTTTGAAGTCGCCATTCCTGAAGCGGTCACCTGTGCTCTGGAAGGTCCAGACCGTGCACGACCAATCAATGCGCTTGCCGATCTGGGCATTCAGCGGATTTCCGGCAAACCTTTTCCGGAGGCAGAGCGTCGGCAACCCGGTTTGGTTCTGGTACCGGCCGGGACGAGAGGTCCCGAATTCGTGGTGACGCCGAATTTCTACGTCATCAAGGCCTACAACAATTCCGACCTCTATGCCTTGTTCATCGGCAATCTCGCCGACCGGATCACCTATGGTGCGGGCGGGTTTGTCACGCCTTTTGCGCCCCAGAGCCAGATGCTGCGCTCCGACATCGCCAAGCTGCAGGCCGCGCTCGAACGTCAGGGATTTGATGTGGGCGGCGCTGACGGTCTTCCCGGCTTCAAGACGCGCCGGTCGATCGGTGAATGGGAAGAGCGCAACGGCCTCAGCCCCACCTGCTTTCCCTCCCCGGATCTGCTCAAGCGGCTCGGCTGAGCGGGCGGCATGCCGGTTGGCGCTCACCGCGGGTTTCGCTGTCGCCTGTTGGCCCCTGTGAGCTTGCCGATCTGATAGCTCAGGTAGTTGCTGTAGATCCGCCCGTCTCCGTAGATCTGGCGCGTCAGTTCATGTCCCTTTCGGGCTTCGGCCTCCTCGTCGGCGAGCGCGCCGTGCTCGAAAATGATGCCGGTGGGGGACACCACTTTTCGTGGCCTCAGGCCGGCGCGGGCGGCCGCCACCACCAGACTGTGATGGTTGAACCCCAGAACATGGGCGAAATGCAGCGCGCCGAACCGCTTGTTGGGGTGCATGTTGCCGAGGTCCGGGACCTCCACACAAACGAGCCCGCCGGGCGCGCTCCTTGCGGCCATCTGCGCCAAGGCGGCCATCGGGTCGCGCAAGTGCTCAAGGACATGAAAGCAGGTGACGAGGTCAAAAGTCCGCAAATAGCTGACCTGCCGCCAGCCATCCACCTTGATCCGCTCGCCGAGCAGCGCCTTGGCATGGTTTCCGTAGAGTTCGCCCGGCTCGAAACCGTGTCCGTCGCGGCCCTCCTCGACCATAAGGCCGACGAATTCGCCGCTGCCGCAGCCGAAGTCGAGCGTACTGGCTTCGGCTGCAACCAGTCCCTCGAGATGGTTGGCGCGATAGAGCGCTTCATGCCGACGCTTGCGCAGGTGACGGGCTGTCGGACCGCTACCCGCCGCCTGGTAGTCGAGCCGGTAGAATTGGCCGTAATAAGTGTCGAGTTCGGCGTCGGTCGGCATCGGATTGGTGTAGAGGAGACCGCAGCGACCGCAGGCTACGGTCGGCAGGCGTTTGAACCGGCGGTCCAGCCGACCGAGCCGCCAGCTGTCGTCCGCACAGCAGCCGGGACAGGGTACAGCCTCGCCAGTATAGGGATAGGCAGTGAACGGCGTATAGAACCCTAATGCATGTCGCGCACACATGGATTCATTTGTGCGATAACGTACATGCATTCATTCAATGTTTTACAGCGCCGCGCATCCGATTGGATGCGCGGCGCTGTAGACGAGAATAGCGCATTTGATCAGGTCCCGGCCAAGCCCCTGGCCATCTTCGGATCGACTCGCAGGCTGCCAGCCAACCACCAGCGGCCTCCCTCTGACATTCGGCGCGATCTTTCCCCAATCGATTTCTTACGTCGCCGCACCCGATAAGGAAAGTGGCGAATCAAAACAGATTGTGGCGGTCAGGAAAAGGCAGCCGGTCTTTTCGGGCTCGCTTCACTCTTGCTTTGCCCCCGGCTTCGTCTTGCCCCCGGCTTGGTCTGGCCTTTGCAGGGCACCGGCGAAGGACGCCGCCCGGAGCTTGTCACGGACACCTTGTTGCCAAATGCCTGGATGGTTTCCAGACAAGACCTTTCTCAAAGTAAAGCGGTCAAACGCATTGGGCGAACAGGGCTCCATTCAACGCGCGCATGTCTTTTCCCCTTTCTGCATGGGCGTGTTTCAATCCTGAGCCTGGAACACGGATCTTGGATTGTCCTGCATCAAGACGTTGAGTTCCGCTTGCCCCAGACCATGCCGCACCAAACGCGGCAGGAAATGGCGCAGGATATAGCCGTAGCCGTTGCCGCCGTAGCGCTTGAGCATCATCTTCAGGAACACATCATGGGACACAAGGATACGGTCGAGATAGCCGCTTTCGGCGAGTTGGACAATGGCGCGCGCCGCCTCCTCGTCGCTCGGGCATTGCACCTGCTGATCAGCAAAAAAGAAATCCATGCCGATCATGTCATATTCGATGAAGGCACCGCGGGCAGCGAGGCCGCACTGATAGGCGAGATCGTTGTGTGACGGGTTCATGTGGCACAGCACCGTGTGGCGCAGATCGGCACCTTCGGCTTCCACGATGTCAAGAACCTGGTGACCGAGACGGAACCATCCCGGCAGGTGCACCATCAGGGGCAGTCCGCAACGCCGTTGCGCCCGGGCGGCGGCGCGCAGCGATTTCTCCTCCTCCGCCGTGAAGTCCGATGACACGCCGATTTCGCCGATGAGGCCGATCCGGATGTCGGTCCCGTCGACGCCTTGCGTTGCTTCCAGGACGATCTCGTCGGCGATCTGATCGATGCCCATGCGGGCCACCGCATCGGGATGCGAGGATGCCAGGTAGTATCCGGCACCCATGATGATGTTGAGACCTGTGGCTTGGGAGATGCGGCGGAGCGCTTCGGGATTGCGACCGATGCCGCGGCATGTCGGTTCCACCACCGTGCGGCCGCCAGCAACTGCGAAATCCAGGAGCTCCTCAACTGCCAGCGGCTCGTCGTCGAGGGTGATGTTGTGCTTGTTGACGAAGGGGTCCTGGCGGAGTTCGCCAAGGATTTCGATGCAGACGAACCGGTTGGCCAGGTGCTGGCGCTCGGGTGATTTCGGCGCATGCCACCAGCAGCCGCAATCGTTGAGAATGTGCTCATGCATCAGCGTGATGCCGAGGTCGCCGATGGGCAGGGGACCGGCGACAGTCATCGCCTTGCCGGACCGGAGGTGGGCGTCGGAGAGGTCTGGTATCATCAGGAGTTACCTTCTCTTTCCGCCCAGGTGCAGCCCGTTGGTGAAGATGCGCGTATTGAGCCAGATCGCCAGCAGGATGATCGCGCCCGTGACGATCTGCGTGAAAAAAGGCGAAATGTGCATCAGAATGAGGCCGTTGCCGATAACGGCGATGGTCAGCGTGCCCAGGATGGTTCCCAGGATACTGCCGCGTCCGCCCATGAGCGACGTGCCGCCGAGCACGACGGCGGCAATGACCTGCAGTTCGAAGCCGACCGCGGCATTCGATGACCCTGAGCCGAGACGAGCTGCAATCAGCAATCCGGCAATGGCGCAGGCAAACCCCGAGACGAGATATACCGAAGCGATGATCCAGCGGGAAGGCATGCCCACCCGGCGGGCTGCTTCGGGATTGGAGCCGACGGCAACGACCTGGCGACCATATTTGGTCGATGCGATGACGATGGCGCCTGCCACCGCGACGGCGGCCGCGATCAAGGCCGGAACCGGGATGGAGAACAAGGCACCGCGACCGAGCAGGAAGAAGCCTGGCGCATCCTTGATCGGGATCGAATAGCCCTGGGTGACATAGAGTGCGAAGCCGCGCATGATGGACAACCCGGCAAGGGTCACGATGAAGGCGGGGATGGCCTGATAGGCCACGAACCATCCTTGCAGAAAACCGGTCAGGGCACCAAAGGCGAGCATGCCGACTACAACGATGGGCCAGGGATAGCCCATGGCCAGGATGATGGCCGCCACCGCATTGACCAGCGCCACCTGGGAGCCGACCGAAAGATCGATGCCGCCGGTGATGATCACGAAAGTCATGGCTACGGCAACGATCAGGATCGGGGCGGCCTGCCGGATGACGTTCAAAATGTTGCCAAGCGTGAAGAATGTGTCGGTCGACAGTGAAAAGAACAGAAAGCAGGCCGCAAAAAAAGCGGTGATGGACAGAACCTGCGCATGCTCGGAAAGAAAATCGGTTACGGGCGATCCGGCTCTGCGCTCCGTATAGCCGGTCAATGCCGCTCACCTCCGACGATCAGGTCAATGAGATCCTTGAGATCGGTTTCTCCGATGGCCCGCTCGGCAACCTTCGTTCCCTCATACATGACGGCGATCCGGTCGCAGACCCGAAACAGATCCTGCAGGCGGTGGGTGATCAGGATGACGGAGACGCCCTTCGCCTTGACCCGGTTGATGAGGGCCAAGACCGCTTCGACTTCCGCGACCGCCAGCGCAGATGTCGGTTCGTCCATGATCAGCACCTTCGGATCGAAGGAGGCGGCCCTGGCTATGGCGATAGCCTGCCGCTGGCCGCCCGAGAGCTTTTCGACCTTGGCGCTCAACCGTGGAATGCGGATCTCCAGCGCATCAAGCATCACCCGCGCCTGAGTGACCATCCTGGCCCGATCGAGGAAAGGCCCCCGGGTCAATTCACGGCCAAGGAAGAGATTGCCGACCACATCGATATGATCGCACAGGCTCAGGTCCTGGAAGACCATCTCGATGTTCAGCCGTCGAGCATCCGCCGGTCCGGTGAAGCGGACAGGTGTGCCCTCAAGCGTCATCGTTCCGTCATCGGGCAGATGGGTGCCCGAGATGATCTTGGTCAGGGTCGACTTGCCTGCAGCATTGTCGCCCACAAGGCCGAGGCACTCGCCCGGATAGAGGTCGAGATCAACACCGCGCAGCGCTTCGTGGGAACCGAAGGTCTTGCGGATGCCGCGCAGCGAGATGCGTGGCCTGACCACGCCTGATCCGGCCGGATGCCGGGGAAGATGTCCTTCCCCGGCACCGGCGACAGCAGCCGCGTGCTGTCCATCCGGGTTCATTTGAAGATGGCTCGGTAGGGTTCGACATTCTCCCGGGTCACAATGGTCACCGGCACGGCGATCGAACTCTCGACACTGCCTCCGTCCGAGAGCGTCTTGAGTGCGTCGATGGCCGCAGCGCCCATGGCGGAGGGGTCCTGCTGGATCACGGCAGTGACATAGCCCGCATCAATGCCGGAGATCGCCTGCGCTGTCAGGTCCCAGCCGAAGATCTTGATGTCGGCCTGCTTGCCCTGGCTTTCGACGGCGGCGATGGCACCCATCAACGCCGGTTCGCCCGTGGCATAGACGGCGGTCATGTCCGGATTGCCGGTGATCAGGTTCTCTGCGGCTGCCAGTGCGCTGTCCTGCACGTTCTGGCCGTCGACGACGCCCGCCTTGGTCACGCCGTCCACGCTGTCGACTGCCTTCTCGAAGCCCTCCTGACGGACGTTCTGGATGAAGGAATTGAGTGCGCCCACCACGCCATATTTTGCGCTGCCACCCATGTCGCTCTTGACATGGTCGAGGAAGAACTTCGCCATATCGGCACCGGCCACCGCGTTGTCGACGCCGATCTGCGCCTTTTGCGGGCCTTCCGGCAGGATCGCATCGATGGCCACAACGGGGATCCCGGCGTCAGCGGCCTGTTGCACGGCCGGCATGATTCCGTTGACATCGATGGCCACGACCGCCAGTCCGTCCACTTTTTGCTGGATATAGGTTTCAATGGCGCTGTTCTGGGCGGCGGGATCATTGTTGGCATTGAAGATGACGAGCTTGGCGCCGGCCGCGTCGGCCGCTTTCTGCGCGCCTTCGTTCATCTGGTTGAAGAAGAGCGCCTGCTGATTGATCTGCACCAGGGCAAAGGTCTTCTGGCCGTCCTGCGCGTGGGCGGCGACAAGGGTGAGCCCTGCAAAGGCGGTGGCAGCAAGCGCGGCGGAGAAAGTTCTGCGGGTCAGGCGTTTCATGGTCTTATCCTCTGGTTGACGACAGTCCCGTTGCCTCATGGTGTCGCGGGCGGTGCAACGGAATTCCGCACGACGAGTTCGACAGGCAGGAGCTCTTCCGTGGGAAGAGTGTCCCGATGAAGCCAGTCTGTGTCCACTAAAAGCGCCAGCGCCCGTTCGCCGATCGCGCGGACCGGTTGCCGGATAGCGGTGAGTGGCGGCGCAAAAAGGTGCAACGGGCCGATGTCGTCGAAGCCGACGATGGATACCTCGGCAGGGATCGAGACGCCTTCACTTCGAAGCACTTCGACCAGCCCTATCGCGATTTCGTCGGAGCTGGCGAAGATGGCGCTCGCCGGGCGGCCTTCGTCAAGAAATCGCCGACCGGCGCGGCGTCCAAAGTCGACCGTGTACGCGCCCACATATCGCTGGACGTACGCCGCCCCGCTCCAACGGGCCGTCACTGCACGAACCAGG
This sequence comes from Hyphomicrobiales bacterium, assembly GCA_038325465.1. Lineage (GTDB taxonomy): Bacteria > Pseudomonadota > Alphaproteobacteria > Rhizobiales > Rhizobiaceae > Hoeflea. The sequence continues at coordinate 64,104 of JBBQJA010000002.1, read as the reverse complement.
CCCAGGTAGCGCCTCCGGGCGCTGATCATGGCGTCAGGACCGCCGACGAACAAAATGCGGCGATGGCCGAGCCCGGTCAGATGAACTCCGGCCAGATATCCCCCTTGCTCGTTGTCGCAGAAGAGCTTCGGTGCTTTCGCCCCGGGCACATCCTCGTCGACGATCACCACCTTGCCGGTCTGGTTGATGAGAGCTGCAAGTTCACCGTCGTCGGGGTGGTTGGTGACGAAGACGAGCCCGTCGACATGGTTGCGGGCAAGCGCCTTCAGATAGGCCAGTTCACGGCCCGGCCGGTTGAGCGTCGCATGCAGCGACAGCGCAAGTCCGCGCCTGTCGGCCTCCTCCTCTACCGCCGCCACCAGAGTGGCGAAGAACAGATTGGCAATGTCGGGGACGACAAGCCCGATGGTGTCCGAGCGACCCCTGCTCAAGCGTCTTGCGTGGGGGTTGGGTTCATAGCCGAGATGTCGGATTGCAGTCTCGATCCGGTGTCGGGTCTCGGTCGGCAATTCCAGCGAACCGTTGAGCATGCGCGATACCGTGGTCACCGAAACACGCGCCGCATCGGCGACATGCCTGAGGCCGACTGTGCTGTTCTGCGCCATCGGCATGTAGCCATCCGATCAGAAAACCAACTGGTCGCGCGGTCGATAAACGCTTCAGTAAAGCGGTTTACAATCCCGCCTGAGCTTGAGTGCTCGCGCTTCGTCTGTCAAGCGACCCCGCGCGGGCGCAGCCAAAGCCGGTCATGCCGAGATCAGCGGAAATGGGCGACGATCCGGTCGCAGACCTGATGAACCTCGCCATCTTCGAGATAGGGATTCATCGGCAGGCTCAGCACGCGATACCCGAGCGCTTCGCTCACCGGCAGCGAACCCTCGCCGTCGCCATGGGAGCGGTAGGCTGGCTGCAGATGCATGGGTCGACCATAGAAGATCATCGATGGTATGCCTTGGCCCGCAAGCGCGGCCTTCAACCCGTCGCGATCTTCGGTCTGAATGGTGTACTGCGCCCATGCGGAACGGGAATTTGCCACCCGGGCCGGGATTGTCACCACACCGCGCAGGTGCTCATCATAGATCCGTGCGACACGCTCTCTCTGCGCGAGTTCGTCTTCGAGAACCTCGAGCTTGGCTGAAAGCACCGCCGCCTGCAGCGAATCGAGCCGCGCATTCATGCCGAGCCGCACAACATCGTAACGATGAGCCCCTTCGCCATGGGCGCGAACGCTCTTCATCAAGGCAGCGAGTGCCTCATCGTCAGTGAAGATCATGCCACCATCGCCATAGCCGCCCAACGGCTTGGTAGGGTAGAAGCTTGTGGTGGTGCAGTCAGTGAGGGTGCCGATCATCGCGTTTCCGGCCTTGCCGCCGATCGACTGGGCAGCGTCTGCGATCACAAAGAGAGAATGTTTCCGGGCGATCGCATTGATCGCCGCATAGTCTGCCGGCTGTCCGAACAGGTCGACGGCGATCACGGCTCGCGGCTTGAGCCGACCTTCCGCTTCGATGCGCGCAATTGCGTCGCTGAGGCTGGCGGGATCGATGTTGAAGGTCTCTGGGTCCACGTCCACAAAGACCGGGGTGGCCTTGGCCATCAGAATGGCTTCCGCAGTCGCGGTGTAGGTAAAGGACGGTACGAAGACCGCGTCGTCCGGCGTGACCTCAAGTCCGATCAGCGGCAGGATGATCGCATCCGTCCCGTTGGACACGCCGATGGCGTGCCGGACATCGAGATAAGAGGCCATTTCAGTTTCAAAGCGCGTGACCGCCGGGCCGAGGACGTACTGGCCGCTGTCCAGCACCTCTGCAATATTCTGATCGATGCGCTGCTTGAGACGCGCATATTGTGACTTCAAATCGATGAATTGCACCATGTTTTCCCCTAAAGGCTGTTCGAGCCCGTCCCACGCGACGCTTCCCCGTTCGGATTTGCTATAACGGGGTTGCGCGGCAAGGCAAGTGCAATGCCCCTGCCCAAGCCTGCACGTATTGGCGCAGATTATGACAAACCGTGATCAACTCCGGGCGCTGAAAGCTTCGACCTCGATCTCTGTGAGAAGGTCCGGGCCCGCAAGTCCCGCCACGATCACATAGGTGCAGGCGGGCGCGTGGCCGGCAAGCATCCGGTCGCGGATCTGCCGGTAGGCACCGACATCGCCGGGTGTGGTGTCATAGACCCGGATGGAGACGATGTCGGCGAGACCCATCCCGCAGTCAGCAAGACCGGCCAGCACATTGCGCCAGGCCTGCTCCGCCTGGGCCTGGTAGCCTTTGAGCAAGGTGCCTTCTGCGGTGACGCCGATCTGGCCGGACAGCACAACCCTTTGTCCAGGTCCTGTGACGATGGCCACCTGGGAATAGTTGGATGCCGGCTTCGGCATGCTTTCGGGATTGAGGAAACGCGTGCCCGCCATGGTTCAGAACGCCGTCCGGGCGCGGACGGCTGCGGCCAGCGTGCCTTCATCGAGATAGTCAAGCTCACCGCCGACCGGTACACCATGCGCAAGCCGCGTGATCTTGAGATCGAAGCCACCGAGCTGGTCGGTGATGTAGTGGGCAGTGGTCTGGCCTTCCACTGTCGCATTGACCGCGATGAGGATTTCGCGGACGCCGCCTGCGGCCACCCGGTTGACAAGGCCCGCGATCGACAGGTCGCCCGGCCCGACGCCGTCGAGCGGCGACAGCGTTCCTCCAAGAACGTGATAGGCCGCGTTCATCACCGCCGCACGTTCGAGCGCCCAGAGGTCGGACACGTCCTCGACCACGATGATGACGCTCTGGTCCCGGGTCGGATCGGTGCATAAGGTGCAGGGATCGGACGTATCGGCATTGCCGCAGGTCGTGCAGATCCGGACCTTCTCATTGGCTTCAGCCATGGCGGCGGCAAGCGGGGCGAGAAGCTGGTCCTTTTTCTTGATCATGTGCAGAGCCGCCCGCCGCGCCGAACGGGGCCCGAGGCCGGGCATGCGGGCCAGCAACTGGATCAGCCGTTCGATTTCAGGTCCTGTGACGCGTTTCGTCATGTGTTCCAGCCAGTTCTCAGCGATCCGAAAAAGCCACGATCAGCCATGCCGCAGTTCCCGCAGGTGAATGACAGCCGTTGGCGATCCGAACCGCGTGTGTGGCTTCTGCCGCCACGACTTCTTTCCGGCAGCAACGAAATCCGGTTCAAAACGGCAGTTTCATGCCCGGCGGGATCGGCAGTCCTGCGGTCAGCTCCCGCGTGCGCTCGGCGACAGCGGCTTCGACCTTTCCTTTGGCGTCATTGTGGGCGGCGATGATCAGGTCTTCGAGAATCTCCGCCTCGTCTTCCGTGTACAGCGATGCGTCGACGTGCAGGCTCAGCATCTGACCCTTGCCCGACAGGCGTACCACGACCAGACCGGCGCCCGCCACGCCTTCACATTCAAGCGCGGCGACTTCTTCCTGCATGCGTTCCATCTTCGCTTGCATGTCCTTGATCTTGCCCATCATGCCCATGATGTCTTTCATCCGTATCTCCTCTTTCTGCCTCGGTCTGTCGGAAGGGAAAGCGGCGAAATCAGTCAGAGACCGCCGTCGTTTTCGTTGCTGTCGGCGGGAAGAATATCGCCCTCCACCGATTGGCTCATCATATCGGGTCTCTGAACCGTTTCGTCCACTGTGATGCGAATGTCGCTGATCCGCGCGCCGGGAAATCGGGCGAGGATGGCGGCCACGTCCGGATCCTGGCGCGCGTCGCTCACCAGCGCGTCGCGGCGTTGAGCGTCTCGCTCGGCAAGCGTCGGGCTGCCTTCGTCGCGGCTGAGCGAGACCGTCCATTTCGCGCCGGTCCAGTCCTTGAGCTTCTTGATAAGTTCGCCGGGCAGGGTCGGATTGGCATCAGGCGTGAGGCTCACCTCAAGGCGTCCCGGTTCGATCCTGACCAGGCGCAGCATCGTGCGGATCTGCACTTTGGCGGTGATGTCGCGGTGCTTCTCGGCGAGCGCCACCATATCCTCGAGCGAGCGGACCGGCACCGCCTCAACGTCGGGCTGCGGAGCGGCCTTGGGACGGTCCATCGGCGCACCACCGCCCGCATGCGCGAGCCGCATGACCGGGCCGTTGTCGGGGCTCGGAGCCTGGGACATCTGCGCCGCCTTTGTCGGCGGCGACGGCCCATCTGCCCCCGAAAGAACCTGACGTGCGGCGTCTTCGGGCGCGGGCAGGCTTGCCGCATGGGCGATCCGGATCAGCACCATTTCCGCCGCCGCCGCCGGCCGGTTCGAGCCGTCGGTTTCGGAAATCCCCTTGAGCAGCATCTGCCAGACCCGCGACAGAACCGAGGTGGCGAGGTTTCGCGCAAATTCTGCACCCTTGAGCCGTTCGGTCTCGGTGAGCGAAGCGTCCTCGGCCGCCTGCGGAACAAATTTCAGGCGGGTGACGAGATGGGTGAAATCGGCGAGATCCGTCAGAATCACAGACGGACCGGCACCCGAATCGTACTGGTCGCGGAACCCGGCCAGCGCGGAGGCGACGTCGGCAGCCATGAGCTGGCCGAACAGTTCGACGATCCGGGCGCGATCGGCGAGCCCGAGCATGGCGCGCACGGTTTGCGCATCGACGCTGCCGCTGCCGTGGGCAATGGCTTGGTCAAGGAGTGAAAGTCCGTCGCGGACCGAGCCTTCGGCGGCGCGCGCAATCATGGCCAACGACTCGTCGTCGACGCTTACGCCCTCCTTGTCGGCCACCATGCGGAAATGGCTGGTGAGCGCCGAGGACTCGATCCGCCTCAGATCGAAGCGCTGGCAGCGCGACAGCACCGTGATCGGCACCTTGCGGATTTCGGTGGTTGCGAAAATGAATTTCACATGCGCCGGCGGCTCTTCCAGGGTCTTGAGCAGACCATTGAACGCTTGGGTCGACAGCATGTGCACTTCGTCGATGATGTAGACTTTGAAACGCGCTGAAACCGGCCGGTACCTCACCTGCTCGATGATCTCGCGGATGTCGTCGATTCCGGTATGGGATGCGGCGTCCATCTCGATGACGTCCACATGGCGGCCTTCCATGATCGCCTGACAATGCAGACCCGGAACGGCAAGATCCACCGTGGGCCTGTCGAGCGTCTCGGACACGTAGTTGAGCGCCCGGGCGAGGATCCGCGCCGTCGTCGTCTTGCCCACGCCGCGCACACCGGTCAGCATCCAGGCCTGAGCGATCCGGCCTGTCGCAAACGCATTGGTCAGCGTGCGCACCGTCGGCTCCTGGCCGATGAGGTCGGTGAAATCGCGCGGGCGATACTTTCGGGCCAGCACGCGGTAGCCGGCCGTTCCGTCATTTGTCTGTGGGCTGCCGACGGTGTCGTTCATCGCGATCTGGAGAATCCTTTCGTCCGGCGCCTTGACCCGGATCGGGATCTTCACGCGCCGGACCTTGCCCGTCAACAACGGTAGCGAAGGTCCGCACGGCGCGAAAGGGTGGGAGGCTGGCACGGCGACCCGTGCCTGGCTCGTTAGGGCTGCTTCCTTCCGGACCTGACCCGGTTGGCGAGTGGCTCGTCCACCACCAACCTCCCGGTTTCCATATCGTCAATCGTCGTGCCAAAAGCAAGCCAAGCGGTAAAAAAACTGGTAAGCATTGCCGATCACAGTCCCAACGGTGTCCCGATGACTGACTTCACCCTTGATCCGCGCCTTGCGCGCGGCAGCGATCTCATCATCCGGCTCGGTCTCTGCGAGATGCGACTGATGGTCGATGGCCGCTGGCCCTGGTTGCTTCTCATCCCCCAGCGCACCGCCATCGTCGAGATCTTCGACCTCACACCGCTCGATCAGACCATGCTCACCTTCGAAGCCGGTATTGCCGCCAAGGCGCTCAAACAGGCCAGCGGGTGTCTCAAGATCAACATCGGCGCGCTCGGCAATCAGGTCCGCCAATTCCATCTTCACCTGGTCGCGCGTCAGGAGGGTGATCCGAACTGGCCCGGGCCTGTCTGGGGTCACGGCGCAGCGGAAGCCTGGGACCGCCAGGCGCGCGCCGCCTTCATTGAAAGACTGCTCGGGGCACTTTGACCGCATGACCTTTTCTCTTTTCGACCACAATGCCCCTCATCAAGAGGCGAGCCAGCTTGTGGCCTTTTCCCGCAATCAGCTCGACCGCCGATCCGAATATCGCGACGAGGCCATGCTCGGTGAAGCGCTCGCCGATCCGGATGCGCGCTTTTTCGCCATCGCCGCCGAGCGTCTGGTGATGGCGATGGACGGCGCTGCCCCCCGCGGGCTGCTTAACGCCGATGATATCTCCGGCCTCGATCTCGACCGCTCCCGCGCCATCCTGCTTGGCTGGGCCGCCGATGGCGCGCCGTGGCTTGGTGTGCCAATCGCGACCGTGCCCGATGATCTGCCGCAGCGGTTCAAGGCGCTTGATGCGCGCTCGGTCTATCGCCAGGATCTGATGGATGCGCAAACCCTTGGGGCCTATGCTCAGGCAAACAGTCTGATGGCCTGGGCTTTGTCCAACCGTTTTTGCGGGAAATGCGGCGGCGCGATGATCCAGGAAGCTGGCGGCTATCGCCGCCGCTGCAGCGTCTGCAGCCATGTGGTCTTTCCGCGCACCGATCCGGTGGCGATCATGCTGGCCATCGACGAAGTCCGTGATGTCTGCCTGCTCGGGCGCAGCCCGCATTTCCCGCTCGGCATGTATTCGTGCCTTGCCGGTTTTGTCGAGCCGGGAGAGACGATCGAGGATGCGGTGCGCCGCGAAACCCTGGAGGAATCCGGAATCCGCATCGGCCGCGTACGTTACCACGCAAGCCAACCCTGGCCCATGCCCCACTCCCTGATGATCGGGGCCTTTGCTGAAGCGAGGAACACCGAGATCGTGCGCGACACCGCCGAACTAGAGGACTGCCGCTGGTTTGACCGGCGCGAGGCCGAGGACATGCTTGCCCAGACGCTGGGCGCGGCGGCTTCTGCACCGCCACCGGGCGCAATTGCTCACCGGCTGATCCGCGACTGGCTCGATTGGCGCCGGTAAAACGGGTGCTTCACGCCTCCCTGGCAAGTTCCTCGTTCTGGGTGAGCCGAAACGGGTGTGCGGGATAGACGCCAAGGATGTTGAGTTCGCGGGAGAAGAAACCGAGTTCCTCAAGCGCCCGCGCCACCCCGGGTTCCTCCGGATGGCCCTGGATATCGGCATAGAACTGGGTGGCGAAAAACCTGCCGCCGAGCTGGTAGCTCTCGAGCTTGGTCATGTTGACACCGTTGGTCGCAAAGCCGCCCATGACTTTGTACAGCGCGGCCGGGATATTGCGCACCCGGAAGACAAAAGTGGTGACCACCACCTCGTCGCCGGTCGGCAGCGCCGGCACCACCTTGTCGCGCGACAGCACCACGAAACGGGTCATGTTGGTTTCAGTGTCCTCGACATTCTCGGCAAGGATGTCGAGCCTGTAGAGTTCGCTCGCCAGCCGCGGCGCGAAGGCGGCCATGGACCGGTCACCGCGCTCTGCCACCAGTTTCGCAGCGCCCGCGGTGTCTCCCGCCACCACCGCCTTCCACCGGTTGGCACGCACGATGTTGCGGCACTGACCGAGCGCATGGATGTGGCTGTGAACGCTGCGGATTTCGCCCATCGACACGCCCGGCAGCACCATCAGCTGGAAGTGAATAGGCATGAAATACTCGCCCACGATGTACAGGTGCGATTCGGGTAGAAGATGGTGGATATCGGCCACCCGACCGGCAATCGTGTTCTCGATCGGGATCATGGCGAGATCGGCCTCACCCTGGGCAAGCGCATTGAAGGCGTCCTCGAAGGTGGCGCAGGGCAGCGGCTGCAGAGCGGGGAACATGTCGCGGCAGGCCATGTCGGAATTGGCACCGTAGTCGCCCTGGAAGGCGATGCGGTTGGTCTTTTGGGTCATTGGAGGTGTTCCGGGTGGGTGTCTTTCTGGCCTGTTCAGGCGGGGCCGATAAGCCGCCGCGCCCGCTCAAGATCGGCGGGAGTATCGACACCGAGTGGAACCGAGTCAACGATGGCCACGTCGATGCGCATGCCGTTTTCGAGCGCGCGGAGCTGTTCAAGCGATTCGCGTCGCTCGAGCGTGGACGGCGGCAGCGCGACGAAACGGCTCAGTGCCTCTCTGCGGTAAGCATAAAGGCCGATATGGTGATAGAACGGTCCTTCGCCCCAGGGGGCCGCGGCCCGCGTGAAATAGAGCGCCTGCAGCAGTCCTGGGCCGCGCGGCGAGCCGATCACCTTGACGATGCTTGGATTGATTTTGTCTTCCGCCTCGCTGATGACCACTGCCACGGTGGAGATATCGACACCCCGATTGGCGAGCGGGGCGAGCGACCGGCGCACGGTTTCGGGTTCGATAGCGGGAATATCGCCCTGCACATTGACGACGGTTTCCACCCGTCCATCCGGATCAAGCGCCTGAAGCGCCTCGTAAATCCGGTCTGAGCCAGACTGGTGGTCAGCCCGGGTCATGACGGCGGTGAAGCCTGCGGCCTCGACCACCTTTCGGATATCGTCCGAATCAGTGGCGACCGCCACCTTGCCCACGCCGGCAAGCGTTGCACGCTCAGCGACATGGAGGATCATCGGCCGGCCTCCGATCAGGGCGAGTGGCTTGTTGGGCAGCCGTGTCGAAGCGAGCCGCGCCGGGATGATCAGCAAAGTCCTGTCGAAGGCGGCGTTCATGGTACGTAGGTCCCGGAAACCGATTGCACTGGCGTCAAAAAGTCTCACGCCTGTCGTCACAACGCAGTTGCAACGCAACCGCAAAAGACATAGGTTTCGCGCGATTTCAAGACCAGTTCGGACCTGCGCGACGCCGGGACCAGAAGGAGCGAGAGAAAATGAACTCCTCTTACCTCAATTCAGCCGCCGGAGCTTTTTTGGGCGTCGTTTTCGTCTTGATGTCGATCTCGTTCGCATCCGATGGCATCTTTCATTCCGAAACCCCGGAAAACCCCGGCTTCATCATTGTAGCAGCCGAATCCACCGGTGGCGGGACCGAAGTCGCCGCAGAAGCCGAGACGCTCGCGCCTGTCACGCCGTTGCTGGCCAGCGCCGATGTCGCAGGCGGGCAAGCCTCCTTCAAGAAATGCGCCGCCTGCCATTCTGTTGATCCGTCCGGTGCCAACAAGGTGGGTCCTGGCCTCTGGAACATCATCAACCGGCCGGCCGGTGCCCACGAGGGTTTCAAGTACTCCGCCGGCTTGACCGCATTCTCGAACGGCGGCGCGGTGCTTTGGGATTACGAGCAGCTCAACGCCTTCCTCGCCGCGCCGAAGAAGTATGTTGCCGGAACCTCCATGGGCTTTGCAGGCCTCAAGAGCGAGGAAGAGCGCGCCAATGTGATCTCCTATCTCAACACGCTGGCCGACACGCCGATTGCGTTGCCGACCCAATAACAGTGATGATCGGGCCGGCACAGCCAGGAGCCGGATGGGACAGGACGCCGCGCGTCGTCTTGCTCTCGGTGTTCTGGCGTTATGAACTTTGGCGCTGTCAAAAAGCGGTGTTATAGACAACAATCTCGCCGACGGCCTGTATTTGGCCCGATTGTGACCTATTCTATACGCTGACGGTGTTCATTCCGGAGGTGGCCATGACGCTTCGATCGATCCTGTCCGCATGCGCCCTTGCGCTCGCGGCACTTGCGCAGAGCGGTGGTCTTGTTGCAGCCGAGCCGGTCTGGCGGCACGCGGCGGCGTTGATCGGGGAGCCGAAATACGCCGAGGGATTCCCCCGTTTTGACTATGTCAACCCGGACGCGCCCAAAGGCGGGACACTGCGGTTGTCGTCGACCGGATCCTTTGACACTTTAAATCCCGTTCCGGCCAAAGGTGACCTCGCAACCGGGCTCAACCTTGTCTATCAAAGCCTGATGATCGCCTCTGAGGATGAAGTCGCCACCACTTACGGGTTGATCGCGGAAAGCCTGTCTTATCCGGAGGATTTCTCGTCCGTCACGTACAGGCTGCGAGAGACCGCCCGGTGGCACGATGGCGAACCCATCACGGTCGAGGATGTGATCTGGTCTTATGAGCAGTCGATCGCTCACAATCCGCAGCGCCAGTTCTACTACCAGCATGTGAGCAAGGTGGAAAAGACCGGTGACCGCGAGGTCACATTCACCTTTGATGAAACCAACAACCGCGAGCTCCCCAAAATCGTGGGCGAACTTCTGATCCTTCCGAAGCACTGGTGGGAAGCCAAACGCGCCAACGGCACCGATCGCACCATCGCCGAGACCACGCTTGAGCCGGTGATGGGATCGGGTCCCTACCGCATTGCCGCGGTTGATCCGGGCAGCACCGTCACCTTTGAGCGCGTCGAGGACCATTGGGGTGAGGATCTCAACGTCTATATCGGTCAGAACAATTTCGACCGCATTGTCTATTCCTATTTCGGCGACCGGAGCGTCGAATTCGAAGCTTTCAAGGCCAACAATCTTGACTATTGGGAGGAGAACGAGGCCAAACGCTGGGCATCTTCCTACGATTTCCCGGCCGTCACGGATGGCCGCATCAAGCGCGAGATGCTGGAAAACCGTTACCGGTCCTCCGGCGTGCTCGTGGGCTTTGTCATGAATGTGCGCCGCGAAAAGTTTCAGGACGTCAGGGTGCGCGAGGCGCTCAAATACGCCTATGACTTTGAGGAACAGAACCGGACGATTTTCTACGATCAGTATGTGCGCATCAACAGCTACTTCTTTGGCACCGAACTTGCATCAACTGGTCTGCCTGAAGGGCGCGAGCTCGAACTCCTCGAAGCTGTCCGCGCCGAAGTTCCGGAAAAGGTCTTCACGACACCTTACGAAAATCCGGTGAACGGCTCCCCGCAGAATTTGAGAACCAATCTCGGCAAGGCTGTCGAGCTGTTCAAGGCGGCGGGCTTTGAGCTTCGGGGGTCACGCATGGTAAATGCCCAGACCGGCGAACCCTTCCGCTTCGAGATCCTGCTCAATGGCCCGATCATCGAAAAAGTGGCGCTGCATTTTGCCCAGAACCTGAAGCGGATCGGCGTCGAGGTAAGCGTCCGGCCGGTCGATCAGCCGTCCTATATCAACCGCTGGCGCAGCCGCGATTTTGACGTCGTGTACACCGGCTGGGGCCAATCGCTCTCCCCGGGCAACGAGCAGAGCGAATACTGGGGCTCACAGTCTGCCGGGCGCGACGGATCGAGCAACTATGTCGGCGTGAACGATCCCGCCATCGACAAGCTGGTGCGCAACGTGGTTTTTGCCAAGGATCGCGACGAACTCGTTGCCGCCGCCCGGGCTCTCGACCGGGTGCTTCTCGCCAATCATTTCGTTGTGCCGAGCTACACCATCCGATCCTCGCGGATTGCCTATTGGGACAAGCTCGTCCATCCCGACACCCTGCCGACGTACGAGATCGGCTTCCCGGGGATATGGTGGGCGCGTCCGTCGCAGTGACAGTCCGAATTGACGGCTCAGCCCTTGCGCGGACAGCAACATTGGATTCTGAATTGCCCGTGGCGAATCACACGAGATCCGGGAAAACCGGAGGGGAACCGCGGTTGGGAATGATCTGCTCTTCACGATCGGCGCACCGACGGATCCAGCCATCCGGTTGGGCGCGCTGATGGGTGCCTACATCCTGCGCCGATTGCTCCTGATGATTCCGACGCTGGTCGGGATCATGGCGATTTCCTTCGCCATCATCCAGTTCGCGCCCGGAGGGCCGGTCGAACAGATCATCGCCGAACTCACCGGCCAGGGCGATTCCGCGACCGGTCGTCTTTCCGGCGGCGGCGGCGACCTGCAAGGAACTCCCGAACAGAGTTTCGGCGACAGCGGCTCTTCCCAGTACCGTGGTGCCCAGGGGCTTGATCCCGCCTTCATCGCCAAGCTCGAGGTCCAGTTCGGTTTCGACAAGCCTCCGCTCGAGCGGTTCCTCGCGATGATGTGGGATTATGCGCGCTTCGATTTCGGCGAAAGCTTCTTTCGTGACATTTCCGTCATTGATCTGATCGTCGAGAAGATGCCGGTTTCGATCTCGCTCGGCGTCTGGATCCTGCTTCTGTCCTATCTCGTTTCAATTCCTCTCGGGATCAAGAAGGCGATCAGCGACGGCTCACGCTTCGACATCTGGACTTCGGGCCTCATCGTCGTTGCCTATGCGGTGCCGGGTTTTCTGTTCGGAATCCTGCTGATTATCGTGTTCGCTGGCGGGTCGTTTTTCGACTGGTTTCCGCTGCGCGGGCTTTACTCGGACAACTGGGATGAACTGAGCGTGTTCGGCAAGGTGGTCGACTATCTCTGGCACATCACGTTGCCGTTGCTGGCGCTGGCGCTGGCCGCTTTTGCCACCACCACGTTGCTGACCAAGAATTCCTTTGTTGACGAGATCCGGAAGCAGTACGTCACGACCGCCCGCGCCAAGGGCCTCACCGACCGTCAGGTGCTGTATCGGCACGTGTTCCGCAATGCCATGCTGATCATCATCGCGGGTTTCCCGGGGGCCTTCATCACCGCGTTCTTTTCGGGCGCACTGCTCATCGAGACCATTTTCTCGCTCGACGGGCTCGGCCGTCTGGGGTTTGAATCCGTGCTCAAACGCGACTACCCGGTGGTCTTTGCCACGCTTTTCATCTTTTCGCTGATGGGTTTGGTGGTCGGGCTCATTTCCGACCTGATCTACACCTGGGTCGACCCGCGCATTGATTTTGAGAAGAGGGACGTGGGGTGAGCGCGCCCTTGACCGCCCCTTCTGTCGCCGTGGAGACCGACGAACGGGCGGCACGCACCGCCTATGAGCGTCCCACCGGCTGGCTGTCGCCCACCAACAAGCGTCGCTGGGCCAATTTCAAGGCCAACCGGCGCGGCTACTGGTCGCTGTGGATCTTCATGGTCCTGTTTGTGCTCAGCCTCTTTGCCGAATTCATAGCCAACGACAAGCCGATCATCGCTTCCTACAAGGGCGAGATCCTGTTCCCCGTCGCGGTTGATTACCCGGACTCCAAATTCGGCGGTTTCCTGGCCGTGACCGAATACCGCGATCCCTTCATCCGCGACGAGATCGAAGCCAACGGTTGGATGATCTGGCCGCCGATCCGCTATTCCTATGGCAGCGTCAATTCCGACATTCCCCATTCCGCACCGACGGCCCCGTTCTGGATGATGGACGAGGCACAGCGCTGCTCAGCCTATCCGTTGAAAGCCGAGGATCCCGGCTGCGTCATCGGCAACATGAATTGGCTCGGGACGGACGACGCCGCACGCGACGTGATGGCACGTGTCATCTACGGCTTCCGGATCTCGGTGCTGTTCGGGTTGGTCCTGACCATCCTGTCGGCGCTGATCGGGGTGACGGCGGGGGCTGTGCAAGGCTATTTCGGTGGCTGGACCGACCTCCTGATGCAGCGCTTCATCGAGATCTGGTCGTCGATGCCGGTTCTCTACATCCTGCTCATCATTGCTGCCATCCTGCCACCCGGCTTCTGGGTGCTGCTCGGCATCATGCTGCTGTTTTCCTGGGTGTCTTTCGTCGGCGTGGTGCGGGCGGAGTTCCTGCGCGCGCGCAACTTCGAATATGTCAGCGCCGCCCGTGCGCTCGGCGTCGGCAACGCCACCATCATGTACCGCCACCTGTTGCCCAATGCGATGGTCGCCATGTTGACCTTCTTGCCCTTTATCTTGTCGGGCTCGATCACCACGCTCACCTCGCTGGATTTTCTGGGTTTCGGTCTGCCGCCCGGCTCGCCCTCGCTTGGCGAGCTGATTGCCCAAGGCAAGGAAAACCTTCAGGCACCCTGGTTGGGACTGACCGCCTTCTTCACCATCTCGATCATGCTCTCGCTGCTGATCTTCGTCGGCGAAGCGACGCGGGATGCCTTCGATCCCAGAAAGACCTTCCAATGAGCGCTCCGACCGCGGCACCTGTCGGCAGTTCGTCCGGTCCGGGGGATGAGACCATCCTGTCGGTACGTGATCTCTCGGTCGCCTTCCGCCAAGGCGGAAACACGCAGCTGGCCGTCGACCGGATCTCGTTTGACATCGCGCGCGGCGAAACACTGGCACTTGTGGGTGAATCCGGGTCCGGCAAGTCGGTGTCGGCGCTCTCCGTCCTGCGGCTCCTGCCCTACCCGGCGGCGAGCCACCCGAGCGGGCAGGTCCTGTTCAAGGGACACGACATGCTGTCGGTGCCGGAAGACGCGATTCGCCGGGTGCGTGGCAACGATATCACCATGATCTTTCAGGAGCCGATGACATCGCTCAACCCGCTCCAGTCGGTCGAGCGTCAGATCTCCGAAGTCCTGCATCTGCACCAGGAAATATCTCAGACCGACGCCCGCGCCAAAGTGCTCGACCTGATGACCCAGGTTGGAATCCGCGAACCGGAGAAGCGCCTGGCCTCCTATCCGCACGAGCTGTCGGGTGGCCAGCGGCAGCGTGTCATGATCGCCATGGCGCTTGCCAACCGCCCGGAACTTCTCATTGCCGATGAGCCGACGACCGCGCTCGACGTCACGGTTCAGGCGCAGATCCTCGAGCTTCTCGGCGACCTCAAGCGCCACCACGGCATGGCGATGCTGTTCATCACCCACGATCTGGGCATTGTCCGCAAGTTCGCCGATCGGGTCTGCGTCATGACCGGTGGAAAGATCGTCGAAAGTGGTCCGACGTCGGAGATTTTCAAGAATCCGCAGCATGCCTATACCCGACACCTGCTTGCCGCCGAACCAAAAGGGCGTCCGCCACGGGCCAATCCCGAAGCACCGGTGGTCATGAGGGGTGAGGATATTCGGGTCTGGTTTCCGGTCAAGAAGGGCTTCATGCGAAAGACTGTCGACCATATCAAGGCAGTCGACGGCGTTTCGCTCACCCTCAAGGCGGGTCAGACGCTCGGGGTGGTGGGCGAATCAGGATCGGGAAAAACCACGCTCGGCCTCGCCCTCATGCGTCTCATCCGGTCCAAGGGCGAGATCCATTTCGACGGCCAGGCGCTGCACGACCGCACATTCAAGACCATGCGCCCGCTCAGGAGCGCCATGCAGGTGGTCTTTCAAGATCCCTACGGTTCGCTGAGCCCGCGCATGTCCGTCTCCGACATTGTTGGCGAAGGCCTTGCCATCCATGCGCCACATCTCACCTCTCAGGATCGGGACCGACGCGTGGCGGAGGCGCTGGTGGAAGTGGGGCTCGACGCGTCCACCCGCTGGCGTTATCCGCACGAGTTTTCCGGCGGCCAGCGCCAGCGCATCGCCATTGCGCGCGCCATGGTGCTCAAGCCGCGCTTCGTCATGCTCGACGAGCCCACCTCGGCGCTCGACATGAGCGTCCAGGCGCAAGTGGTCGATCTCCTGCGCGACCTGCAGTCCCGGCACGAATTGGCCTATCTGTTCATCAGCCACGACCTCAAGGTGGTGCGCGCACTCGCCAATGACGTCATTGTCATGCGAGCGGGCAAGGTCGTCGAGCAGGGGTCGGCCGAGCAGATCTTTGATCATCCGGGCACCGACTACACGCGCGCCCTGATGGCGGCTGCGTTCAATCTGGCGACCGCACCGGTCGGGGCGGTCAGCGACTAATGCATGTCGCGCACAAATGGGTTCATTTGTGCGATAACGGACATGCATTCATTCAATGTTTTACAGCGGCATTCACGCATCCGACTGGATATGCGGCGCTGTAAAGAGGGGGTCTTGATGATGAACAAGGGTCGAATTCTGGTGACTGCCACCGGCTGGGACGTGCAGGAATGGGCCGATGAACTTGTGCGCACCGCGCCGGACCGACCAGTCACTCTGGACCCTGCCGGGCCTGAAGATCCGTCGATCCGCTATGCCTTGGTCTGGAAGCCGCGTCCATCGGTTCTGGCTCGCCTGCCCAACCTGAAAGCGGTCTTCTCGCTCGGGGCAGGCGTCGACCACGTGATCGGCGATCCGGACCTGCCCGATGTGCCGGTGGTCCGCGTTGTCTCGAAAGATTTGACGGCGCGAATGAGCGAGTACGTCGTCTGGCAGGTGCTTGACCATCATCGCAAGGGGCGTGATTACCGGGCCCGGCAAGCGGCGGGACTCTGGCAGGAGGATCTCAGCCAGAAGGCCGCCGCCGATCTGACCGTCGGTATCATGGGGCTTGGCGAACTGGGCTCGGATGCCGCCGCCAAGCTCGCTGTCCTCGGCTTCAAGGTGACCGGATGGTCCCGCACAGCCAAAGATCATTCCGACGTGGCCTGCTTCTCCGGTCCGGACGGGCTTGACCAGTTTCTCGCCTCGGCCGATATCTTTGTCGTGCTGTTGCCGCTCACGCCGTCGACAAAAGGCTTCCTCGACCTTGCCCTGTTCAGGCGGATGACCCGGCGCGGGCCGCTTGGCGCGCCCGTGCTCATCAATGCAGGGCGTGGTGGGCTCCAGGTCGAAGCGGACATCCTGGCGGCGCTTGACGAGGGCAGCCTCAGCGCAGTCTCGCTTGACGTCTTCAATGAGGAGCCGCTCGACCCGGCCAGTCCCTTCTGGTCGCATCCGAAAGTCACGCTCACGCCGCACGCCGCCGCAACTTCGGTGGCGTCGAGTCTTGTGGCTGACATGGTCGCCCAGATGGACGCCCACGACGCAGGCGAAGCGTTGCGCAATGTCGTCAACCGCGCGTCTGGCTACTGATCGCGCCGGTCCTTTGCCAACAACCACTCCTTAACCCTTCCTGGAAAAAGCCGCCTCGTCCCGCCCCTGATTCATCTGCCGTTAGGCTGGCTCATGTTCACTGCTCCTCAAACCGGGCAGGAATCCCATGTTCCAGAAAGTCTTTTTCATCCTTTGCACTGCACTCGCTGTCGCAAGCCTTCCCCATTACGTTGCGGGAATTCTGGGCACCGATTCCGCGCCGACGGATGTCGCCGCCGTCAAGGGTTCGGCCGCGACCGTTTTGCCGGCATCGACAGAAGTGCCAGCCAACTACACCACTGGTGCCCGGGTCGTATCGATCGCAATGGACGCGAGCGGGCATTTCAATGCCGGGTTCAAGGTCAACGGACGCGGGATCAAGGGTCTCATCGATACCGGTGCCACGTATGTGGCGATCAATGAAGCAACCGCAAAAAGTGTCGGTCTGCACCTTACCGATGCCGATTTTGGGTATTCGGTATCCACCGCCAACGGACGCACCCGTGCGGCTCTCGTCATTCTCGATCGTGTCGATCTGGGGCCCATTTCGGTCAGCAATGTCGAGGCCTTCGTGCTTGATGACACGGCATTGTCGTCGACGCTGATCGGCATGAGTTTCATGTCGAAGATCGAGTCCTATGCCGTGCGCAACAAGACGCTCGAACTGAGAAACTGACGGCTCAGGAAACCCGCGCAATCACCGTCGGCCCGATGGCTGGAGCGGCATCACTGATGCTGATGGCGTCTGAAAGCGCGGCGCGCACCGTCTCCACCTGTGTCAGGTCGCGTGCATGGACCGTACACAGACGATCCCCCCTGGCAATCTTGGTTCCCAGCGCAGGGAGATCGGTAAGGCCGACCGCCGGATCCACGGGATCAGCCGGATGGGAGCGACCGCCACCCAGCGCCACCACGAGAAGCCCGACGCGGCGGGCGTCGTAGCGGGCGACAAAGCCCGTTTCTTCGGACAGGATATCCACGATGATCGGCGCTGACGGCAGGTGGCGACCGGGATTTTCGATCAGATCCGCAGGTCCGCCCAAACCGGCCACCATGGCGGCAAAGACCTCCGCCGCCGCGCCCGATGCAAGCGCCGCCCTCACCTTTGACAGCGCTTCCGCTTCGTTTCCGGCCAGACCACCAGCGATGAGCATGCCCGCAGCAAGCGCCAAGGTCACCTCGAGCAGACGTCGATCCTGCCTTGCGTTGGTCAGGAAGTCGATCGCGTTCATGACCTCCACGGCATTGCCGGCGGCTGATGCGAGCGGCTCGTTCATGTCGGTGATGAGCGCGGTGGTCGGCATGCCCGCACCATTGGCGACATCGACAAGCGATCGGGCGAGTTCGACCGCTTTGGCCTGGTCGGTCATAAAGGCGCCATTTCCGCATTTGACGTCCAGCACGAGCCCTGAAAGACCTGCCGCAAGTTTCTTCGACAGGATCGAGGCTGTGATCAACGGCACCGATTCCACCGTTCCGGTCACGTCGCGGATGGCATAGAACCGCTTGTCTGCGGGCGCGAGATTGCCGGTCTGGCCGATGATGGCGCAGCCTGTCCTGGCCACCACCTTGCGGAACAGCGCACTGGACGGCATGGCCTGATATCCAGGGATCGCCTCCATCTTGTCAAGCGTGCCACCGGTGTGGCCGAGCCCGCGTCCCGAGATCATCGGCACCGCAAGCCCGCAGGCAGCCGCAATCGGTGCCAGCATCAACGAGACATTGTCGCCCACTCCGCCGGTGGAATGTTTGTCGACGACCGGCCGGTCAAGTTCCGGCCAGGCGAGCACCTCGCCCGAATCCCGCATGGCAAGCGTCAGGGCCACGGCTTCAGTGCGGTTCATGCCGCGAAAGAAGATCGCCATCGCCAGCGCCGCAACTTGGCCTTCGCTCACGCTTCCGTCGGTCAACCCCGACACGAAGGCCGAAACGTCATGCGCTGTCAGGTGTCCGCCGTCACGCTTGGCCCGGATTGCTTCCTGGGGAAGGAATGTCAATAGCCTGCTCCCGGCTTGCCCGCAACAACCCCGTTGAGTGTGGCGAGGATATCGGTGAGCAGCCCCGATGCGCCAAAGCGAAACGTGTTCGGCCCGATCCAGCCCTTGCCCATGATACGCTCGGCCTGGGTAAAATAGGCGGCCGCGTCTGCCACCGTCCGGATCCCGCCAGATGGCTTGAAGGCGGCTTTGCCGCCTGCGTCGGCGATCGCCTCAAGCATGATCTCGGCGGCTTCCGGGGTCGCATTGACGGTGACCTTGCCAGTCGAGGTCTTGATGAAATCAGCACCTTCGCCAAGCGCGATCTCCGCCGCCCGCCGGATCAGCGGATGATCCTTCAGTTCTCCGGTTTCCAATATCGTCTTGAGGCGCACCGGATGTGGCGCCGCCGCGCGCACTGCCGCCACCATTGCCCTGACAGGGGCTTCCTCGCCTTGCGCCAGCGCCTTCCACGGAATGACCAGGTCAATCTCGTCAGCACCGTCTGCCACAGCTTTTTCGGTCTCGCCAAGGACATCGGCAATGGCCATGTCACCCGAGGGAAAATTGACGACCGTGGCGATCTGCACCTTGTGGCCGCTGCCGAGCCTGGCGCGGGCGACGGCCACGAAACGCGGCCAGATGCAGATGGCGGCGGCATGGCCATGCGGCGTCACCGCCTGGTCGCAGAGCGCGAGCGTGGCTGCCGCGGTCGTGTCTTCGCCGAGGTCGGTCAGGTCAAGGCAGGCGAGCGCCATTCGTGCGACGTCCATCGGGGACGCCAGATCGATGCCTTCAGCCATGGGCTTTCTCCGGATTGTCGATCATGGCCTTGAGTATGGCTGCCAGCTTCCGTCCGCCCACCGGTGCCATGTCCTTGGTTTCGTCGTGGCTCAGCTCGGCTCCGCTCATGCCTGCGCCCAGGTTGGTGATCACCGAGGCCGCAGCAACCTTCATGCCGAGGAAACGGGCCAGAATGACTTCCGGAACGGTCGACATGCCCACGGCGTCCGCCCCGAGAACGCGCGCCATGCGGATTTCGGCTGGCGTTTCGAAGCTTGGACCGGAAAACCACATATAGACGCCTTCGTGGAGGGGGGTGCCGGTGCGTGCTGCTGCCGCTGCCATGTCATGCCCCATGTCGGCGTCGTAGGCACTGGTCATGCCGACAAAGCGGCGATCGCTTGGCTCCCCGAACAGCGGATTGGTGCCGGAGAAATTGATGTGATCGGTGACGCGCATCACCGATCCGGGCGGCATGTCCTGGCGCAATGATCCTGCCGAATTGGTCAGGATGAGGTGCGTGACGCCAAGCCCGTGCAAGGTCTCGAGCGGCACCCGCATGGCGTCAGCCTGCCCGTGCTCATAGTAATGCACCCGCCCCGACAGCATCAGAACCGGCGTGCTTCCCAGATGGCCGGCAACGACTTCGCCGGCATGCCCGGAGACGCCGCTTTCCGGGAAACCGGGCAACTCGTGATAGGGAATGCGGACCGGATTCTCGACCATATCGACGAGCGGTCCGAGCCCGGAACCGAGCACCACGGCATGGCGCGGCATCAGCCCGTGCAGGCGTTTGATGAGAATGTCGATGGTTCTGCTCATCCGATCACCTCGGTGGTGAAAGCAAATGGCAAAAGCTCGTCCATCCGAACGGTCCGGGTCACGCCGTTGGCGTCACACAGATGGATGAGGGTGTCTGCGCTGGAGAATTCCGCAAGGCGTTGCCGACATCCGCCGCAAGGCGAGCACTCGTCCAGCTTTTCGGCAATGACAGCCACCTCAACGATGCGCTTGCCGCCCGCCATGACCATGTGGCTGATCGCAGTGGTTTCCGCACACCATCCTTCCGGGAAGGCGATCACCTCGATATTGGCGCCCGCATGCACCCGCCCGTCGCTGTCGCGAATGGCCGCGCCGACCGGGAATTTCGAGTAGGGGGCATGGCACCTGGCCATGGCCGCCCTGGCGGCCTCGAAAAGATCATGCGCCATGTCTCAGCGCTCCTTTATATAGGGCACGCCACCGGCCCTCGGCGGGACAGCCTTGCCGATGAACCCCGCCAGCAGGATGACGGTGAGGATATAGGGCAGCGCTTGCATGAACTGGACCGGAACCACTCCGATCAGCGGCAGCGGATTGCCCTGCATGCGGATTGCCATGGCATCGAGGAAGCCGAACAGCAGGCAGGCGAACATCACGTTGACTGGCTTCCATTTGGCAAAGATCAGTGCGGCCAACGCGATGTAGCCATTGCCCGCAGACATGCCCTTGACAAAGCCTGAGGTCATGGCGAGCGACAGATAGGCACCCGCAATGCCGCACAGGATGCCGCAGCAGATCACCGCCCGGTATCTCAGCCAGACGACTGAAATGCCGGCCGTGTCCACTGCGCCGGGATTTTCACCCACAGCGCGCAGCCGCAGCCCGAATCGGGTCCGGTGCAGGACCCACCAGGTGAAGGGCACCAGCGCAAAAGCGAGATAGGTAAGAAGGAAATGCCCCGATAAAAGCCCGGAGTAGATGTCGCCGATGAGGGGTACTCCGGCGATGTCTTCGGCAAAGGGCAGCGTCACACGGCTGAACGCTGCCCCTTCGCCGAGCGCTGGTGTGCGTCCGCCTTGCTGGAACCAGGCCTGGCCAAGGATGACGGTTGCGCCGGCCGCGATGAAATTGATCGCCACGCCGGAGACGATCTGGTTGCCGCGCTGGGTGATGCAGGCGAAAGCATGCACGAGAGCGAGCGCGGCTGACACTGCGATGGCCGCCCCCAGGCCCAGGATTGCTGACTGCGTGATGCCTGCCACCGCACCGGCGGCGAAGGCACCCGCCAGCATCTTGCCTTCGAGGCCGATGTCAAAAATGCCCGCACGCTCCGAGTAAAGACCGGCCAGCGCCGCCAGGATGAGCGGCACCGACACCCGGATGGTCGACTGCAACACGACGATGAGCGTATCGAAGAATTCCATCCGTCCTACTCCGACGCCGACGCAGAGGCGGATGCCCGCGCACCGCTCAGTGTTGCAAAGAAAGTGGTGATGGCTGGCCGGAACATGTTTTCGAGCGCGCCTGCGAACAGAATGACCAGTCCCTGGATGATGACGATCATGTCGCGGGAAATCTCCGGCATCTCGAAGGAGATCTCAGCGCCGCCCTGGTAAAGCATGCCGAACAGGATCGCCGCCGGAATGATACCCACGGGATGCGAGCGTCCCATCAGTGCCACCGCAATACCCACGAATCCCGCGCCACCAACGAAATCGAGTTGCATGCGGTGCTGGTCGCCCATGATCGGATTGAGCGCCATCATCCCGGCGAGTGCGCCGGACATCAGCATCGTGATGATGATGATCCGGGATTCCCGGATGCCGGCATAGCGGGCAGCCGTCGGACTGTGTCCCATGGTTCTGATCTCGTAACCAAGGCGGGTACGCCAGATCACCACCCAGACGATGAAGGCCATCAGGAGCGCAAGCAAAAACGAGAAATTGAAGGGCGCACTACCGATGTCAAAACCGACCGCTGCAAGCAGCCAGTCGAGCTTGGGAAGCTGCCCGCCTTCGGTGAAGCCGCGGGTTTCCGGCGCCATCGAGCCCGCCGGCTTGAGGACGTCGACCAGCAGATAGACCATCAGGCTTGAGGCAATGAAATTGAACATGATGGTGGTGATCACCACGTGGCTGCCGCGCTTGGCCTGCAGCCAGCCCGGAATGAGGGCCCAGGCCGCCCCGACGAACGCGGTGCCGAGGACGGCGATGGGAAACAGAAGATACCAGGGCAAAAGATCATCAAACCAGAGGCAGGGGAGCGCTACCCCAAGGCCCGCGACATAGGCCTGACCCTCGCCGCCAATGTTGAAAAGCCCGCAATGGAAGGCAACTGCGACCGCGAGACCCGTGAAGATGAAATTGGTGGCGTAGTAAAGCGTGAACCCCACGCCTTCGCCATAGCCGAAAGCACCGTTGACCATCAGGCCCGCCGCGCGCAACGGATTTTCGCCCACCGCAAGGACCACCAGGCCTGCAACGAGAAACGCCACAATAAGATTGATGAGCGGTATCAGTCCGAAATCGACCCAGGCCGGCAGCTTTCCGTAGCCGGCACTCATTCCGCTGCCTCCCGGGCTTGAGTGACGCCCGCCATCAACAGGCCAAGCTCGCCTTCCGAGGTTCCGGGATCGCGCTCGCCCACCACGCGGCCGTCAAACATCACCAGCACACGGTCGGCGAGCGAGCGGATTTCGTCGAGCTCGACCGAGACCAGCAGGACCGCCTTGCCCGCGTCACGCATCTCGATGATGCGTCTGTGGATGAATTCGATGGCGCCCACATCGACGCCGCGCGTCGGCTGGCCGATGATCAGAACGGAAGGATCGCGCTCCATTTCTCGCGCGAGCACGATCTTCTGCTGATTTCCGCCCGAAAAATTGGCGGTCTTGAGCCGCACATTCGGCGGACGGATGTCGTATTTCTCTACCTTCTCCGCAGCATCCTTGCGGATTCCTTCGATGTTGAGAAAGGCACCGTTCACATAAAGCGGGTCGTCATGATAACCGAGAATGGAGTTTTCGCTTTCCTCGAACTTGAGGACCAGCCCCATGTGGTGCCGGTCTTCGGGCACATGTGCCAGTCCGCGTTTGCGCAGCCCAGCCGGGTCGGCCACCCCGACACCAGTCAGCGGTTCACCCTTGAGAAGGATGCGACCTGTCTCCAGCTTGCGGATGCCGGCGATCGCTTCGAGCAGTTCGGACTGGCCGTTGCCCGCCACGCCCGCCACGCCGACGATCTCGCCCGCGCGCACCGTGAACGAGACGTTTTTCACCATCGCCACGCCGCGGGAGTCGTGAACGGTGAGGTTGTCCACCTCAAGCAGCACCTCGCCCGGGTTTGTCGGCCCTTTCTTGACCTGCAGCAACACTCGCCGACCCACCATCAGTTCAGCCAGCTCCTCCACAGAAGTCGCCGATGTCTGCCGGGTGGCCACCATTTCACCCCGTCGCATCACCGACACCTCATCCGTGATGGCCATGATCTCGCGCAGTTTGTGGGTGATGAGGATCACCGTTTTCCCCTGGTCCTTGAGTTGGCGCAGGATCCGGAACAGGTGGTCGGCCTCCGCCGGCGTGAGCACCCCGGTCGGCTCGTCCAGGATGAGAATGTCGGCACCCCGGAACAGCGCCTTGAGGATCTCGACGCGCTGCTGGATGCCCACCGGCAGTTCCTCGATCAGCGCGTCCGGGTTCACTTCCAGCCCGTATTCGCGCTCCAGCCGCTTGAGCTCGGCGCGTGCCTTGGCGATGCTTGAATTCAGGATCTGGCCATCCTCGGCACCCAGCATGACATTTTCCAGGACCGTGAAATTCTCTACCAGCATGAAATGCTGGTGGACCATGCCGATGCCTGCGGCGATCGCCGCACGGGGGTCCTTGATGTTGGTCTTCGCGCCGGAGATGAAGATATCACCGCGGTCGGCTTGGTAGAAGCCGTAAAGGATCGACATCAGCGTCGATTTACCGGCGCCGTTTTCGCCGATGATGCCGTGAATGGTGCCCTTGCGGACACTGAGATTGATATCCTTGTTGGCGCGGACCGGGCCGAAGCTTTTGTCGATGCCCTTGAGCTCGATGGCGATTTCGTTCATGGCGTCCTGTCTGGGCTTGCAATCGGTCCGGCGCCTTCGCGGGGAAGTGCCGTTGCGCTGCAGTCTCGACAGTTCCGGCGCCAAAGTCCAGACTCATTTGCGCACCCCACCAGACGCGGCTGCGTGTGTGGGAAAGCAGTCACGCCGATGCAGAAAGCAAGACCATGATACGCGCCCAACCGTCACATCGAGCGGATTTCGCCCTGCTGCAGGCGCTTGAGACGCGGTGGTCGGACAACGATATCTACGGCCATATGAACAATGCCGCCCATTACCTCCTCTTCGATACGGCAATCAATCGCTGGCTCATCGAGCGGGGCTTGCTCGATCCGGTGTCCGGCGCGATGATCGGGTTGGTGGTGGAGACCGGTTGCCGCTATCACACCGAAGTCCGCTTTCCCGACCGCGTGACGGCGGGGTTGGCAGTGGAGCGGCTCGGGACGACGTCGGTGGCCTATCGCATCGGTCTGTTTCGCAACGATGAAGATGCAGCCTTCGCCGACGGCCGCTTCGTTCATGTGTATGTCGACCGGGCGAGCCGCCGTCCGGTTCCCCTCCCGCCGATCTGGCGGCAGACGCTTGAGGAAATCACCCGATGACAGTGACACCGAACACGACCGTCGAGGACCGGCTGGTCCGGCTCGAGGAAATGGCCGCCCACCAGTCAGCCACCATTGAGGAGCTGTCGCGGCAGCTCGCAGACCAATGGCGGCTCAGCGAACGCCTGAGGGCGGATCTTGCCCAGATGCTCGACCATATCGATGACGTCACCGACAACGTCGGGCCGTCGCCAAACCAGAAGCCACCGCACTATTGATCCCTGCTGTCACAGCGCAATCCATGCGGCATCGGCTTTCGAGGAGGCCACGCAGGCGGTGACGAAGCGCAGGCCGGCCAGTCCTTCGGGAATGCCGGGCGACAACACATGGGCGGGGATCACACCGTCGGGATCGCGCAAGGCGCGGATTGCGTCTGCGGCTTCCGAATAGAGCGTGGCGAAGCCCTCAAGATAGCCTTCCGGATGTCCCGACGGAATGCGGCTGACCCGTGCCGCCTCCGCGTTGGCGCCAGCACCGCCACGGGTGATCAGCCGCTTGGGTTCGCCATGCGGCGTGTACCAGAGCAGGTTGGGGTTTTCCTGGGCCCACTCAAGTCCGCCCTTGCTTCCGTAAACCCTGAGGGTGAGCGCATTCTCGTTGCCCGGTGCCACCTGGCTCACCCAGAGCATGCCCTTGGCCGGCCGTGCCCCTGGACGGACCGGCTTGAAGCGCAGCATCACATGGGCATTGTCGTCCAGCGCGCGGCCCTCGACGAAGCTGTCGAGATCGGCGGCAAGGCTGTCACCCTCCAGTCCGGTGACAAAGCAGGCGAGATTGTAAGCATGGGTGCCGATGTCGCCGGTTGCGCCACCGGCGCCCGATTGCGCCGGGTCGGTCCGCCAGGCCGCCTGTTTCTGGCCTGAAGCCTCGAGCTTCTCGGTGAGCCAGTCTTGGGCATATTCGGACTGGACCACCCGGATTTCGCCAAGGACGCCGTCTGATACCATCGCGCGCGCCTGGCGGATCATTGGATAGCCGGTATAATTGTGGGTCAAGACGAACAGGCGTCCCGACGTTGCTGCAAGCGCCGCCAGTGCTTGTGCGTCCGAAAGCGTCGAGGTCATCGGCTTGTCGCAGATCACATGGATGCCCGCTTCCAGAAAGGCCTTTGCGATCGGGTAATGCAGGTGGTTGGGCGTCACGATCGCCACAGCCTCGATGCCGTCGGGTCGTGCTGCTTCCGCTCGCGCCATTTCGGTGAAGTCGGAATAGCTGCGGGCCGGATCAAGGCCAAGTTCAGTGGCCGATGCGCGCGCCCGGTCCGGATCGGACGAGAGTGCACCCGCTAGAAGCTGGTAGTGGCCGTCAAGCCGTGCAGCGATGCGGTGAACCGCGCCGATGAAAGCACCTTGGCCGCCGCCCACCATGCCGAGCCGCACCGGCCCGTTCGCAGGTTGGGCCGCAGCCTTTGCCCCTGACTCCTGGATTGTCATCGTCTTGTCCTCCCGTTCGGCCGTCAGGCCTGTGTCCAGTGTGTGCGGATTGTCTTCATGGCCCCGCGCACCACATGCTCTTCCGAAGGAAAGAACGGCCGCCAGACCTTGGTGGCCGCCGCCAGCGCCGGTAGCGCCTGGCCGAAAGCCTCGACCGTGAGCCAACCGTCATAGCCATGGGCCTTCAGCGCGGCCATCATAGCGCTGAAATCCACGTGGCCTTCCCCCGGCGTGCCACGGTCGTTGTCAGAGACATGGACGTGGTTGATCGCCCTTGCCGTCCGGCTGATGGCTGCCACCGGGTCTTTTTCCTCGATGTTGAAATGGAAGCTGTCGTAGAGGTAGCCGTAGTTCTGACGCCCCACCGCCTCCACGAGAGCTCGTCCGCCGTCGGCGGTGGTCAGGAAATAGCATTCAAACCGGTTCAATGGCTCCACCGACATGGAAAGACCGTGCGGTGCTGCGCGGTCGGCCATGGCGACATGGGCCTCTACGCACCGGGAAAATTCGTCAGCGGTCGGCCCTGTCCCCGAAAAGCTGCCGAGCGGGGAGTGGAACGGACCGCACAGAACCTCGGCCCCAAGCGCTGTCGAGCAGTCCACCAGCCAGTCGAGATGGGCTTGCCCGGCTTTCCGGATCGCGGCCTCGGCTGCGATCGGGTTGGCGTGCTCGCCTGGAATGACGCCGACCGCGGTCGCCTTCAATCCTCGGGCCACCAGTTCGCGCTGAAGCCGGCCATAGTGGTCCGGGTCGCCTTCAAAAATCGGTATCTCGGCCCCGTCGTAGCCGGCCTCGGCGATGAGGTCGAGGAGCGGCAGATGCGCCTCCGTGACATGCGTTGTCCATAAGAGAAGATTGAATCCCGTTTTCAAAGCAATATCCTTTCGGATGCGTTTCGGTTCGGTTCAGTCTTGTGGCTCCCACTCTCAGTCAAGCCCAAGCATTCGCCGGTTGGCTTCGGCATCCACGCCGGAAGCGGCAAAATCGTCAAACGCCTTTTCGGTCACGCGGATGATGTGATCGCGGATGAAAGGGGCACCTTCGGCAGCGCCTGTTTCGGGATGCTTGAGGCAGCATTCCCATTCCAGAACCGCCCAGCTGTCGTAGCCATGCTGGGCGAGCTTGGAGAACACCGCCTTGAAGTCCACCTGTCCATCGCCGAGCGACCTGAATCTGCCAGCCCGTTCGGTCCAGGACTGGTATCCCGAATAGACCCCTTGCCGGCCGGTCGGATTGAACTCCGCATCCTTGGCGTGGAAGGCCGAAATGCGCTCGTGATAGATGTCGATGAAGGCGAGATAGTCGAGCTGCTGCAGCACGAAATGGGAGGGATCGTAGTTGATCATGCAGCGCCGGTGGCCACCGAGCCGGTCCAGGAACATCTCGAAGGTCGCCCCGTCGAAGATGTCTTCGCCCGGATGGATCTCGTAGGCGACGTCCACGCCCTGGTCTTCATAGCTGTCAAGGATCGGCTTCCAGCGCCGGGCAAGCTCGGAAAAGGCTTCCTCGATCAAGCCCGCAGGCCGCTGCGGCCACGGATAGAGATAGGGAAAGGCGAGCGCGCCCGAAAACGATACCGACACGTCAAGCCCCAGGTTCCGCGAGGCCTTTGCCGCATGCATCATCTGCTCGACCGCCCATTGCTGACGGGCCTTGGGATTGTTGTGCACTGAAGCAGGCGCGAAGCCGTCGAACTGGCTGTCATAGGCCGGATGCACGGCGACGAGCTGGCCTTGGAGATGGGTGGAGATTTCCGTGATTTCGACCCCGGCTTCCGCGCAGATGCCTTTCACTTCGTCGCAATAGTCCTTGGACGCGGCGGCCTTGGCGAGATCGAACAGCCGCCCGTCCCAGCTCGGGATCTGGACGCCCTTGTAACCAAGACCGGCTGCCCACTCGGCAATCGGCTTCAAGGCGTTGAAGGGAGCTGTGTCGCCTGCAAACTGCGCCAGAAAAATCCCTGGACCTTTCATCGTCTTCGCCATCCAATGTTCCTCCTCTTGGAAACTGCGTCGGTCATGCCTTCATTTGGAGATCGGGGAACAAACTGCCTCGATCAGATTGTACCGGACCCGGAATGATACCTGTGCCGTCTCTATCCGTCCGACAGTCCGACATAGGTATACGATGCGATATCCGCGCTCGTCACGCAGTCGCGCCGCGCGAAGACGCCAAACCCGATGAAGTCTGTCGCGGCACTGTCGGAGACGATGGCTTTGGTTTCCAGTTGGCCAAAATCGCGCCAGTCACCTGTCGTGTCGCGAAACAGGAAGTGCCGGGCGGCACCATGCACCTCGATGGCGAGGCCGAGCGGCCCTGTGTCGGCAACACCGGCAGGCATGAGACCAGCCGCAAGCCGCCACGGCGCGCCGTCCGCGCGGCGTTCGAGCAGTTCGAGTCTTCGCCCGCCGGACAGATCGCCGGAGATCACCAGCGCTTCGCCAGCACCATGGGCGCGCAGGAAGACAAGTCCGGCAGCAGGCCCCGCAGCGGGTGGCTGCGCGTCGATCTCGATGATCACGGCGCAGTCACCATGATGCAGCCTTCGCCCGATCAGCGCCGGACCGTTGGGGTCTGCATCCCTCCGACGTCCGGCCATCTGCAGCACGGATCCGGTGAACCGAAGCTCCGCGGGATTGGCCAGGGTTGACGGGAGGCTCTGCATCCCCTCGGGAAGTCGGTCACCATCGAAACGGACCCGAATCAAGTCAGGCGTTTCGGGCAGCGGGCGTGGATCGGGTTCAAATCGTGGCGGATTGGATCGAAATGTCATGAGCGTGCTGGGCCCTCAAGTTCGGCCGATGCGGCCCACAGATTGATGTCAGCTTCACGCGCGAAGCCGTCGATCTCGGCCAGGTCGGCTGCGGTGAAATCCGGATTGACGAGTGCGGCCACGCAGTCCTCGATCTGGGAGGGCCTACTCGCGCCGATCAGCGCCGAGGTGATGCGGCCACCGCGCAGCACCCAGGCGATGGCCATCTGCGCAAGTGTCTGGCCGCGCCGCTCTGCGATCGCGTTAAGCCCTGCGATGTTGGCGATGGTTTCGGGGTTGAGAAAAGCGGTGCGCAGCGATTTGCCCTGCGCCGCCCGCGAATCGGACGGGATGTCCGAGAGGTACTTCGTGGTCAGCATGCCCTGAGCGAGCGGGGAGAAGACGATCGATCCGATGCCAAGGTCATCAAGGGTGTCGGTCAGGCCGTCGGTTTCGATCCAGCGGTTGATCATCGAATAGCTGGGTTGGTGGATGAGGCAGGGCGTCCCGAGATCCCTGAGAATGGCGGCCGCTTCGCGCGTTCGCTGCGAATTGTAGGAAGACAGCCCGACATGGAGCGCCCGGCCCGAGCGGACGATGTGGTCCAGCGCCATCATGGTTTCTTCGAGTGGCGTGTCAGGATCGAACCGGTGGGAATAGAAGATGTCTACATAGTCGAGGCCAAGCCGTTTGAGGCTCTGGTCGCAGCTTGCGATCATGTATTTTCGGCTGCCCCATTCGCCATAGGGTCCGTTCCACATGTGGTAGCCCGCCTTGGACGAGATCACCAACTCATCGCGCAAACCGGCAAAATCGGTCCGCAGGATGTCCCCGAACGCTGCTTCCGCGCTTCCTCCCGGTGGTCCGTAATTGTTGGCGAGGTCAAAATGGGTGATTCCGAGATCAAACGCCGTCCGGCACAGAGCCTGTTTGCGCTCATGTGGCGTGTCATCGCCAAAATTGTGCCACAGGCCGAGCGAAACCGCCGGAAGCCTGAGCCCCGACCGCCCGGCTCTTCGGTAGGTCATCGCGCTGTAACGGTCGTCTGCGGGGTGCCATCGGGTCATGTCCAGGGTCTCCTTCTCGGCAGTCTGCAAGCGGTTCGGCCTGGAACGACGGGCGACGGCCTGCCCTGGTTCTCCAACGGGTTCGGCGTGCGATCGAGTGGCGACAGGTGGGCTCGCACCGGATCCGCTCCGGCAAGCCGGGATGCAGGCATGCAAGGTCGACGGGATCGCGCAATTGCACTGGCCCGTCTGGATGCTGACGCGCATGGTGGCGCACCTGCAGGCATGCATGCGCAAAACTGCCTGAACTGCTGCATTTGAACTTCTCCCCGCACGCTCCCATTGTCCGGTCCATTTGCCTTGCGGGCACATGTTCCAGCTCCTGTCTCCTCAAACAGAAGGCCGATCTCCGCTCGGTCGTAACCGGCCTGCAATCGATTACATATAGGTTGACTGCGAAGCCAAATAGAGTCAAGCCACATTTGCAAGACGTCTGCCGTTCGGGGCTTCGGACCGGTGAACGGAATTGGGGCGAGGTTGAGATGATCATGCGGACACCAAAGATCACCGATGTGGCGCGGGTTGCAGGCGTATCGACGGCGACCGTCAGCCGGTCGCTCTCCAAACCCGAATCGGTGGCCGAAGCCACCCGCAACATCGTTCTGGCCGCCGCTGAGCTGACCGGGTACCGGGTCAACCACGCAGCCCGCAATCTCAGGCGTCAGCGCACCGGTGCCGTCGTGGTCATGGTGCCCAATCTTGGCAATCCATTCTTCTCCGAAATCCTTGCGGGCATCGAGGTGACCCTGGCCAGGAGCGATCTCAACATGCTGGTGGTCGACACCCGACAGGTGCGGGCGAAGCCGGAACTGGTCTCTGAGTATCTCCACAACAACCGCGCCGACGGCATCATAGCGTTGGACGGCGCTCTTCCCGGAAGTCTCCTTGGTGCGGGCTTCGAAAGCCCCACGAGCCCGCCTATCGTGTTTGCCTGCGAATGGACCCATGATGGGGCCTACCCGTCGGTGCGGGTTGACAACGACCACGGCGCGCGGCTCGCAATTGCCCATTTGCACGCGCTCGGCCACCGCCGGATCGGGCTTTTGTCGGGACCCAAGGACAACGTGCTCACCCAGGCGCGTCAGGCGGGCGCACTGGCTGCGCTCTCGGCCTTCGGCATTTCGCCCCGGCCGGACTGTCTGTTCCGGGGTGACTTCTCCCTTGATTCGGGCGTCATGGCGGCCCACGCCTGGCTCGATCTTGCCGAGCGCCCCACGGCGGTGTTCTGCGCCAGCGATCAGATGGCATTCGGGTTCATTTCCGAACTCGCCCGCAGCGGGCTGTCGGTTCCCCGGGCCGTCTCGGTCGTCGGCTTTGACGACATCGACATCGCTGGTCGCTACATCCCGGCGCTGACCACCATAAGGCAGCCGCGCTCAAGCCTTGGTGCCACCGCAGCGCGGATGATGATCGAGCGCCTGTCCGGAACTGTCGATCTCGAGCCGGCAGTGCCGACGATCCTGGAGGTGGAACTGATCGTCCGTGACAGCACGGCGGCTGTCCCGTTTCTCTGATCGGGGTCAATTGGGCACCTTCGCCTAAAGCAATTCCAGCGAAAGTGGCACCGCTTTCGCGTCCGGAATTGCGTCAAGACAAGGATAAAGCAATTCCAGCGAAAGTGGCACCGCTTTCGCGTCCGGAATTGCGTCAAGACAGGGATAAAGCGATTCCAGCGAAAGTGGCACCGCTTTCGCGTCCGGAATAGCTCTAAGCCGGTAGCGCCAGAACCATCTGTGGCGCGAGATGCACTCTCATCGTCTGGCCGACCAGCGGCGGTGGACGGGTGGGATCGTTGAAGGTGTCAAGCGACAGCTTCGCCTGACCGACGGTGAGCTTGATGCGGATGACCGAGCCCATGAAGTGGACCGCCGAAATGACGCCGTCGAGCCCGATATCGCCGTCGCGGCCTTCGACCCGGATCGCCTCAGGCCTGAGCGCCACCTGGACCTTGTCGCCCTCAGTGAGCGATGCCGGGATGGCAAGCCGGTCGAGCCGGATGCCTTCGGCGCTCACCGTGCCGGTGGTTCTGTTTTCGACCACGCCGTCGAGAATGCTCAGCGTGCCCACAAAGGAAGCGACGAAGGAGGTGGCTGGCTGGTTGTAGATCTCGAAAGGTGTGCCCGCCTGTTCGGCAATGCCGCCATTCATGACCACGATCCGGTCCGAAATCGACAGCGCCTCCTCCTGATCGTGCGTGACGAACAAGGTGGTGATGCCGAGCCTCTGCTGGATTTCACGGATCTCGGTCCTGAGGCTTACGCGGATCTTGGCGTCAAGCGCCGACAGCGGCTCGTCGAGCAGCAGCACCCGTGGGCGCACGGCCAGCGCACGCGCCAGCGCCACGCGCTGCTGCTGGCCACCTGAGAGCTGGAACGGATAGCGATCGCCAAAAGCGGCAAGTCCGATCAGCGCGAGCATCTCTTCGACCCGTGCATCGCGATCCGCTCGGTTGACGCCGGCGACCTTGAGGCCGAAGGCAACGTTCTGAGCGACCGTCAGGTTGGGAAACAGGGCATAGGCCTGGAACACCATGCCGATGTTGCGCTGGTTCGGCTTGAGGGTGACGATGTCCTTCCCTTCGATGCGGATCTGGCCAGTGCTCGGGGTTTCAAAGCCTGCCACCATCCGCAGCACCGTCGTCTTGCCGCAGCCGGAGGGGCCGAGCAGCGAGATGAACTCACCCTTTTCAATGGCAAGGTTGAAATCCTTGACCACCTGGACCTGGCCGAAGGATTTCTCCAGGTGATCGATATCGAGAAAAGCCATCAGCGTTGTACTCTCGTGTGCTTGGAGAACCGTGTGACCAGCTGGATCAACCCCATGCAGGCCCAGGTGATGGCGAGGGCGATCACCGCAAGTGCTGCCGGCTCATAGGCCTTGTTGGCACCGACGACCTGCAGGTAGGGACCGAAAGCTGGACGGTTGAGCAGGGCGGCCATGGTGAATTCGCCCAGCACGATGGCGAAGGTGAGGAAAGCGCCCGACAGCACCGCGACCAGGACATTGGGAAGAATGACCTTGGCGAGGATGGTGCCCCAACCAGCACCCAGCGACTGCGCCGCTTCCGTGAGCGTGGCCACGTCGATGGTCCTGAGCCCGGTGTCGACGGCTCGGTACATGTAAGGCAGCGCCAGTGTCGCATAGCCAAACATCAACAGGATATTGGTGCCGGTGGTGGAGCCCGTGAGCGGCAGGATCGAGGAGGTGTTGTAGAGCCGGATATAGCCGAAGACGATGACGATGGCCGGAATGACCAGCGGCAAGAGCGTGATGAACTCGATGATCGGTCTGAGGCCCGGCATGCGCAGGCGCACCCAGTAAGCGGTCGGCACCACCAGCAGCACACCGAAAGCGATGGTGAACAGCGCCATGACGACCGAATAGACGAAAGTGGCGCGGAACTGCGGATCCGACAGCACCGAGACATAGGCATCCAGCGAATAGACCCCGCGCCGCATGGACAGCGAGAACTCCGTCATGCCGAGCAGCGGCAGGATGAAGACCAGCGATCCGAGGAGAAATGCACTCCAGGCGAAGAAGCGGATCATTTGAGCCACCGTTCGGACCGGGCGCGCAGCGTGATGTAGACGGCATTGGCCACACCGGTGATGCAGATCATTCCGAAGGCGAGCGCATAGCCGAGACCGGGGCTGCCAAGCACGTCGCCACGGATCTGCGAGAACAGAAGGATGGGCGCAATGTTGAGCTGCGGGCCGGCAAGCGCGAAGGCTGTCGCCACCGCACCGAAGGAATTGGCAAACAGCAGCGCGAAAGTCCCCAGCAGCGAAGGAAACAGGATCGGCAGCGCCACCATCCGCCAATACTGAAAACCGGTAGCACCCAGAATGGCGGCGGCTTCGCGCCACTCCTTCTTCAGACCGTCAAGCGCGGGCGTGATGATCAGGATCATCAGCGGCACCTGGAAGAAGAGATAGGTGACGATCAGCCCGGTCGAGCTGAACAGGTTGAAGCCTAAGGCACGCAGGTTGATGCCGAAGTCGTTTCGCAGCCACAGCGTGATCAAGCCTGCCGGACCGATTGTGGCGATGAAAGCGAAAGCCAGCGGAACGCCGGCGAAATTGGAAGCGACGCCCGAGAAGGTCAGGAGCGGAGAGCGGATCGCCTTGGGCAAACCGCCGAAGACGATGGCTGCTGCCATGGCAAACCCGATCAGGCACCCCAGCAGCGCCGACCAGAAGCTGACCTTGATGGACACCCAATAGGCGTTCAGGATCGTCGGCGTGTTGAGCGCTATGACATTGTCGAGCGTGAACCCGCCCGAAGCGTCGCGGAACGCGCCGATGACAATGTAAAGTGCGGGAAGCAGGAGAAAGAAAAAGGTGAAAACAAAGAACGGCAGAACGCCCAACCAGCGCAGGGGCTGCAGACGGTTCTGTGCGGGGGAAGCGGCCATCCGGTCTGCCTGTTCTGCGATGCGCCAAAGCTGTTCAGACGTTTTCAGAATCGCCGGAATAGCTCTGTCCTCTTGTTTCGACGCGATTCCGGGCGCGAAAGCGGTGCCACTTTCGCTGGAATTGCGGTAAAGTGCCGCCCCGCCGCAGAGGACGGGACGGCTCTTTTGATCGATGCCTTATTCGACGACGTTGGCGCCCACGACGGAATCCCAGCCGGCCTTGACCGCTTCGGAATTGGCGTTGACTGCGTCGAGGCTCGGGAAGATTGCCTTCTCATAGGCATCTGCCGGCGGCAGCTTTGCCATCACGTCCGCCGGGATCACGCCGCGTGCGGCCATGTCGTTGAAGCGGATCGGGTGGCAATAGCCCTTGAGCCAACCAAGCTGGCCTTCGTCCGAATAGAGATATTCCATCCAGAGCTTGGCGGCGTTCGGCTGCGGCGCATAGGCGCTGATGGCCTGCACATAGACGCCGGCGAGTGCGGCATCGGAGGGAACCACGACTTCCACCGGCGGGTTGCCCTTCAGTTCGTCGCGGGTGGCGAGCGCATTGTAATCCCACTGGATCACGATGGGCGTCGTGCCCTGTGCGAGTGTGCCGGCCTTGCCGATCACAGGCACGAAATTGCCAGCCGCGTTGAGTTCCTTGAAGAACTGCAGGCCAGCGGCGGCCCCTTCGGCACCGGGTGCCGTGCCCTTGGCGATACCGGCGGCCATGATGCCGAGGATGGCCTGGTTGGAGGCGCGCGGGTCACCCGCCAGAGCCACCTGGCCGGCATATTCGGGCTTCAGCAGATCGGCAAACGAGGTCGGCACGTTCTTGACCAGATCGGTGTTCACGGCGAAAGACATCACGCCGTAATAGTCGCCGTACCAGTGGCCATCCGCATCCTTGGCGTCGGCCGGAATGGTCTCCCAGGTCGAGACCTTGAAGGGCTGCAGCAGACCTTCGGCCTGGGCGGCGGGACCGAACGACAGGCCGATGTCAAGCACGTCTGGTGCCTGCGGGCCCTTGTTGTCCTTGTTGGCGCGAACGGCTTCGAGTTCGTCGGCGGAGCCTGCATCGGGGTTGAGTTCGTTGACTTTGATTTCCGGATACTTGGCCTTGAAGCCTGCGATCACGTCACCGTAGCCGCACCAGCTGTGGGGCAGGGCGATGGTGGTCAGCATGCCTTCGGCTTTGGCCGCCGTGACCAGTTCTTCCATCGTCTGGCTGGACGCTGCGCCGGCGAAATTCAGCACGAACGCTGCCGACGTAGCCAACACCACTGTCATGTTCTTGATTGTCGTCATCTGGAGACACTCCTCTTTCCCGCTTCATGCGGCGTTATTCCGGCCTGAAAGCCGCAGCCTTTCCGGTACTGATACCGTGTGACGCTGCGATGACATGTCCGGGCCCGTCGGACAGGTGATCACGTTTGAAACACAATCGCATTTTCTTCCCGTGCGCAATAGGGCCTGTGAGCAATGGACTCTGAGGCTGCACCGCCCGCGGAAGGAGAGAAGTCGCCCGGCTCAGCCGCGCGCGCAGAAACGACTTTTCCAGACACAGAATCGTCAGGGCAGCCTCGGTCTGCAGGGCATTGACGCCGCATGCCGCCGCTGGCTAGGTCTGCGGTCATGCCGTGCTGACGGCGGCGTGCACGGAGGACGGGAATGAGCCGCAGGAAGCACAATCAGATCATTGGCGTCGTCTTCGACAAGGACGGCACGCTCCTCGATTTCGACGCGAGCTGGGCACCGGTCATCCGTCGGTCGGCCTCGCTCGCCGCCTGCGGCGATCCGGTCCTGGCAGATCGCCTGCTCCTGGCCTGCGGGCTCGACCCGGTGACCGGCAGGACCGCCGCTGACAGCCTGTTTGCGGCCGCCAACACGGTTGAGATCGCCCACGGCATGATTTCAGCCGGCAGCCCCATGGCGGCGGGGGACCTGGTCCTGGCGCTTGACCGTCTTTTCGTCGAAGGTGCCGACCACGCTGTTCCGGTGACCGACCTGGCGGCACTTTTTGCGCGCTTGCGGTCCCGCTCCATCCGTATCGGCGTCGCCAGCAGCGACAACGAGGCTTCCATCCGCCGCAGCCTGTCAATGCTCGGCGTGGCGGGGCTTGTCGACTTTGTCGCCGGCTATGACAGCGGGTATGGCGCAAAACCCGAACCGGGGATGGTAGCGGCCTTCTGCAGATCTACCGGCTGCCCGGTGGACCAGACAGCCATCGTCGGCGACAACCGTCATGACCTCATCATGGGGCGTGCGGCGGGTGCGGCGCTCGTGGTGGGCGTCTTGACCGGCACCGGCACGCGCGAGACGCTCGCGACGCTGGCCGATCACGTTCTGGAAAGCATCGACGATTTGCCGGCTCTGCTTGCGCGCTGAGACGGCAGGGCGCCGGAGACGGGGTTTCCAGAAAGTGTTGACAATTCCCCCGACACAAGGTCCTCTCGATGGTATCCTCTCGACGGGGCCCTCTCAAAATGGGGCCCTCCCGGCAACAGTGTCCTTTCGGAAACAGTGTCCGGCTTGCGGTGGGTCATCCGTCCTGATCGACCGGCGTTGAGGGGCGGTGGAACAGGGCCCGGCTGTCTCAGCCGATGCAATCATGCCCCGCCGCGATGATCGGGGGAGGGAGCGATATGACAATGCGACATGCGACGCCCGACCTTTCCACGCCCGTTTCTGACGAGATCCGGCAAACCACCTGCTACATGTGCGCCTGCCGGTGCGGCATCGACGTGCACCTGAAAAACGGCAGGATCAACTACATCGAAGGCAACCGCGCGCATCCGATCAACAAGGGCGTGCTCTGCGCCAAAGGTTCAGCCGGCATCATGCAGCAGTATTCGCCGGCGCGGCTCAAAAAGCCCTTGCTGCGCACTGGCGAGCGCGGCTCGGGCGAGTTCCGCGAGATCGGCTGGGACGAGGCGCTGGCGCGGGCGGCCGGCTGGCTTGACGATGTGCGTCAGACGGACCCGAAGAAGCTTGCCTTCTTCACCGGACGCGACCAGAGCCAGTCGCTCACCAGCTGGTGGGCGCAGCAGTTTGGAACCCCCAATTATGCCGCTCATGGCGGTTTTTGCTCAGTCAACATGGCGGCTGCGGGCATTTATACGATCGGCGGCGCTTTCTGGGAATTCGGTGCGCCGGATTGGGACCGCACCGAGCTTCACATCATGTTCGGCGTGGCCGAGGACCACGATTCCAATCCGATCAAGATCGGGCTCGGCAAGCTCAAGGCGCGTGGCGTCAAGCTGATCGGCATCAATCCCGTCCGCACCGGCTACAATGCCATTGCCGACGAATGGCTCGCCATCACGCCCGGGACCGACGGCTTGCTGATCCTTTCGCTCGTGCATGTGCTCCTCAAGACGGGAAAGATCGATCTCGATTATCTGATCCGCTATACCAATGCGCCGTGGCTGGTGATCGATGATCCGGCCGCCGCCGACCACGGTCTGTTCGCCCGTGACGGCGAGGGCCGTCCGCTGGTGGCGGACCGTCGAACTGGTATTGTCGTTGCGACCGATGAACGGAGCGTGAAGGTGGCGCTGAGCGGCAGCTTCCGGTTGGCCGACGGCCGCTCGGCGCGTCCGGTCTTCGAAGGGCTTGCGGCCAAGTATCTGACACCCGAATATTCTCCTGAAGCGGTGGCTGACCGAACCTGCATCGAGCCCGCCACCATCCGTCGCCTTGCTGCGGAAATCGCCGATGCGGCCTTCGAACGCGAACTGGTTGTCCATCAGCCCTGGACCGACATGAAGGGCGAACGCCATGAAACCATGGTCGGCCGTCCCGTCACCTTTCACGCCATGCGGGGAATCTCGGCCCATTCGAACGGTTTCCAGACTTGCCGGGCGCTGCATCTCCTTCAGATATTGATCGGCTCGATCGACTGCCCTGGCGGTTTCCGCTTCAAGCCGCCCTATCCGCGGCCGGTGGCGGGCCAGCCCCGGCCCCATGGCGGATCGCAGAAGTGCACCCCCCTCATGGGACCGCATCTGGGCTATCCGCGCGGACCCGAGGATCTGCTGCTGGAAGAAGACGGGATCACGCCGCAGCGCATCGACAAGGCTTTCAGCTGGGACGCGCCGCTCTCGGCTCACGGGCTGATGCACATGGTGATCTCCAACGCTCATGCGCGCGATCCCTACGGCATCGAAGTCCTGTTTCTCTACATGTCCAACATGGCCTGGAATTCGTCCATGAACACCTCGGAGGTGATGCGGATGCTCACCGACAAGAACGAAGACGGCGGCTACGTCATTCCCAAGATCATCTACTCCGATACCTATTCCTCTGAAATGGTGGCATTTGCCGATCTCATCCTGCCCGACACCACCTATCTCGAGCGCCATGATGCGATCTCGCTGCTGGACCGCCCGATCTCGGATCCGGATGCAATGTGCGATTCGATCCGCTGGCCAGTGGTGGCGCCGGACCGCGACGTGCGCGGTTTCCAGAGCGTTCTTCTCGATCTCGGCGCCCGCATCGGCCTGCCCGGCATGGCCGACCCAGACGGGCGGCCGGTCTACCGGGATTATGCCGACTACATTGTCTCCCACCAGCGCAAGCCCGGAATAGGCCCGCTCGCCGGGTGGCGGGGTGCAGACGGGTCGAAGACAGGCCGCGGCGAGCCCAATCCCGAACAGATCCGGCGCTACATCGAGAACGGCGGTTTTTTCGAGCTGCACGTGCCGGAGGAAGCACGCTACTTCAAACATTCCAACCGCGCCTGGCAGGACTGGGCGGTGGCCCACGGCCTGCAGGAGGGGCCGATGGAGAATGTCTTCCAGCTTTACCTCGAGCCGATGCGCCGCTTCCAGCTCGCAGCCGAAGGCAAGCTCACCCCGCAACCACCTGACAGCCACCGCAACCGCATCCGGTCCGCCTTCGATCCGCTGCCCGTCTGGTATCCCCCTTTCGCCGACACGGACAGCGCGGAGGTGGACTTTCCTCTGCATGCCATCACCCAGCGTCCGGCCGCCATGTATCATTCCTGGGGGTCGCAGAACCTCTGGTTGCGGCAGATCCATGGCACTGCGCCGCTCTTCGTGCCTGGCGCGGTCTGTGACGCGCATGGCCTGTCTGACGGAGACTGGGCGCTTTTGACCTCCTCCAATGGCCAGATCCGCGTGCCGGTGGCGCGGATGGATGCGCTCAATGGCTCGACCGTCTGGACATGGAATGCGATCGGCAAGCGCAAGGGCGCCTGGGCGCTTGATCCTGCGGCGCGGGAGACCGAGCAGGGTTTCCTCATCAATCACTTGATCGCCGAGCTGCTGCCCGCCAAAGGCGACGGCTTGCGCTGGTCCAATTCCGACCCCGTGACCGGCCAGGCTGCCTGGTTCGATCTCAGGGTATCGATCCGTCGGGATCCCGACCAGAGCCTGGCGGTCAGCCTGCCCCGCACCGGGTCACAGGTGAGCCCGGTCGGTCAGGGTCCGGCCACCGTCACTTCAAGTGGGGACTTGACCCGATGACCTCTCTCCCTCGCTCCACCGACAAGCGTCTCGGTCTTGCCATTGATCTTGACACCTGCGTCGGCTGCCACGCCTGCGCCGTCAGCTGCAAGGAATGGAACTCCGGCGGCTCGGGCACCCCGCTCGCCGATGTGGACGCCTACGGAGCCGCACCATCAGGGGCCTGGCTCAACCGTGTCCATACATTCGAGATCACACCGCCCGTGGGAGCGGCCGAGATCGTTCATTTCCCCAAATCGTGCCTGCATTGCGACGATGCGCCCTGCGTCACTGTCTGTCCGACCGGGGCAAGCTACAAGCGCGGCGAAGACGGCATCGTGCTGGTCGATGAAGCCTTGTGCATCGGCTGCGGTCTGTGCGCCTGGGCTTGCCCCTATGGCGCGCGCGAGATGGATCCGGTCGAGAAGGTGATGAAGAAATGCACGCTCTGCGTCGACCGCATCTACAACCAGACCATCCCGGAGATCGACCGGGTGCCCGCTTGCGTCCGCGCCTGCCCGACAGGCGCCCGCCATTTCGGTGACTTTGCAGATCCGGACTCCTCGGTCTCGAAGTTGTCGGCGGCCCGCGGTGGCCTTGCCCTGATGCCCGATCTCGGAACCGGGCCTGTCAACCGATACTTGCCGCCGCGTGACACGCGGCGCACGCAGACGGCCACGGTCGATCCGCCTCCCCCTGCAGAGACCTCCGCCACAGGCTTTCTCGGCTGGCTCGATGCCGCGCTCGAGCGGCTGGGCTGAGGCGCACAATGCACCCCGCCATTTCCGTCATCTTCTTCACCGTGACCTCGGGCGCGGGCTTTGGTGCCATGACGGTCATCGGCCTCGGCTTTCCGCTTGACGGAAGTCGGCTGCGCATTCTCATCCTCTGCCTGGCCGCCTGCGGCCTCGCGGTTGCGGGACTGATTGCCTCCACCTTTCACCTCGGCCATCCCGAACGCGCCTGGCGCGCGCTCAGCCAGTGGCG
This sequence comes from Hyphomicrobiales bacterium, assembly GCA_038325465.1. GTDB lineage: Bacteria > Pseudomonadota > Alphaproteobacteria > Rhizobiales > Rhizobiaceae > Hoeflea. The sequence continues at coordinate 23,176 of JBBQJA010000002.1, read as the reverse complement.
TTCGTCCTGGCTGTCGCGGGAAGGCGTGGCGGCAATCGCAACCCTGGTTCTGTTCTTTGCCTATGGGCTGATCTGGATGACCACAGGCACGAGACTCGCCTGGCTCGGAGCGCTGAGCGCAACCGGCGCGGTTTTCACTGTCTTTGCCACGTCCATGATCTACGCCCAGTTGAAGACGGTGCCGCAGTGGAACACTGGTCTGACGCCGGCAATCTATCTCGGTTTTTCCGCAGCGACCGGTTGGCTCGTTGTTGCTGGCCTCGGGGATGCCGAAGCTCCCGCGCCCGCGGGTCTCGCGCTGGTCGTCTTCGCCTGGGTACTCAAGCTCGCCTGGTGGCGGCAGTCGGCGCGTGCGCGGCTTTCGGACATCGGGGCGTCTCCCGAAACTGCCACGGGCCTCGGATTTCGCGGCCGCGTCCGGCTGCTGGAATCTCCCCATACGGGTGACAACTATCTCACCCGCGAAATGGTCCATCGCATCGGCCGCAAGCATGCCGGCACACTCAGGCGTCTTGCGCTGCTTCTGGGCTGCGTTCTGCCGCTTGGTCTGCTGGCGGCAATCGTGGTGCTGGATGCGCCTTCGGCTTTCATGCTCGGACCAGCCGGCGTGATGATGGCCGGCCTGTTTCTTGAGCGCTGGCTGTTCTTTGCGGAAGCCGAGCACACCGTTTCGCTCTACTACGGCCATCGCTGATTGGCTTCAGCGGGCCTCAAGCGTGCCGTCGCGCGCTGATGCCGAAGGTGCGACACCCACCAGTTTGATGAGATCATCGCCCGTGCGGATGAAGCGGCGCGACCGGCGTGTCAAGATCAGGCCTGCCTGGGGCGCATGCACGGTCACGGTGCCGCCGTCTTCGCCCGGGCGAACCAGGATTTCGGCCAGCAGATCGCCCTCGGTGACCCGATCGCCGGGCCGGACGTGGAAGAGGAGCGTGCCGCCCGCCGGCGCATGGATCATTTCCACATGGGAAATAGGTGCCGCAGGAAAATCCGGTGCAAGTGCGAGGGTTGCCGGTTGCGGGTCATCGATGACACCGCGACCGGCCAGAAAACAATAGAGACCGAGCGCGTCGGTCCGCGCAAGCGACGGGTCCACATCCGCCTCGCCGCGGAACTCCACCGTCGTGACGCATCTGCGGCCAAGTGCGGCCGCCCCGCCCGCGTCCGTGCACATGCGCGCAAACACCGCCTCCTCGAAGGCGCGGTCTGGCATGGCGTGCCAACGGATCACAGCCTCTGCCTGCAAGCACCGGGCGAGATCGGCAAGGCCGGGCCACAAGGCATCGGCGACGTAGAGATAGGAAAGGCCTTCGTCGTCGCAATGCAGATCCAGCACGATGTCAGCGCCCGACGCCAGATCAAGAAGCCGGCTCTTGAGCCGCCGTTCTGCGAACACCGGCGCGTCCGGCCGGTCGAGTGGAACGACCCCGTCAGGGCCCGGCACCGGAAACTCGCGATTGAAATTGACGCGCGTGCCGAAAGCGAAGCGTCCCATATGCTGGGACATCATATGCTGGGACGCGGCGATCGGGTTGGCCTGTGGCACAATGGTGACATCACCCCGCAGGCGATTGTTGCGTTCGGCTGCGGCCAGCATCGGCATCAGATAATGGAGCGCAGCCACGCCCGGCCGTTCAGCCCCGTGGAGGGCTGCTTGAAGATAGGCCTTGGGTGCCGATGCGTCCGTTCCGGCGAAGTGGTGGACAACCAGACTGTGGCTTGTTCCTGGCGTATCCCCGGCAATGGCGTCAATCTGGGTCTGCATGCGGCGGCCTTCTCTCAGTGTTTGATTCTGGAAGCTGTAAAGCATGTTCCCCGAAGTGTGGATGATTTTTTGCCTGAGACCATGCACGAGCCGTTCGGCGCGGCCAGTCGAACCGCGCGACAGCCCCGCCGGTGCTCAGCGCTTGACCGCAGGCGTCGAACCGTGCCGAATCGGGCATGGCTTCCGACCCCTTCGATGATTCGCCCACCAACGCCGCCGAGTTCACCGTCAGCGAGATCTCAGGCTCGATCAAGCGCACGGTCGAGGATGCCTTTGGCCATGTGCGGGTGCGCGGCGAGATTTCCGGCTATCGCGGGCCCCATTCGTCCGGGCATGCCTATTTCGCGCTCAAGGACGACAAGGCCCGCATCGAGGCGGTGATCTGGAAAGGCACATTTACGCGCCTCAAACACCGGCCGGAGGAAGGTCTTGAGGTGATTGCCACGGGCAAGATCACCACCTTCCCGGGTTCTTCCAAATATCAGATCGTCATCGAGGCGATCGAGCCGGCCGGTGCCGGTGCGTTGATGGCGCTGCTGGAGGACCGCCGTCGCCGACTTGCCGCCGAAGGTCTGTTCGACGCGGCGCGCAAGCAGGAGCTGCCCTTCCTGCCAAGCGTCATCGGCGTGGTCACCTCGCCAACCGGCGCGGTCATTCGTGACATTCTGCATCGGATCGAGGACCGCTTTCCGCTGCACGTGCTGGTCTGGCCGGTTCGGGTTCAGGGTGAAGGCAGCGCCGCCGAGGTCACGGCCGCCATTCTCGGCTTCAATGCGCTCCCGACCGGTGGCCTGATCGCCAGGCCGGATCTGATTATTGTCGCGCGTGGCGGCGGCAGCCTTGAGGATCTCTGGGGCTTCAACGACGAGGCGGTGGTCCGCGCCGCCGCCGGTTCGATGATCCCGCTCATCGCCGCTGTCGGCCACGAGACCGATTGGACCCTCATCGACCATGTCGCCGACCGTCGCGCGCCCACCCCGACGGGCGCGGCGGAAATGGCCGTGCCGGTCAAGGCGGACCTTGAGGCGGGGCTTGCGAGCCTGTCCGCCCGCCTCAAGGGTGCCCAGTCGCGCGTCCTGACCCGCCGCCGCGACGGTTTGCGGTCGGTGATGCGCGCGCTCCCCACGCTTGACAATCTGCTCGCCGTGCCGCGTCAGAAGCTCGACCGGTCCGGCGGAGCGCTCGGCCGCGCGCTGTCTCTCAATACCGCCAACCGGCGTCGGCGATTCGAGCAGCAGGCCGCGCGCATGACGCCGGCCGCACTCCTTGCCGCTATCCGCGAGAAACGTCTGGCACTCACCGAGCGCACGGCGCGAATGAGCCGCGCGGTTGAACGCGCGATGGACCGGCGCAGAGCGTTGACCGAGCGCCAGGCGGCGATGCTCGCAGCCACGCCGCGCCGCCTGTCAGACGCCCATCAGCAAAGTCGCAGACGGCTCGATGACGCTGGACGCAGGTCTGCGACTGCCGTGGACCGGATGCTTGATCGTCATCTCAAGGCGCTCGCGGCCCAGGCGCGGGTGCTTCAGACATTGTCCTACCACGCGGTCCTCAGCCGGGGATTTGCGGTTATCCGGGATGCCGAGCGGCGGCCGATCTCACGTGCGGCGCTTGTCGGGCCGGGCCAGACGGTCGTTCTGGAATTCACGGATGGCGATATTACAGCCATGACCCGTGGCGGCCCGCCTTCTCGCGAGCGTTCCCCACGGATGCGAAAGGCAACCGATCCCGATCAGGAAACGCTGCTCTGACGATGCGCCGCCGTCGCCGTCTCAAGTGCCGCAGTGATCAGGTCGGCTGCTGCGCCCACGCCATCCTCGGCGGGGATGGCGCGCCCGAGTTCGGCCGCCCGGCTGCCAAAGCTCGGTGTCGACACGGTTCTTGCGATGGCCTCGGCCAGTCGCTCGACCGTCAAGCTCGCAAACGGGAGAGGCGGTGGACCGGCACCGAGCGCCGACACACGGCGCCCCCAGAACGGTTGGTCGCCGAAGAACGGACACATCAACGTCGGTCTGCCCGCTTTCAGGCCTGCGGCCGTGGTCCCGGCACCGCCATGGTGAACGACAGCTGCCATTCTTGGAAATAGCCAGTCATGCCGGGCCTCCTTCAGAATATGGATAGAGGATCCCTGCGGGCTATCCGCCATCCCTCCCCAACCGGTGGCGAGGATGCCGCGCTGGCCGCAGCGGGCGAGCGCTGCACCCACCAGAGCCGTCATTTGAGCCGCGTCTTCGGTCGGCAGGCTGCCAAAACCCACATAGACCGGCGGCGGGCCTGAGGCGAGGAAGTCTGCGAGGCTTGCCGATGGCGTCCAGTTGCGGTCCGGTTCGGCAAACCGGTATCCGGTGACATGGTCTGCCTCGCCCCAGTCTTTCGGAACCGGCACGACAGCCCGACTGAAGGCATGGAGCCGTGGCGTCTGTCTGCGGTCTCCCCACATGCCGACTTTGGACGGACCGAGGCCGAGCCGGTCGCGCCGAAGCTCATTGACGGGTGCGCGCACAGCGATGTCGCTGAACCAGGCGACAAGTCTGTGGCTGAAGCTGTTCAGTGGTCCAAGACCGGCGAACGGCAAGATCGGGCTTGGGAAGGCACGTGTGGGCGTAAGCGCAGGCAGCGGCAGAGCGACGAAGGACGGGATACCAAGCCATGCGGCGATATGGGGGCCGCCAAAGGCTTTTGGATGATAGACGAGGAGATCGGCCCCCATGCCGGCGGCCTGCTCGGCCGCGAGAAGGCGGCGCGCCATGGGTGCCAAACCGCGCGCCAGGGAGATCCGGGCCTTGATCCGGGCGAGTCCGGTTCCGGACAGCGCCGCCTTGCCTTCAGGAGTGCCGATCAGGTCGATGAGGTCGCCGGGCAACGGCGAAAAATCGAGGCCGGTGCTGGTGACGACCTCTTCAAACCGGGGGGCAGTCGCGAACCGGACACGGTGGCCGCGCGCCTTGGGGCGGCGACCGAGCGCAAGAAGAGGCTCGACGTCGCCTCGGCTTCCGAGTGTGTGAATGGCAATCAACGCCATGGTCTGCACCGCGCCATCAGTCTGATCCCTCGCGGGCACTCATTTGACATCCAACACCTATCTTCAGCGCGCCCGAATCCACATGTCAATTTTCGCAAAATCCATGAGACTTATCGGCTTGGTCGTGGTCTGCCGATTTCGACACAGGCTCGGGAAGCTGCGGCAACGGAATGGAAATGCCGGGATCAAACCACTGGTTCGCTGGCTTCCGGTCTCATGCGGCGAGCGGATCGGGAAAGCGCACTTCGGCAAGCAGGCCCGGACCTGAGGCCCTGTCCCTGAGAACCAGCTGGCCGCCGAAAAGCCGGGCGATTTCCTCGACGATCGCCAGCCCCAGTCCCAGTCCCGGCGTCGTTGTCTGGTCGGGAAGACCGCGGGCAAAGCGGCTGCCGACAAAGGCGCGCTGCGCCTGCGGAATGCCGGGACCGTCATCTTCAACCTCGAGCACCGCTTCACCTCCGGCTTGCCGGACCCGCACGGTCACCTCCGCCCCCTGTCCGGCATAGGCGAGCGCGTTTTCCACGAGGTTTCGCAACAATTCCTGAAGCAGCACCGGTTCGCCCCTGATCTGCACGTTCGCTGTACCTTCAAATCCCAGGTCCACACCCGCATCCGCCGCCGCCGGTACCAGGTCAGACGTGAGCCCACGAGCGAGATCGGTCAGGTCCAGCGGCTCGGGTGCCGGTCGACCGCCGGCAGCATCGACGCGCGCCAGCAACAGCAACTGGGCGAGAATGCGCTCGGCGTGGGCCAGTGCCACATCGGCTTTTGCCACCGCCGCCCGCGCCTCCTCGAGCGAGGCCGCGCGCTGGGCCAACGCGAGCTGCGTTCGCACCACGGCCAGCGGCGTGCGCAACTGGTGACTGGCGTTGCCGGTGAAATTGCGCAGGGCTTCAAGCGCCGTGTTGAGCCGGCTCATGAACGAGTTGACTGCAACCACCAGCCCCGCCACTTCGGTGGGCGTGCGCTGCCGGATTGGATGCAGGTCATCGGGCGAGCGTTCGGCGATCGTCTCGCCGAGCCGGCTCAGCGGCCGGAGTGCGAGGGTTACCGCCACCCAGACGATGATGGCGGCGCCGAGGATCATGCCGGCGAGCCTGAGAGCGGAGCGCCACAGGATGGCGCTTGCGAGATCGCGGCGGGCCAGCGTCGATTCCGCCACGGTGACCGTGAAGGCGATGGAGGCGACACCGGTGGAGGCCTGTCGCGACAAGGTCGCGATCCGGATCGGGTCGCCGGCAAACCGGCCGTCGGCAAAGGCTGTGTCGGTCTCGCTGCGCGGCACGATGGGAAGCTGTTCGTAGCCTGTCAGAAAGATGCCTTGCGGACCGTCGACCCGGTAGAACACCCGGTCCTGCGCCGTCGAAGTGAGCATTTCGAGCGCGGAATAAGGTATGTCAACGTCCAGCCCGCCGCTCTCGTCGATCGTCACCCGTTCGGCGATGGCGAGCGCCGAACCGGCAAGCACCCGGTCTGAGACGCCAGTCGCCGTGCGGATAGCCTCGCGCCAGGTGTCGACGAGCGCGATCATGCCCAGGATCGCCGTCGACACGAACAACCAGGCGAGAAGACGTCGCCTGAGCGAATAGGCAAGGTCACGGGTCTGCGTCCCATCCGCGTGACCGCTCATATGGGCTCGGCCGATTTATCGAGAAAATAGCCGATCCCGCGCGCCGTCCTCAGGCTGAGGCCAAACGGGGCGAGCCTGCGCCTGAGGCGGCTCACATACTGCTCGATAGCGTTGTCGCTCAGGCTGTCATCAAGCGTGGTGAGCGATTGGATGATGGCCTGGCGCGCCACCACCTTGCCTGCCCTCATGAACAGCAGTTCCAGAAGCGCGCGCTCCCGCGCCGGCAGGTCCAGCGGCTGGCCTGCGGCTGAGAACAGCCGCGATGCCGTGTCGAAGGTCACCGGCCCGATGCTGACTGTGGAGGCGCGAAGCCCTGCCTGCCGCCGCAGCAGCGAGCGCACCCGTGCTTCAAATTCGCCGATGTCGAAAGGCTTGATCATGTAATCGTCGGCACCGAAATCCAGACCCCGGACCCGGTCCTCGGGTGTGCTGCGCGCGGTCAGGATCATCACCGCCGCCTGATTGGCGCGTGCGCGCATCGCCTTGAGCACCGAAAGGCCATCCATCTCGGGAAGGTTGAGATCGAGGATGATCAGGTCGAACCGCTCGGACGCAGCCAGCGCTTCGGCGGACGCTCCGTCGTGGACGCTGTCAACCGCATAGCCTGCGCCGCTGAGCAGTGTCGCCAGCGCTTCGGCAAGCGGCAGGTTGTCTTCCACCAGAAGTATCCGCATCATCCCTCCGGCCGTGATCCTACAGAGCGGCGGGGTGGTTGTGAACAGCTCCGCTTTGCGACACTGTACGCCATGACCGCTCGCCTCCCTGCCTCTCTTGTCGCTTGTTTGATCGTTTGCCTCGCTGTGATCGTGGCTCCCTGGCCATCGGCGGCAGACGTATTCCGAACACAAGCGCCTTCGGGTCGGCCGTTGGGTGAATTGGTGATCTACTCCTCGCTTGACGAGCGGCTGGCCGCGCCGCTGATTGCCGGTTTTCAGATGGAAAATCCCGACATCGCCGTGCGCTACGAAGATCTTCTGACCGGCGAGATCCATGCCCGCATCGTTGCCGAAACCGATGCCGGGAAAAGCACCGCCGATTTCGCCTTTTCCTCGGCAATGGACCTGCAGGTCAAGCTTGCCAATGATGGTTATGCCCGGGAAGCCCTGGTGCCGGAAAGTCCGGACTGGCCGCGCTGGGCCAATTGGCGCAACACGGCCTATGCGATGACCTACGAGCCTGCGGTGATCGTGTATCACAAGCCGAGTTTTCCCCAAGGCCCGCCGGAGACGCGCATCGAGCTTCTGTCCTTTCTCCAAACCTTGTCCGGCGGGTCCAAAGGGCGGATCGGCACTTACGACATTGAGCAGTCGGGCGTGGGTTACCTGTTCTTGGCCCGCGACCAGGAGCATTTCGGCGACATCTGGTCGGTGATCCGCCAGATGGGCCGGGTGGGCGTGGAGGCCTATCCGACCAGTCAGGACATTCTCGAACGCATCTCCGACGGTCGAATGCTGCTCGGTTACAATATTCTGGGCTCCTATGCTGCCGACTGGGCGCGCAACCATCAAGATGTCGGCCTGGTGCTGCCGCGCGATTTCACCGTCGTCGTCTCCCGCGTGGCGTTGGTGCCGCGGGCCGCGGCCAGTCCCGAACTCGGCGAGCGGTTCCTCTCGTTCTTCATGTCAAGAGCCGGTCAGACGATCCTGGCCGAGCGGCTGCGGTTGCCTGCTGTCAGTCTGGAAGTGTCGGACGCAAACTCCGCCCGAACCATGCAAGCCGCCCTCGGCGACCAGCTGCGGCCGGTGGCGGTCAGCCCCGGTCTGCTCGTCTATCTCGACCAGGCCAAGCGTCGAAGTCTGCTCGGACGCTGGAAGCGGGCCATCGCAGGCCAATGATGCGGTTTCCGGCGTCGGCTGCATGGCAGGGTAAAAGCCGACTTGATGTCAGCTTGTTGACAGGTTTTTGTGATGACGTTGTCGCGAGGGTGGCCTGAGAGGAGGCCGTCCTTTGACCTGGGGAGGAGAGATGCGCGGATGGCTGCCTGCTGTCCGGGCAAGGTCGCCTCCCTGAATGGAGCACGGCCCGTTCAGCACGGGTCCAAGGGAGGAACAAAGATGAAGCATTTCATTCTGGCAGCGGTACTTGCCGCAGCCTTCACGCTGCCGGCAGCGGCGACCGATTACAAGATCATGGCACCGGCCGGCCCCGGCGGCGGCTGGGACCAGACTGCCCGCACACTGCAGGCAGTCCTGCAGTCGGAAGGCATTTCCGGCAATGTCCAGGTTCAGAACGTGCCCGGCGCCGGCGGAACCGTCGGCCTTGCCCAGTTCTCCAGCTCGGCCAAGGGCGACCCGAGCCAACTGATCGTCGGCGGTTATGTCATGGTCGGTGCCATTCTGACCAACGCATCGCCGGTGTCGCTCAAGGATGTGACGCCGATTGCTCGGCTGACTGGCGAATATGAAGCGATCGTCGTACCGGCAGCGTCGCCGATCCAGACCATTGGCGAACTGGTCGAGGCTTTGAAAGCAGACCCGGGTGCGGTGTCCTGGGCTGGTGGATCGGCTGGCGGCGCCGACCACATCACCATCGGCCTGTTGGCAAAGGCGGCGGGCGTCGATCCAACCAAGATCAACTATATCGCCTATTCGGGCGGCGGCGAAGCGCTGGCGGCCATTCTCGGCAATCAGGTCACCGCCGGCATCTCGAGTCTCGGCGAGTTCCTGCCGCAGGTGCAGGCCGGTGCGATGCGGCTTCTGGCCGTCTCGTCGGATGCCCGAATTGATGGCATCGACGCCCCGACCCTCAAGGAATCCGGCTTCGACGTGGTGCTGCAGAACTGGCGCATGGTCGCCGCCGCACCCGGCCTGACCGACGAGCAGAAGGCCGGGATTGTCGCCGATATCGAGAAGCTCAACGCCTCGACAGCCTGGAACGAGGCGCTCAAGACCAAAGGTTGGTCCAACACCTACTTGGCCGGAGCTGATTTCGAGACGCAACTCGCTGCCGACATCGCAGCCACCGAGGGTATCCTCAAGGACATCGGTCTGGTGAAATGAACCGGAAGACCGAACCGGCAAAGCGCCGCCCCGATGGGGCGGCGTTCGTGATCTCCGTTGTTCTGGCAGGCCTTGGGGCGCTGCTGATCTGGGATGCCGCCCGGCTTCCGCAGGCGACCGGTTACGGCGGTGTCGGCCCCGCCGATGTCCCGCGCATGATCGGCTACTGTCTGCTGGGGCTTGGGGCATGGACGCTTGTCGCCGGCTTCCGGACCGCCTCGGTGGATCGCCCCCGGCAGGAGGTTGCCCCGATCGTGTGGATCATCGCCGGCCTGGCCGCACAGCTTGCACTCCTCGATGTGGTTGGATTCTCGATCGCCACCGGCATTCTGTTCAGCTTTGCCGCGCGCGCCTTTGGCAAGCGCGAGCTCTGGATTTCGCTGCCCATCGGCGTCGCCTTCAGCTTTCTCGTCTATGGAATCTTCGACCGCATCCTGCAACTCAACCTGCCCGGCGGTCTTCTCGAAATGACGATCTACGGGGGCTGAGGTGAGCACATTCGATTTCCTGATGCAGGGCCTTTCGGTTGCCACCGACCCCATCATTCTGCTTTACGCGTTGGTCGGCGTGACGCTTGGCACGGCGGTGGGGGTTCTGCCCGGCATCGGCCCGGCGCTCACCGTGGCGCTGCTGCTTCCGGTCACCTATGGGCTCGATCCGGCCGGATCGCTGATCATGTTCGCCGGTATCTACTACGGTGGCATGTATGGCGGCTCGACCACCTCGATCCTGCTCAACACACCTGGAGAAAGCGCGTCCATTGTCACCGCGCTCGAAGGCAACAAGATGGCGCGGGCCGGACGTGGCGGACCGGCGCTCGCCACGGCGGCCATCGGTTCCTTCGTGGCCGGGCTTCTTGCCACGCTGGCGCTTGCCTTCCTGGCACCCCACGTGGTCAAGCTGGCGCTGGTCTTCGGCCCGCGCGAATATTTTGCACTCATGATTCTGGCCTTTGTTACAGTCTCGTCGGCTTTCGGCGAGTCAACCCTGCGCGGTCTCACGTCGTTGTTCGTAGGCCTCGCGCTGTCGGTCATCGGCATCGACCAGCTGACAGGTCAGGCCAGGCTTTCCTTCGGAGTCCCACAACTTCTCGACGGCATCGAGGTGACCACGCTTGCGGTGGCGTTGTTCGCCGTCGGGGAGGCACTTTTCGTGGCCGGTCGGGGCCGCAATTTCACTGATGAGGTCATCGCCGTCAAAGGCTCGGTCTGGATGAGCGCCAGAGATTGGGGGCGCTCCTGGAAAAGCTGGCTCCGCGGCACCGCGATCGGGTTCCCGATCGGTGCAATGCCTGCTGGCGGCGCCGACATTGCAAGCTTCCTGTCCTATGCGGCCGAGAAGCGGTTCTCGCGCCATCCCGAGGAATTCGGCCATGGTGCCATCGAAGGTGTTGCGGGGCCTGAGGCTGCCAACAATGCCTCTGCGGCAGGCACGCTCGTGCCACTGCTCACGCTGGGGCTGCCGACGACGGCGACGGCTGCGATCATGCTGGCCGGGTTCCAGCAGTTCGGCTTGCAACCAGGACCTCTGCTGTTTGCCACCAATCCGCAACTCGTCTGGGGGCTGATTGCGAGCCTGTTGATCGCCAACGTCATGCTGCTGGTTCTCAACTTGCCGCTGATCGGGCTCTGGGTGAAGCTTCTGACCATCCCGCGCCACTGGCTCTATGCGGGTATTCTGCTGTTTGCGACCCTTGGCACAATCGGTGCCAATCCCTCGCCGGTCGAGCTTTCCATGCTGCTGATCTTCGGGGTGATGGGCTACATGATGCGGCTTCACGGATATCCGGTTGCCCCCGTCGTTGTGGGTCTCATCCTGGGCCCGATGGCCGAGCAACAGCTGCGCCGCGCGCTCGCCATCGCCCAGGGCGACGTGACCACGCTCGTCGCCTCCCCGATTGCCGCAGGCTTGCTGCTTCTGGCAGCATTTGCGCTGATTTTGCCGCTGGTGCTGCGCGCCCGTGGCAAAGGCGCGGTCCTTACGCAGTTTGCAACCGACGAGGACTGAAATCGCCTCAGAACCCGCCCCGGCAGGTCTGCAAGGCGGCGCCCGGATCTGCCTTGCGTCAGACGCACGGCTGGCATCCCGAATCCTGCATTGACCCTGGCGCGGCCCGAACCCATCTCTACCATGTCGCACGATGACAGAAAGCGAGATCTGACAATGACCAAGTCCACCGGACGCTTCAGCCAGATAACCTCTTTCCTTGACATGTTCGGAGCCGCTGTGTCCGCCTCCGCCGCCGTCCGCGCTCACAAACGCCCGAGCGAGCATGACCTGCGCCGTCTTGGAATCGAAGCCAAGGATTTTCCGACCACATTCTGAGGTCCACCGCCGTCATGCGTCCGCGTTGCTCAAGGGTGACCTGAAATGACATTGGCCCGGGGCTCGCCACTGGCGGGCCTTTTTGCTGAATTGAGCTGCCGGTCCGCGCCACGGACGGCTTGACCGTTGCATTTTCTGGCTGCCTCCAAAGCCCATTTGGTTTATGGATGGGTCTTTCAGAGGGGGAGACCGCCATGACGACCGATGAAGCCGTGCTCGAAAAGCTTGCCGATGAGGAGGAGCGCCTTCAGTTTCCCCGCTTCGACAATGATGTCGCTATCGCCATCGGGCTCGAACTGGTCGCCCGGGGCCGGGCTGGCCGGTTGCCGATCGCTGTTGATGTGACATGCCACGGCCACCAGCTGTTCCATGCCGCCCTTCCGGGCACCAGCGCGGACAATGGCGAGTGGATCCGCCGCAAGAACCGCGTGGTCAACCGGTTCGCTCGAAGCTCGCTTTACATGGGCACGCTCTGCCGCATCAAGGGCGTGACGCTCGAGGAAAAATACATTCTGCCACCGTTTGACTATGCGCCGCATGGCGGAGCCTTCCCGGTGCGCATCCGCGGATCGCTGCCGATCGGCACAATTACCGTCTCCGGACTGCCCCAGATCGACGACCATGCGCTGGTGGTGGCCGTCATCGCCGATCATCTTGCGACACGGTCGTGAGCGCGCCGTCTGCGGCCCGGGCGTCACGATTTGGAATGCAATCAAGGCTGCGCCGACGCGCGACGGATTGAACGGGCATGCAGGCACGGCTGTCAGCTCCGGCGGCCGCACTCTCAAAGCCCCAGTCATCGGCGGCGCGCCTCTGGCCTGCCAGGGGAAAATCACGGCATTGGCTGGGACCGATGGATCCTGCTGGCGTGACTGAGCAGACCTTTCTCAAAGGTGGGGCACGCTACAGCGGCCTCTGCGCATCCGATCAGATGCGTGAATGCCGCTGTAAAACTTTGAGTGAATGCATGTCCGTTGTCGCACGAATGAATCCATTTGTGCGCGACATGCATAATGGTGGAGCGGCACAGTCGACCGGGATCGTCCGCCTTTCAAGAGCCGTTCCGTTCAATCCGTACCGCTTGCACGCGACATTCGAGAAGTGGCTGGCGCGAAAGACCGCCCAAGCGCATCGCTGGTCGCGGGCAGGGGCGGCCAGCCTGCTTGCGCACTTATCCGGGAAGTTTCAAGCACGATCGGTGCCTCAAGATGGGCGACAGCCTCCCGCGATATGAGGACGCGGAGCGCGATACGTGCAAGCGCCTCGGGCATGAAATGCGGCCCTGAGCGATCATTGGCCCTCGCCACGAGCCGGGCAATGTCGCCAAAGCTCACCGGTTCTGGATCTGCGATGTTGAATGTGCCTTCAAAGCCCGATCGGCTCGCAGCAATCCGCTCCAGCCCGACCACGAGGCCGGGAAGACCTAGGACGCTTTTGGGGGCGGCGCTGGCCGCCCGGGTCAGTGGCAGCGGCAGGCCAAGACGCGACATTCTGGCGATCAGGCCGACCGATCCGCCATGGTCCCGCGCATGGATGACCGGCGGCCGCAGGATAGTCAGCCGCATGGCCGATCCTGCAAGCGCTTGCGCGATGCCTGCCTCAGCCTCAGCCTTGGCCCGCCCATACGGATCGGACGGGTTGGGCGCATCCGTTTCTGAAAATGCGGTCTGCCCTGGCCGTGGTAACCCGTAAACCCGCGCCGAGCTCACAAACACGAAATGACCTACTCCCGACGCTGCCGCAATCCGGGCGATCCGGATCGCGCCGTCGCGGGTGATCGCGTCATGGCGGCCTTCGGTTGCAGGCTGCCATCGGGCAGGATTGAAGGCAGCAAGATGGATGACCGTGTCCTGGCCCGAAAGATGCTCGGCCCAGCCGACCTCGGCTTGCACGTCGGCTGACGGTTGCTCAGCAGTCTTGGGTGAGTGTGCCGGCGCGGTCACACGCTGTCCGCTGGCCTCAAGTGCTGCAACCAAAGCGCGGCCGACGAACCCGCTCGCGCCGGTCACGAGGATCCGCCGCACGTGTCCTGCCTGACGGCCTTGTTCAGCCACCCGAGGCTCCGGACAGTTCCCGGACCCGGCCCATGCACGTCTCTACGAGGGCCTGCGCGACCCCCACGGTCCGCGCCTCCGCGTAGACCCGCATTTCCGGCGCATTGCCAGACGGACGCAGATGCAGGATCGAGCCATCGGTCAGCGTGACGCGCAGACCATCGGTCAAGTCGGTCCTGGCCGCACCGCCGAAGGGGGCAAAAAAGCGGGCCCGCTGGGATGCATCCTCCGAGAGCGACGCCACCAGCGCCCGTCCGGTTTCGGTCGGGAAGTTTTCGATCCGCCCGCTGATGGCCGCAGGCAGGCCAAGACCTGCGACAAGCCTTGAGAGTGGTTTGCCTGCCGCGATTGCCGCCGCCAGGACCGAAAGGATCGGCAGGATGCAATCCCGGGTCGGCAGCGGGGCGAGTTCGGCCGACCCTGCCCGAAAAGCGCTGACGGTCATCACTCCGCCGTTGGCTTCAAATCCGAGGACGCGGCCAAAGCCTTGCGCGGCGGCGGCGGTCATGGCGGCGATCACATGGGGCGAACCGACGCGGGTGCGCAGCACCCTGCCTTCGAGATGGGATTCGATACCGGAATTGGAGGTAACGGGCGTGGCGACAGCATCGGCCTTCAGATGCAGCGCCGTGATCAGCCCGAGCGCATCGCCGCGCAGGCAAGCGCCTGTCTCGTCGGCGACGAGTGGCCGGTCGCTGTCGCCGTCGGTGGAAACGAGCGCCCACAGGTCATGGGCGCGCGTCCATTGGGCGATGATGTCCTGCGTCGTCTCGGAGATCGATTCGGTGTCGACCGGCACGAACCGGTGCGACCGGCCCAGCCGGATGACCGAAGCGCCGGTTTCAGCCAGAAGGTCGCAAACGAGGTCGCGGGCAACCGCGCTGTGTTCGTAGACGCCGATGCGGAGACCTTCCAACGCACGCGGGGTTAAAAAGCCTTCGTAGCGGCGCGCAAACTCCGCATGGATGTCAGGGGCCGGGTTCAGCTTTGCATCGGTCCCGGCGGACACCATGTCCGAGACGAATGCGGTGGCGAGCGCCGAGATCGCCGCCTCGTCGTGCTTGTCGATTTCACCGTCGGGCCGGTAGAATTTCACGCCATTGCGATCGTCAGGAATATGCGAACCGGTGACCATCAGGCACGCAATTCCGCGCGTTATCGCCCCATAGGCGAGCGCAGGTGTGGCCACCTGGCCGCAATCCACCGGCGTGAGGCTCTCGTCGGCCAGCGCCGCCATGCAGTGCCCGGCAATCAGCGGGCTGGATGCACGCAGATCCTGGCCCACGAACACAGCGTCGCCAGACCGGACCACGCCACAGGCTTTCAGATGGGAAGCAAAGGCGCGGGCATGACGATAAGCCGTGCCGTCGGTCAGCTCGCCGACAAGTCCCCGGAGCCCGCTGGTGCCGAATTTCGCTGCCATCACCTCTCCCTCGCTCTGCCGCTGGTCAGAGTTCGCGCGTGCGGGTTCCCGCCACCGGTCTGCCTTTGACCAACGGCTTGTCGGTGACCGGGAGAATTCCTTCATAACGCAGATACTCAACGAGTGCACAAAAGACATGGTAGAACGTGCTGGTCGGCATGTTTTTCGAAATGACCCGCCCGTTGGGGTCAAGCTGGTCGTACCAGCCGCCCGCCACCGGCACGGTGAGATAGCGGTTGAAAATGACGTCGAGCATGCGGATGAACAGTGTTTCGTCGCCAGGCAGACCGTTTGCCCGCGCTTCGAGCCCAGCCTTCAACGCCTCCGTCTGCGGCCAGAGCCGCGCCGTCCCCACCATGGACGATCCATCGGGCGCCATGGCGTCGCAGACTGCGTCGGTTCCGCGCGCATGACCGAAGGCATGGCTCGTCGCATAGAGCTTGCGGCAATATTCCCGCAGCTCAGGCTGGTCGGCGTAGCGCGCATGGCGCAACAGCAACCAGATCCATTCATAGTGGTGGCCCGGCTCGATCATCGGCGCGCGGTCCCGGGCGGGCGACCAGTCGCGCGCAAAATGTTCGGTCACGCTCCAGGTCTGCGCATCGAAGAAATAGCTGCGGAACAGGTCGACCGAGTGCTGCGCCCGGTTGAGATAGCGCGGGTCTCCGGTCGCCTCGAACCATGCGAGCATGGCCTCCAGATAATGCATGTGCGGATTGGCGCGGCGCCTGTCGGACGGTTCGGTTGTCTCAAAGAAGCCGCCATGGACCGGATCAGCAAGGTGGGTGTCCATGAAGGCGATGGTGCGCTCCGCCCAAATCTTGGCCTGCGGCCATTTCTTGGCCCGCCACAACCAGGCAAGTGCCAGCAGCACGAAACACTGGTCATAGCAGTCGCGCCGGGTGTCCTGAACCGAACCGTCCGGATTCCACAAATGGATCCATCCACCATCGGCATGCCAGCCGGTCTCCGTCAATGTATCAAAGCAGTGCCGCAGCACGGTGTCGGAATCGCCCTCCCAGCCGAGCATCGAGGCGTGGGCGAAGCAATAGATCTGCCGGGCCAGCACCCGGAGTCGCTTGTAGTCAAGATCGGCGGGGCTGCCGTCGTGGTTCAATGCTTCGTAAACCCCGCCATGCTGCCGGTCGATGCCTTTGTCAGCCCAGAACGGCAGTGCAATGTCGAAAAGCCATTTTCGGATGTTGCGCGCCGATGGCACCGGGCGTCCGGAATGGGCAACCGCCAGCGGTGGCCAGTCGGCCTTTCTCACAAGTTCGGTGATATTCTTGACCAGATGCGAGCGATTGCGATGGGTGATCAGCAGCGCGTCGGGTTGGGAGACGACGATGATGTCCTCGAGCCCGGCCACTGCCAGCAACCGGTCCTCTGAGCGAAGGTAGCTGTTCTTCACATCGATTGTGACGACATCGCCGAACCGGGCATTGCCATTTTCATCAAGCACGGAACATTCGTGGAGCTGGTTCCAGGAGCCGAGATCGTTCCAGTCGAAATCCGCCGCCGCGACGCCGATCTTTGGCGCATTTTCCATCACCGCATAGTCGATGGAAATCTTCGGACTCGCCGAAAAATCAGCTGCATCGAGCCGGTGGCATGTGTCGACGATGTCCGCATGGGCGAGCGCACGCACCGCCTGGGCCCAGACCTCTGGCTGTTGCCGGGCGATTTCCGCGCCCATCTCGCCAGCATGGAACAGGAAGATGCCGCCGTTCCAGAAGAAACGGCCCGAATCAAGAAAGGCTTGCGCGGTCTCAAGGTCCGGCTTCTCCCGGAAGCGCTTGACGTCGTAGACGGAGCCGTCGCTGTCGCCGCGTTCGATATAGCCGTACTGGGTTTCCGGCCGGGTCGGAGCGATTCCGATGGTCATGATCCCGCCGCGACGGGCGAGCGCTTCGGCCCCGGTGCGGATGACGGCATGGAAGGCAGCGTGATCGGGGATCTGGTGATCGGAGGGAAGAACGAGCACCATCCTCCCGGGATCTGTCTGGGCAAGGTCGGCGATGGCGGCTGCGACGGCTGGCGCCGTGTCCCGGATCGTCGGTTCGAGCACATAACGCTCGATCCGGGCGCTGCTGGTTTCGCCTTGCTCGACAAGCAAAGCCTCAAAAGCGATGCCGCCGACGATGCGGGCCGGGAGATACGTGAGGCCGTCGCCTGAATAGCCGACCCGCTCAAGCGTGTTGGTCAGCAGCGTCTTGTCATTGACGAAGCGGTGAAACTGTTTGGGTTTGGACTCGCGCGACATCGGCCAGAGCCGCGAACCGGCACCGCCACAAAGGATAACGGGCGTGATGGAAAGGGGTGACCCCATGCATGTCTCCGAACGCGCCAGCGCCCGGCGGGCGCTCTCTTCTGCACCATGGCAGAAGAAACCAAAAAAACTCATAATTTACCGGCCTTGCCGGGGTTCGCTCTGCGGACCGGGTCAAGTGGCGGCGCGCGGCGACCTCGGGCGACATGCATTGCAGCGCCGCCCATCCAATCGGATGCGTGAATGCCGCTGTAAAACATTGAATGGATGCATGTGCGTTTCGCTCAATCGAATCCGATTGAACGCGACATGCATCAAGTCCACGGACGCTGCGGTTTCACCCGACCCTTCGGCAAGCCCGCCCGCCCCGGCTCGTCTGGGTTCGCCATGAGCGGGCAAAGCCATGTCGGCCGATCTGTCGCCTTGTTTGGCTCAGACGGTCTGGTGGTGCCGGTAGTAGCCGATGGCGTCGACGATTTTCTTGCCGGCGAGCTGGCCCCCGGTGACGTCTTTGAACTGGCGATGGCCAACCAGAAGCGCAACGGTTCCAGCCTGCTCGAGGGCTTCCTCAAGGCTGACCAGCTTCACATTGGCCTGGCCTGCCAGATTGGCCGGCAGCTGCTCGACATTGGGCTCCACGACCAGAAGCATCGCATCCGCATCGGCCAGAAGTTCCACCACCTCGATTGCCGGACTTTCCCGCAAATCGTCCACATCGGGCTTGTAGGCAAGGCCGAGACAGGCGACCGTGCGGGTCTTGTCGGAGGCGAGCGCGATCTTGATCTTGTCGGCATACTGGTGCGGACGGTGATCGTTGACGTTGCGCGCCGCGCGCATCAGCGGCGTGATCTCGTTGTAGCGGGAAATCAGGAACCAGGGGTCGACAGCGATGCAGTGACCGCCGACGCCCGGGCCCGGGTTAAGGATGTTCACGCGGGGGTGGTGGTTGGCCATCGCGATGGCTTCGAACACGTCGAGCCCGGCATCCTCGCAGATATTGGACACTTCGTTGGCGAACGCGATGTTGACGTCACGATAAGCGTTCTCGATGAGTTTGCACAACTCGGCGATCTCCGCCTTGGTGACAATGAGCTGTCCGCGCACGAAGCGTTCGTAAAGCGCCTTGGCCATCTGGGCCGCAACGGGTGTGATGCCGCCCAGGATGCGGTCATTGTGGACGAGCTCGTAAACCATCTGGCCGGGCAGGATGCGTTCGGGGCAATAGGCAAAATGCAGCTTGCTCGTCGCGATGTCGCCGCTTGGGAAAAGGTCCGGCCGCAGCCCGGCGATGATGGATGCCATCCATGCGGTGGTACCGACCGGACTGGTTGATTCCAGAATGATCAGGTTGCCTTCGGCCAGCACCGGTGCCAACTGGCGCGCGGCGCGCTCGACGTAGCTCATGTCGGCCGACTTGTCCTCCATGACCGGCGTCGGAACGGCGATGATGAAGGCTTCTGCAGGCTCTGGCGCGGTGACCGCGCGCAGCTTGCCTGAATGGACCGCAGACTGGACGAGACCGTCAAGATCGGGCTCACTGAAATGGGCGCGGGCCTGGTTGATGGCATCCACGGCCCGCTTGCTGACATCCACGCCGATGACCTGGACGCCGGAAGACGCCAGGGTGGCAGCCGTGGGCAGGCCGATATAGCCAAGCCCGATGACTGAAACTGTCTCAAACACGTGCATTTTTGAGGGTCTCCACGATTCGCGATGAGGCTTGGCCATCGCCGTAAGGATTCTTGATGGCGCTCACGCGCTTGTACTCGGTTTCGTCGTCCAGAAGCCGGGTGGCCTCGGCAACGATCCTGGCGCGGTCGGTGCCCACAAGACGGGCGGTGCCCACGGCCACCGCCTCGGGGCGCTCGGTCACCGACCGGGTCACCAGGACCGGCTTGCCGAGCGAGGGGGCCTCTTCCTGGATACCGCCTGAATCGGTGATGATGAAATGCGCCCGCGACATCAGATAGACGAAGGGAACATAGTCGACGGGCTCGATGAGATGCACGTCACGCGTGCCTGCGAGCACCTTGTTGGCGGCCTGCTGGACATTCTGGTTGAGATGGACCGGATAGACCACCTGGGTGTCGCCGCGTGCCGCCAGGTCTGCCAACGCATGGCACATGTTCTCAAGCCCGCCGCCAAAGTTCTCGCGGCGGTGACCCGTCACCAGGATCAACCGCTTGGAGGCGTCGAGAAAGGGGAATGCAGCGTCCAGTTCGGCTATCAGCCCCGCATCCGTCCGGATCCGGCGTGTGACGTCCAGAAGCGAATCGATGACCGTGTTGCCGGTAACCACCACATGGGCGTCCGGAACCCGTTCGGCCATCAGCAAAGCCCTGGATTCCTCGGTCGGTGCGAAATACCAGCGTGCCACGAGATCCACGAAGCGACGGTTCATTTCCTCAGGCCAGGGCTGGTAGAGATCGCCGGTTCGCAATCCCGCCTCCACATGTCCGACCGGAATCTGGTGGTAGAAGGCCGCCAGTGCGGCCGCCATGGCCGTTGTGGTATCGCCATGCACCAGAACCACGTCCGGCCGCGAGGCCTTGAAGACGTCGTCGAGCCCGCGAAGGGTGTTGACGGTCACATCGGTGAGCGATTGGCCGGGCTTCATGATGTTGAGATCAATATCTGGCTTGATGCCGAAGATGGCGAGCACTTGATCGAGCATTTCGCGATGCTGGCCGGTGACGCAAACCGTGGTCTCGAAGCTTGGTTCGTTGCGGCAGGCGGCGACGACGGATGCCATCTTGATGGCTTCAGGACGGGTGCCAAAAATCAGACACACCTTCAGCGGCGGCGACTTCTCTTGCATCGTGAGTTTCCGATTTCTGAGACTGGCCGAAATGCGTTCCCCGGTGGCCAGACCGCCTCTGAGTGCAAATGCCTGCGGGGCGACCCTTACCGGCCCTTCCGCTGCATTGCAAGTCTTGCCAGCGTGTCGATGCCGATGTCGTGCGGCAGTCGCAAGACCCAAGGTCGGCAGGGCACGGCGCGCGTCTGCTCAGGTCGGCGGATTGGCGCTCTGTCGGCCCGCGCGGTGTTCGGCCCACCATAAAAGCAGTGACGCAGCAACCCCCATAACGGCCATGGCAATGAGCAGGGCGAAAGCGGCTGAGAGCCCCGCCTGGGCGATCACCAGCGCGGTCAGGAACGGGGCGGCGGCCGTAAAAAGGAGGCGCACGGCAGCGAGATTGCCCGTCACCCTGCCGTAGCCGTCTGTCCCGAAGAGGCGGGCTGGCAGTACGGCGCGGGCGATGAAAGCGAGACCCTGGCCAATTCCGAAGCTGGCGGCGAAGGCGATGATCAGCCCGGAGCCGGGCAGCCCGGTCGCCGCCACGAGAAGCAGGATCCCGCCCAGCATGGTTGCGTTGGAAATCACACCCACGAGCGAGGAGGCGACCTTTCCGCCGGTGAGGAGTTCGACAACCCGTGCCCCCACCTGCATGGGACCGATGATCGCGCCCGCGAGCGCGGCCAGCGCCGCGTCGCGTCCCATCAGGTCGAGAATGACGAAAAAGGAACTGTGGACAGCCGACATCAAAAACCCGCCGCAGGCGAAGGCAACTGCCATCAGCGCGAACACACGGGTGCGCTCCGGCTCAGGCAAAAGGCCTGTCGCCGCAAGGCGCGTCAGCTGTGTGGTCCCCTCAGTGGGCGCAGCACTGTCGGCGGCGGGCTGTTCCGGCTCGGATCCCGACGGGAGGCGGGGAATGAGCGCATGGATCGGAAACGCGATCAAGAGGTTGATCGCTGCCAGCACCAGACAGACGCCACGCCAGTCCATGACGCTGAGCAGCCAATGGATCAACGGCCAGAAGACCGTGGAGGCAAAACCCGCGATCAGCGTTACATGGGTGATATGGCGGCGGGCCTCCTGGCCATGAATGGCAGTCAGTGCGGCAAAACCGGCTTCATACTGCGCCATCCGCCCCGATACCTCGATCATCAGCATGGCGGCGATAAAGGCCGGCCAGGCACCGACCCGGGAGAGGGCGACGAGCGAGAGGGCCGCACAGATCGAGCCAGCCATCATCACGGGCCTTGCGCCGTACCGGTCGATCATGCGTCCGGCCACCGAGGCGGTGTGGGCGCTCGACAAAAGCGCGAAGGAAAAGACGCCGAAGACGAAACTGTTGGTCCAGCCGAGGTCGCGCGCGATCTCGGGGCCGAGAATGGCGAAGGGGTAGTAAAGGGTTCCGTAGCCAATGGTCATCGACACGCCGATGGCAAGCGTGAGCGGTGCCACGCGCGGGCCTGCGGCCGGGTTGCCAGACATCATGACGTCCACCGCAGCAGACGGATGACCCTGCGTGGAGCGAGGATCCCCGAGTGCCTTTCCTCATTGGCCGTTGCTTGGCCGCGTTGCATCATCCGCCTCCTGCAGCCCCCCGGTCGCTGCCAATCAGCGGGCACAGTACGGATGGGAATAGAAGACGCAAGCTTGAACAGCGGCTTGCATCTTGCGCGCCGGTGGCTCAGGCGCTGCCGATAAGGATGCCGGCGGTAAAGACCAGTGCGCCGCCGAGGACGACCTGGAAGATAGCCCGGCTCCAGGGTGTTTCCATGAAATGATTCTGGATCCACGCGATGGCCCACAGTTCCACAAAGACCACCGCGATGGCGATTGCGGTGGCAATCCGGAAATCGGGAATGAGATAGGGCAACGCGTGGCCCAGTCCACCGATGGCGGTCATGATGCCTGAGGCCAGTCCGCGTTTGACCGGCGATCCCCGGCCGGAGATCACGCCGTCATCGTGTGCGGCCTCGGTGAAGCCCATCGAAATGCCTGCCCCCACAGAGGCCGAGAGGCCCACCAGGAATGTCGTCCAGGTGTCGCCGGTGGCAAACGCCGTGGCGAAAATCGGCGCCAGCGTCGAAACCGAGCCGTCCATCAACCCCGCGAGGCCTGGCTGCACATAGGTGAGAATGAACTTGCGGCGGGCTGTGTCGTCCTCGCCGGCCCGGACATCACCTGCCACATGGTCGAGGCCGAGCCGCCGCGCCAGCGACTCGTGCGATTTTTCCGCCGCTGCCAGGTCTCCGAGAAGCTTGCGGGTGTCAGCGTCAGTCGTCCGTCCGGCCGCCTCCAGATAGAAACGGTGGGCTTGACCCTCCATGTCCTCGGCGATCCTGCGGATACGTTCGAGCCCGAGGGTCTTGAGCAGCCAGTCCGGCTTGCGTTCATAGTAGCCGCGCACGTTGTCGCGCCGGATCAGAGGAATCCGGTCACCGAAACGGATTTTGTGGCGTTCGATCAGCCGGGATCTGTGGAGATTCTCCTCCCCCGCCATGTCCTCGAAAACACGGGCTGACTGGGGATAATCGTCGCGCAGATGATCGGCAAAGGCAAGATAGATGCGGCTGTCGTCTTCTTCCGACGAGATGGCGAGCGCCAGGATTTCCTGTTCGGAGAGTGAAACGAACGGACGACGTCCGGAACCGATGAATCGGGAGAGCATGAAAGAGCCTCATATGACAGCGCCGCGCGTCTTATGACGCGCCACAGTACACGACTCACTGGTTTATTGAGAGGATTTGGGGTTTTCGGGGCACGCGTGTTCGCCATGCGTTTGCGGCTGTGTCTGGCTGGTTGACGATCCAGTCCCTGAGGGCGTCAAGGCCTGTGCGGAACCATGACTTTTCGCGTCGGCCATGGCGTTTGCGCTGTATGGCCTTCATGCCC
>JBBQJA010000001.1:0-246955 GCA_038325465.1 Hyphomicrobiales bacterium | reverse complement strand
TGCGCAGCGCCGGCAAGCTGACCATGACCTTCACGCCGGATGACGGTTCCGAGCCGATCGTGCGTGAGGTGGCGACGTTCCCGGCCGACGGCGGCGTGGCCATGGGTATGTACAACTACGTCGACTCCATAAGGGACTTCGCCCATGCGTCGTTCCGCTATGCGATCGAGCGCAGCCTGCCGTTGTACATGTCCACCAAGAATACGATCCTGAAAGCCTACGACGGCGACTTCAAGGACATCTTCCAGGAGATCTACGAGGCCGAATACAAGGCTGCATTCGAAGCCAAGGGCATCTGGTACGAGCATCGCCTGATCGACGACATGGTGGCGCAGGCCATCAAGGGCGACGGCGGCTACGTATGGGCGTGCAAGAACTACGACGGTGACGTCCAGTCCGATGTCGTCGCCCAGGGCTTCGGCTCGCTCGGTCTGATGACGTCGGTGCTGCTCACCCCGGACGGCAAGACGGTGGAAGCCGAAGCCGCCCACGGCACGGTGACCCGCCATTACCGCCAGCACCAGAAGGGCGAGGAAACATCCACCAACTCCATCGCCTCGATCTTCGCCTGGACCCGCGGTCTTCAGCACCGTGCCAAGCTCGACGACAATGTCGCACTCGCCAAGTTCGCCGATACGCTTGAGAAGGTCTGCATCGCTACCGTCGAAGGCGGTGCCATGACCAAGGATCTGGCGCTGCTGATCGGCCCCGATCAGCCCTGGCTGTCGACCACCGGTTTTCTCGACAAGATCGACCAGAACCTGCAGAAAGCGATGGCGTAGGTTCTTCCTGGGCGACATGCGTCCAGAGCGACTCCTAGAGTTCGCTGTCCGTGTTTGAACCAGAACATCGGCGCGACAAACAGTTCTGACTTGTGCGCCCATGTGCCGAAATACTAGAGCGTTTCCGTCGTTGTCAGAATCGCCGGAGTAGCTCTATCTCCTTGTTTTGACGCAATTCCGAACGCGAAAGCGGTGCCACTTTCGCTGGAATTTCTCTAACAAAAAAACCCGGCCGACGCGGTGTGTCGACCGGGTTTTTTAAATTGGCAGGCAATGCAAAAACGGGGAGTCCTGCTTCACCTTGCGCAGAGATCAGAACCGCTTGAGAAACTGGAACTGCCCGCCATGCGACGAGCCCATGTCCGATAGCGTCGTGCGGTAGGCGGCGCTGAACTCGACATTTCCGTCCATCTTGACGGTGGCACCCAAGGCTACATTGAATTCATCCTCGGGTGTATAGGAACTCACCGTGAACCCGGGTCCGGCCATCGGCTGAGCCAGAAAGCGTCCGTCGATGGTTCTGGCCGTTCCCGAAAGATGGTGAGTCCAATCAAAGCTGGCAAAGGGCGCAATGGATCCGAAATCTCGTTCAATCGAGGTCGATATCTCGATGCCCAACCGCGTGGAGACGCGGCTGTCCGAACCACGCGTCACCAGAAGACCAACCGCGCCACCATTGGTCTCTTCAACGGAATAGCCGTTCCAGCCGACTGCTTCCAGCCCGACAAACGGACGCAGCACGGCAGCACCTGCATCATGGCGATAGGAGAGTTCGCCATGGGCCGACCATTGCCACCAGTCAAAGCTGGCTCCGGGCGTTGCGTTAACAGTGCCAAAAGAAACAAGACGGGAGATGTCCGCCTCCACCTTGCCGACCGCCGCGCCGACATTTGCCTGCCATGGACCGTTCAGATAGGCACCGTAGACACCCGCCTGAAAATTGCTCAGCTTGCCGCTGGCGCGCGTATCAACATCAATCTCCGACCGGGTGAACGATACCGACACGCCACCGAGGAAGTTCTCGCTCAGCGCCGCGTCAAACCCGCCTTGAATATCGAGGTGGGTGCTTGTGGCGTCGATATTGCCGGGATCGCCATCACGGTCATTCCTGATCGCGTTGGCTGAGAGCCATGCGCCAACGAGCGAAGGCGCAGCGGACCCCTGCAGTGGGCCCGTCGCCCCATCCCGCGCTGAACTGAAGGCGTTGATGTCGCCATCCGCTGTTGCTGCCGCCATCCGCCCGCGCACGCGATCATGCCACCGGCCTGACGCGGCAATCGCCGACTGGGTGAATGCGTCATAGGGCTCTGGATGAAGCTGGTCGAGCGCAGTGGCGTAGGCCGCACCCGTCAGAACCGACAATTCATCAAACACTGTCTCCAGCGCCGTTCCTGTCAGCAGATTGGACGCAGCGAGGGCGTTGAAGTTCTGCGCCACGGCCCGCTGGTTCGGCGTCAATCCGGCAAGCGGCAATTCATCGGGCAGCAACTGACTGAGCTCAGCAATGATCGCGGGGAAGCCATTGAGAAGCGCGATCACGTCGCGCACGTTGGCGTCCGCGACGATGGCCTGGTCCGTGAACGTCACATCCGTGAACGCTTGGCTGTTGGTCGTCGTCGTCGTCGTCGTGCAGGTCACAGTGCCGGAAAGCGCGACGACTTGCGCGCAGGATGTGGGGTTGGCAGGCCCGCCGACGACCGCACCGGCCGATTGCGTCACCGAAATCGAGGTTGTCACCGTCGAGGTTATTCCGTCATCCCGGCGAACCGTGGCGGTGCCGATGGTCCCTGTCGCAGTCTGCACTGCGGGGTCGGCGATGCTGACCATTGGCGCGTTTACACCCGCAGGCGTCGCGCCTGAACTGAGTTGACCCAGCGATGCGGCGCTTGCGGCCGATATCGCCCCGCCGCTCACGTCGCCCGAGACAACCGTGCCGCCGGCATCATTGAGCTGCAGCACGATTGTACCGCCACCACTGGGAAGCGTCAGGATCTGCGCGACGGTGCGCGAAACGGCCAGGGCGGAAACGGTGTCGGGCCCGTTGACGGTTCGGACGACGGTATCGAGGATCAGCGTTCCCATCGGAACTGTACCCGTTGGCGTGAGCGTCAGAAACACCGAGGTGGCATCATAGCTCAGCATCGCGTCAACGAAGGGATTGTCGTCAGCCACGCTGTCGAAGACCCCCGTCAAACCATTGCCGGCTCTCAGGATCGTGTAGGTCAAAGGCGTTGTGAACATGCCGGTCGTCAGCACGTTGACCGCGCCACCCAACAGATTGGCCATGCCCGCGACGCTGAACAGATCCGCGGTTCCATTGGCGTCCGCTTCGATTTCAAAGCTTGATCCAATCGAAAACGACACATCGCCGTTCGCGGTCAAAGTGCCGATGGATGCGCCGGGGGCAACCGTGTCACTGACCGAGACGTCGCCGACCCGTCCTGTTCCGGACAAGACCCCGTTCTGCACGGCAACGTCGCCACCCAGCGTCCCCGTTACCCTTAAATCGCCGCCATTGAGCGTGGATGTACCCGTGAACGCGGTGGAAATGGCCGATAGGACCGTCCGTCCGCCCAGGAGATTGACCGCGCCCGCGCCGGTCAGCACCGGGGTGAAGGCGTAATCGCTGCCGGTATGATTGAAATTGACCTGACCGCCACCGACGCCAAACGTAACGCTTGTCGTTTCAAGAACACCGGCCGCGACAGCTGCGCCCCCAGGTGCGCCGCCAAAATTGATCACGCCATTCGCGCCCGCGCTGCGACCCAAAAGGAGGCCGCCGGTTCCCACATGCCGGAATACACCGCCATTGGTCAGGTTGATCGCGCCGGAGCCGCTCAAGCCGACCACGACGCCGTCCTCACCGTTGCTGAATGCATCCCCCGTCGTCCGAAATACCGAACCTGCGCCATCGACATTGACAATGCCAGTCGAGTTTGCCGAACTGCCGATGTTGGTCCGATCGACGGCGACAAGGCCTCCATCTTCAAGAGAGAGTGTGGCGACGCCGCCCGCGCCGGAGGGGCCCAAGTTCAGAGTCGTCCCGAGCCATTGCGAACCCGCCCCGGTCACCAGCGCGGTCGCTTGTCCTGGGTCGAGACCAATCCGGGAATTGCCTGCCACATCGAGCAATCCGCCATCCGCGATCGTCAAATTGGCGATGCTCTCGAACATTACAAATGAATCTCCGACCTCAACCGTCGAATTCGCGCCCGAAATGGTCAGATCGCCCCTGCTGTTTTCCGCCGTGGACAAAAACAGCCCATCAGTGACTTCAACGCGGCCGCCGTCAAGCACATTGAGCGCGCCGATCCCGTCGCCCGTGCCGCCGATGACGGATATGCCGTCCGTCCGGTTCAACTGCAACAGTGACCCAGGCCCGGTCACATCGACCCGGCCCCTACTATCGAACACGCCAGCGTTTAAACTCGTGCCGACAATTCTGCCCCCATTTGTCACCTGCACCAGCGCCGAGCCGCCAGCGCCAGCCGTCAAAGTGTCGTTCACCGTCCAGAGACTGCCGGCGCCATCAATGATCGCCGTGGCATCGGAGCCCGTGTCTTCTCCCAGCCGCCCATTGCCGGTTGCCAGGCTCGCGCCATTGCGAATACTCAGAACGCCGATCCCATCCGCCCCTAGCGTAAATGAGCCGGTAACCCCCATGAAGGAGTCCGTTCCATCCAGCGCAATCTCGCCGCGGACGCCGGCGTCTTCCCCAACCGTTGTGGAACCGAAATTGCGCACCCTGCCGCCATTCTCGACCACCAGTCGACCAGGTCCGGCGTTGCCGATGATCAACGGGGCATTGTTGCCGGTCGTTGAAATCACCCATTCAGACCCCGCCCCCGTGATGGTGGCCAAGCCATTGCCCGTCGCTGCGGGGTCGCCGCTGAAACTGCCTGAAAACCCTCCGAGAACGCCCGCAGCACTTGCCGCCCTGCCGCCATTGCGCACAGTCAGGAACCCCGTCCCCACATTGCCGACTGTGATGCCGCGACCGCCCAGCAACAGCGAACCCGCCCCGTCGACGACGATTGTGCCGGTGGATGCACCGAGGCTGCCGATTACGACATTGAGGCCGGAGGACATTTGCCCGCCATTCGTGAGATTGACATTGGCGATACCCCGAAAGCCGACAACCACAATATCGTCCGAAATGGCGGAGGACCCCACTCCATCGACATTGATGGTCGAGGTTTCTCCCTCGACGTTGCCGACCGAAAACTGTGTCGTCGCACGAACCACGCCGCCGCTGCGGATATCAAGGGTGCCAGGCGCGTCCTGACCGATATTGATGAGATCAGCCGATGTGATCGACGAACCGATGCCCGTCACCGTTACCGCCCCGACTGCGCCCGCGCGCTCGGAAACCACCAGAGAGCCGGCCGCCAACGTGCCGCCGCTTTGAACCGTGAGGCTGCCGGACCCGGTCACGCCGACGAAAACATCATCGCCGACGGCACCGGGCGCCGAGATGATGGCGACATTGGGGAAGGTAACGCTGATGCGGACTTGATCCACAGCCGTGGGAACGCCGCCAAGCCAGTTCGAGGCCACGAACCAGCTTGTTGAGGTGGCTCCAGTCCATTCGGAAAGTGCGAATGCCGAAGTGGTAGACCCGGCAAGGCCGGCGGCCGCCAGCAGCGACATGGCGCAGCTGGCACGCAAATGCGCACCGATCGCAGTCAGGTCCGGAAAAAGGCTTCGGGCGTGAGCTGGACGATGTCCGGCATCGGTCGGGGCGGTCTCTGCGGGCCTTGAAAGCAGGCATCTCGACAGTCCGCGTCCACTTTTGAATTCAGGTGCCCTTAAAACTGATTGCGATAGAAAAGCCATGGTTAAGCCCCTGTATGCAGGACAATGTCTTGTCCTGGTTCCCGCTTTTGAATGCGCCAGGTCCCACCGCAGACCTTAACGCCAACGAAGCGGGATGCTTTCCAACCCACAAATTTCAAAACCAAAAACTTGAAAACAAACGATTGTTCTCGAGCATCGCGTTTCGAATCATTTCACAATAGTGGTAGCGACCGGCAATATTGTCAATCACAAGGCGCACATGTTTGGCGCAAGCCTTCTAAATCGTCTTTGCTTGCGCGAAACTTATTGTGTGATTCTGCAAATTTTTCCCGGTCCAGAGCGTCTTTTCAGAACCCTCCGCCGCCGAGCAGCTCACCGATTTTCGCTTCCATGACGGCGATGGCTTCATCTGCCCTGTCCCCATCCGGGCCGCCGGCCTGCGCCATGTCAGGGCGCCCGCCGCCGCCCTTGCCGCCGAGCGCTTCCGCCGCCACCCGGACGAGATCAACCGCCGACATCCGCGCCGTGAGATCCTCGGTCACGCCGACCACGACGCTCGCCTTTCCATCAGCCGCCACCGCGATGAAAGCCGCCACCCCTGACCCGAGCGACGCCTTGGCCGCGTCGACCAGACCTTTGAGATCACGCGGCTCGACGCCGGTGACCACTTTTCCGAGATACTTCACGCCGCCGACCTCTCGGCTGGCGCTGTCGCCTTCGCTGCCGCCACTGAGCGCCAGCTTCTTGCGCGCCTCGGTAAGCTCACGCTCGATCCGCTTGCGTTCCTCCATCAAAGATTGGATGCGGCCGACCACATCGCCCGGCTGAACCTTGAGAAGCGAGGCTGCGTCGCGCAGCCGCTCGTCCTGCTCGCTCAGATGACGCCGCGCCGCTTCGCCGGTCAGCGCCTCGATGCGACGCACCCCGGCGCTCACCGCACTGTCGGAGAGGACCCTCACCAGTCCGATATCCCCGGTTGCCCGCACATGCGTGCCGCCGCAGAGTTCGACCGAATACGGCCGGTTGGCTTTCCTGCCGACCACACCCTGCCCCATCGACACCACCCGCACCTCATCGCCGTATTTTTCACCAAACAGCGCCATCGCACCTTCCGCGATCGCATCGTCAACGCCCATGAGCCGGGTTGTCACCGGGCTGTTCTGAAGGATGATCTCGTTGGCCATTGCCTCGACTTCCGCCAGTTCAGCAGTCGACATGGGCATGGGATGGGAGACATCAAACCGTAAACGCTCGGCTGCGACCAGCGAACCCTTCTGGGCCACATGGGTGCCGAGCACTTCGCGCAACGCCTCATGCAAAAGGTGCGTGGCGGAATGGTTGGCTCGAATGCGTGCCCGGCGACGTCGATCGACCTCGAGCACGGCCGCAGCTCCGCGCGCGACCGAACCTTCCACGACCTTCGCCCGGTGGACAAAAACGCCTTCGCCACGCTTCTGCGTGTCGGTGATTTCAAGGCGGAATCCATCGCCCGCAATCGTTCCCATATCCCCCGTCTGACCACCTGATTCGCCATAGAACGGAGTCTGGTTGACAACCACGTCGACGGTTTGGCCCGCCAGCGCACTGTCGATTTCCTTGCCGTCGCGCACCAGCGCACCGATCACGGCTTCCGCCGCTTCGGTATCGTAGCCCAGGAAATCGGTGGCACCGAGCCGGTCCTTGAGCTCATACCAGATGGCCTCGGTCGCCTTGTCGCCGGACCCCGCCCAGCTCGCCCGCGCGTCCGCTTTCTGCTTGGCCATCGCTGTGGTGAAGACGTCGACATCCACCCCGATACCGCGCTGACGCAGCGCATCCTGGGTGAGATCAAGGGGAAATCCGAATGTGTCGTAGAGTTTGAAGGCGACCCCGCCATCAAGCACGCCGCCCTCGCTCAAGTCCGCAGTGGCCTCATCAAGCAGTCCCAGACCGCGTTCAAGCGTCTTGCGGAAGCGCGTCTCCTCAAGCTTCAGCGTCTCCGCGATCATCGGTTCAGCGCGGGCAAGCTCCGGATAGGCCCGGCCCATCTCGGCCACAAGGATCGGCAGCAGCCTGTACATCAACGGATCGCGAGCGCCAAGAAGCTGCGCATGGCGCATCGCCCGGCGCATGATGCGGCGCAGCACATAACCGCGGCCTTCGTTGGACGGCAGAACCCCATCAGCGATCAGGAAAGCTGACGCGCGAAGATGGTCAGCAATCACCCGGTGGCTCGCACGCCGATCCCCGACAGCCTCTACGCCGGTGGCCTCGACTGAAGCCGCGATGAGCCTGCGAAACAGATCGATGTCGTAATTGTCGTGCTGACCCTGAAGGAGAGCCGCAACCCGCTCAAGCCCCATGCCGGTATCGATGGACGGCCGCGGCAGGCTCACCCGCTCATCAGGCGATACCTGTTCGAACTGCATGAAGACGAGGTTCCAGATTTCGATGAACCGGTCACCATCCTCCTGAGCTGACCCGGGAGGCCCGCCCCAGATATGGTCGCCGTGGTCATAGAAGATTTCCGAGCACGGACCGCAAGGTCCGGTGTCGCCCATTGCCCAGAAATTGTCATTGGTCGGGATCCGGATAATGCGGCTGTCTGGGAGCCCGGCGATCTTCTTCCACAGATCGTATGCTTCGTCATCGGTATGGTAAACCGTCACCACCAGACGGTCCTTGTTGATGGCAAACTCCCGGGTGATGAGGGTCCAGGCAAGCTCGATGGCGAGGGCCTTGAAATAATCTCCGAAGGAGAAATTCCCTAGCATCTCGAAAAAGGTATGGTGGCGGGCGGTATAGCCCACATTGTCGAGATCGTTGTGTTTGCCGCCGGCTCGGACGCATTTCTGCGACGTGGCAGCGGTCGAATAGGGCCGCTGCTCAAGCCCGGTGAAAACGTTTTTGAACTGCACCATACCGGCATTGGTGAACATCAGCGTCGGGTCGTTGCGCGGCACCAGCGGGCTCGACGCCACGACTTCGTGACCGTTCTTGCGGAAATAGTCGAGAAAAGCCGACCGGATCTCGTTGACGCCGCTCATGTGCAACCCTTCTGTCTTATCGGCGCATCGCTGCACCCGGATGTTCGCCCCAGAACCGGGACCGCCGCTTTTATCGTCGCACAGGGACACTGTCCAGCCGATGCCGGAGGCCGCATAGCGAAACAGGCCGCACAGCGAAAGCGGTCATGGAGACGAGAGCATCCAGACAGACCAGAGCACCCAGACAGACCAGAGTACCCAGACAGATCAGAGCACCCAGACAGATCAGAACGTTCAGACAGATCAGAGCGCCCAGACAGATCAGAGCATCCAGACAGACCAGAGCATCCAGACAGACCAGAGCACCCAGACAGATCAGAGCACCCAGACAGACCAGAGCGTTCAGACAGGCCAGAGCGTTCAGACAGACCAGAGCACCCAGACAGACCAGGACATTCAGACAGACCAGAGCGTCCGCACAAAGAAACGCGGCCGCCAGGGATGAGCCGGACGGCCGCAATGGAAAGGAGAGTGACCGGGCAGCAACGCCACCCTGCCGTCCTACATGTCAGCTGCGTCAGGCAGCTCGTCGCCCCGGTCAGCCTCAAGGAACTTGTCGGCAATGAGCCCTGCATTTTGCCGCAGCGCCAGCTCGATCTCGTCGGCGAGCACCGGATTGTCGCGCAGGAACTGCTTGGCATTCTCGCGCCCCTGTCCCAGCCTCTGGCTGTTGTAGGAGAACCAGGCACCGGATTTTTCCACGATGCCTGCCTTCACGCCGAGATCGACAAGCTCACCGGTCTTGGAGACGCCCTCACCATACATGATGTCGAATTCAACCTGCTTGAAGGGCGGTGCCATCTTGTTCTTGACAACCTTCACGCGGGTCTGGTTGCCCACCACCTCGTCGCGCTCCTTGACTGATCCGATGCGCCGGATGTCCAATCGCACCGAGGCATAGAACTTGAGTGCGTTGCCGCCTGTGGTCGTCTCAGGCGAACCAAACATGACGCCGATCTTCATGCGGATCTGGTTAATGAAGATGACCATGGTGTTGGATCGCGAGATCGACGCGGTGAGCTTGCGCAGCGCCTGGCTCATCAGCCGCGCCTGCAGACCGGGAAGGCTGTCGCCCATCTCGCCTTCGATTTCAGCCCGAGGCGTCAGCGCCGCCACCGAATCGATGACCAGCACGTCGATGGCACCTGACCGCACCAGCGTGTCGGTGATCTCAAGCGCCTGCTCGCCGGTGTCGGGCTGAGAAATCAGCAGGTTCTCCAGATCCACCCCGAGCTTGCGGGCATAGACCGGATCGAGAGCATGCTCTGCGTCGATGAAGCCGCAGATGCCGCCCTTCTTCTGGGCCTCAGCAATGGTCTGCAGCGCGAGCGTTGTCTTGCCCGAGCTCTCGGGTCCGTAAATCTCGATGATGCGGCCACGCGGCAGCCCGCCCACGCCCAAGGCGATATCGAGCCCCAGCGAGCCGGTCGGAATGGTCTCGATCTCCATGACATTCTCATTGGCACCAAGCTTCATGATCGAGCCCTTGCCGAATGCCCGTTCGATCTGCGACAGTGCCGCTTCAAGCGCCTTGCTTTTGTCCACGGATTTTTCCTCTACAAGCCGCAATGAATTCTGTGCCATGTCATTCACCTTTAGGTTATCGGGCCACGCCGCGCAATCAACGCCTTCGATGGAATTTTGTACCGCATTTGTTCTGGTTTGGCAAGTCCCCATCAACGCATTGGAAAACAATGATAATCGCAAGAGTGTTCGATTTTTGTTTCATCCCCGCCACACTGACCGCACCGGTTGCGCCGCTTGATGCCGGAGCTGCCGGTCGGATCGCCCGCCTCCCCGCCGATTCGCTCGGTCGGGCATTGACCAGGGCGGCCGGTTGAATGGCGCGCGTCCTCGCTGTCGGTGGGGCCCATGTCGACCGCAAGGCCTGGCTGGCCGCACCGCATGTGCCTGGCGCGTCAAATCCCGGAACCTGGGAAATCGACCCCGGCGGCGGCGCATTCAATGCGGCGCGCAATCTGTCGCGCCTCGGCCATGACGTGACGCTCGTCGCCCCACGCGGCGGTGACGCGGGCGGCGACCTTGTCACCCGGGCGGCGGCAGACGCAGGCGTTGAGGATTGCCCGATCACCTTTCTTGATCGCGCGACGCCGAGCTACACCGCGATCTTGGAGCCAGACGGCAATCTTGTCACCGGCGTGGCCGATATGGCGCTCTACGACCTGATGCCGCCGCGGCGCCTGATGAGCGCCCGCTTCTGCGCTCGGCTGGCGAAAGTGGATCTCGTGCTGTGCGACGCCAATCTTCCGGCACCGACCCTTCTGGCCCTGGCGACAGCGGCCCGAAAGCTTGCGGTGCCGGTGGCGGCCATCGCCATCTCGCGCGCCAAGGTGGCCCGCCTTCGCCCGGCGCTCGGATTGATCGATGTCTTGTGCATGAACCTTGCGGAGTCGACCTCGCTCCTCGGTTTTGCCACAGACGAACCGGTTGACGAGCGACTGAAGGCAGCAGGCCTGTCTGGCGCTGTTATCAGCAACGGTGCTGACGCCGTCACGGCCTATATTGCGGCTGGAACTGCGTTTCAGCTGTTGCCTCCACCGATCGCCCGTCTGAGCGATGTCACCGGCGCGGGCGATGCACTCGCGTCAGGCTTCCTCGACGGTCTCCTGCGTGGGCTGCCGCTCGGTGCATGTGTGCTATACGGCATTGCCTGCGCTGAATTGACAGCGCGGGTCCGCGGCGCGGTGCGGGGTGATCTGTCCCCACACCTGCTTGCGCAAACTGCGCAGACCATGGCAAGGGACAGCCTCCCCGCACCGACTTGAAAGTCAGCCCATGGCCATTCCTGCCTACCCTTATGAGACCACCGCCGAAGTGAAGGGCGCGCTTGAAGGCGGCAAGCCGGTCGTGGCGCTCGAATCCACCATCATCACCCACGGCATGCCGTGGCCCGGCAACCTCGACATGGCACTTTCGGTGGAAGCGGCGATCCGTGCCGAAGGCGCGGTGCCCGCCACGATCGCCGTCCTTGACGGCCGCCTGCATGTCGGGCTCGATGAAGCGGCCATCACCGCACTGGCCAAAGCCAAAGACGTCATGAAGCTCAGTCGCGCCGATTTCGCCTTCGCGCTCGCTGAAGGCCGCACCGGCGCCACCACGGTTGCGGCCACCATGATGGCTGCCCATCTGGCCGGTATCCTGGTCTTTGCCACCGGTGGCATCGGCGGCGTCCATCGCGGCGGCGAATTGAGTTTCGATGTATCGGCCGATCTCGATGAACTCGCCCGCACCCCGGTGATCGTCGTGTGCGCCGGTGCCAAGGCCATCCTGGACATTCCCAAGACGCTGGAGGCGATCGAGACCCGCGGAGTGCCGGTGGTTGCTTACGGGCAAGACGCGATGCCCGCCTTCTGGTCGCGCGATGGCGGCCTGCGGGCACCGCTGCGGCTCGATGATCCGGCGGCCATTGCGCGCTTTGAAGCAACACGAAGGCATTTGGGCGGCCACGGCGGCATGATCGTCGCCAATCCGGTCCCGGCCGAATTCGAAATCCCTGGTCCGATCATGAAGGCCCATATCGACCAGGCGCTCGCCGAGGCAGCCGCTGAGGGCGTGGGCGGCAAGGCCGTCACGCCCTGGCTGCTCAAACGAATCTTCGAGCTGACCGATGGCGCAAGC
Source organism: Hyphomicrobiales bacterium (assembly GCA_038325465.1). Classification (GTDB taxonomy): domain Bacteria; phylum Pseudomonadota; class Alphaproteobacteria; order Rhizobiales; family Rhizobiaceae; genus Hoeflea. The sequence goes on along the minus strand of JBBQJA010000001.1, from coordinate 234,711 downwards.
CTTGCCACCAACATTGCCCTGGTGCTCAACAATGCCCGGCTTGCCGCCCGAATTGCGGTGGCCTCCAGCCGGGCAGCCTGACGCAAATCTGCGCCGCTGCGCGTCCTCTGCGACAAAACAGTCCTGCTGAACGCCTCAGCTCAGCGGTACGATCTGGATTTCGACCCGGCGGTTGGCGGAACGTCCCGCATCCGACGAATTGTCTGCAATCGGGCGGGCCTCACCGAAGCCCTGGACATAGAAGCGCTGCGGATTGTTGCCCTGGGAGACGAGATAATCCGACACGGAGCGGGCGCGCTGCTGCGACAGGGCAAAATTCGAGGCGTCGTCGCCCACCGAATCGGTATGGCCGGCCACATCGACGAGCGAACGTTCGAACTTGCGCAGCACGATGGCGACTGAATTGAGTGTGCCATAGAACTGCGGCTTCAGCGCCGACTGGCCGGTGTCGAAGGTGATGTTGGAGGGCATGTTGAGCACGATATTGTTGCCCACGCGCGTGACTGACACGCCGGTTCCCTGCAGTTGCCCGCGCAATTCCGCTTCCTGCTGGTCCATGTAACCACCGATGGCACCCCCGGCGAGCGCGCCGATGCCTGCGCCGATAAGGGCGTTGCGGCGGTCATCGCCGCCTGCAAGCAGGCCAAGGCCGGCACCAGCTGCCGCCCCAAGGGCCGCGCCACCGGCGAGATTGGATATCTTGGGCTGGCCGGTGTAGGGATCGGTGGTGCAGGCGGAAAGGAAAGCTGCGGCAAGCACAGCGGTCAGGAAACGTGTCTTCATGGTGGAACGGAACCCCTCTTCATACCAGAATTTGCGACTATAAATGAAAATACGGCATCAACATGATTGTGTCCAACCTGCCGCTATTGGTCCAGCATTTCGCGAACCGCTGTCGCCAACTGCTTGAGGGAGAACGGCTTGGGCAGGAAGCCGAACTTGGCGTCGACCGGCAGATTGCGCGCAAACGCATCCTCCGCATAGCCCGAGACGAAGATGAATTTCATGTCCGGATAATCCTTGCGCAACTCCCGCAGCAGCGTCGGGCCGTCCATCTCCGGCATCACCACGTCGGAAACGACGATGTCGACCTTGCCCTCGAGCGTGGCCAGCACCTCAAGTGCCTCCACACCTGTTCCCGCCTCGTGGACTTTGTAGCCGCGGGCTTCGAGCATCCGTTTGCCGCCCCGCCGCACCGCTTCCTCGTCTTCGACGAGCAGAACGACGGCCGAGCCGCCGGTCAGGTCTTCGGGGCCGTCAGCGGCCGCCTTGGCGGCCTTCTGCTTCTGCTCAGCCTGGGCAATGGCCTCCTGAGCCTTTTCCGCCGCATCCTCGATATGGCGCGGCAGGTAAATGCGAAAGGTGGTGCCTCTCCCCACGTCCGATTCGGGATAGATGTAGCCGCCCGACTGCTTGACGATGCCATAAACCATCGACAATCCGAGACCGGTGCCCTTGCCCACGTCCTTGGTGGTGAAAAACGGCTCGAAGATCTTCTCAATCACATCGGGAGCAATTCCGGTTCCCTCATCGCTCACCTCGATGAGGACATAGTCGCCCGGCTCCATGCCGCGATGATTGAGCTGGCGCACCTCTTCGGTTTCCACGTTCCTGGTCCGGATTGTCACCGTCCCGCCTTCGGGCATGGCGTCGCGCGCGTTGACCGCCAGGTTGATGAGAACCTGTTCGAACTGGCCAAGATCGGTTTTCACCGGCCACAGGTCCCGCCCGAACTCAAGCGCGAGCTTCACGTTTGAACCGGTCAACCGGTCGACCAGCATCCTGAGATCGCCAACCACATCAGTCATCGACAACACCGTCGGCCGCATTGTCTGCTTGCGCGAGAAGGCGAGCAACTGGCGCACCAGCACCGCCGCCCGGTTGGCGTTGCGCTTGATCTCCATCAGATCAGCGAAGCTCGAATCCGATGGCCTCAGTGACAGCAGCAGGTGATCAGCCGACAAAAGGATTGCCGTCAGCACATTGTTGAAATCGTGGGCAATACCACCGGCGAGCGTGCCCACCGCATTCATCTTCTGGGTCTGCGCCATCTGCGCCTCCAGCGCTTTCTGCTCGGTGGTCTCCACCGCATAGATGATGGCAACCTCCTCAGGCTCGTCGTCGACATGCTCGATGACGGCATTGACATAGTAGCGGAAATGCCGCTCCTCATCGACCCGATGGCGTCCGTCGATAGGCGTTATGACGCCCTGCTTGTCGGCGGCCTGAGCCATGGCTTCGCGGAATGCCTTGCGGTCTTCGGTGCGCAGCACGCTGTCAAACAGCGCACCCCGCTCCATGTCGTCCCGGGTGACAAGTCCCGAAAACATCTGCAGGAAGGGTCCGTTGGTTCTCAGGATCTTGCCGTTCCGGTCGAGCGAGGCAATGGCCATGGGCGTGTTGTTGAAGAACCGTGTGAAGCGCATCTCCGCACTTGCCGCGTCATGGACGCCCGCCCCGCCTTCCTCCCGCGAGATGACGATGGTCCGGCTTTCGCCCGGCGCGCCGTCCCTGGTCGCCGTCACCCTGTGTACCAGCCTGACCGGCAGGCTCTGGCCATTGGCCTTCAAAAGGTCGAGGTCGAGCTGAGCCGTTCGGTTGAGCCCGGGCTCCGCCTGGACCGATTCCATCAGCGCCATGCCTGCGCCCGCAACGAGATCGCGCAGCATCAGCGTGCCGGGCTTGAAGGCGGTCAGATCGATGCCCAGCCAATCGGCCAGCGTGGCGTTCAGATAGACGATATCGCCGCCTCGGCTGGCTGAAAAAAACCCGACAGGCGCATGGTCGAGATAGTTGATGGCGTTCTGAAGTTCCTTGAACACCATTTCCTGCTCGGTGCGTTCATCGGTGATGTCCGAAAGCTGCCAGCTCATCAGGCGGTCTCCGCCTTCCGGCCGCGCAATCGGCCGACCTCGCAACCGGTACCAGCGTGCCCCGCCACGCCCATCCGCGCCCGGTCCCAGCCCGTGGGACATGCGAAACTCCTCTTGGCCTTCGCGGCCATCGCGCATGGTGTTGGTGAGACGGTAGACAGCTTCTGCCGATTCCTTGTGCCGCGACAGAATGGCTTCAATGGATTGCACATCAGCCGCTTTCGAAGATCCCGTCAGGCGCCCGTAAGCCTGGTTGGCATAGATCACCCGGTCTTTGGAGTCGGTCACAAGGGTGCCTTCCGGATGGGTGTCGATGAAGGCGCGCGCCAGCGGATCGGACTGCGCCTTCGGCATGACCTCGACAAACCCAATCACCGTGGACACCAGAAAAAAGATGCCCACGACGGCGAAAACGCCAAGCACGCCCAGCATCAGCTCGTTGTTGAGCCTTTCGCGGAAGAGAAAGAAGATGACCGAGGCGCAGATCATCACCAGGGCGAGGAAGATCAGCCGTGACACCGAGCGCGGCCGAGCACTGCGGTCCACAAGCGGCACCGGATGCGCGGCGCCAGGCGTCGGTTCTGTCATGGAAAGCTCTCTCGTCCCGCCAAGGCTGTTTAAAAGGAGGAATCACATTTCCTTTACCATGTAAAACCCGAAACGCTGCGGCCCGTCCATATCGGCCAGGCCATGGAGGTGTTTTTCTTCATCCCGATAGCGCCGGGATCGCACGCCTGCCCCGCACCAGCAGACGTTTGCCGGTGGCCAGAACCGCCGGGAGGAGTGAAAAGCCATGATCGAACGGGCATGCCTTGTGCTCTCCCGTAAAAGTCCGTCAAATGGCCACAGATGCCTGCAAAGTCGACATGCGCCGTTCGACTCCCGAAGGAGCCAACCGGCGGTGCAACAGGAGTGACGCCAATGATCAGTGATCTCATCAGCGGACAAGGAGCAAGCCTTCTGATGGCCATCGTCATCGTCGGGGTGGCGCTTCTGGCACTCGTTGCAGTCTTCTGGCTGATGCGCAATCGCTCGGCCTCCACCTTCATCCGGGGCGGCCGCAACCGCCAGCCGCGCCTTGCCGTCCTGGATGCGGCGGCCGTCGACACCCGCCGACGGCTGGTGTTGGTGCGACGGGACGATGTTGAACATCTCATCCTGATCGGCGGACCGACCGACGTGGTCATCGAAAGCCGCATCGGGCTCTCTGGCCCGGTGTCGATCCCGACCGTATTACCGGTTGAGCCTCTCAACATGGCCGCAGCAGCAAAGCCGACAGCCGACAGTATCCCGACGAAAACCGCACCACCCCAGCCCCGCAAGCAGGAGACTGCGCTCCGGCAGGACCCTTCGCTGGACATTTCGGCCAAAGCATCAGGGATGCCCATCCCGTCACCGGAGTTGCCCAAGGCAGCTGCACCACAGATGCCTGTTCCCCGGCCGGTCGAGCCGCGAATGGAGGACCCACGCAGCCACGACATCGCACCACGCGCTTCGGTTTCCGCAGCAGCGGCCAGGCCAACGCCAGCGGCGGACATTCGACCAGCGCCTGCCCCCGCACCCCGCTCCTCAGCCGATCCTGCGCCACCGCGGAGGGACCCGGCAACGACACCCATCCCGGCAAGCAGTCCCGCCTCCGACACCGCAGTCGCCTCCCCGGCCGCAAACCTTGCAGCCATGGCGGCCTTTCCAGCCGGCAGCCTTGACCGGCCACGCGACCTTTCCGGCAGACAAGTCGCCGAAGCGTCTCCGGCAGCGTCCCGCGCTGCAGCGATTGACGCACTGGACGCGCTGGACGCAGCCCGCGCGCGCGTGCTTCCCACAGGCTTCCGGCCGGCAGCCGACCCCCTGCTCGACCCCCTGCTCGACCCCCTGCCCGACCCGGTGCCGAGCGCGGATTCTGCTCGCAAGGCCAACGACCTGACCGCAGACGTCAGCCACGACCGGCCCATGACGCCAGTGGAACCTGTCAATGTTGCCGCTGCAAGCTCGCAAGCCGACATTGACATCCAGATGTCGGACTTCGAGAGCGTCCTGCGCGAGGAACTGGGCGCGGACATGGACGACTTCGAGGCCGAGCATTTCGGCGTTCGCCCACCCGTCCCATCGCAACCACATCAATCACAACCAGCCGCTCGCCCGCCGCGGGCTTCGCTTGAAGAAGAAATGGAGAGATTGCTCGGCGATCTCTCGATCAAACCGTAGAAAAACGAGACTTGCAGCGCATGACTGCACCACCGTCCCACAACTCGGGCGTCTCAGTCACTCGTCGCGATACACTTTCTCGCGGCGTTCGTGGCGCTCCTGCGCCTCAATGGACAGGGTGGCAATCGGCCGGGCATCAAGCCGCTTCAGACTGATCGGCTCCCCGGTCTCCTCGCAATACCCGTAGGTGCCTTCATCAATCCGGGCAAGTGCGGCATCGATCTTGGAGATCAACTTGCGCTGGCGGTCGCGGGCCCGGAGTTCGATGGCGCGGTCTGTCTCCGAGGACGCACGATCAGCGATGTCGGGATGGTTTGCGCTCTCCTCGGCAAGATGGCCGAGCGTTTCGCGCGCTTCTTTCAGTATGTCATTTTTCCATGCAACCAGCTTGGCGCGGAAATACGCCCGCTGCTTGGTGCTCATGAAGTCCTCCTCGTCGGAGGGGACATAGGTGGAAAAATCGATAACACCATTCATCGCGATTCTCCCGGTAAAGTCCAATTGCGCTGGTGTATATCCAGCCTTTTTCGACTTAACAAGCGTTAAAGTCCGCCGTCACGGGAATTTCATACAGCAGACTTAATTAAGGCAATCATTTGAATTCCCAACATATTCAGAAAATCATGCGACGCCGCTCCGGCTTTTTCGGCGCAAATCCAACAACGGTTTTCCTGGCATGCCGGGGTCGGCGGCCGGGTCCAGCAATTCCTTCTTTTGATCAATTGCGGCCGCACCGGAAATGCTTACATTCCGATCATGAGCACTGAAACCCGATCCCGATGCCGCATCTTTCTGGTCCGTCACGCCCATGCCGGTTGGCCTGGTCACGGCATGCGCGACTTTGACCGCGCCATCGATGACCGTGGCCGCAGGGAGGCCGCATGGCTGGCCATGGTCATGCGCGTCAACGGTTACGAACCGGCCGTGATCGTGTGTTCGACAGCCCGCCGTTGCGCCGAAACTCTTGACGTGGTGCTCGCGTCGGTTCCCGCAAAGGCGGCAGTCATCCGCTCTGAAACTCTCTACACCGGCGGCCACGAGGCCTATCTCGATATGATCATTGCGCAGGTCGATGCGCCATCAATCCTTGTCGTCGGGCACAATCCGATGATCGAGGATACAGCGATGGCCCTTGTCGACCAGAACCATTCAGCGCTCAGCGAGGCGCTTGGCGGCGGATTTCCGACCGCCGGCTTGCTGATTGTCGATGTCAACGTGGACACGTCGGCCATGAAGATTGGCAAGGGCCGCTTTGTGGCGCTGTTGTCGCCGCTGGACGCCTGAACCGATCTTTCAATCGCGCCGCCGCTCTCTTATATCCGTAACAAAATCCCGGAGCCGACTGCGCGTGCCGCCATCCATCACCAGTTTCACCGACGAGGCGCTGATCGCCCTTGATACGCTGGTCGGCCGGGCCGGGTCACTGGTCCAGCCGACGCTGCGGCTTGGCGTCACCGGACTGTCGCGGGCGGGCAAGACAGTCTTCATCACCGCACTCGTCCACAATCTCATCCATTCCGGCCGCCTGCCGATGTTTGAGGCCGCTCGATCCGGGCGCCTCGCCCGCGCGTTTCTCGAGCCACAGCCCGATGACGCAGTTCCGCGTTTCCAGTACGAGGACCATGTCCGCAAACTCGTCCAGGAGCGCGCCTGGCCCGATTCGACCCGGGCGATTTCCGAACTCCGCCTGGTCATCGAGTATGAATCGGCCAGCGGCTGGAACCGCTTCTTTTCAAACGGCAGGCTTTGCCTCGACATCGTCGATTATCCCGGGGAATGGCTTTTGGACCTGCCCCTGCTCGGCCAGGATTTCCGTGCCTTTTCCGACAGTTCCGCAACCCTCGCGCGCTCGTCTCCCCGCGCCGACCTGGCCGCGCCGTGGCTCACAATGGCTGCCGCGACGGACCCGAAAGCCGAGGCGAGCGAAACACACGCCCGGGACCTGTCCAGGCTGTTCACCGACTATCTGCGTGCCTGCCGCGCCGATGAACGCGCCTTGTCGACCCTGCCTCCGGGGCGGTTTCTCATGCCGGGCGACCTTGATGGCTCGCCCGCCCTCACCTTTGCGCCGCTGCCTGATCTTGACGCCTCGCCTGCCCCCAAGGGATCGCTGCAGGCGATGATGGAGCGACGTTTCGAAAGTTACAAATCCGTCGTGGTGAAGCCCTTTTTTCGCGAGCACGTCACCCGCCTTGACCGGCAGATCGTTCTCATCGACGCCATGCAGGCCATGAATGCCGGTCGCGACGCAGTCGTGGACCTCGAGCGCGCCTTGGCGGACGTGTTGGCCTGTTTCCGACCCGGCCGCAGCGGCCTGCTTGGAAGCCTGTTTTCCCGGCGCATCGACAAGGTGCTTATCGCCGCCACCAAGGCTGACCATCTCCACCATGAAAGCCATGATCGGCTTGAAGCCCTGGTCAGGCGCATCGTTGACCGGGCTGCCGACCGGATCGGCTCGACGGGCGCAGCGGTGGAGGTCCTGGCACTCGCCGCCGTGCGCGCTACCCGTGAAGCGACAGCTACGGAGAAGGGCGAGGCGCTGCCGCTCATCGTTGGAACGCCGCTCAAGGGGGAGCGGATCGCCGGAAGACTTTTCGATGGGGAAGCCAAAACCGCGATATTTCCCGGAGACTTGCCGGAAAGTCCGGATTCATTTTTCCAACTGCTTGATTCAAGAGGTCAAGTTGGCCTGCCTGAGATCAACGTGGTGCGCTTCCGTCCACCCCTGATCGAGGAGACCGACGGCGGAATCAAGCTGTCGCTGCCCCATATCCGGCTTGACCGGGCGCTCGACTATCTGCTGGGAGACCGCCTCGCATGACCACGTCCGACAAACGCAGCGACGGCCCCGCCCGCAAGCCGCGGGCGTTCGATCTTGATAAGCCAGCCCCATCGGCTGTACCAGGCAGGCAAGCTGAGGAGCGGCCGTCGGGCAAGGCAGCACGGCCGTCGCGCAGTCCCGCAGTCTATCCCGCCACTGTCGAGCTGACCCCGCCGGAGGCCGATCCGTTTCTTTCGCCTGTCCCGCCGACAGATCCCGCCGATGTGGACCCCGCACTTGCCCCGCCCCGCCGCCGGCGCTTTACCCTTGGCGGCGTGCTGGGTGCCAGTCTCGGCATTCTGCTGTCGCTTGCCATCGGCCTCTGGACGGACGCTCTGGTACGCGATCTCTTTGCCCGTGCGCCCTGGCTCGGCTGGATCGCATTGGCCGCCGCCGCCGCCGGGGTTGCAGCGCTTTTGATCCTGGTCGGGCGAGAGCTTGCGGGGTTGCGTCGATTGGCGGGCGTCGGCGAACTCAGGGCAGATCTGCTTCGAGCCGGCCGCAGCGTGTCGGCGAAGGATGCCCGTCGGCTGGCCGGCCGCGTCGTGGCGCTGCTTGGCGAACGCCCGGAGACCGCGCGCGGGCGCAAGGAACTGGCCCGCCTTTCCGACGAGATCATCGACGGCCCCGACTATCTGGCTTTTACCGAACGGGAACTGATGTCGGGGCTCGACCGCCAGGCCCGCGCATTCACGCTCAATGCCGCCCGCCGGGTCTCGGTCGTCACCGCTGTCAGTCCGCGCGCGCTGGTTGATCTCGCCTATGTCGTTTTCGAATCAGCCCGCCTCATCCGCGCCATCGCCACTCTTTACGGTGGTCGACCGGGATCCATCGGTATGCTCAGGCTGTTTGGCGACGTGATCGCCCATCTTGCCGTTACCGGCGCGGTGGCTGGCGGCGACAGCCTGATCCAGCAGCTGGTCGGCCACGGCCTTGCGGCAAAACTGTCTGCCCGGCTTGGGGAAGGCGTGATCAACGGCCTGATGACCGCCAGAATCGGCATTTCCGCCATGGACCTGTGCCGCCCGATGCCGTTTTCAGCGCTCAAGCGACCCGGTATCACGGACTTTATGAGCGATATCGCCCGTATCGGCGATCGTGATACCCTGCGCGACCGCGACAGCGGGAAGGATTGAGCATTGCTCGAACATGCTTTCTGCAGCGCCGCTTACGAACCATTAACCATTCCGCGTCCATTCTGCGGCATGACCCCATCCGCTTCAGGTGCGACCATGTCCTCAACGTTCCGCGTCCTTGCTTTTGCCCTCGCCGCCATCGCTGCGCTCGCCGCCGCCACTGCGCCCGTGCGCGCCAGCGACAAGACTTTTTTTGAATCGGTCTCGGGCGAATGGAAAGGACCGGGCGAGATCGTCGCAGGCAAGTACAAGGGAACCAAATTCGTCTGCAACCTGATCGGCGATCCGTCCACGGCCAAGGCCGCCGGATTGACGCTCGACGGGCATTGCCGCGTTGGCGTCTTCAATCAGAAAATGTCAGCCGTCATCATCCAGCAAGGCAAAAGCTACACCGGCCGCTTCCTCGATGGCGCGGCGGGTGAAGGTCTCGACATTGTATCAGGCCAGGTGCGCAGCGATCGGGTGGTCATGGGCATCAACCGAAACAAGCTCAATGGCGCAATGGTCGCCAAGCTCAACGACCCGGAAACCCTCAACATTACCGTTTCAGTCAAAGTCGGTGACACGCTCGTTCCGGTTATCGGTATGACGCTCAAACGCGGTCCGAACCAGGTCGCCACCGGCGCCATCCGCTGAGGTGAGCGCTCCTGTTCCTTCCACCAACGCGCGAAAGCCCGGACGCCAGTGCCTCCGGGCTTTTTGCTTGCGGTGTCGCTACAGCGACCTTTAAATGAGTGCATGTACGTTCCGTTCAATCGTGACCGATTGAACGCGACATGCCCTACAGCGCCGCGCGTCCATCAGAGCGCGCAAAGGTCGCTGTACAGCTTTTAAATGAATGCATGTGCGTTCCGTTCAATCATAACCGATCGAACGCGACATGCATCAGAGCTGTCCCGTCAGAACCAGAATCAGAACGATGATCAGAATGACGCCGACGATCCCGATGGGACCGTTGCCGAAGCGGCCGCGGCTTGGAATGGCCCCGATGAGGAGGAGGACCAAAATGATGAGAAGAATGGTACCGAGTGTCATGGGTCGCCCCTCCATTTGATGTGTTTGCGCGGTGGAAACGCACGCCACGCCGCTTTGTTCCCGTCATCCTGGCAGGATTGTCAACCCGGTCAACAGTCTTGCTCAAATGGTATCGAGCCACCAGCTTCCGTCGGCGCTCAGCGCCTCGATGCCGACGCTGTCGACCAGGCTCGCCCAATCGGCGACGCTCTGCAGCTTGATGACCGCCTGCGGCGCGATATCGGCCAGCGGCACCATGACGAAGGCCCGCTCGGTCATACGCGGATGGGGAACCGTCAGCTCCGCCTGGTCGGACAGAAAATCCCCGTGCAGCAAGACATCGAGATCGATGGTGCGCGGCCCCCAGCGATCGGTTCTGATTCGGTCGAGCTGGCGTTCGACCGCCAGGCAAACCTCAAGCAGTTCGTGTGGGTCAAGTTCGGTTTCGATGAGCGCACATGCATTGTGAAACCAGGCCTGATCGGTCTTTCCCCAGGGCGGTGTTCGGTAAAGCCGCGACACCGTTCGGATGCCGATGTCATCCCGGCTGTCGAGCAGCCGCAGCGCCCGTGCCATGGTGGCTTTCGGATCGCCGATATTGCCGCCCAGGCCGATGGCTGCGATCACCCGCGTTCGTTCACCCACGGCAAATGACCGTCACTTCGACATGGTCGAGGATTCCTGGTATAGGCGCATTGGGCTTGCGAACGGTAATGCGCGCCTCCACCACCTGCGGAAAGGCCTCCGTCAGAGCTTTGCCCACGTCCAGTGCAAGCGCCTCGATGAGGAAGCGCCGCCGACCGGTCACAACGGTTTCAATTGTCTTGAAGGCGAGGCCGTAATCGACCGTTCCAGCGATGCAATCGCGCTCAAGCGCATCACCTTGGGCAACACTGATTTCCGCATCCACAAAAAACCGCTGGCCGAGCGCTTCCTCCTCATTGCGGACGCCGTGGCGGGCAAAGAAGGCGCAGTTGACGAGGCGGATCGTATAGATTTCAGGCATGGTCAGGATCCCTTGAAAGGCTCCATTGAACCATAGCATCAGCTATCGCAAGGCCATCCCGATTGATTGCGACCGTGTGGACCCGGAAAACGGCGGCACCCGCCATCCGCAGCAGAACCGATGTCGCCGCAGTGCCCGCGTCCCGCCCGTCGACGTCCCGCCCAGTGATGGCGCCGATGAACCGTTTGCGTGAAGTCCCGGCCAAAAGAGGCAGGCCAAGGCCGTGGAGTTCGGCGAAGCGGCCCATCAGCGCCAGATTGCTGGCCACATCCTTGGCAAAGCCAAAGCCCGGATCAACAAGGATGCGATCGGTGGCAATGCCCGCCGTTCGCGCAATCGTGAGCGAGGCATCAAACCAGGCGAACTGGTCGGCCACCGGATCGGTGCGCGGCGTTCGGTCCCGCCCGTTGTGCATGATGCAGATGCAGGCTCCCGCGTCGGCTGCGACGTTGGCGATCTTCGGCTCCCGCTGCAGCCCCCAGACGTCGTTGACGAGGTGCGCGCCAGCCTTCAGCGCAAGCCGGGCGGTCTCGGCACGATACGTGTCGATGGAAAGAAGCGGCCCCTGCCCGCCCCTGTCCGCGAGTGCCTCGATGACCGGCAGAACACGGCGCTGTTCCTCGATCGCGGTGACGGGATCGGCACCCGGCCGGGTCGATTCCCCGCCAATATCGACAATGTCAGCACCCTGATCTGCCATGGCCCGCGCAGCCGATACGGCAGCATCCACATTGGCGAACTGCCCGCCGTCTGAAAATGAATCCGGCGTCACATTGACGATGCCCATGATGCGCGCCTTCGGACCGATGTCGAGATGACGGCCATGGGCCAGTGCGAGCCGGCGCTGCGCAAATACGACAGGTGCTGCTATGTGCATGCGCGGAGCCTTCCCGGCGGCGACTTTCATCGGCGATCCTGTTGCATGAGCCGCACCGATGACGCAAGTTGCAAGCAAAGTTTCACGATGGAGACACGCATGCCTCTTGCCCGAGTTGCCGCCGCGATTCTTTGCATCGCCGCCATGACGGCCGCGTCCGGCGCGCAGACAGTGACGAGCAAAAGTTATTCCTATTTCTCGGTTGGCGGGAAAACCGCCGCCGATCTGGACAGGGAACTCTCGACCCGTGGGCCTGTGATGGAAAGCACCGGCACGCGCCATCCAGGCGCCACGCAGATGCGGTTTGGGGCGAAAGTGGAGTATCTCAGCTCGCCTGGCCGTTGCGCCATCAATGGAGCCCGAATCACTCTCCACACCAAGATCATCCTGCCCAACTGGACGGCACGCGAGCGGGCGGGAAAGGGCCTGGCGGTGATCTGGGATACGCTGTCGCGCGATATCAAACGCCACGAGGAGCGCCATGCCGAGATCGCCCGTCAATACGCCAAGCAGCTCGAAACCAGCTTGACCTCGCTGCGTCCGGAACGGAACTGCGGAGCGCTCAGGCTCAAGGTCAACGCCAAGACCAAGCAGATCCTCGCCGCCCATCAATCCGATCAGGCCCGGTTTGACCGGACTGAATCGGCCAGCTTCAAGCGCCGCATGGTGAGGATGCTGCGGTTCAAGGCCGAGGCCATGAGCCAGACAGAATAGACCGCCGGCCGCACCCGCTTGGAACGATGCTTCGCTCAAATCAGAAACTCGAGTGGAATGCAGCTCATTGGATCCGACAACGGCCAAGGCGCTTGACCCCGAAGGAGCCATCCGCCAGTTTTGGAAAACGCCCTTGGAGGACGGTCAAAAACTCGAAAAACCCCCGCATTCCTCGCAATACTCGCGCAAGCCTGGGCGGGTTAGCATCCACTGACGCAAGGGATGAAACTGATTCGATCCGTCACTCCCGGCGCACGGCAGTCATCCGGTTGTTCTCCCCGGCCGGACTTTGACGCAGGTGTGCCCGCTCAGCCTCGCTCACCCTTTGAACAGGGCTAGCGGGGTTCTTTTTTTCATCAGGCTGATTCTTGAGCTGTCCCTGCACGTCGTTTCGGACACGCACGCAGTTGGACGCGTGAGACCATCTCGCACAGCTCAGCCGACGACGCCCAGCTTCTTCTTCAGGCTCGTGGATGACGTCGTGTACTGGAACACCAGCTTCTGGTCCGGATGCACGATGCGCTTGATCGCCTGGGTAGCGAGTGCGGCCTCATGGAAACCCGAGAGAATAAGCTTCAGCTTGCCCGGATACCAATTGATGTCGCCGATGGCGAAGACACCCGGAATGCTGGTCTCGAATTTCTCGGTGCCCACATGGACCAGATTCTCATGAAGATTGAGGCCCCAATCGCCAATCGGGCCGAGCTTCATGGTCAGGCCGAAAAACGGCAGCATGCGGGTGCAGGCGATATCGAACTCACCGTCCGGACCTTTGATGGTGGCGGCAGACAAAAGGCCGGCCTCCCCCTTGAGCCCGGTTACCTGACCGACCTTGAAGGTGATGCCGCCGGTTTCATTGAGTGAGAACATCTTGTTGACGCTGTCGGGCGCAGCGCGGAAATCGGGACGGCGGTGGACGAGCGTGACCGATTTGGCGATCGGCTGCAGGTTCAAAGTCCAGTCGAGCGCCGAATCGCCCCCCCCGACGATCAGCAGGTCTTGCCCGCGGAATTGCTCCATCCGGCGCACCGAATAGTAAACGCTCTTGCCTTCATAGGCCTCGATGCCGGGCACAGGTGGCCGCTTGGGTTGAAAAGACCCGCCACCAGCCGCAATGACAACCGCATGCGTGTGAAACAGTTCGCCTTCGTCGGTTTCAACCTCGAAGCGGCCGTCGTCGAGCTTGCGGAAACCAGCGACCATCCGGTTAAAATGGAACTCGGGCTTGAACGGAGCAATCTGTTCCATAAGCCGATCGACCAGCGCCTGCCCGGTGATTTCCGGCCAGGCCGGAATGTCGTAGATCGGTTTTTCCGGATACAGCTCGGCACACTGGCCGCCTGGCCGGTCGAGGATATCGATGAGATGGCATTTGAGATCGTAGAGGCCAAGTTCGAAAACGGCGAACAGGCCGATTGGTCCTGCGCCCACGATGACGACATCGGTATCTATCGGAAGTGTCATGGGATTTGTCCGTGAATTGGGGTCAGGCCTGGCGTTCGGGCACGTTGACAACGAGACCGTCGAGCGCGTCACGTACCTTGATCTGACAGGACAGGCGAGAATTTGGGCGGACATCGTAGGCGAAATCGAGCATGTCTTCCTCCATCGTTTCCGGCGCACCGACAATGTCGGTCCAGGCGTCATCGATATAGACATGGCATGTCGCACAAGCGCAGGCGCCGCCGCATTCCGCCTCGATCCCCGGCACTGAATTGCGGACCGCATTCTCCATCACTGTCGAGCCGTTCTCGGCAAGGATATCAAAACGCGTCCCGTCGAAGCCGACGATGGTAATCTTGGTCATGGAGAAGCCTCACCCGCAGTCCTGTTTGTCTGAGGGTTTTTACACTCTCGCTTCTCCGAAACAAGGTTCTTTTCCACCCTGCGGCATTGTGAGTGGGAAGGATATTCCAAAGTCCGCACACCGGACCTCTCACGGCCGGTCCAATCGTGCCGATCGGTAACCGGGAAGTCGGCGGGGGCTGGCGATGCCAACCCCCTCAAACACTTCACTTCAGCGCGCCAGACCGACGATAAAGTTGTCGGCGTCAATGACTGCCTTGGTGAAAGCGGCGATGGCTGAAGAATTGCTGGGGCGGGCCTCCACGGCCTCGGCGCAACGAGCGACTTCGAACGCGCCGATGCCCCGCGCCGATCCGAGGATCTTGTGGGCAAGATGGGCGCGCTCGGTCTTGTCGAGGCTTCCCATCTGGGTCACTGCCTGACGGGCCTGGCGGGCGAACAAGGCAAGGACTTCAGTTTCGAGCGCCTTGTCGCCGCCGGTCTGGCGGGAAAGGTGGACGAGGTCCACCGGGCGCCCGCCTGAGGGGCGCGGCTGCACGTCGGCTTCGGGTGCTTCAAACGCGATATTGGGTACCGCCATGGCGGGTGTTCCTTTGATACGATAGGATAATGATGATGCATGCGGACGATTGAAGCCCAGGTGAACGGTGCCGCCATCAGGGGCACTCAATCTGCGGCTATGGTTAACAGGCGGTAAATATGGCGATTCATTGACCAAAATCGCGCTCATCAACAGTCAACCGCAGCGCAGATAGCGGTGGACGAAGCCGTCGTCGAGGCGTTGCAATTGTTAATTTGTCCGTTGTGTGCCAGTAGGTTGAAGGTTTGAAGGTCTGCTGTGGCTCTTTCTGGTCAGCCCGGCCGGTCCGGCAGAGCCAAAGAGAGACGGAGCGGGGGCGGCGACACAGGCGGGTCGCCGCTCGAAATGACCTTTGTAACGCGTAACGAGGCGGAAGTGGCATGAGCAAGAACCCGGCCGACAAAAGCATCGACGAACAGACCTTCCAGGCGCTCGAAGATGCGCTGAAGATCGATCTCGGAGACGACGGTTCGACCTCTGCGGACCCTGTTTCCCTGGACGAACTGGAAGCGCAGGTGTTGAAAGCCGCCAAGGATCTCGCAGATGCCGGCAAGTCAGGCCCTGCGACAAGCCGACAGGCGACGCCACCCGCCACCCGTTCTGCGCCCGAGCCAACCCGTTCTGCGCCCGAGCCAACCCGTCCTGCGCCCGAACTCGCCCGTCCTGCGCCCGAGCCAGCCCGTTCTGCGCCCGAACTCGCCCGTCAGGCGCGTCCCGCCCCGCCACCGTTTACACCTGCCGCATCGCTTGCTCCCGCCAACGATGACAGCCGCAAGACCACGGCCGCGCTTCTGCGCACCCTCGAAATCCGGTCGAGCCGCGGCGCGGTGCGCAACGCGACCCTTGCGTCCATTCTGTGGGCGGGCCTTTGCCTTGTGCTGGCCAATTTCTTCTTTGGGCCGCAGATCTGGCAGATCCGAAACCTCGACGACCTTACGACCTTGCCAGCCGCCTTCGGGGTCGCAGTTGCGATCGTGGTTCCGGTTCTCATCTTCTACGCCTTCGCCATGATGATGGCGCGGGCACGCGAAATGCGCTCGGCCGCCCGCTCCATGGCGGAGGTGGCGTTGCGTCTGGCGGAACCCGAATCAGTGGCCGGAGACCACATCCTGACCGTGGGCCAGGCGGTGCGTCGCGAAGTTTCGGCCATGAACGAAGGTATCGAGCGCACGATTGCGCGCGCCTCGGAGCTCGAAACACTTGTCCATGCCGAGGTCAATGCGCTTGAGCGCAGTTACTCCGACAATGAAATGCGCGTGCGTTCTCTGGTGCAGGAGCTTGGCAGCGAGCGCGATGCCATCATTTCCCATGCCGAGCGCATCCGAGCCTCCATTGCCGGTGCCCATGAGCAGCTCAAGGATGAGCTTTCGGTTGCGAGCGACGAAATCTCCAACCGGATCACCACTTCGGGCGAAGCCTTCGCGCAATTGATGGACACGCGCGCCGCCAATCTCCAGGACCGCACCACCGAGGTGAGTCAGGTGCTGGAGAACTTGCTCAACAGCAAGACCGAAGCGCTCGTCAGCGGACTTCGCACGTCCAGCGACCGTCTGGGTTCGGAATTCGACACCCGTCTGGATACACTCAACCAGCAGCTCGCGCAGCGCGGCCAGGCGCTGCTTGCGGAATTCGAGACCCGCGCCTCCTCGCTCGACACCAACACCGAGCGCCTCAATGCAGCGCTCAGCGAGCGTGCACGCCAGCTCAATGAAACCCTCATCTTGCGGACACGGGAAATCTCCGAGACGTTTGGTGTCGGCCAGCAGGCGATCACAGGCGGTCTGGAAGAAGCGATCACCACCTTGAATGCCTCGCTTGACGAGAAAGGCGCAGCTTTCCGCCAGTCGCTCAAGTCAAGCGCCGATGACGCGATTATGGATCTCGACCTGCGCTCGGGTTTCTTCGAGGAAAAGCTGTCGACTTCCGTCGCCCAATTGACGTCCGCCTTCGACGAGCGCGTGGCGGAATTCACCTCGGCCTTCGACAGCCGGGCGGGATCGCTCGACGGCAAGCTTAGCGAGAGCCTTGCTCGCATCAACGAAACGCTCAACGGCGGCTCCAACGCCATGGACGGCATCCTGTCGTCGAGTTTTGAACGCATCGGCGCGACGCTCAGCCAGAATGTCGGCGCGCTGCAGAATGCGCTTCTGTCAGGTGCCGAGCGGATCGAGACGTCGCTCGAGTCCCGCGTCGGCACGCTTGAGACCACGCTGAATGCCGGCGCTGACCGGATCGATTCCCAGCTTGTCAGCCATGCGGGCACACTGGAAGGTGCCTTGCGGTCCGGATCTGAGCAACTCGACACAGCGCTCGCCGTGCGCGCCGCCGCCATCGAATTGTCGCTGGAAGCCGGTGCCGAACGGGTCGATGCGCTGATGAGCGACCGCCTGTCCGCCATCGAGACAAGCATCACCACCGGGGCTGACCGCATCGAGACACATCTGGCGGGCACGGCTGCGTCAATGGGTGCCTCTTTGGGGGGCGGAGCGGACCGCATCGAAACCCTTCTGGAACAGGGTGCGGAACGGATCGAACTCGGTCTCTCCAACCGGACCGCAGCCATGCAGGCTGCCGTGGCTGCCTCGACCGCCGGGATCGAAAGTGCGGCCATTCGCGGCGCCGATACGATTGCGGCCGCCCTCACCGACGCAGAGATGCGCATCGATGACACGCTCAACGCTCGGTCTGCGTCCCTGTTCGGCCGCTTTGCCGAGAGCAGCGATGCCCTTGACGGCAGCCTTGCGGCCCGCACCCTTGCGCTGCAGACGAGCCTCGCCTCGGCGACCGACCGCCTCACGGCTGCACTTGATGGAGAAAGTCTGCGTTTGAACGAGACTGCAGAGCAGGCCGCGGTGCGGGTCGAAGACGCATTCGGCAAGGGCTCTGGCCGTATCGAGGAACGCCTGACAACCATGAACACGATGCTTGGCATCGGACTTGAGGCGGTCTCCGGCACTATTGAATCAAGCGCCAAAGGCCTGGCGGGCAAGCTGCGCGAGGCCGTGGCGGGTGCCGCCGCCGATCTCGATGCGGAAGCGCTCAAGGCCAGCCAGATCCTGGACCAGGTGGGCGAAACATTCGCCGGCCGTCTGGATACCCAGACCCAGCGCTTCGTGGTCCGTCTGGACGAACATCTCGACGAGCGTAGTGCCAATCTCGCCGCCCATGCAGACGGAGTAGCCAGCCGGATTTCGGCCTCGGCAGAGACTTTAAGCACACAAGCGCGCCGCATTGAGGACGTCGTGGACTCCGTCGGTATCACGGTATCGACCCAGGCAGCCGCAATCGCCGGCGCGCTTGGCGACAGCGAAGCCCGTTTCGCGGCGCAGACCGACCGTCTGGCTGAGCGGCTTGCGCGGGAAACCGATGGCATTGCCGGGCGAATCAGCGAAACCGCCGACGGCCTGGTCTCCGCGCTGGACGCCAAGACCGATGTCATTGCCGCACGCTTCTTGGAAGCCGGCGCGTCGCTTGAATTGCGCACCGACGCCATCAACGGACGCATCGAGCAAACCACTGGCGTCATTGCCGACCAACTCGCTCAGGCTGCCAGCGTGCTGGAGGCAAGCACAGCCTCCGTGAGCGGTGCCCTGTTCGCTCGCACAAGCGCCGTGTCGGACGAACTGGCCCGCACCGGCCAGGCACTTTCTGAGCGCACAGAAGCCGTCAGCGCAGCCCTGAGCGAGAAAGCGGCCGCAGTCGCTGCCCATTTCGAGCAGGCGGGCGCGGCTCTCGAAGCCAAGACCGACGAGGTCGGCATCGCCCTCTCCCGTCGCACGAGCGCCCTTTCCGATCAGATGCTGGAAGCTGGAAAGTCGCTGGAAGCAAGCACCGCCGCCGTGGGCCAGACGCTTGGCGAAAAGACAGGTCAACTCGCAGCACAGTTGAATGAAGCGGGCACATCGCTCGAACTCCGCACCCAGGCGGTTGGCCAGGCCATGGAGAAGACGGCGGAGGCCATCGCCGCCCGGCTCGCCGAGACCGAAAAGGCCGTCGACGCGCGGGCATCCTCGGTGCAATCGACGCTCGATGAACGGACCCGCGAGCTCAATTCCATGCTTGCAAGCCGTTCGGCCGAACTTTCGCGCATCATCGACGCTGACGTCCGGCCACTTGTCGAGCGCTACGCGGCAAGCGGCAAGGACATGGCAGACCAGCTTTCCAGGATCACCGAGACAAGCGCCGAAAAGCTGCGCATCGAAAATGCCGCGCTGGTCAATGCGATTGCCGCCCGCACCAGCGAGACTCTCTCGGCCATTGAAACCGTCAACCAGAGTCTGGGAGCCAATGTCGACACCCTGCTCGACCGTCTGGGCCAGAGCAATGTCGCCATTTCTCTGGTCATCAACCAGGCCGGCGAGACCCTGTCGGACGCAAATCGCCAGCTCGCCGCGACGACCAGCGACTTTGCCGCCTCCAGCGAAAAGGCCGCTGAACTTCTCTCCGGATCGTCTCGCCTGCTCGACGGCAAGGTCGAGCGGCTCACCGACATTTCGAGCCGCACGCTCAACCAGGTTGGCGCGATCGCCGGGCGCTTCGGCGAACATTCCCGCGTTCTTGCCTCGGCTTCCGACCTGCTCGGTGCTGCCCAATCGAACCTCGCCACCACGCTCGAAGAGCGGCGTGAGGCGTTGCAGGCGCTGTCCGTCGGCCTCGTCAGCCGTTCAGAAGAGATCGAGGGGACGATGCGCTCGCTCGAAGGCGTGATCGAGAAGGCGTTTGCAGGCGCCGACGACCTCGCCCGCCGTGCAGCGATGCGGCTTGAAGGCGGGCTGCGCACTGCGGCCGAGAACGCCTCCAAGTTGCTCGACGAAACCGAAGGTCGCGCCGCGGGAGCCGCCAATCTGGTGCGCGAGAGCATGCGCACCGCAGTGGAAGATGCCGAGAAACTGTTGGGCAGCTCCGAAGATCGCGCGGCCAGCGCCGCCGGCCAGCTTCGGGCGAGCCTCAAGGGCGCGCTTGCCGACACCGACAAGATGCTCGGCGAAACCGAAACACGCGCGCTGACAGCTGCAGCACAGATGCGCGAAAGTCTGCGCGGCGCGGTGTCGGACGCCGACAAGCTGCTGAGCGAAACCGAGACCCGCTCGGCCGGCGCGGCGATGCAGATGCGCGAAAACGTTCGTCAGGCGATCGATGACGCCATCGCCCGCTTTGCCGGTGCGACCGATGAGATCCGCCGGTCCGCCAGCGACATCCGCAAGGAGCTCGAGGCCACGCGCAGCGAACTCAAGCGCGGTGCCTTTGACCTGCCAGAGGAAACCCGGGCAAGCGCGGCCGCCATGCGCCGGGCAGTCGCCGACCAGATGAAGGCTCTGCAGGACCTGTCGCAGATCGTCAGCCAGTCCACCCGGCGTATCGAGGTGGCCGAACCGGTCAGCCCCCCATCGCTCCGGCCAGCCCCGCAACCTGCCGCGCCGGCACCGCGTGTGGTCACACCGGCGCAACCGACCTTGCGTGGCAGCCTCAGCATCGAGACCGATGGGGAAATCGTCAAGCAGCCGGAAGCCCAGCCCGCAAGCGGCGGCTGGGTGACCGACCTGCTGCGCGCCGCCTCCCGCGATGAAGATGAAGCGGTGGTCGCCCCAACGCCTGTCAAGGCGACCGAGCGCGATCCGCGCCATGTGGTGGAATCGCTCAACTCGCTGTCGGTCGACATCGCCCGCGCCATCGACCATGATGCATCTGTCGATCTGTGGCGGCGTTACCAGCGCGGCGAACGCGACGTGTTCACCCGCCGCCTCTACACGCTCAAAGGCCAGCAGACCTTTGACGACATCCAGCGCAAATATGCCCGTGAGCCGGAGTTCCGCACCGCGGTTGATCGCTACATCAACGATTTCGAGAAGCTGCTGGCGGATGTAGCCCGCAACGACCGCGACAAGATGATGACCCAGACCTACCTCACGTCCGATACCGGCAAGGTGTATACCATGCTCGCCCATGCGAGCGGACGATTTGGTCGCGAGTAACAAGGGTTTGAAATCAGAAGGGATTTAATTCCACCATTCGCATCCCGTTGCGACACAGTCCCGCGCTCATGGTGGAGCTGGAAAAATCACCGAGTACAGGTTTACCGGCGCGAAAAACGGGTGGACACGAACCACGCATCGCCGCCGCGTTTTCCCGGGTACTATTGCTTCATCCGGAGCCGTCTCGCCGGACTTGAGCTGCGGCCGGATCGGGGCGGTGGCACGGTCTTCCATGGTCACAACAGCGCACATGATCAACCGGCAGTATCGATGACAGCGGCCTTCGATGAATGCATCTCGCGTTCAGTCGGGTTCGATTGAACGAAACGCAAATGCAGTCATTCAAAGGGTTACAGAAACATTCACGCGTCCGGAAAGACGCGCGGCGCTGGAGATGCAATCCGATCAGATCCGGGCGAGCGACCAACTGACGAGATCGGAGATCACGGTTTCAAACGCACGGTCGAGCGACTGCACATAGGCCTCGTTGCCCGAGCCTGAAACCGGTGTGCTGGCAAAGAAAACCTTGCTCGCGACAACCGTTCCGTTGCGGTCGTTGAGCACCTTGGCCGAAATCTCGACCACGGCCTTTTCACCACCGGAGACCCGGATCTCGAAGGCGCGGATTGCGGTGACGATCTGGAAATCGATGGCCAGTCCCTCACCCGGACGCCCGACGCCAGCGAGCTTGCCCGAATTTTCGTAGGCCTGCACCAACTTGTCCTGCACGATCTTCGGCAACCGGTCTGACCACTGCGAGGACGACAGATACTGCAGCGAAGACGCTGACGGGCGAATGACGATCTGTTCGCTGTCAAGCGCCTTGAGCGCGATCGGTTCGCTGATCAGAATCTGGCGGTTGCGTGCCGACTGCGCTTCGACCACCGGCGCGCCGCTCAGCACAAAGGTGTCAGGCGGCGTGGAACCACCCAGACCTCCAGCGCATCCGGCAAGGACGGCAAGAGAAAAGACTGACAACCACCGAAAACCCACGCTCACGCCACTCCCAACCGCGATGCCGAAACGCCTGGCAGTGCCTTCGGTTCCCGGCCATTCAAAGTCTGTCTTGCGATGGTCAAGCCAAAGAGTCAACGGCGGGTGCGCCCGTCATACTGTTTGACTGTCTCGCCACCGAACAGAAGTCGCTGCGGATCCCGTTCGATGCTCAAAATACTGCTTTCGATGCGCGAAACGGACCGACGCGCATCGTTGACCAGGGCTTGGATATCGCGCAGTCCCGATCCCGAAAAGCGCTGCAGATTGTCAGCGATCGGCCCGATGCGGGAGTTGAGCGAATCGGCCACAGTCCGAAACGATTTCAGCGTCGCCTCCGCATCGGCGATCAGCGAGGATGCGTCGCCCTCGCCCAGGAAGCCGTCGACCTTGGCAAGCACGCCGTCGACCCGGGTCGATGCGGCATTCAGCTTTGCGGTCATTTCAGCCACATCGGTGATGATCTTGTCGATATCCTGGCTGCGGGTGCCGAACGTGTCGGTGACCGTGCGGACATCGGCGAGCGCTGTGCGCGCATCGGCGCTGGCTGCGGCGATGTCGGCGACCGCAGTGCTGACGTCCGCAGGATCAACGCCGGCGATCAGGCTGTCCACCTTCTCGAGTGTTTTCCCGGCGCTTGCACCGAAGCTCTCGAATTTCTCGGCTGCCCCACGAAGGCTTTCGAGCGTCTTGGTGATATCGCCCGAGGCGCTGGCTACTTCCGAAGTGACCGTATCCACACTGGCCAGGATCCGGTCGATCTTCTCGGGATCGATTGATCGCAACAGGTCCTCAGCGGCACCGAGCGCGGTATCGATGCGGCCCGAAAGCGACTTGACGGTGTCGGTGAGGCCCGCGACACTTTCGAGAAAGTCATCAATGCCATCGGCATTCTGCTTGAGTGCCTCGGTGAAGGCCTGGGTGTTCTTCAAAGTCTCGGTCAGCGGCGTCCGGGCGTCCTTGACGAAGCCCTCGACCTCGCCGATCACCCGGTTGGCGCGGCTTAGAATCTCGTCGGCTGTGGCCAGCAGATTGGTCACGCCCGACGGATCAGCCTCGATGACCGCAATGGCGTTCTCGCTGGAGGCACGGTCGAGAATGTTGACATTGGTGGGCGTGCCGCCTTTGAGCTCGATGTAGGCCCCGCCGGTGAGACCCTCGATTTCGAGCGTGGCGGCGGTGTCGGTGTAAATTGGTGCATCCGACCGCACGTCGGTCTGGGCGATGACGAAATTCGGGCTTGACCGGTCGATGTCCAGACGCCGCACGACGCCATAGGGAATTCCGTTGAAGCGAACCGGCGAGCCAACGGAGAGGCCGTTGGCTGAACCGGGAATCCGCACGACGAGCTGCGTCATCTCCCCTGAACTGCCGTATTTGGCCATCCAGTAGACAAAGCCGAATGACGCAAGCATCACAAGCACCGTAAAGAAGCCGACAAGAGCGTAGTTGGCCCGTGTTTCCATCAGGTCTGTCCACCTTCGCTGCGGTCTTCGGCGGCAACGGCGCGCTCGGGTTGCGGGACCGCGTCCGGAATCGACCGGGCGCGTTTGCCCTGGAAGTAGGACTTGACCCAGGGATCGTCAAACGAAAGCATATCCTGGATGGTTCCCTCCACCATGACCTTTTTGTTGGCGAGCACCGCGATGCGGTCGCAGGCGGAGAACAGACTGTCGAGATCGTGGGTGACCATGTAGACCGTCAGCCCCAGCGTGTCGCGGAGCTGAACGATCAACTCGTCGAACTCGGCAGCACCGATCGGATCGAGCCCCGATGTCGGTTCATCGAGAAAGACAAGGTCGGGATCAAGCGCCAGCGCCCGCGCCAATGCTGCGCGTTTGATCATGCCGCCAGACAATTGCGACGGATATTTGTCCCCTGCATCGGGCGCGAGCCCGACAAGGTCGATTTTGACCGCCGCGAGTTCGTCCATCAACCTCTGCGGAAGATCGAGATACTCCCGCATCGGCACCTGGATGTTTTCCTTGACGGTCAGCGCGGAAAACAGTGCGCCATGCTGGAACAGCACTCCGATGCGCATGTCGAGCCGGTTGCGCTCCTCCTCGGAAACTTTGTCGTAGTCGCGCCCGAGAATGCGGATCTCGCCCTTCTGGCGCGGAATCAACCGCAGGATCGAGCGCATGAGCACAGACTTGCCGGTGCCTGATCCGCCGACGAAACCCAGGATTTCGCCCCGGAAAACGTCAAGGTCGAGGTGGTCGAGGACGACGTTTGAACCGAAGGCAACGCAGACGTCGCGCGCCGAGAGGATGATCTCTCGCTCGCTTTTGTCTGAAGGCGACAAGCTTGGGTCTTGGAGGGTGTCACTCATCCCGCATCCGCCTCAAAAATCGATGGCCGCGTAGAACATGGCGAAAAGCCCGTCCACGAGGATGACGACGAAAATGGATTTTACCACCGAAGCAGTCACACAGCGACCCAGCGATTCGGCGCTGCCACCCACTTTCATGCCTTCTACCGAGGCGACGATGCCGATGATGAGCGCCATGAATGGTGCCTTGATCATGCCCGATACAACAGTCGACATGTCGATGGCGCCACGCAGGCGCGCCACGAAGACATCGGGCGTGATGCCGGAATAGGACCAGGCCACGAAGGCCGCCCCACCGAGGGCTGAAAAATTGGCCACCACCGTGAGCAAGGGCAACGCTATGGTCAGCGCCACCAGCCTTGGAAAGACGAGCACTCCGACCGGATTGAGGCCCATGACCTTGAGCGCATCCACTTCCTCACGCATCTTCATGGAGCCGATTTCGGCCGTGATCGCACTGCCCGAGCGGCCAGCCACCATGATGGCGGTCAGCAGAACCCCGATCTCGCGCAGTTGCAAAATGCCGACGAGGTCGACCACGAAGATCTCTGCCCCGAAATAGCGGAGCTGAAACGCTCCCTGCTGGGCGATGATCGCGCCGATGAGAAAGGACATCACGATGATGATCGGCACCGCGCGGACGCCCATGTGATCGAGTTGGGTGACAATCGCGGCGGGCGATATCCCGGACGCCCGGTTGAGTTTCAACTGTGCGCCACGCACCGCCGAGCCGAGAATGAACATGGAGGCGACGAGGTCGTCCCACAGATCGTATACGACCTTTCCGGGAGGGCCGAACAGGCGCTCAGACAGTGGTTTTTCCGGCGGTGCCCCGGCCCGCTCGCGCGTCGCAGGATCGGTGATTGCATCAATGAGATCAATCACCGTCGGATCCGCCGTGATCTTGACCTCGATGCCCCGCGCACCGGCGGCCGAAAGCATCCGCCGCACCAGCCAGCCGCCAGCGGTGTCGAAATGGGCGACGTCGCTTAGGTCGAGCGTCAGCGGTTTTCCGGAGAGGGCCTTCTCTGCGGCCAGCACTTCGCCATAGACCCCGGAAATGGCCGCATGGCGCCAGTCGCCCGCAAGCCGAAGTGTTTCCCCGTCGCCCTCAAGATTGCGCACCATCGATGCGGCGGCGTCTTCCAGCGCCGCGACGTCCACATCGGCTCTTGTTTCTGCACGCGGTTCGGTCAACATGGCTCTCTCTTAGCGGGTCCCCGGTTCAATGTCACCGATATGCTTTCGGTTTGGGTCGGGCATCGCGCAGTTGTTGCCGTCCCGTCACGACAATCCAAAACGAAATTTCAGGATATCCGTTCCATGTCGCGCACGCTTGAAGTCGCCACCGAAAGTTTCCCCACCGCCAAGGTGTTCAACATATCGCGCGGATCCAAAACGTCGGCCGAGGTTGTCACCTGCGTTCTCAGGGACGGCGACCACAGGGGCCGCGGCGAATGTGTCCCCTACAAACGCTATGGCGAAACAGTGGAAGGCGTGCTCGCCGATATTGCAGCCATGCAGGATGCGATCTCCAGTGGCATGAGCCGCCAGGAGCTGCAGACGGCCATGAAGGCTGGCGCGGCACGCAATGCCATCGACTGTGCGCTCTGGGATCTCGAAGCCAAGGCCACCGGAGGGCGCGCCTCGACACTCGCCTGCCGCATCCTGCCGCGGCCCGTTCCCACGGCGGTCACCGTTTCGCTGGGCGATCCCGCCGACATGGCGGCCGAGGCCCGCGCCTATGCCTCCCACCGGATCCTCAAAGTCAAGGTCGGAACAGCCGATGACCGTTCCCGGATCCATGCTGTTGCAAGCGCGGCACCGGATGCCGAGATCATCCTGGACGCCAACGAAGGCTGGACCGAAGACAATATTCGCCAGCACCTCCTGATTGCGGCAGAGATGCATGTCAGCCTGATCGAGCAGCCCCTGCCCGTCGGCAAGGACGAGATTCTTGCCCATATTCCTCACCCGGTTCCGATCTGTGCTGATGAGAGCGTCCACACCTATGATGATCTCGATCATCTCGCCCGGCTCTACGACGCCATCAACATCAAGCTCGACAAGACGGGTGGCCTCACCGAAGCCCTCCGCATGCGCGACCGGGCCCGGGAACTCGGCTTCGGGGTGATGGTGGGCTGCATGGTGGGCACATCACTCGCCATGGCACCGGCGGTGCTGCTGGCGCAGGATGCCGACTGGGTGGATCTTGACGGACCGCTGCTTCTTGCGAAGGACCGAAGCCCCGGCCTCCTCTACACCCGTTCAATGGTCTCCCCGCCCGACCCGGACCTTTGGGGTTGATCGTCGGGGGCAGTGCGCTGTTTCAAGCAAAACTGTTTCGACGGAAAATGACGGGTTCGCCATTCCCTTGCGGCCATTGCTTGGCTAAACCGGGGACACAGTGGTTTGATTCCAGCATCGGCACGGTGTCGCCTTACTCGCATGCGCCTGTCTTGGAGTGAGAAGAACCACCCGCAGATTTTTCATTCGAGTGGATTTTCGCAAATTTTGACATGTGGTTTCGGACTCTCTGAGAACGGCTGCCAGATGTGAAATTCAATCCACTTGAGACCGCAGTCCTGATTGGAGAACCCGCATGAAACTCGTCCGCGTCGGCGCCCGGGGCGCAGAAAAACCCGCCATCGCCACAGAATTCGGCTATGCGGATCTCTCCGGCCACATCTCCGATATCACGCCTGCCACCCTGCATGCGCTTGCAGACCTGCTCAAGACGATCGACCCGAAATCGCTGCCGTCCTTGCCCGCCGGCCGTCTCGGGTCTCCGCTCGCCTGTACGGGGCATTTCATCGCCATCGGCCTGAATTATGCCGACCACGCGGCCGAATCGGGCATGCCGGTTCCCAAGGAGCCGATTGTCTTCTCCAAGGCCCCGAGCTCGGTCTCGGGCCCTGACGACGATGTCGTCCTCCCCCCAACATCTCAGAAAACCGACTGGGAGGTCGAACTTGCCGTCGTTATCGGCCGTCAGGCCGATCACTTGCAAAAGGAAGACGCGCTTGCCCATGTCTTTGGCTATATGGTCTGCAACGATGTGTCGGAGCGGGCCTGGCAGATCGAAGGCACCGGTCAGTGGATGAAAGGCAAGAGCGCGCCCAGTTTCGGCCCGCTCGGCCCTTGGCTGGTAACGGCAGACGAGGTTGGAGACCCGCAGGGCCTCGACCTGTTTCTCGACATCAACGGCAAGCGCCAGCAGACCGGCAGCACCAGCACAATGATCTTCGCCGTCGACGAAATCGTCTCCTACCTGTCGCACCACATGGTTCTGATGCCCGGCGACGTCATCACCACCGGCACGCCGCCGGGCGTTGGCATGGGCATGAAGCCGCCCCGCTATCTCGTGGAAGGTGATGTCATGACGCTCGGCATTTCGCGTCTCGGCGTACAAACTCAGAAAGTGGTTCGGCGCAGCGCCTGATCAAAGACTGCTGTTCCAGTGGATTTTACGACCTCGAGCTTTGGCTTCGCACGCGCTGGAATTAGAGGCCAAATGTCAAATTCACTCCACGAGACCGGGGGAAGGGTCTGCCATGACTGCCAAGGACACCAAGCGACCCAATGACCCCAAGCCGGTCAGCGGAGATCTCGACGAGAACGCGCTGTTCTACCACAAGTATCCGCGCCCCGGAAAACTGGAAATTCAGGCCACCAAGCCGCTGGGCAATCAGCGCGACCTGGCGCTTGCCTATTCACCGGGTGTGGCAGCACCCTGTCTTGCGATCCGCGACAATCCCGATCTCGCCGCCGACTACACCGCGCGCGCCAACCTGGTGGCCGTTGTTTCCAACGGGTCGGCGGTGCTTGGCCTTGGCAACATCGGCCCGCTTGCCTCAAAGCCGGTGATGGAAGGCAAGGCGGTGCTGTTCAAGAAATTTGCAGGCATCGACGTCTTCGATATCGAGATCGCCGCTCCCGACGTCGAGCGCATGGTCAGCGTCATATCAGCGCTCGAGCCCACCTTCGGCGGTATCAATCTTGAGGACATCAAGGCTCCGGAATGTTTCGAGGTCGAGCGCCAGCTGCGCGCGCTTATGGACATTCCCGTCTTCCACGACGATCAGCACGGCACCGCCATCATCGTGGCGGCCGCCATCCTCAACGGACTTGAACTTGCCGGAAAATCCCTCGCCTCCGCCAAGATCGTCACCTCCGGGGCGGGTGCCGCTGCCCTTGCCTGCCTCAATCTGCTGGTGGCGCTCGGCGCGAGACGCGAGAACATCTGGGTGCACGACCTTGAAGGCCTCGTCTTTGAGGGACGCGAGGTGCTGATGGACGAGTGGAAATCCATCTATGCCCAGCCTTCGACCAATCGCATGCTTTCGCAATCCATCCATGGTGCCGACATTTTCCTCGGCCTGTCGGCGGCAGACGTGCTCAAGCCCGAAATGCTCGAGACCATGGCCCCCAGGCCGCTCATCCTGGCCCTTGCCAACCCCAATCCGGAAATCATGCCGGAACTGGCGCGGCGCGCCCGCCCGGATGCGATGATCTGCACCGGCCGGTCCGATTTTCCCAATCAGGTCAACAACGTTCTGTGCTTTCCCTACATCTTCCGCGGAGCGCTCGATTGCGGCGCACGCACCATTAACGAAGAGATGAAGATGGCGGCTGTCCGGGCCATCGCCGCGCTGGCCCGGGAAGAGCCCTCCGATATCGCCGCGCGCGCCTATTCCAGCGAGACGCCCGTCTTCGGTCCAGATTATCTTATCCCCTCGCCCTTCGACCAGCGCCTCATTCTGCGCATTGCGCCCGCGGTGGCCACGGCGGCAGCAGAGACCGGCGTCGCCCGAAGGCCCATCACGGACATGGCCGCCTATGCGGACCAACTCAACCGCTTCGTCTTCCGGTCGGGTCTCATCATGAAGCCGCTGTTTACGGCTGCAAAGACCGCCGCCAACAAGCGCGTCATCTTCGCCGAAGGTGAGGACGAGCGGGTGCTTCGGGCAGCCCAGGTTTTGCTTGAGGAAGGCACGGCGTGTCCCATTCTGATCGGCCGCCCGGCCATCATCGAGGCCCGCCTCGCGCGCTTCGGCCTGCGCGTCCGCCCAGGCACCGATTTCGAGGTGATCAATCCGGAAGACGACCCGCGGTTCCGCGACTATGTTGACGATTACCTCGCCCTCGTCGGCCGCAGCGGCGTCATTCCCGAAGCCGCCCGCACCATCGTGCGCACCAACTCGACCGTCATCGGCGCACTCGCCGTCAGGCGCGGCGAGGCCGACGCGCTGATCTGCGGCCTGGAAGGCCGCTACGCCCGCCACCTGCGCGACGTCTCCCAGATCATCGGCAAGAAGGGCGGCATAATCGAATTCTCTGCTCTGAGCCTGGTCATTTCACAGCGCGGCGCGCTGTTCATGACCGACACCTATGTGTCGCTCAATCCCACAGCCGAGGAAATCGCCGAAACTACCATCATGGCGGCCGAGGAGATCCGACGATTTGGCCTCGTGCCCAAGGCAGCGCTGGTGTCTCACTCCAATTTCGGCTCACGCGATTCCGACAGCGCCACCAAGATGCGCCGCGCCGCCGCCATTCTGCGCGAGATGGCCCCGGATCTCGAAGCCGATGGCGAGATGCATGGCGATTCGGCCATTTCAGAGATTTTGCGTCGACGCGTGATGCCCGACAGCACGCTCAAAGGCGAAGCCAACCTGCTGGTCTTCCCCAATCTTGACGCGGCCAACATCACGCTCGGCGTGGTCAAGACCTTGACCGATGCGCTGCATGTGGGGCCGATCCTGCTCGGAGCCGCGCTGCCTGCCCATATCCTGTCGCCCTCCGTCACCTCCCGTGGCGTGGTCAACATGGCAACATTGGCGGTGGTCGAGGCGTCCTCCTGAAGCCCGACGCCGCCCCTGAAAGACGCGGGCCCACAAGAATTGCCGTCTTGCGGTGCCGGATTTCCGGATTAAGGTAAACACTCGTTTGGTGTTGGAGAGTAGACTGTGACCGGATAGAGTTCGGGACGACGGCCAGGATCAGGGTCGCGAGCGTCACTGAAACACACCGGAGTGTCCATGCAGAGCCGTTGGAGCGTCACCACCCTTCTGGTGCTGACCGTGGCAAGTTCGCTCGCCGCGTCATCACTGGCTGTCGCGTCGGCGGTCTGCAGCAGGCTTGAAGCCCAACTTGCGAGTGCGTCGACCGCGCCGGGTTCGTCAAGCAATTATCGCCGCTATGCCAAAGCGGTCGCCATGCAGGAAGGCCAGTTGCGCAAAGTCCGCTCCGATCTCAAGCGCTTCGGTTGTACTTCGGGTAGTTTTGTGGTTCTGGGCGGCAAGAATGCCGATTCTTGCGAAAAATTGTCCAATGCGCTCAACAAGATGCAAGGCAATCTGGCGGCGCTTGAGCGAAAGCGCGACTCCTTTGCAGCGCGCGGAAGCTCCACCGCCAAGCGCCGCATCAAGGCGGCTCTGCGCGCAAACGTGTGCGACGGCCGCTCGACCGTGACCCGTTCCGCAACCGGCGAGCCGACCACGCAGCCGGTCAGACCGGAAAGCCCCGGCCTCGTGGCGGTTCTCGGCGACAGCGGCGGCAAGACCCAAACGCTCGCACCCCGCATCGTCGTGGAACCGGCCGGAACCGGTTACGGCAATATCCGCACACTGTGTGTGCGAACGTGCGATGGCTATTTCTTCCCGATTTCGTCTGCCGCCACACCCACCGATTTCGCCCGCGACGAACGCGCCTGCAAGATGATGTGCCCCGGCACCGGGGCCGAGCTGTATTTCCACAGCGTGCCCGACCAGGAAAGCGCGGAGATGCTCTCGGTCCGGGACCGCCAACCCTACACCGCGTTGCCCACCGCCTTCGCCTACCGCAATGTCTCTGTGCCCATGTCAAAGGCGTGCAGCTGCAACATGAGCGCCTTCTACAAGGAAATGGCGCGGCGTGAAGCGCTGCTGCAAGGCACGGTCACCGAAGAGCCTTCGGTGACCACCTGGGTCAAGCCGACCCGACGCCCGGATCCGGGAGAAGATCCCGAGACCATCGCCAACCTCGACGCCAATCTGTCGCAGGAGGATATGGCCGCCGTCGCAGCGTCGAGCCGCAACGCGCGCAGCATCGGACCACAGGATCGGCATATCCGCGTCGTCGGTCCGGCCTTCCTGCCTGAAGAATCCGAGGCGCTCGATCTCAGAGCCAACACGGACCGGATCTTCAGGTAACGTCGGCGACTTTGACAATCACAGGGCTTCGGGTCAGCGGTCCCGGAACCGGTTGGTGATCGGGTAGCGGCGGTCGCGGCCGAAGTTCTTGCGGGTGATCTTGACGCCCGGTGCCGATTGCCGACGCTTGTATTCCGCAATGTAAAGCAGATGCTCGATACGGTGCACGGTGGCCACGTCATGGCCACGGGCGACGATGCTCTCGACTCCCATTTCGTGTTCAATGAGGCACTCAAGGATGTCGTCGAGCACCGCATAGGGCGGGAGCGAATCCTGGTCGGTCTGGTTGGGGCGCAGCTCCGCTGAAGGTGGCTTGTCGATGATCGACACCGGTATGACCTCACCCGATGGCCCCAGCGCGCCGGGCGGAACATGCGCGTTGCGCCAGCGCGACAGGGCATAGACCTGCATCTTGTAGAGGTCCTTGATGGGATTGAAGCCGCCGTTCATGTCGCCGTAAAGTGTGGCATAGCCCACCGACATCTCCGACTTGTTGCCCGTCGTCACCACCATGGAACCAAACTTGTTGGAGATCGCCATCAGGATTGTGCCGCGGGCGCGGCTCTGGAGATTTTCCTCGGTGATGCCGTCCTCGGTGCCCTCGAATAGCTCGCCGAGCGCTGACAGAAATCCCGAGACCGGGTCCTCGATGGCCACCACGTCGTAGCGGCAGCCAAGCGCCCGGGCGCAGGCTTCCGCGTCCAGGATCGAGCTTTGCGAGGTGTGGCGATAGGGCATCATGACTGCGCGCAACCGCTCTTCGCCCAGCGCATCCACCGCAAGCGCAGCGCAGACCGCCGAATCGATACCGCCGGACAATCCCAGCACCACCGTCTTGAAGCCATTCTTGTTGACGTAATCGCGAAGCCCGAGCATGCAGGCGCGGTAGTCCGCCTCCTCACGATCCGCCAGCACCGACATCGGCCCGCCCGCGCAGGTCCAGCCTTCAATTCCGTTGTGATCGCGCCGCCAGGTGGTGACCACTACGGCTTCCTCGAACTGGCTCATCTGGAAGGCCAGCGTCTGGTCTGAATTGAGCGCAAAGCTTGCGCCGTCGAAGACAAGTTCGTCCTGTCCGCCGACCTGATTGGCATAGAGAAGCGGCAGGCCGCTTTCGATGATCTGCCGGATCACCACCTGCTGGCGGATGTCAGCCTTGCCGCGATAATAGGGCGACCCATTGGGGACGAGAAGAATTTCCGCCCCGCTTTCGGCCAAAGTCTCGCAGACGCCGAGATCTCCCCAGATGTCCTCGCAGACGGGAATGCCGAGCCGAACACCGCGCACCGCCACCGGCCCCGGCATCGCACCTGGATCGAAGACGCGCTTTTCATCGAATTCGCCGTAATTGGGAAGGTCTACCTTGTCGCGGGTAGCGATCAGTCCGCCGCCATCAAGCACCGCCATGGAATTGTATCTCTGGTCGCCATCCTGCCGGGGATAGCCGATGATGACGGCAGGCCCGGCGTCGGCGGTGTCGGACGCCAGGTCCTCGACCGCCTTGCGGCAGGCAGCGAGAAAAGCCGGCTTGAGCACGAGGTCTTCGGGTGGATAGCCCGCGATGAAGAGCTCTGTGAACAAAACAAGGTCCGCCCCATGGCGGGCGGCTTCCGCACGCGCCTCGCGCGCCTTGGCAAGGTTGCCCGTCACGTCGCCAACTGTCGGGTTGAGCTGGGCGACGGCGATGCGCAGGACAGTGGGTCGGTCGGTATCACTCATGCTCGGAGCCCGGTGCTTGCGGTGGCGTTGCGTCAAGCCTCGCATGGCGCGAGGCGACACGCCTGCCTGTTTAGAACAAGTTGGACAGTTTGCAAATGAAGGCGACCGCGCAGCAGCCCCGCGCCGTCATGCTGTGACGAATTGCGCACAACCATCTCAAAAAAACCGCCCGAAAAACTGGAACAAAGCCGATTCGAGGCCGTTCATCGCCTGTTCTCAATGACACTTATATGACACTGATGCGAAGCTTTTGTGAAATCTGGAGTCTGGCTTGGCCGTTTCCCCCCGCGGTGTCACCGCATCCGCCCCTGATGTCATCGCGTCGCCCCTCAGAGACCGGGTCTCGGCATCAGGACCAGCGATCCGCCGTGCGTCGACGCACCTCCGATGGCTCGTTGCCAGTGTCGGTCTTGCGGTCGCCACCGTGGCCGGGGTTGAGGTCATCGCCGGCAAGCCCCTGGCCGATACGCTGAGCTATTTCACAAACCGCGGCCAACCCGCCTGGACGATCACCTGGGTTGTTCTTGCCACCTTCCTGGTCGTCGACGCAGTTCTCGGACGCGAGCACAAGGGCGCACTCATTCTCGCCCCGGCTTTCTTTTTCATCGCCGCCATGTCGGTTCAGAAGCAGGTCTTCCTCACCGATCCGCTTTACCCAACCGATCTGCTCTTCGGGCGGCAGATACTGGAGCTGATGCCCGCCCTTGTCGAAGATCGACCGTGGACGGCGGTCGCTGCAGCCTTCGGCCTTCTGGGCGGCCTGGTTGGCCTTGGCGCGCTTTGGATCTATGGATGGCGCCGTTTCCGACGCCTTGGCGCGGGCGAACGCCTTGCCCGCATCGCCATTGGCCTGCCGGTCCTGGCCGGTTTCATCTCGATCATGGATTACAACTCCTGGTCCGAAACCCGTGACCGCCTGCGCATCTATCCGATCCTGTGGGACCAGACGGAGAACTACCGCCACAACGGGTTTCTTCTCGCCTTCCTCATCAATCTTCCCATGGCCAATGTGCAGGCACCGTCGGGCTATTCGGCCGATGCGATCGCCGACATTCCGACAAGCCGCACGCCGGCCGGAACCTCGCACCGCTCAAAACCCGATGTGATCCTGGTGATGAGCGAATCCCTCTGGGATCCGACGCGCATGACGGGCGTGACGCTGACGCCCGATCCGATGCCGACAATCCGCGCACATCAGACGGGCGACATTTTCTCGCCCGAGTTCGGCGGGCTCACCGCCAATGTCGAGTTCGAGGCGCTGACCGGTTTTTCCAATGCCTTCCTTCCGACAGGCAGCATCCCCTATCAGCAATATATCCGCGACGACCTGCCCTCGCTCGCCACCTTCTTTCGCAGTGAGGGATATGCCACCGAGGCGATCCATCCCTATGAGGGCTGGTTCTGGAACCGCACGGCTGCCTACAAAGCGCTCGGTTTTGAAACCTTCAAGGACGTCAACGCGCTGCCCGCTCTGGAGATGCGCGGCAATTTTCCCGCGGACGCGGCACTCACCAGGGAGATCATCCATCAGGCAGACAAGCAGACCGGTCCCTTTTTCTTCTTCGTCGTCACGCTGCAGGGGCACGGGCCTTATGAAGCCGGGCGATACCCGCGCGAGGCGATCAAGGTGGAAGGCCTGGCCGGGGCTGCAGAGACCAGAATGCTGTCGACGTTCGCCCATGGCATCAAGGAGTCCGACGGCGCCTTCAGGCTGCTGATCGACTGGGCGTCCAGGCGCGACCGCGAAACCATCATCGTGCTGTTCGGCGATCATCTGCCGCCGCTCACGAGCGTCTACACGCAATCTGGTTACATGCCGTTCAAGACCGCAGCCCGCAAGGCGACGCCCGAGCGCATGAAGAAGGAGCACGAGACGCCGCTTGTCATCTGGTCGAACCGGGTCGGCGCGCTCAACGATCTCGGCTCGATCAGCCCCGCATTCCTGCCCTATCATGTGCTCAGGATGGCGGGGTATGACCATCCGTTCTACACCGGCCTGCTCGGCCGCGTGCATGAGCGCTACGACGTCGTCGACCGCTATCTACTCATGGACGCCGACGGTGGCGCAACGACCGATTGGGCCCGCAAGCCCGCCATCGATCCGCTGCTCAGAGACTTCCGGAATGTGCAATATGATGTGATGTTTGGCGAGCGCCATGGGGCTGCCCGCTTCTTCCCCGCCCATCCGTTGACGCGGGCGACCGGGTTCTGACCGCCGCGCCCTGACCGACGAGCGACGGGTTCTGGAGCCGAGCGGGCTTTTTTGCAAACCCGAGATCTGGTTTCAGACGCGGACCAGATGTCTTATCCGATCCGCTAAAGCGTTTCCGGTGTGGCAGAATCGCCGGAATAGCTCCCTCCTCTTGTTTTGAAGCAATTCCGGACGCAAAAGCGGTGCCACTCTCGCAGGAATTGCATTCTCCCTCGGAACAGAGTGTCAGGCAGACCACTCGAGTCAACCAGCGTCGCCCGCTTGCATTTCACGCTTTCGCTTGCCACATTGGGTTGCAGACGGGGCGATTGCATGGGGCGCAGACATGGCGGGGATGCCGGAGATTCCAGACGGAGGGTTTAGCAAGCGCGATCAGTTCGAAGCTTGGCTCAACGACCTGCCCGAGGGCAAGATCAGGCCGTTTGCTGGTGTGCTCTCCCATCGGGCGGCCATGCGGGTATTGCCGCAGGCCGGGCGGAGTTTTTCTGAAAAAGGAGCTGGTCGCCAAGAGCTCCCTGTCCTGGCACTCACAATTTTTCGAGCCAACATAATTTCTCGAGCGGCCTGCAAATATCCAACCCCAGAAATTCGCATCGCCGCCGATGCCGCCGCCACCCGCGGCGCCGCCGATGCCGCCGCCACCCGCGGCACCGCCGCCTCCGCCGTCGGAGCCACCCTCGCCGCCACCCGCGCCGCCTCACTCGCCACCCGCGCCGCCACCACCGCCGCCGCCGCCGCCGCCGCCGCCGCCGCCTCCGCCTCCGCCGCAGCCGCCGCCAACTCCGCCGAAGCCGAATGGTCCGAGCTGACCACGGATTCCGTGTTCCTGCTCGCAGAGGGTGACCCTGTCTTCTTGAGGGATACGCCTGTGTGGCCAGACGCCACGCCTAAGTGGTGGCAGTACGCCTGGCGAAGCCTACGCGAAAACCCCGTCCTGTTTGACGACCCACGCGACGCAACCGGACAATCACCAGACTGGTCGGTCTGGCTCGACTGGTACGAGCCGGTGGCAACGGGCCGCCCGGCCTTCGGCCTGCCGCGCGAGGCCGCCGACGCGCGATCACCATAATCTCCCGTCATGCCGGACTTGATCCGGCATCCAGCAGGCGAGCATCCGTGAGCCGGGAGAACCTGTCTTTGCCGGACCCTCGGGCGCTTCCGTCCACGCAGTCATTCACCGCGCCGACGCGCGGTGGCTGGACCCCGGCTCAAGGCCGGGGTGACGGAAGGTGGGGGCCGACGCGCGTTGGCTGGACCCCGGCTCAAGGCCGGGGTGACGGAGTGTGGGGGCCGACGCGCGATCACCTCGATCTCCGTCATGCCGGGGTGACTGAAGGTGGGGGCCGACGCGCGATTACCTCGATCTCCGTCATGCCGGACTTGATCCGGCATCCAGCAGGCGAGCATCCGTGAGCCGGGAGAACCTGTCTTTGCCGGACCCTCGGGCGCTTGCGTCCACGCAGTCATTCACCGCGCGGACGCGCAGTCGCTGGACCCCGGCTCAAGGCCGGGGTGACGGAGTGTGGGGGCCGACGCGCGATCACCTCGATCTCCGTCATGCCGGGGTGACGGAAGGTGGGGGCCGACGTGCGATCACCATAATCTCCCGTCATGCCGGACTTGATCCGGCATCCAGCAGGCGAGCATCCGTGAGCCGGGAGAACCAGTCTTTGCCGGACCCTCTGACGCTTCCGTCCACGCAGTCATTCACCGCTTCGGCGCAGTCTCTTGTTCCACGCTCGCCAGCAAATCTTCCCGATGATCCCGATTGTCAGCCGTTGACGGCCACTGCCCGTTCAGCGTCGCGGCCGCCCTTCATGCGCTCGGCCACCAGGAAGGCCAGTTCGAGCGCCTGATCGGCGTTGAGGCGCGGGTCGCAATGGGTGTGGTAGCGCGCCGACAGGTCGTCGCCCGACAGCGCGCGGGCACCGCCGGTGCATTCGGTGACATTGGAGCCGGTCATCTCGATGTGGATGCCGCCGGGATGGGTGCCCTCGGCGCGGTGGATCTGGAAAAACGAGTCCACCTCCGACAGGATCCGCTCGAAAGGCCGGGTCTTGTAACCGGCGAGCGAAATGGTGTTGCCGTGCATCGGGTCGCAGGACCAGACAACCTTGCGGCCTTCACGCTCGACAGCGCGGATGAGGCGCGGCAGGTGCTCGGCCACCTTGTCATGGCCGAACCGGGCAATCAGCGTCAGCCGACCCGGCTCGTTGGCGGGATTGAGCATGTCGATCAGCGTCAGCAGGTCATCGGCGGTGAGCGACGGTCCGCACTTGAGGCCGATCGGGTTTTTGATGCCACGGCAGAATTCCACATGCGCGTGGTCGGTCTGGCGGGTGCGGTCGCCGATCCAGATCATGTGGCCGGATGTGGCGTAATAATCGCCGGAGGTCGAATCCACCCGGGTCATGGCTTCCTCATAGCCGAGCAGCAACGCTTCATGGCTGGTGAAGAAATCGGTCTCGCGCAGGCCGGGATGGTTTTCCGGCGTGATCCCGATGGCCTTCATGAAATCCATGGTTTCGGTGATGCGGTCTGCCAGCATGCGGTAGCGCTCGGCTTGCGGGCTGTCCTTCACGAAACCCAGCATCCAGCGATGCACATTGTCGAGATTGGCATAGCCGCCTTGCGCGAAGGCGCGCAACAGGTTGAGCGTGGCGGCAGATTGCCGGTATGCCATGATCTGGCGTTCCGGATTGGGAATACGCGCCTCTTCGTTGAACTCGATGCCGTTGACGATGTCGCCCCGATAGCTCGGCAGCTCCACATCGCCCTGACGCTCCATGTTGGCCGAACGCGGCTTGGCGAACTGGCCGGCGATGCGGCCGATCTTGACCACGGGCTGCTGGGCACCGAACGTCAGCACCACCGCCATCTGCAGGAACACGCGGAAGAAATCCCGGATATTGTCGGCCTCGTGTTCTGCGAAACTTTCGGCGCAGTCGCCACCCTGCAGCACAAAACCGCGGCCCTCTGCCACATTGCCAAGCACGCTCTTGAGCCGCCGCGCCTCGCCCGCAAACACCAGCGGCGGAAACTTGGCCAGCCGCGCTTCGGTCGCCTTCAGCGCAACCGCATCCGGATAGTCAGGTGCCTGCTGCACGGGTTTTGCGCGCCAGCTCGAAGGAGACCAATTCTGTGCCATGTCATGTTACCTCTGTCGGACAGCGCGAAAAACACCCTGAGCATGCGCCGCAAGCCTTGTTTTGCGGCGGCTTATAGCGGGTCTCGCGTCGCGTGAAAACCCGGTATTGTCAATTGCTGGACCAAGAAAGGATGGGGTCAACGCAAGCGCGCCGCTTGAACCCGGTCCAGCAGCGAAGTCTCATCCGCCGTCTGCCGCGCCGCACAATGATAAAGCAGTGCCAGCGGACGCGCATGAAGGGACGCGTCAAAACCCGACATGCATCTCGCCCGCTGGCGATGTTGGTGTAACCTGAGGATGTATTGTCTCTGAAGATGCAGCTTAAAAGAGTTGATGGCAATTTTCGGATGCGCATATTTCAGATTGCATGTGGGCGGATCTGGCGTGATGCGAAAATACCTCGTTCCTTATGGCATTCTCTGGTGTTTGTGGGCGACTTTGCTCGGTTTCGCCGCGCCCGGCGCACAGGCTTCGTCGCAGGCTTTGCGCTGGGATGTGGCGGCTGAGGCGCTGTTTGACCCAGGCACCGACCTCCTGGCGGCCAAGCTCTCCGTTGACGCGCTGATTGATCCGCGAACGGACGTTGCATCGTTGAAGGCCCAGATCGACGCCATAGTCGCCGATATCCGAGCCCTTGCTGGACGCGGGCCAACCGGTGTTTGCCCATGCGATGGCCAAGAAGGGAGCCGCCTATACCCTCCTGCTGCACCGCGAACTTGCGGGCAAATACAGCCGCATCGAGGATATTCCCGCCGATTTCCACCCTGAGATTGCAAGGCGCCTGGATGCATTTGGCATAACTGTAGCTACTCGCGCCGCCGAGCCTGCACAATGATCGGGGCCGCAGAAACAGTGGATCAAACTTTGAGCGACCTGCCGGGTGTCTGTGTGATTGTGCCCAATTTCAATTACGGCAGCTTTCTGCCGGCTGCCATCGACAGCATCGCTGCGCAGACACTGCTGCCGCGTCAGGTGATCGTCTATGACGATGGTTCAAGCGACGCATCCGTGGACCTTGCACGGCACGCACTCGCCCAGCGGCGTGACGGTTCTTGATTGCACGACGGCTTTGGCCGGCCTCCTCGCCACCCGGCGTCTTGCAGAACTCGGTGCCCGCGCCATCAAGGTCGAGGGGCCCAATCATCCCGATCTCACACGGCGCCTCGCCTGGGCGTCGCGCGCCATCACGGTCACTCCACAAGTTTCCTGTCGCTCAATCAGTCCTAGTGGTGCGATCCTGACAGATAGTTCCCATCTGTCAGGACAAATCGCCCCACCAGATCAATTGCTTGTGGGCTGACTTTTTGAAACAGATGGGAACCATCTGTTTCGGTCAGACCACTAGGTTCGATCCCTCCCGCCGGAGCCAAAAATCTCCGAAAATACAGAGATTTAGGATCAAGTCTCCGCAAGGGGCCTCTTCTCTTTCCGCTTTGGGGGAACACGGGGGGAACAGATCGAAGGTGGGGGAACGCGCCCCGGCGCACAAGATGAACCGACTTTTCATTCCGCACCAAAAGGTGACGCCGCGTGCCTGATGCACTATGTATGGCTAGGCTGGGTGCATTTTTTGGGGGGACAACTTTATGGCTCTATTCGGATTGTTTGGAAAATCGAAGATCAAGAATGAGGTCCGTTGCAAGAAGGGCAGGGGCAATACCTTTGAGATAGCGGGCGAAGCCAGTTACCAGGCCGATCTTCTTAGGCTTGCGGGCGGCAGGAAGAGCGAACATGGCGTCAAGATTGATGAGCAGGCTACACTGTGCCCGGAGCCCTCGAACCCCCACGATCCTAACGCAGTCGCTGTATTCATCCGAAACAAGAAGGTGGGGTATCTCCGCAGGAATGATGCCCCGACGTTCGGGGCCTTTTTGAAGGAAGCCGGTGCAGACAGTGCAATTTGTGGTGCCCGAATTGTCGGTGGGTGGAATGACGGTGGGGGAAACGAAGGCCACTTCGGAGTTAAGTTGTCGCTTTCTTGGCCTCCCAAGGTTGCGAATTAGGTTCGTAGAACGGGACATTTGCCGTCATCCTCGTTCATCTGCCCAATCTATGAAGGCAAACGCGTCTTGCAGGGCGCGCCCCCGATTCCGGCTTCCTTGGCCGGGCCAAAGCCGCCATCATTGTCGTCGGCGCCCGCGCCTTGCCGCCTGCATCGGACCCACAACGTCGATCTGGACCGGCCCGCCGAGCTTTTCCGAGGCGTCCTGGGCCAACTGCCCGGCATTGGGCTGCAAGATGAGTTGCGCAAGATGCCGCTGCGGCTCGCGCACCATTGGCCCGGTTGTAGCCGGGTTTTGCAGGCCGGGCAAAACGCCGAAGGCCGAATAGATCGCGCCCTTGGCTTTGGTCAGGAACTTGTCGGCCAAGGTCCGCACCAGATCGGGCGAAAGCTGATCCGGCCCCTTGCCAAGTTGCAGGTGAATCCCCGCGCCGACAGTCTGCGCCACGCCCTCGATCACGATTGTCGAGCCTCGCCTTCCGGTGACGGAGCGCCGCAAGGCGTCCATATCATCCGCCGCGTCTTCGGGCACGGGCCCAATTTGACTGCCGAAGGGCGAATCGTGGCACACGTTGCGGATTGCCGTTTCCACCTCGGCCAGCAGTTGTGCCGAAAGCTGCGAACGCCGCAGGGGTGGTGAACCCGCCCAAGGCGTGACGGCATCGGAACCGATACGGAAGTGCAGCACTTCACAGGCCAGCGCGATTTCGGATCGCCCGCCAATCTTCTGCCGGAGAAGACAAAAATGCGCTCGACCGACCCTACCCGATTCCCGCCGACTTGACGGATTCGGCCTGGCTCGCCGCCAAAGCGCTTGATTTCATCTCCCAGGAGCGGCACCGGCAGTTTGCCCTCCATCTGGGGTTCTTTCGCCCGCACCCGCCTTTCTACCCCGGCCCCGGCCTCGGCGGCCATTGCATGCCGATCGATCCCTTCTACCTCGCCTGGGCGTCGCGCGCGCACGAGCTGCCGACGCGGTTCATCGAACTTGCCGGGGAGATCAACTCGGCCATGCCGCGCCATGTGGTGGGCAAGCTCGCTGAAGCGCTTGACCGGCGGTGCAGAAAGGCCCTGAGCCGCGCCAAGGTGCTGGTGGTCGGCCTTGCCTGCAAGAAGAACGTGCCAGATATCCGCGAGAGCCCCTCGCTGAAACTGATCGCGCTCATCGAGGAGCGCGGCGGCTCAGCGAGTTACTACGATCCGCACGTGCCGGAAATCCCGCCGACCCGCGAATATGGTGCCTTTTGCGGCCGCCTGTCGGTGGCCAGGAGCGAAGCCACTGTCCGCGCCTACGACGCCATACTCGTGGCCACCGACCATGATGATCTCGACTATGCGGCGCTGGCCGAATGGGGCACATTGATCATCGACACCCGCAATATCTTTGCACGGCGCGGCATCACGACCGATACAATCCTCAAAGCTTGATCGCTTCCGGTTGAACTTGCCCGACATCTTGTGCCGCGCGTTAGGGCGGTTCCGGACGCGAAAGCGGTGCCACTTTCGCTTCAATTGCTCTAAAGGATTGCGCCGGCTCTTGTTCAAGACCTCAGTAAGGAGACTTGCGACTGCATCTCACACCCGTTCTCCGGCTTTCACGCGGTAGCTTGGCTGATACATCGTCACCAGTTCCTCCGACGCTGTCGGATGCACCGCCATGGTGCGGTCGAAATCATCCTTGGTGCAGCCGGCCTTCAGCGCAATGCCCAGAAGCTGCGCCATCTCGCCCGCTTCGTGGCCCAGGATATGCACGCCCAACACGTTCCGGTTCTCGGCATTGACGACGATTTTCATGATCATCTTCTCGGCCCGCCCCGAGAGCGTCGCCTTCATGGGCCGAAACTCGGCCCGATAGATCTCGAGTGCGTCGAAGCGTCTGGACGCCGCGTCCTCGCTCAGGCCCACCGTGCCGATCTCGGGTTGGGAGAACACGGCGGTGGCGATCATGTCATGGTCGGGCGAGGTTGGCCGGTCGCGATAGACAGTGTCGACAAAACACATCGCCTCATGGATGGCCACCGGTGTCAGTTGCACCCGGTCGGTGACATCGCCCACGGCGTAAATGCTGTCGACATTGGTGCGCGAAAAGGCATCAACGAGGATCTCGCCTTTCGGCCCGGTCGCGACCCCCGCCGCCTCAAGCCCAAGTCCGTGCGTGTTGGGGTCCCGCCCGAGCGCCAGCATCACCTGGTCGCAGGCAAGCGCCTTGCCCTCCGACGTGTGGGCAATGAGG
The DNA here is from genome assembly GCA_038325465.1 of Hyphomicrobiales bacterium. Classification (GTDB taxonomy): domain Bacteria; phylum Pseudomonadota; class Alphaproteobacteria; order Rhizobiales; family Rhizobiaceae; genus Hoeflea. The sequence continues at coordinate 191,875 of JBBQJA010000001.1, read as the reverse complement.
CGACCGTCCGGGCCACGCTCGATGCGCGCGAAGATCTCGCCGCACAGGATGCGGATGCCCTTCTGCTCCATGGCCCGGTGCAATCCCTTGCGCATGTCGCGGTCAAAGCGCGACAATATCTCCTTGCCACGATAGATCAGCGTGGTCTCGACGCCCAACCCGTGGAAGATGTTGGCGAATTCCACCGCGATGTAGCCGCCTCCGGCGATCACGACGGCCTTCGGCAATTCCGCAAGATCGAAGGCTTCGTTCGATGTGATGCAGAGTTCGTGGCCCGGCAGCGCGGCATGCGGGTTGGCGGAGCCACCCACGGCGATCAGAACCCGCTCGGCGGTCACGGTCTGTCCGGTTTTCTCGATCCGGACCGTATGCGGGTCGAGGAGCACCGCGCGGCTCTCGATGATCTCGGCGCCGGCATTTTCCAGGCCCTTGCGGTAAAGACCCTCCAGCCGGGTGATTTCCCGGTCCTTGTTGGCCACCAGCGTCGGCCAGTCGAAAGTCGCCTCCCCACAGGTGAAGCCGTAACCCGCACTGTCCTCAAACTGCTCTCGGAACTGGGAGGCATAGACAAGGAGCTTCTTGGGCACGCAGCCGCGAATGACGCAGGTGCCGCCGAACCTGTATTCCTCGGCAATCGCCACTTTCTTGCCCATGCCGGCCGCCAGCCGCCCTGCCCGAACGCCGCCCGAGCCTCCGCCGATGACGAACAGGTCGTAATCAAATTCGGTCATGCCGTGTCCCTTCAAGCTTGTGCGGTGGCGACTTGGGGGTGGTTGTACCTGTTGACAGACAAAATAAAAGCCCGGGGTTGCTCCCGGGCTTTCATTTCGCCGTGAGCGGCAATCGGTTTACTGCGCCGTCCCCGGGTTGAGTTCGATGCGCGGTCGGTCGCCCAGCTTGGCGTCAAGCGCGGTGGCCACCGTGGTGGCGAGGTCGCGCTGAATGCCGACCGACCAGATATCGGCGGCCTTGAGCAGTTCGCGGCTGACCAGCGCGCCATTGGCGATAAGCGCTTTCCCAGGCTCCGAACCATAGAAACTGGCGATCGCGGTGAGCTGCTCCTGGGTGAACGTCTTGGCGTAGATAAGCGCCGCTTCGCGTTCGAGATCGGCGCGACGCGGCACCATTTCAAACACTTTCTCGTCCACCATCGCGCTGATTTCAGCTTCAAGATCGGGCGTCGACTGGATGAGCGACGCCTTGAGATTCTCTGCCGCCTGCGGCAACACGATGTCGAAATCATCCGTCGCCTGCAGGGCGGCAATGGCCGCCCGCGCTGCCGCTACGTGCTCAGCAGAAGGTTCCTGGGCGAAGGCTGGCATGGCGAAAGCGATGCTTGATGCCAGGATCACGCCGGCGCCGAAACGCTTGAAAGCGGTAAACTGTGTCATGTAGAAGATAACTCCTGTTCAATTCGGGGCGCGGAGATCTGTCGGACACCAGCCGGCGAGGCGATGATGGCAACATCCGCCATGGAAAGAAACAAACCGTGTTCGACGACGCCAGGCATCCCGGCCAGTCCCGTTGCGAGGGCTTTTGCATCGGGAATGCGGCCAAAAGATGCATCCAGAATGTAGTTGCCACAATCGGTCACATAGGGCCCGTCCTTGCTGGACCGCTGCACGATCTCGCCCGACAGCGACAGCCGCGAGGCCAGCCGCTCGAGCGCAATCCGGGTCGAGGCGAGTCCGAAGCGCACCACCTCGATCGGAAGTGGAAAACCGCCCAGCATATCGACGAATTTGCTTTCGTCAGCGATGACGATCATGCGTGCGGAGGCGGCGGCCACGATCTTTTCGCGTAACAGCGCCCCGCCGCCGCCTTTGATCAGGCCAAGCGACGCATCGACTTCGTCTGCACCATCCACAGTCAGATCGAGTTCGGGAAGGTCATCAAGCGAAAACAGGGGAACGCCGAGTTCCAGGCAGAGACGCGCTGTCCGCTCGGAGGTCGGCACGCCCTGAACACGCAAGCCATCGGCAACGCTTTCGGCGAGCAGCCGCACGAACTCCTCGGCGGTCGATCCCGTTCCGATGCCAAGCCGCATGCCATCTTCGACATGATCGAGTGCTGCCCGAGATGCAGCAATCTTGAGGTGTCGAGCGTCCATTCCTGTCTGCCGTTCCCATTGACGTGGCTCGCTGTTAGCATGACAGCACTGTCGGCGCAAAGCCCGGATCAAGCTTCCAGCAGTGTTTTGACGCGACGCACACAAGCGCCATTGCCCGTTTCTGCGGTCATTGCTATGAAAAGTTCCGCCATTTCGTTGCCAGACGCTACACCCTCCCACCACGCGTTGCTCCTTCCGCCGTCCTCCCCAACCGCCCGCCACCCCAAGGAATGCCCCGAGATGACCGCGCCCACCGTTCTCTTCGACCTTGATGGAACTCTGCTTGCCACGTCGCGGGACCTCATGCACAGCCTCAATCACGTGTTGGCCGACGATGGCCTCGCCAAGGTGAACTATGAAGACATGACCTGGCTCGTCGGCCAGGGCGCAAAGGCGATGATTGAGCGCGCCCATGATTTGCGCGGGCATGCGGTCAGCAAGGAACGGCTTGATGCACTGATGGCCCTGTTCGTCGATCATTACAGCGCCGGCATGCCGGGCGAGACGGTTCCGTTTCCAGGGCTGATGGCCGCTCTTGACCGGCTGGACGCAGCTGGGATGAAGCTCGCCGTCTGCACCAACAAGATCCAATCGCTGGCCGTGAAGCTTCTCGAAGGGCTCGACATGGCGCACCGGTTTACCGCCATTACCGGCGGCGATACGTTCGATATCAAGAAGCCACACGGCGACCATGTGCTGCGCACCATCGACATGGCTGGCGGCTCGCGCGCGCACGCAGTGATGGTGGGCGACAGCGTCAATGACATCCTGGCCGCTCAGAATGCGGGCGTCCCGGCCATCGCCGTCCCGTTCGGCTACACCGACAAGCCGGTCGAGACCTTCAATCCCGATGTCGTCATCGCCCATTTCGACGAGCTTGATGCAGCCCTGATCGAGCGGCTGATCGCTGCAAAAGCTTAAACACCGGCGCAGGCAAAGCCTTCCCTCGGGATCGCACCGCAAACCCGGCCGGAAATTCGACCCGGTCGGGCGATGGGCGCTTGACGCAAGGCGTCGCGAAAGCCTATAGGGCGAGCGCTGGACGTCTGCGAACAATCGTGGTCGCCTCGGGCGCGTAGCTCAGCGGGAGAGCACTGCCTTCACACGGCAGGGGTCACAGGTTCAATCCCTGTCGCGCCCACCAGCTAATATCATTGAAATCATTGACAAAAATATCACCAATTGCCGGGAAGCCCCGTAGTTCAAGATTGCGATTTTGTGCAGCGAGAAGCGGGACTTGGCGAAAATTCGCAGAATTTGCGGGGGAAATCGGGGTGGTGTGTTTTCCACTCGTTCCCGCCCTGTCAGACGATGATCTGCGGTGGTCGGCGACAGTCGCGTCGGATATGGTGCCAGTGGATTTATCCTAGAGCCATTCCGGCGTTGTCAGAATCGCCGGAATAGCTCTATCCTCTTGTTTTAACGCAATTCCGGACGCGAAAGCGGTGCCACTTTCGCTGCAATTGCTCTAAGTCCTGCGGCTTATGGTTTCGATCCAACAGGAGCGTTCCGTTGCCGTATGCTTCTGAGCAAATGTCGGGCACAGAAAAACCATGGGCGAGTTCAAGCTTAGAGTGGGTTTTCCAAATTTGAGATTTGGCTTCGGACACGTCCCGGAAAATGAGGCCCAAGTATCAAATTCAATCCACTTTCGCTCCGATCTTTTGCAGCCGTCCGGCCATGTTGGTATTTCCAGCGCCGCGTCGCGTCAACGCCGCCGCCATGCGGGGCGGAGCACAGCCTGGCGCACTCAAAATTCCCCCGAGTTGTGACAGAAATTTCCTTCATGCTTGCCAAGCGCCGGTCTCTGAGTTCAAAGTCAATTTTACACAATTTATAGGGGGTTTTGTAGTGGACGAACGGGGTCACACGTTTGCAGATATCCATGAGCGGATTTCGCTGCTGCCGACCGTCGAAGACGCTATTCATGCCTTTCGATCTCACTATGGTGTTGCCCATACCACTTACCATCTGGCCCAGACTGTCATGGACAGACTGGATTCTCCTTTTGTGCGCACGACCTATCCGTCGGCGTGGGTGTCGCGGTATCTGCAGCGCAACTACGTCAAGCTGGACCCGGTAATTCTTGAGGGGACAATTCGCTCCCTCCCGTTCGACTGGTCGGAGCTCGAATTGAAGCCGGAGGCGGTGCCGCTGTTCCTGGACGCACGTTGTCACGGGCTGGGCGCAAGCGGCTATTCCATCCCGGTCGTGGACAAGCGCAATCGCCGGGCGCTGTTCAGCATCAATTCGGACTTGACCGGCGAAAGCTGGCGGTTGTTGATACGCAGCCATGCGGTCGATTGGGCTGAACTGGCCTATGTCATCCACAAAATAGCCATGCGCGAACTTTACGGGCTCGAGCCCGACCATTTGCCGCTCAGCCCCCGGGAATTGGAATGTCTGACCTGGACGGCGCGTGGCAAGGATCACAAGGAAATCGCCATCATCCTCGGACTTTCGAACCACACGGTACTTGGTTATCTCAAGTCAACCCGTTTCAAACTCGATTGCGTCAATCTCTCCCAGGCCACATCCAAGGCAATCATACTGAGGCTGATTGCTCCCTGATCCCCCAATATGAGGGGGCTCCTATAGGGCGATACACAAAGAACTCGTTGTGAACCAAGCTCTCCTTGTCCGCTAAACGGAGAAGGATGCCATGTTCACAACAATTGAAGCCCATCACTTAACCCGCGTTCCTGACCTTCTCGACCAGATGTTTCGGCTCCGCAAAAAAGTCTTCGCCGATCAACTTGGATGGGATGTCGACGTCCGCGGCGATCACGAACGCGACGCCTACGACGACTTCCGGCCCACCTACCTCGTCTGGTGCGATCCGTCGCTGCGCAAACTCTACGGCGCGCTGCGGCTGATGCCGACCACCGGGCCCACCCTGCTGTATGACCGGTTCCGAAGCACGTTTCCCGGGTCCGTCAATCTGGTCTCGCCGGCAATCTGGGAGGGGACACGCATGTGCGTCGACACCGATGCGCTCGCCATCGACCACCCAGAACTTGAGCCCTCCCGTGCGTTTGGAATGCTCCTGCTCGCGCTGTGCGAATGCGCCCTCGAACACGGGATCGGCACCATGATCTCCAACTACGAGCCGCAGATGAAGCGGGTCTATCGCCGGGCCGGGCTGCAGGTGGATGAATTGGGCCGCGCTGACGGTTACGGACGCTACCCGGTCTGCTGCGGCGCCTTCGAGGTGAACCACAGTGTCCACGCCGCCATGCAGGAAAGCCTCAGCGTCGATCTGCCTGTCTACCGCAAAATGATGCCGAACCAGACTTACATGCCACTGGTCGAGGGTGCCAGGGCAACAACCAGAGAGGTGGCCGTCTATGCATGAAGAACGCAACGCCTACAAAGAGATTGAAATCCACATCCGTTCGTCGCTGCGGGTTGCCGAGGCGCTGGAGGACGAACTCCTCAAATATCTGCTCGAAGTGGTCCTGCTGTCGATCACGGAAACCCAGACGCAGAACCGGCTTCATCGCATGAGTGAGAATGCCGCACTTCAACCTATCTGATAGGTTGTATTACAGGTTGCATTTCTTCGCGAAATGTTTCATTTTCCCATTCGACAGGTGATATGGGGAAAAGCCGGATGGCCAAGCAGACCGTGTTTCACAAGCAGATGCTGGAGCGGATCAGATCCGACCTCGACAGGGGTGCGAGTCCTGAAGAGATCCTGGCGACCGTCAGGCAGTTGATTGAGGCGGAAGCCATTCTCAATGCTGCAGGTGTTGACACTCAGGAAGATCCGCCCTTGAGCCTCGGCAATGGCGGCAGGAAGAACAGTTGAAAGAGACCAGTCCGGCGACGCGCGGTGGAAGCCTTGACGACGCACCGGGAACGGACCGTGTTGGAATGCCGACGCGACATCTGGTGGTCTGACGGAGACAGATGGTTCCCATCTGCTTCGGAAAGTCAGCCCACAAGCTATCGATCTGGAGGGGCGATTTGTCCTGACAGATGGGAACCATCTGTCAGGATCGCACCACTGATGCATGTCGCGCGCAAATGGTTTGATTTGTGCGATAACAGACATGCATTCATTCAATGTTTTACAGCGGCATTTACGCATCCGATTGGATGCGCGGCGCTGTAATGTCCGGATAGCTGATTACTTGGCGCGGGCTATCACGAGTTGTACCATGGTGCAATGACGCAACTGCGGTGAAATTGTGCAGCGCAGAGGTGGGATCCCGGCCAGCGCCTCGGTGCCGACTGCCGCGTCAGAGACAAGTTCACCCAGCCCTGATCGGTCCCGCTGTCACCGCGTCTATTGGTGCCTGTGGGCAGCGTTTGCGGCAGCCGTCGACATCATACGCGACAGCACGGTTGCATCTGGATAAGACGCGAGCGTTCCCGCCCGTGTAACCACCATCGACGCCGCGCTCACCGCAAGCCTCGCAGCTTCGGCAAGCGGCAGGCCTTGTGTGAGCGCCGCCGCCAGCATCCCTACCACCATGTCACCAGCCCCGGAGGTGTCGACCACCTCGACCTTCGGCGCAGCAATCGGCGTAAAACCTCCGTCACCCGCCAGCACCGCACCCGCCCCGCCGAGCGTCAGCAGCACCGCTCCCTGGACCCGCTTCTGCAGCACCGGCAACGCCGCCTCGCCGTCAAGACCTGACAAGGTGCGGGCTTCGGGCGCATTGCAGACGAGGATGTCGACGAGCGGCAGCAGGTCCGCCATGTCCCAGTCAATCGGTGCGCTGTTGAGAATGACCGTGAGCCCGCAGGCGCGCGCACGTTGCGCCGCACCAATCGTGGTGCGTTCGCCAAGATTGCCTTGCAGGAGAAGGATGTCGCCGCTGCGGGCGGAACCGAGGAATGCGGTGGCGTCTTCGGTCTGCATGGACCGACAGCAGGCAGCCGATGTGACGATCATGTTCTCGCCATCGGCCGAAACCCAGATCGACGACAGATCGGTCGGCGCATCGGTTTGTATGAAGAACGCCTCGATGCCGGCTTCCGCCAACGCTGCCTGCCGCAGATAACGCCCGTCATCGTCCTTGCCGATCCGCGCTGCAAGGAGGACGCGCGCACCCGCACGCGCCGCCGCAACCGCCTGGTTGAGCCCCTTGCCCCCTGCCCCGCGCCCAAAGCCGCGCGCAAGCAGCGTCTCCCCGGGCCTGGGCCAGGCCGCAACCGTCATCGTCAGATCGACGGTGGCGTTGCCGAAGACGAAGAGCCTTTTCATCCGCGCAAGCTTTTGACGACCGCCATGAGGTCGCGCACCCGCTCCGGATCAACCTCGTTCCACCACAGCCCGTCCTTCTTGAGAGAGCTTGCGACGATGACCGCGTCTGCATGGGCGAAGATCGAGGCGACATTGTCACGGGTCACGCCGCTGCCCACCAGAACCGGCAGGCCGGTGGACTGGGCAAACGTCTTGAGTTCCTCGGGATCGGCGCTGTCGCCGGTCCGCTGGCCGGTCACGATGATGCCGTCAGCATCGAAAAATTCGGCGTCACGGGCCATTTCCGCATAGGACCTGTCAGCGACGATGGCATGCGCCCCGTGTTTGACGTGGACATCGGCAAAGACGCGCACCGATCTGGCACCGATCCACGACCGGTAGCGGGTCGCAGCTCCCGCCTTGCCTTCCATGAAACCTTCGTTGGCCACATAAGCGTTGGCCCACTGGTTGACGCGGATGAAGTCGGCGTCCGCAGCTTTGGCGCAGGCGAAGGCCACGATGGGCGCGTTGGCCAGCACGTTGATGCCGACCGGCCCTCCCACCGCCTGGCGCACGCGGTCGGTCATGACCGCCATCACGGCCGCCGTTTCCGGGCCGATCTCGTCGGGCTTCAAAAACGGAATGTCGCCGTGGTTCTCGACAATCAGGCCATCGACGCCATTGTCGCGGTAACGCCGGGCTTCCGACACCGCATGGGCATAGATCCGCTCGACGGGGTCGCCCTCATAGAGCGAGGAGCCCGGCAACGGCAGCGCGTGAATGACGCCAATCACAGCTTTTCGAAGCCCGAAAAGCGCGTCAATGGCATGGGGCTTGGGTCGAAAGATGGTCGAGGGACTGGACAAGGCGGATCACTCCTGGGGATGCAAAAGAGAAAGCTCGGCTCGCGCGGTCGCGGCTGCGCCGGGGATCAGATATCGGGCGAGCAGATCGGCGCCGGGCCGCATTTCCTGGGCACCGATGGTCGTGAGCGCCAGGCCTGCGGCAACGCAAGCCTGGGTTATGGCAAGCTCGGGGCTCGCTCCGTTGAGCCAGCAGGCGAGGAAGGCACCAATCAGCGCGTCGCCGGCACCGGTCTCGTCAATCACCTCGACCACAAGCGCAGGCGCGCGCACGATGCGACCCTCACGGGTTATCAGCGCCGCACCCCTGGCACCAAGAGACACGATCAGCGCCTCGGGGAACGGAAGGGCTGGATCGGTCGCGCGCGCGGCAAGCCAGTCGATGGCGGCATCTGTTGCGGGCGGACATCCCGGCATGGCGGCGAGCTTCTCCCGCTGCAGGACGACCACGTCAAACTGCGACAGCATGGCTTCACTGTGGCTGGCGATCCAGTCGCGCGGCAAACCCGTGGCGTGCATCGAGCTCTTGAACCCGCGCGCGCGTGCTGCGTGCATGTGGCCGGCAAGCCCTGGAACCTGGAACCCTTCCAGATGCAGGCCCCAGATACGGCCACCCGTATCGGTCGCCTCTATGAACTCGCGCAGGTCGACCTGACCCACGCTCAGCGGTTCGGCAATGATCGTCCGTTTGCCGTCTGGCTCCACCAGCACCAGCGCGCGGGAGAGCCGGCCCTGGCGTCGCTCGCGCGGCGTGATGATGTCGACCCCGCGATCGGCAAGTTCGGAAACCGCCCAATCGCTGTCCTGGTCAATGCCGACATGGGTGATGAGCGAACAGGACAAGGTCCATTCGCCGCCCACACCTGCGGCAATGGCCGCCACATTGGCACCGGGCCCTCCAATGGCCTTGACGATTTCGCCTGCCAGCAGACGATCTTCTCTTGCTGGCAGATGCGGCAGCCGGGCGATGTAGTCCACGCTGACATACCCCACCACCGTCAGGCAGGGCACCTCCGGACCGAAACGGTCGACGCCGCGCGCCGCGCGCCTTCGGGATGTGAAGGAACGTGCGATCTCGGCCGGATGATAGTCGAGCGCGGCAATCGCCGCAGACACCTTCACGCGGATCGCGTCCGATACCGGCGCGGTGCCATTCAAAAAATTTGACACGGTGCTTTTGGCGACCCCGGCCATGCGCGCGACATCGGCAATGGTGGCCTGCCGGGTTTCAGGCGGACGCAGCGGCGGTATCATGTGCGCGCCTGAGCCCGGGCTGCGCGCAACAGGCCGAGGCGACGCCGGTAAGGCTCAGCCATTTGCGCCTCGTCGTCCGACAAGGGCACCAGGTGAGGAAGCTCGCCCGATCTGAAACAGGCGGCGCTATGTTTGCCTTGGGTCCATTCATCCAACCCCGGCCGCGCCTCCAGGCACGCATCAATGCGCTCAGTGCAGCGGGACGCGAAGGGGCATCCGGATGCACGGTGGTAAGGGCTTGGCGGTTCGCCGTCGATTTCCGCCCCGCGCGCCCTCAGCCCGGGCACCGGATTGGGCGTCGCGGCAAGCAGCATCCGCGTGTAGGGATGACGCGGATTGCCGAACACGTCTGCCGCCGGACCCGTTTCCACCAGAGTTCCGGCATAAAGCACGCCCACATGAGTGGCGAGATGGCGCACCACGGCCATGTCATGGCTGATGAACAGGAGCGACATTCCCAACCGGTCTCGCAAATCGCCCAGCAGATTGAGCACCTGGGCCTGGATCGAGACGTCAAGAGCGGAGACCGGTTCGTCGCAGACAATGAAATCGGGCTCGACGGCGAGCGCGCGCGCAATGGCAATGCGCTGCCTTTGGCCGCCGGAAAATTCATGCGGATAGCGACCCGCCTGATGGGGCGCGAGGCCGACGAGATCAAGAAGCTCGGCCACCCGCCCGGAAACTTCGACCGGCGGCCTCAGACCGTGCAGACGGATCGGCTGGGCGATCGCCTCGCCGACGCGCACCCGGGGATCGAGCGAGCTGAAAGGGTCCTGGAAGATGATCTGCATTCGCCGGCGCAACCGCTTCATGCCTTCAGGCGTCTGCTGCCGGACGTCGATACCGTCGAAGCGGATTTCGCCCTGGTCCGCCTCGATCAGGCGCAGCGCCAGCCGTCCGATGGTGGACTTTCCCGACCCGCTTTCGCCCACCAGGCCGAAGGTTTCCCCGCGTCCTATGGTCAGGCTTACGTGATCAACGACACGCGCCACACGCCCGTCGCGAAACAGGGTCGCCCCTGTTTCGTATGTCTTGACCAACCCGGTCATCTCCAGGATCGGCACGCTCACGCGACATTCCTTTCCAGCGGTGCGCGCCAGCAGGCGGCCTTGTGCCCGGGCGAAAGTTCGACAAGTGGCGGCGTCTCGGTGCGGCAGCGATCGATGACAAACGGACATCGCGGCGCAAACCGGCAGCCCGGGGGCATCGATCCGGGCTGAGGCACCTGACCGTCAATGGCGGCAAGGCGCTGGCCGAGATCGGATGCCCGCGGCATCGCCGCAAACAGCGCAAGTGTATAGGGATGCTGGGGATCGTCGAAGATGTCGGTTCGGCTGCCCTGTTCCACGATTCGCCCCGCATACATCACGGCAATACGGTCGGCGATTTCGGCCACGACTGCAAGATTGTGAGTGATGAACAGAACCGCCGTTCCGAGCTCGGCGCGCAACTCGTCGATGAGCCTCAGGATCTGGTTCTGGATGGTCACGTCGAGTGCGGTCGTTGGCTCGTCGGCGATCAACAACTGTGGCCGGCAGACCAGCGCCATGGCGATCATCATCCGCTGCCGCATGCCGCCTGAAAGCTGGTGCGGATACATGTCAAAGCGCGTGTCAGCTGCGGGAATGTGCACGCGGCGCAGCATGGCCATGCCAATGTCGCGGGCCTCCGCACGGCTGACCGCCCTGTGCCGCAACAGCGCCTCAATGATCTGCTCGCCAACCGTCATCACCGGATTGAGCGAGGTCATCGGCTCCTGGAACACCATCGCCATGCGGTTGCCGCGCAGGCCCGCCAGCCCCGGTTCGCTCAGGCCCAACAGGTCCACGCCCTCAAGGTTCAGAACGTCCGCGCGCACCCGGCCGTTGGAGGGCATGAGCCCCATCACGGACAGGGCGGTCAGGCTCTTGCCCGACCCGGACTCCCCGACGATGCACAGAAGCTCGCCTGCCGCGATGGTGAGATCCAACCCGTCGACAATGTCGACACTCTTGGCAAAACCCACGCGCAGGCCACGGACTTCGAGAACCGGGCTCGATGTCGTTTCGGTAAACGATCCTGGGTTCGCCTGAGACGACACGGCACAGATTCCCGTTGACAAGGGGGGCGTGGATGACTGAGTATCTGATTAATTGAACCGGTTCAATGTCAAAATGAACCGGTTCAACTTAAAATATCAATCGCTTGTCACAACAACCGACAGGGACCGTCACACTCGTGCAATCCTTCCTGCTCTGGCGGATTTTCAGCCTGGTTCCGATTCTTTTCGGAACATCCGTCGTCGTCTTTCTGCTGGTCAGACTGATCCCCGGCGACCCGGCGACGGCACTGCTTGGAATGGAAGCGACGCCAGAAGCGATTGCCGCCCTGCGTGAGCGCCTGGCCCTCGACGAGCCCATCGTGGTCCAGTATCTGACCTGGATCGGAAACATTTTCACAGGCGATTTCGGTCGTTCGATCCAGGGCGGGCGGGACGTCCTGCCGCTGCTTCTGGGGGCGCTCGGCCCGACCGCCCTTCTGTCGGTCGCAGCCCTCGTTGTCTCGCTCGCAATTGCGATACCGGCCGGCGTCATCGCCGCCACCCGCCGCGATACGGCGGCGGATTATTCGGTCTCCTTTCTGGCGCTCTGCGGCCTGTCGATGCCGAGTTTCTGGCTCGGCGTGCTGCTGATCCTCACCTTCTCGATCTATATTCCCGTTCTGCCCGCCTCAGGTTATGTGTCGCCGCTGCAGGACCCGATGGCTTTCTTGACCCACCTCGTGTTGCCTGCCATCACGCTCGGAACTGCGCTCGCGGCTGCGGTCATGCGGATGACGCGCTCGACGATGCTTGAAGTGCTGCGCGCCGATTTCATCCGCACCGCCCGATCCAAGGGCCTTTCGGCGCGCACGGTGGTGTGGCGTCACGCCTTTCGTAACGCCTAGATCCCGATTGTCACGCTGCTCGGCATCCAATTCGGGCAGTTGCTGGGCGGCGTTGTCATCACCGAGACGGTGTTTTCCTGGCCCGGGATCGGCAAGATCACGGTCGATGCCATCTTCGCCCGCGACTATCCGGTGGTTCAGGGCGCGGTCCTGATCACCGCCACGCTCTTCGTGCTGATCAACCTGATGACAGATATCATCTACACCCTGATCGATCCCAGGCTGAGTGTGGCATGAACGCTTCTCTCGCCCTCAGGAGCCGCGCGCCCCGGCTGGCCGCCATGCTTGCCAACCGGCGTGCGGCGCTTGGGCTCTTTCTGGTCGGCCTTGCCGTGTTTGCCGCCCTCTTTGCGCCTTTGCTCTCGCCCTATCTCCCCGACAAGCCCGATTTCGTGGCCATTCTGAAAGGCCCGTCGCTTGCCCATCCGCTGGGAACCGACGATCTGGGGCGCGACGTGTTCACCCGAATTCTCTATGGCGCGCGGGTTTCACTCCTGGTCGGCACCTTCAGCGTGGCGAGTGCACTGGTTCTCGGTGCCGCGCTCGGCAGCATCGCCGGGTATGTGGGCGGTTGGCTCGATTCCATCATCATGCGGCTGATGGATGTGATTTTTGCTTTCCCGAGCGTTCTGCTGGCGCTGGCGATCACCGCTGTGCTCGGACCAAGCCTCACAAATGCAATTCTTGCGATTGCGGTCGTCAACCTGCCGGTCTTTGCCCGCATTGCCCGCGCCCAGACGCTCGTCGTCAGAAACCTCGACTACGTGGAAGCCAAGCGCGCGCTTGGGTTCGGACCGGTCAACATCCTCACGCGCACCATTCTGCCCAACATCGCAGCCCCCCTGATCGTGCAAGGATCGCTGCTGTTCGCCTCGGCGATCATTACTGAGTCCTACCTGTCCTTCCTGGGCCTGGGCGCTCAGCCGCCGACGGCCACCTGGGGCAACATGCTGCGCAATTCCATCGCTTTTCTCGATCTCGCTCCCTGGCTCGCCTGGTTTTCGGGCATGGCGATCTTCGTGACCGTGCTCGGATTCAATCTTGTTGGAGACGCGCTGCGCGATCTTTTCGACCCGCGTGAAACTTAACCCGCTACGGCCACATCCCGTATCCGTCCACACCCCCAAAGAAGGAACCACCATGCTCAAGAGACGCACATTCCTCCACACGGTCGCTGCCAGCGCCCTGATCCTGCCCTCCATGAACATGGGCTTTGCCTTCGCCCAGGACGCAGGCACACTGACGGTTGCCGTGGTGTCCGATCCGGCCACGCTCGATCCGGCGATGATGGCCTCCTTCTTCGAGATCGCCGTCCAGTACAACATCCATGAGCCGCTGGTCCACGTCACGCCGGAACTCGTGGTCGAGCCGGGCCTCGCCACCGCTCAGTCACCCGATCCGCAGACCTATGTCTTCACACTCCGCGAAGGCCTGACCTTCCATGACGGCACCACGCTCGATGCGGCAGCCGTCAAGGCCAATTTCGACCGCATGATGGACAAGGCCACCGGCTCGCCCCGCGCCAACGATCTTGGTCCTGTGGAAAGCGTCGAAGTCACCGATCCGCTGACGGTGACCATCAAGCTCAAGAGCGCCTTTGCGCCGTTCCTGCAGGTTCTGTCCAACCGGGCCGGCATGATGGTCTCCCCCACCGCCGTGGCCGCACTGGGCGAAAATTTCGCCACACAGGCCGTTGGCTGTGGACCCTACAAGGTGGTCAGCTGGACGAAGAACGCCGAACTTGTGCTTGAAGCCTTCCCGGGTTACTGGCGCGGCGAGCCGGCAATCAAGAAGATCGTGTTCCGGCCGATTTCCGATGAGACCGTCCGTCTCACCAACCTGCGCTCGGGCACTGTCCAGCTGATCGACGGCGTGCCGCCGCAGTCCCTTCCCCAGATCGAAGGCGACGCCAACCTGACGCTTGCCAGGGCGTCGGGCCTCGGTTTCAACGCCTTCTCCTTCAACACCACCAAACCGCCCTTCAACGACGCCCGCGTCCGCAAGGCGTTCTCCATGGCGGTCGACCCGAACGTCATCCTTCAGGCAGCCTATTTCGGCGCGGGCACACCGGCCTTCGGCCCGATCCCACCCTCGATGGGCTGGGCGTTCGACAGCACGCTGACTGCCCCACGCGGCGATGCCGCAGGCGCCAAGGCCTTGCTCGCCGAAGCAGGACAGACCGCCGATGTGCCGGTCGCCATCACGGTAACCAACTCGCCGATCTTCGTCCGGATCGCCGAAATCATGCAGGCTCAGGCGGCCGAAGCCGGGTTTGCGGTGACGATCAATCAGATCGACGCCACCAGCCTCATCACGGTGCTTAGAGAAAAGAGTTTCGAACTCTGCATGTCGCCCTGGTCCGGTCGGTCGGACCCTGACGGCAACATGTTCAATTATTTCACCATCGGCGGGCCCAACAGCTTCTCGGGTTGGGAGAATGCAGGCGTCGATGACCTCCTCAGGCAGGCTCGGGCCGAAACAGACCAGGCCAAGCGCGCAGCGCTTTATGCCCAGGCCCAGGCGGTCATTTCCGAGGAGGCGCCGATGCTCTTCCTCGTTTTCCCCGCCGTGCTGCAGGCCTCGACGAAGGCTGTCGAATGGCTGCAGTATCCCGATGGCGCCCTGCGCCTGCAGTTTGCCAAGCTGGTCTGAGAGAGGCTGCGGCTGAAAACCATCCCGGGCGGCCGAGACCCGGCCGCCCGCATCAGCCATTGATCACCCGACACCGACCGGTGCAAGATTGCATGACTGCCTACCCGCCGCAAAAAAAGCAGGCTGAGGCCAACAGGGAGACTGCCGCATGCCCAAGATCCTACTCGTCGGCGAAAGCTGGGTCAGCGCCGCGACCCATTTCAAGGGGTTCGACCAATTCGGCTCTGTCACCTTCCACACCGGTGCTGATCCGCTGATCAAGTCGCTCGCGGGGTCTGATTTCGAGATCGTCTACATGAAGGCGCACGAGGCAGCAGAAGGCTTTCCGTTTGATATGGCAGGATTGTCGGGCTATGACGCGATCATCCTGTCAGACATCGGCGCCAACACCCTTCTGCTGCCGCCGCAGGTCTGGCTGCAGTCCAAGACTGTCCCCAACCGGCTCAAACTTATCCGCGATTATGTCGCCAACGGCGGCGGGCTGTTGATGGCGGGCGGCTATTTCAGTTTCCAGGGCATCGACGGGCGCGCCCGCTGGCGCCGCACACCGGTCGAGGATGTTCTGCCGGTCAGCTGTCTGCCCTGTGACGACCGCGTCGAGATCCCGGAAGGTTGCCAGGCCGACCTCACGATGCCCGAGCACCCGGTGCTGGCGGGGCTTTCCGGCGACTGGCCGGCATTGCTCGGCGTCAACGAGGTCGAGGTCAAGGATGGTGCAGAGGTTCTTGCCCGCCTTCCGGCCGATCAGGGCGGCCATCCGCTGCTTGTTCTGGGCACCCATGGCAAAGGCCGAACCGCCGCCTGGACCAGCGACATCGGCCCGCACTGGCTGTCTCAGGAGTTCTGCGACTGGCAGGGATATGGCCTGCTCTGGCGCAACCTCTTGGGCTGGATGACACAAACGCGCTGATGGAGGGAAGCCGCACCATGGACCACGAGATCAACATCCCCGATGTTGTCGCCGATGTGCGTGCGACCTTCGACCGCTACGAGGCGGCGCTGACCGGCAATGACATCCCGGTGATGGAGGAGATTTTCTGGAACAGTCCGGCCACCACCCGCTATGGCGTCGGCGAGAACCTGACCGGCTGGCAGAATATCTCGGCCTTCCGCCGCAGCGGAAAACTCGGAAAGTTCGACCGCAAGCTCACCAATATCCTGATCACCACCTACGGCCGGGATTTCGCCACCGCAAATACCGAATATCAAAGGGACGGCGATCACGCCACCGGCCGGGAAACCAAGACCCTCATCCGCACGCCCGATGGTTGGCGGATCGTCTCCGCCCATGCGAGCCTCCTCGGCGAGACGCGCTGATCGGATCGGATGCAATCTGGCGCGGTGCAATGGCTCGGCCGGCGCGCGAGATGTTGATGTCTTTGGAGCGAGGCCCGATCAGCCGATTTGCTCAGCCACCCACCGACCCGACCAGGTCACGCATGCGGCTGACAACCTGCCCGGTTTCCCCATCCGTGAGCACTTCGGCGTCGAAAAGCTCCATGCTGCGCATCCCGTGCAAAGCCAGGAAGATGATGATCGGAATTCCCGGATCGGGCAAATTCACGGTCATCCGATCCAGAAGGCTGCGCTGGAACGCCTGGACAGGAGCGAGAAACCCGCGATCCTCGGCCAGGGCCGCCAGCAAGCCTGCAGCATGGAGCCGGTTCCCGGCACCGGTTTCCTCAGCCAATGCCTCGGCGGCTGCAAGGATCGGGTCCCAGGATGTCTCCCGCTCAACCATCACCCCGCGCACTCCTCTTGCCCCCGGCACGGGCTTGATGCGCCGGAGCCACCGCTGTCACAAGTTACCTTGTTGGACCGGCCCCATGAGCCTTGAAGTCTCGAAGGAGTCATCGGCGAAGGTCGCGTGCTCCCTTGACAGTACCGACCAGACGGCACAGTGGTGCGGCTCGCAATTGCAAGCCCCGTTGCCCGGTGACCTTGTGCGCCTTCAGGCCAATCCGCCCGGACACCGGAATTGAAGGGATCGGTGTTTTCATGATCAAGCGTTTTCTCATCGCTTTCGTCCTTCTCGCAGCCATCGCGGGCGGACTGGTCGGTTTCAACCGGTTCCGCAGCCAGGCCATCGAGCAGTACTTCGCCAATGCCCCGGCCCCCAGCGTCGTCGTCACATCGATGGTGACCGAGGCGGGGACATGGACGCCGAGCATCAAGGCCATCGGCACGGTCAATGCCGCCCGCGGCGTGGACCTGACCGTGGAGACGACCGGAATTGTCAAGGAAGTCCGATTCACGGCCAATCAGCGTGTTTCAAAGGGCGACGTGCTGGTGCTGCTCGATGACGCTGTAGAGCGCGCCGATCTCGACGCGGGGCAGATCAAGGCCGATCTCGACAAGCAGTCGCTCGAGCGTTCGCTCGAATTGCAGCAGCGCGGCGTCGGCACGACTGCATCGCTGGAGGCAGCGCAGGCGGCTGCGTCCACCTCGTCCTCCCAGCTCGCCAAGCTGCGCGCAGTGCTTGACCAGAAGCAGTTGATCGCACCTTTTTCCGGGACGCTCGGCATCCCGAGGGTGGACGAAGGGCAGTATATCGCACCAGGGGCCACCGTGGCGACGCTGCAGGATCTGGAGACCATGCGCGCCGACTTCACCGTCCCCGAGCAGCAGCTCAGCCTTCTCGAGATCAGCCAGCCGGTGCGTCTGGGCCTGAGCGGTGCCGACATGTCGTTTTCCGGCACCATAAGCGGCATTGATCCCAAAGTTGATCCGGCCACGCGTCTGGTCTCCGTGCGGGCCAAGATCGACAACGCCGGCGGCAACCTGACGCCGGGACAATTCGTGCAGATCCAGATCGAACTCCCGGTGGAAAATGGTGTGGTGGCCCTGCCCCAAACCGCCGTCGTCACAAGCCTTTATGGCGACTATGTCTATGTGGTGAAACCCAGAACGCCCGCCCCAGCGGCACCCGTCCCACCGGCATCTGACACACCGGCATCTGTCCCACCGGCACCTGTCCCACCGGCACCCGTCCCACCGGCACCTGTCCCACCGGCATCTGGCACACCCGCCGCCCCTCAAACCAAAGTGGATCTTGAAGTCCGGCAGGTCTTTGTCAAGACCGGTCGCCGCAGTGGCGATCAGGTGGAGATCGCAACCGGAATTGCCGCCGGGGACCGTGTCGTCACGGTGGGCCAGAACCGGCTGTCAAACGGCAGCCCGGTCACCCTTCAGACCGACGCTTCCCAACCAGCTGCGGCAGACACCGCACCTGCGGCGGCGACGGAGGCCAGCGCCCGATGAACATCTCCGACATCTTCATCCGCCGCCCGGTCCTGTCGACCGTGCTCGCTCTCATGATCCTGCTCCTGGGTTTCCAAGGCCTGTTCAACCTGCAGGTCCGCCAGTATCCCGAAGTCGAGGAGACAGTGATCACCATCACCACCGTCTACCCGGGCGCGAGCGCCGATCTTATCCAGGGTTTCATCACCGCGCCGATCTCGGCGGCGGTTTCGACCACCGAAAACATCGATTATGTAAGTTCACAGAGCCGCCCGTCGGCAAGCGTCGTGACCGTCCAGATGCAGTTGGGCGCCGATCCGGACATCGCGCTCACCGAAGTCATGTCCAAGGTTCAGCAGGTGCGCGGTCAGCTTCCCTCCGAAGCCGAAGACCCGACCATCGTCAAGGGAACCGGCATGCAGTTTGCCACCATGTATCTGGCGATGCAGAACCCCGACATGACGTCCGAGCAGCTGACCGAATACATCCAGCGCGTCATCCGCCCGCGTGTCTCCACCATCGAGGGCGTGGCGGAAATCCAGATTCTCGGCGCGGCCAACTACGCCATGCGCGTCTGGATCGACCCGATCCGGCTGGCTGCCCGTGGCTTGACGGCTGCCGAAGTGCTCTCGGGCATCAGCGCGTCCAATTTCCTGTCCGCGCCCGGCAAGACCGAAAACGCATATGTCGCCTATTCCATCACGCTGAAATCAACCCTGCAGACGCCTGAAGCTTTCGGTGCCCTGCCGTTGAAAGCCGAGGGCGATGACATCGTCCGGCTGCGCGACGTGGCGAGGCTGGAACTGGCAGCCGAAAGCGACGACACCATCGTCAGCTTCGATGGCAGACCAGGCATCTTCATCGCCATTTTCCCGACGCCTGCGGCCAACCCGCTCAACACGGCCGCTGCAGTCATCGACGAGTTGCCCGCCATCCAGGCGAGCCTGCCCGACGGCATGACCGTCACCATGGTCTATGACGCCACCCAATCGATCAGCGCATCAATCGCCGAGGTCTTCACCACGATCTCCGAAGCGGTCATCATCGTCGTGCTCGTGATTCTTCTGTTCCTCGGTTCGTTCAGGTCGGTCCTGATGCCGATCGTCACCATTCCGCTGTCCCTCATCGGGGTCTGTTTCATCCTCTTCCTGCTTGGCTACTCAATCAATCTTCTCTCCCTTCTCGCCATGGTGCTCGCCATTGGCCTGGTGGTGGACGACGCCATCGTGGTGGTCGAGAACATCCACCGCCACATCGAGGAAGGTCTCTCGCCCAAGCAGGCGGCGTTCAAGGGGATGCGGGAAATCTCAGGCCCTGTCATCGCCATGACGATCACGCTCGCCGCCGTCTTCGCCCCGCTTGCCTTTACCGGTGGACTGACCGGCTCGCTGTTCCGCGAATTCGCGGTCACACTCTCAGGCGCGGTGATCATTTCGGGCATCGTGGCGCTCACCATCACGCCGATGATGGCGGCACGCCTTCTCAAGGCAGGCAACCACAGCCGCTTCCAGCAAGCCGTCGATGGCGGCTTCGAGCGTTTCTCCAACGGCTACGAGCGCCTGGTGGCGGGCTCGCTCAATTATCGCCCGGTGACGATGATGATCGTCGCCGTGCTGGTGGCGCTGACCGGATACCTGTTCATCAACACGTCCTCCGAACTTGCGCCGGACGAGGATTCGGGCGCGCTGTTTGCCATCGTCAACGCGCCTCCTTATGCCACGTCCCGCTACACCAGCGACTTTACCGACGAGATCCGGCAAGCCACGAACGCCATCGACGAGGTGCGGGTGAATTTTTCCATCGTCGGCTCGGGCGGCTCCACCACTTCCGCCTTCGTCATCTGGGCGCTCAAGGACTGGTCGGACCGCGACCGCTCGCAAGCCGAAATCCAGGCCGACATTCAGGGCCGCATCGCAGCAGTGCCCGGGGTTCAGGCCTTTGTCTTCGCCCCGCCCTCGCTGCCGGGTGCGGGCGGCGGTCTGCCGATTTCGGTTGTCATCCAGTCGACCGGCGATTCAAGCCAGGTCTACGAGGTGGCCGAGGAGATCCGCCAGAAGGCGCAAGCCTCCGGGCGCTTCATCGTCGTTCAGAACTCGCTGTCCTATGATGCCCAGCAGGTGTCGATCACCATCGACCGCGACCGGGCGGCTGCGTTGAACCTGCCGGTTCGCGACATCGGAACCACCCTGAGCCTGCTGGTGGGTGGCGGGGCTGTCGCCCAGTTCGACCGCGAATCCAACAGCTACGACATCATCATGCAGGTCCCGCGCGAGTACCGCGAGAACCCGGGCCGTCTTGGCGAATTCTTCGTCCGCAGCGCCACCGGCGAGATGGTGCCGCTGTCAGCGGTGGTGTCGATCGACACCGATGTCGCTCCGTCCTCGATCGGTCAGTTCAACCAGCTGAACTCGGCAACCATTTCCGCCTTGCCGATTCCCGGCGTCAGCACCGGTGATGGTCTTGCCAGCATCCAGGCCATCGCCCGGCCGATCCTGCCGGAAGGCTTCTTCATCGATTATTCAGGCCAATCGCGCATCGAGGCCGAGCAGGGCAACACCATCCTGATCGCCTTCGCTCTGGCCATTGTCGTCATCTACCTGGTGCTTGCCGCACAGTTCGAAAGCTTCCGTGATCCGCTGATCATCCTGATGTCGGTGCCGTTGTCGATCTTCGGCGCCATCGTGCCGCTCAATCTCGGTCTGGGCACCCTCAACATCTACACCCAGGTGGGTCTCATCACGCTCATAGGCCTGATCACCAAGCACGGCATCCTGCTCGTGGAATTTGCCAACCAGCAGCGTGCTGAACACGGGCTCAATCGGCGCGAGGCCATCATCGCGTCCGCCAAGGTCCGCCTCAGGCCCATCCTGATGACCACCGCCGCCATGGCGCTTGGCGTCGTGCCGCTCATCATAGCCTCTGGCGCAGGGGCCGCCGCGCGCTACTCCATGGGTCTCGTCATCTTTGCGGGCGTGCTGGTCGGCACCGTGTTCACGCTTTTCGTGGTGCCGATGTTCTACACCTACATCGCGACCAAAGACCTCGCCGAAGCCGACGAGGAGCCCCTGCCCGACGCTCCGCCCGTGACCGACGCTCCGCCCGTGACCGCCGGTCAGCATTGAGCCGGTTCGGGACCGCAATTCGTTCGCCCGCGCCGCCCGCGTCGCAGCCAGATCCCTCAAGCCTGGCTGCGCACCAATCACGCCGGACAAATTCGTGTCGGCGTTCGAGCGAAAATCATGCTAATGCATGTCGCGCACACATGGAGTCATGTGTGCGGTAACGTACATGCATTCATTCAATGTTTACCAGCGGCATTCACGCATCCGATCGGACGAGCGGCGCTGTAGATCAAGGGTGGATCAGGACACGTCCCGGACGGTAGGCCGCACGACCAAAGTTGCAGTGGCAGATCACTTCGGGGTCTTGATTTTCCGACCTCATGACGAGACTTTGCATATGGGGATTTAAAGCATGCAGGTCGGGGGCAATGCAGGATATCTGGGAGGATACGACCATGTGCCATATATTTGCCAGTCAGGAAGTCGATGACTACGAGCCGATGACCCGACGTCTGCGTTTGAACGGCCAGAGCACGAGCATTCGTCTCGAACGGGCGTTCTGGGAGATTGTCGACGACATCGCCCGTGAAGAAGGCATGACGACACCAGCCTTCGTGTCAAAACTGCATTCCGAAGTGCTGCAGTTGAAGGGCGAAGCACCGAACTTCACCTCACTGCTGCGCTGCGCCTGCCTTCTGAGGCAGGGGCGGATGGCGCCGAGCCTGCATGTGATGGCAGCCGAATAAATAAATGCTGTAGTAAGTCGCTACTACCAACGGCCATTTCCTGTCTGCCAAGCTCTTGTCAATGAAAGCCGATGGAAGGGGAGGTCCGGGTTGGCAAAACAGATCCATTCGATGATTCGCGTGCTTGACGAAGCGCGGTCCGTGGCGTTTTACAAGGCGGCATTCAATCTCGATATCGCCGAGCGGCTGGATCTGGATGGCTTCACGCTTGTCTATCTGCGCAATGCGGAAGCCGATTTCGAACTCGAACTCACCATCAACAAGGGCCGGACCGAACCCTACGATCTGGGTGACGGCTACGGCCATCTGGCTGTCTGCGTCGCCGACCTCGAAACCGAACACGCCCGCTTTACCGACGCCGGCTTGAACCCGCGCAAGATCGTCGACTTCAACCGCGACGGTGCCCTGCTGGCGCGGTTTTTCTTCGTCCAGGATCCGGATGGCTATCAGATCGAAGTGCTGCAACGGCACGGAAGATACCGTTGATTTCAAGTCTCACACGGGAGGAAACCATGACACGACCAATTGAGGAGGCCGGAAACACAACCGGCAGCAGGGCAGGATTGACGCGGCGAGAGCTTCTGTCGCGCAGCATGGCGGTGGGAGCCGTCTTCGTGGTCGGTACAGGCTTCATTGCAAGTTCGACCGCCGCCTGGGCGATGGAAGTTACCGCGCTCAAGCCCGAAACCATGGCGACGCTGGTCCAGATGGCGCGCGACATCTACCCCCATGACCGGATTGCCGACGAATTCTACGCCATCGCCGTCAAAGGATACGACAACGCCGAAATGGCGGAAATGGTGGAGGCGGGCATCGCCGCGCTCAACGCCGCCGCCAAGGGCAAAGGCCACGCCAGCTATCTGGAATCCGGATGGGAACGCGACCGCGTCGATATCCTGCGCGGCATGGAAGAAAGCGCCTTTTTCCAGACCGTTCGCGGCGGGCTAGTGACCGGTCTCTACAACCAGAAAGCGGTCTGGCCGCTGTTTGGCTATGAAGGCGAGAGCCATTCGCAGGGCGGCTATATTGCGCGCGGCTTTGACGACATCAGTTGGATTTGAGGGAGGAAAGTCTCATGACAGCACCATTTGATCTCACCGACGACACTGTCGTCGTCGTCATCGGCACCGGCGCCGGCGGCGGCGTGGTGGCCAATGAATTGGCCCAGAAGGGCATCAGCGTCGTCGCGCTTGAAGCCGGCGGACGCTACACGCCCGACGATTTCGTCAACGACGAGTGGGAGAGCTTTGGCCAGCTGGCCTGGCTCGACAAGCGCACGACATCGGGCGACTGGCGCGTGGCCAAGGACTTTTCCGGTCTCCCCGCCTGGATCGTGAAGGCCGTCGGCGGCACGACCACCCACTGGGCCGGCGCATCGCTTCGCTTCCAGGAGCATGAGTTCAAGGCGCGGACCACCTATGGCAACGTACCCGGTGCCAACCTCATCGACTGGCCGGTCGATCTCGCCGAAATGGCACCCTGGTACGAAAAGGCCGAAACCAAGCTCGGCGTGACCCGCACCGGCAACCGTCCCGCCCTGCCCGGAAACAACAATTTCAAGGTCTTTGAAGCAGGCGCGAAAAAGCTCGGCTACAAGGAAGTCCACACCGGCAACATGGCCATCAACAGCCAGGATTACGACGATCGCACGTCCTGCCAGCAGACCGGGTTTTGTTTCCAGGGGTGCAAGTGGGGCGCCAAATGGTCGACCGCCTACACCGATATCCCGCGCGGCGAGGCAACGGGAAATCTCGAAGTGCGGGAGCGTGCCCACGTGGTCAAGATTGAGCATGACGGCGACGGCCGCGCCACCGGCGTGGTCTACATGGACAAGGACGGCAACCAGAAGACCCAGAAAGCGCGGATCGTCTGTGTCGCCGGCAACTCGATCGAAAGCCCGCGGCTGCTTCTGCTGTCGGCGTCCGAGAAGTTCCCCAACGGACTCGCCAACTCGTCAGGCCAGGTCGGCCGAAACTACATGCGCCACATGACCGGCTCGGTCTATGGCGTGTTTGACAAGCCGGTGAAGATGTGGCGTGGCACCACCATGGCCGGCATCGTGCAAGACGAGGCGCGCCATGATCCGTCGCGCGGTTTCGTTGGCGGATATGAGCTGGAAACGCTGGCGCTTGGCCTGCCGTTCATGGCGGCCTTCCTCAATCCGGGCGCCTGGGGCCGTGAATTCGCCACGGCGCTGGACGGCTACGAGAACATGGCCGGTCTCTGGATCGTGGGCGAAGACATGCCGCAGGAGACCAACCGCATCACCCTCAACACCGCAGCGCTCGACCAGTACGGCAACCCGGTGCCCAATGTCCATTTCACCGATCATCCAAACGATGTGGCGATGCGCACCCATGCCTACAAGCAGGGCATGGCGATCTACGAAGCGCTGGGCGCGACCCGGGTGTTCCCGACGCCGCCCTATCCGTCGACCCACAATCTGGGAACCAACCGCATGTCGGAAGACCCGCGCGAGGGCGTTTGCGGCAAGTGGGGCCAGACCCACGACGTGGCAAACCTGTTCATCTCCGATGGCAGCCAGTTCACCACGGGTGCTTCGGAAAATCCGACACTGACGATTGTGGCGCTGGCCATCCGCCAGGCCGACCACATTGCGTCGGAGATCGCCAAGGGCACGATCTGACGTTCATCGCCATGCGCAAAAGCGAAAGAAAGACCTGGGGCCGGTTCGCCGCCCCCAGGTTTTTTGCATAGAGCAATTGCAGCGAAAGTGGCACCGCTTTCGCGTCCGGAATTGCGTCAAGACAAGAGGATAGAGCTATTCCGGCGAATCTGGCAATGCCGGAAGAGCTCTAATGCACGTCGCGTTCAATCGGGTTTGATTGAACGAATGAATGCGAAAAACGCGTTCTGCCAGCCACCAATTGTCTGCAACGAGGCGCCCTTACTTCACAAGCGTTGTCGCAAACCTGAGCTTCGAGCGCTCGACATGACGGAAAAATGCCTCTTGCGCCCGCTCGCGGTTGCCGGACGCCAGCGCGTCGACCATTTCCCGGTGTTCCCGATTGGAGACCGAAAGGCCGCTCGCCTGAACAAGGCCCTTGGCCCGGCACAGATGCAGCTTGTTGACCGTGCCCTGGTATTCCCGGTCAAGCATCTTGTTTTTGGTCGATTTGATCAGGAAATCGTGGAACTCGAGGTTGAGCGGATAGTAGCGATCAAAATCCCGTTCCTTGGCAATCTCGTCCATCTGGTCGAGACAGGCATTGAGACGCGCCAGCATTGCATCGGAAACCATGTCGGTGAGCAGCCTGCCGGCAAGGCCGAACAGCGCCGCGCGCACATCGTAGATCTCGAAGGCTTCTTCGGGCGAAATCGACCGGACGAAAACCCCGCGGTTGCGGATCGCATCCACCAGCCCTTTGGCCTGCAGGCCGCGGGTCGCCTCCCGCAGTGGACCGCGGCTCGTGCCGAAACGCGCCGACAGCTGGATCTCGTTGAGACGCTCGCCCGGTTTGAGTTCGCCGGTCAGAATAAGATGCTCGAGCTCGCGCTCCAGCGCCCCCGTGAGCGAGGACGTTCGAAGCACGAGCAAGTCGCTCGCTTGAGGTTCTTCAGCCCGGGTTGAGTTCAGCACAGTCTCCATCGACACGTTGTAAACATTATGCAGATGGCTTCAAAGCCCTAATGCATGTCGCGCACAAATGGGTTCATTTGTGCGATAACGTACATGCATTCATTCAAAGGGTTACAGCGACCTTCGCGCGTCTGAAAAGACGCGCGGCGCTGTAATGCATGTCGCGCACAAATGGGTTCATTTGAGCGATAATGGACACGCATTCATTCAATGTTTTACAGCGGCCTTTGCGCGTCTGAAAAGATGCGCGGCGCTGTAGTGACGATCGTGCCCGCTTGCCGCGCGCAGTCCATGCCGGAATCGGTTGCGGCCTCGCCCTGATTGCCGCTATGGCCTTCGTGGTTTGGCTGCTGCTTTCAGCCATCACCAGCCTTGACCCGGTCACGCTCATGCTGGGGAGCGCACCGGGGGGCCTGAGTGAGATGATCGCCTCCGCCAAGGCGTTTGGCGCAGCCTTCGTGATCGTGGCGGGCTTCCCGTTCGTCCGTTCGTTTCCCACCACCATGATTGGACCGCAGATCATCATCCGGCTTGAAGCCGGACCTGCAAGCAAAGGACCTGACAATGCGCATTCTTGAAATCCGGGAAGCTGTCGCCTCCATCGCCTCTCCCATCCGCAATGCCTATATCGACTTCTCCAAGATGAATGTCAGCGTGGTTGCGGTCGTGACCGACGTCATCCGCGACGGCAAGCCAGTCGTCGGCTATGGCTTCAATTCCAACGGCCGCTATGCCGCATCCGGACTGTTGAACGAACGCTTTCTGCCGCGGCTCAAAGAGGCCGATCCCGACAGTCTGCTCACCGACGACGGTGCGACGCTCGATCCCCACAAGATCTGGAAGACGATGATGATGAACGAGAAGCCCGGTGGCCACGGCGAGCGGTCGGTGGCCGTCGGCGTGGTCGACATGGCCGTCTGGGACGCGGTCGCCAAGATCAAGGGCGTGCCACTCTACCGGCATCTGGCCGATGCCTATGGCGACGGCACGGCCGACGACAGCGTCTTTGTCTATGCGGCGGGCGGGTATTATTACCCCGGCAAGGATGACAGCGAGCTGCAAGAGGAGATGCGGCGCTACCGCGCAATGGGCTACGAGGTGGTGAAGATGAAGATCGGCGGGGCGCCGCTGGAGGAAGACATTCGCCGCATCGAAAGCGTGCTCAAGGTGGTGGGCGAAGGCAAGTATCTCGCCGTCGACGCCAACGGCCGCTTCGACCTTGAAACCGCCCTCGCCTATGGAGAGGCGATGAAGCCTTACAATCTGTTCTGGTATGAGGAAGCGGGCGACCCGCTCGACTACCATCTCCAGGCCGAACTCGCCAAGGTCTATCCCGGCGCGATGGCGACCGGTGAAAACCTGTTCTCCCACCAGGATGCGCGCAACCTGGTCCGCCACGGCGGCATGCGCCCCGATCGCGACTGGCTGCAGTTTGACTGCGTGCTGTCGTACGGTCTCGTCGAATACATGCGCACGCTCGACGCCATCGGAAAGGAGGGCTTCTCCAGCCGCAACTGCATTCCCCATGGAGGTCATCAGCTCTCGCTCAACATTGCAGCCGGTCTGAAGCTTGGTGGCAACGAAAGTTACCCCGAAGTGTTCAAACCCTTCGGCGGCTTTGCCGACGGCATCAGCGTCGAGAACGGCCGCGTGGCGCTTCCTGACAGCCCCGGTATCGGATTTGAGCGGAAGGCTGCGCTGATCAAGGCCATGCGGGCGGCCACCAACACCTGAGCTGCATCTATCAATCGCCGGCGAGGACCACCCCTTCCCGGCGACCCCATATGACAAGGACATCCCTGATGACAGCCGCCACCTGTGCTGACGGGTTGCTGTCCCGAGAGGCGACCGGAAAGGTCTTTGCCATGACCTGATCGCTTGAAACGGCCGACGATGTCGGTGCCTGTTTCGGGCTGCTCGACTGGCAGAGTCAAGCCTGAACGAACGCGTCGGCACCTGCGCCGCCCAAACCTTCAGAGATACCGCATGGCGACATCCATCACATCGCGCCAGCAGCGGAAGGACACCAGTTGACCGGCCTGCTTGTAGATGCGGAAATCGATCCAGGGATAGTCCTCCTGGAACTCCTTCAAGGTCTGCGGTGCGACCTTGGGGTCCTGCAGACCGTTGAAGAAATGCACCGGCACCCGTCCCTTGAGGTTGTCGACCACCGATCGCCAATCCGTTGTCTCCTGGATGACCACCTGGCGGGAAAAGGACAGATGCGCCGTATGGGTCTCCGACAGTGCGGTCTCGGAGCCCGCGATCATCGCCTCGAAGACTTCTTCGTTTTCGAAGGTCTCCACATCGGCCGGCGATTTGCCGAAGACGGAGGCGACGAAGGCGGCCTTGCCGTTCTTGCGGGCGAGATGGAAGCCGGCCTTGACCATGAAGGGCAGCAGATGGGGCGTGTAGCGCGCACCGGCCAGACGACTTCCGACGTGATTGCGATCACCAACGGCGGCTGATTGCGGAATGCGCAGACACGCATGTGCAGGACGATAAACCGGCCTTTGTCGGATGACCTTATGCGCAACACGACGGGATCGCGCCCGCCTGAAGACAGCATCCTGAGGATCTGGCCGGACAGCACCGCATGGTCGAGCTGGTCGATCTTGAGCTCGGTCAAGGGCAGGTCGGGTTCCGCACCCAGTACCTGGGACGCGAGCGGATTGTTGCCCGCCACCCGGAGTTGGTCGGAAAACAGAACAACAGCCACTTTGTCAAACTGGGCGATCAGATCCGCCTTCTCGTCGCGTCCCTCGGTCGGGTCGATCTTGTCGAGAAAACTGTCGGCGCGCTGAAAATTGTCGATAATCACCTTGTCGTCAAAAACGCCCGAGACCCCGCCTTCGATTTTATTCCGCAGCGGACCGACCGTACGTTCCCAATGATCGAGCAGTTCTTCATAGCGCGCAGGATTGAGAGCCACGTCGTAAAGCCGCTAAGTCAGGTCGTCACGGTCGATGTCCCGCGAGTGAGGTTTATCGGCGTTGTAATCCATCCCGCAATTATTCATGTACAATGAGAGCATGGTAAGGGTTGAAGACTAAAAGGCAAGATAGAAATGTCTGTTATCCCAACGGGGGTGACCAGTTTGTCTTGAGACCACCGAACCACATTCAATCCGGAACTTCCAGGTCATAGACCAGTATACCATCAACACCTTCGATTGCGTGAGCCACAAGCTTTGCACCGACAGCCTGGTGTGCGGGGTCCGCAAGATAGACATCGCGCGCCTGAGGCCCGTCGAAATCAACGATAAAGCCGTCTGCGAAGCCCTTGTCCATCCCCGTCTCCGGGCTGACATTGGCACCCACATGGACAGCGAGAAGTCCGGGCAGACGGCCGGTCAGGCTGGAGATTTCCTCAAACAGGCTGTCGCGCAACGCCGGGGTGACAGTGTCGCGGAAGCGGATGAAGACGCAATGGCGGATCATGGATGGTGTCCTTTGGTTTCGCGAACTAGTGGTTTGATTTCAACATTTGCATCCCGTTGCCGCACCTTCCAGCGCAAATGTTGGAATCAGGGAAACCACTAGTAAGCTTATGATTCTAGTGGATTTTATGAGTTTGACATTTGGTTTTGGACACGCTGGAAATGGGTACCAAATGTCAAACCCAATCCACTAGACCAATTGCAGCGAAAGTGGCACCGCTTTCGCGTCCGGAATTGCGTCAAAACAAGGTGGTAGAGCTATTCCGGCGATTCTGGCAACGCCGGAACAGCTCCAAGCGGAGCGGTCAACGTGCTCGACCTGTTTCAGCTGATCAAAGCGCGAGCCCGGGCGCGGGCGTCGTTGCGTTCGTGGCTGAAGATGGCGGGCGGCAGCGGCGGCAGGCCTCGGATGATGTCAGACGCCTTTTCACCCACCATGATGGTGGGCGCATTCGTATTGCAGGAGGGGACCCTCGGCATCACCGAACTGTCGCAGACCCGGATCCCCTCAAGACCGTGAACCTTGAGATCGAGCCCCACCACCGCATCAGAACCGGTGCCCATCTTGCAGGTTCCGACCGGGTGATGGTCGGTCTTGGCGTTGGCGCAACCATAATCGAAATAGTCGTCATCGCTCTTGACCGAAGGGCCCGGCAGCCGCTCCGCCAGCACGAAAGGCTTGAGGGCCGCCTGCGCCATGATCTCGCGGGCGATCTTCAGCCCTTCAATGGACATCCGCCGGTCGTGCGGATCCTCCCAATAATTGGGATCGATCAGGGGGGCAGACCCCGGATCGGCCGAGGCAAGCCGGACGGTGCCGCGCGAGTGCGGATGCAGATAGGCCGAATTGAGTGTCACACCTGCGTTCTTCAACTTGGCGACGCCAGCTTCGATGCCTGATCCGAGCCCCAGATGGAACTGGATGTCGGGTGAACGCGCATCGGGATCGGCATACCAGAAACCGCCGGTCTCAAACAGCGACGAGGCGACGGGACCGGAGCGGAACAGCACATATTCAAGTCCCGCCCAGAGCGTGCGGTGCAGCTTGGCCACGTTGTCATAGGTGTGGTCGCCGGTGCATTCGCAGATCACGAACAGGTCGAGATGGTCCTGCAGGTTTGACCCCACACCCTTGAGGTCGTGCAACACCGGCACACCGACCTTGCGGAGGTGATCGGCCGGCCCGATGCCGGACTGAAGCAGAAGTTTGGGCGAGCCGATGGCACCGGATGTCACCAGCACCTCGCGGCTCGCCCTGAATGTTTCCTTGCCCTTTGCGGACACGGCTTCAACCCCGATGACCCGATTTGCCTCCATCAGGACGCGGCTGACCATGAGACCCATACGAATTGTCAGGTTCTTGCGCGCCGAGATCGGTGCCAGATAGGCGAGCGAGGCCGAGGAGCGGCGTCTGTTGCGTTGGGTGAGCTGGTAGAAACCGACGCCCGCTTGCTGGCGACCGTTGAAATCGGGGTTGTAGGGAATGCCAAGCTCCTGACCCGCGCGGATATAGGCGTCGCAGATCGGCAGCGCCGATACCGGCATCGACACGCCCAGCGGTCCGCCATAGCTGTGAAAATCGTCGGCAAAGCGCTGATTGTCCTCTGCCCGCTTGAAATAGGGCAGAACCGAGCGATAGTCCCAGCCGACACAGCCCTCGCTCTGGGCCCAGAGATCGTAGTCCGCCGCGTTGCCTCGGGTATAAAGCTGGGCATTGATGGTGGAGCCGCCGCCGATCACCTTGGCCTGGGTATAGCGCAGCACCCTGCCCTTCATGTGCCGCTGCGGCACGGTTTCCCAACCCCAACTGCCCACGCCCTTGGTCATCTTCGCAAAGCCCGCCGGCATGTGGAACAGCGGGTTCCAGTCCCCGCCGCCCGCTTCGATCAGCAGCACCCGCACGTCCGGGTCCTCGCTCAGGCGGTTTGCGAGCACACAGCCCGCAGGTCCGCCGCCGGTGATGATGTAGTCGTAGGTCATGCCCTGATCCTTGATCCGAAAAGCGTCGTGCAGCTGGCCCCAAAAGACAAAGGCGAGATCATTGTCACAGCCGCGCCACAGACAGCCCGCCGTCCACATTGAGCACCGAGCCTGTTGCAAAGCCGAGCTCGCCGCCTGCCAGCGCGGCAACCATGCGCCCGACATCCTCGGGTTCGCCCCAGCGACCCGCTGGCACCAGCCCGCCTGTAATCAGCCTGTCGTATTTCTCGCTCACTTGGGCCGTCATGTCGGAGCGGATGATTCCCGGCCTGACTTCGAAGACCGCGATCGCCTCGGCCGCAAGTCTGAGCGTCAGTCCTTTGCTGAAGGCGGCAAGGCCCGCTTTCGAGAGGCAGTAGTCGATGCGGTCGGGCGAGGTCATTTCTGCAGAGACCGAACTGATGGTGATGATGGATCGACCCGGCGGGCTTGGCTGCGCAAGCATCGTTCGGACCACCGCCTGGGTGAAAAAGACGGTCCCGCGCAGGTTGACCGCCATGATGCGGTCGTAGTTTTCAGGCGTCAGGTCGAGAAAGTCGCCGCGCATGACCGATGCCATGCCTGCATTGTTGATCAGGCAATCAACCGGACCAAGAGCCGCCTCAATGGACGCGACTGTCGCGCCATGGGCGTCCAGGTCGGCGAGATCGGAGCGCAGATAGATGGCGCGAGCGGCTCCCATGGCCATGAGGCGCGCCACCAGCGCGTCGCTGTGAGCATCGGGTGTCTCAAGCCCGGTGAGCGCGATATCAAAACCCGTACCGGCAAGCGCCTCCGCGATCGCCCGGCCAATGCCGCGCCTGCCGCCGGTGACGATGGCGACCCCTTGCTTCGCCCCGCTCATGCCGCAAGCTCCGTGCGGGTGATATGGTCGGCGACCCTGAGCGCCTGCGCCGCAATTGTGAGCGCGGGATTGACCGCCGCCGAGGTCGGCAGACAGGACGCATCGGTCACAAACAGGTTGGGATGATCGAAGGATCGCGAGAACGGATCGAGCGGAGCGCTCGCCGGGTCGGTCCCGATCCGCACCGTTCCACACTGGTGCGATGGCGTTCGCTTGTCGAAGGACCGTGACAGCACCAGCGGAAAGCCCGCCGCCCTCAGATCGGCCTTCAGACGCTTGACCAGAAGTTCATGGGATTTCCAGTTCGTCCGCGTCCATTTCAGAACGATGCGCTCGCCCTCCACCATCACCCGGCTTTCGGGATGCGGCAGGTCTTCGGTGATGGTGTAGAAATCGATCGCATGGGCGGAAATGCGCCCGAGCAGCCATTCGGGCACCTGCGGAAGATTGGCTTTCAGGATGGTGCCGGAGACGCGACCCAGCAACTGGATATTGCCGAGCGGCGGCCCGCCCGCCCCGTCGGAAAGATAGTAGTCGTTGATGCCAAAAGTCTTCTGGTAAACCGAAGAATTGCGATAGGACGGCGAAAAGGCGAGCACCGCGCTTGAATTGTGGTTCATGAAATTGCGGCCCACCTGGTCGGAAGAATTGCCAAGCCCTCCGCTGTGCCGCCCGCTTGCAGACCGCAACAGAAGGGCTGCCGATTGCACCGCGCCGGCGGCAAGCACGACAAGCTGCGGCGTGAGCCGGACCTCGGCCCCATCTCGCTCATAGACTACCGCTGCAATCGCCTTGCCGTCCGTCCCGGTTTCGAGCCGATTGACCCGCGCATAGGTGACCAACGTCACATTGGGATAGGAGAGCGCGGCGGCGAGCGCTGTGGATTCAGCGTCCATCTTGCCGTCGTCGCTGTTGGGATGGGCGTCCCAGGGTGTGGGCGCCTTGGCCATCCACCGGTCGATGTCGATCCCGAGCGGAAGCGGCGAGGGATGCAGCCCGCGCGCCTTGAGCCGAGCCTTGACCGCGCTGATTGAAGGTTCGTCGGGCACCGGCGGATACGGATAGGGCGCAGAATGAACCGGCTCGGTGGGGTCATCGCCCAGGCTTCCGCGCACCTGATAGAGCGCTTCGGCCTTACCGTACCAGGGCTCGAACTCTTCGTAAGAGAATGGCCAGGCCGGCGAGACGCCTTCCAGATGCTGCATTTCGAGAAAATCTTCCTGGCGATAACGATAGAGAACCGCGCCGTAGAACTTCGAGTTGCCCCCGACATTGTAATAATTACCGGGATTGAAGGGACCGCCACCGACCTCGTGCCACTGTTCTTTCGGCCGGAAATGACCGCGCTGGAAGATCGCCCGCTGGTCACGGTTTTCCGGCTGGTCGGGGATGTGCCCGCCCGCCTCGAGAATGACGATGCGCGCGCCGGTCGACGCGAGCCCGGCCGCCACGCTCGCCCCGCCGATCCCCGAACCGATGATCACGATATCCGGCGTCATCGGCTTCACCGGATCCGCTGTTCGGTCTTCGGATCGAAAAACACCACCTTGTCGAGATTGAAAGCCAGGCGCGCGGTTTCGCCGGCGTTTATCTGAGCATCCGCGCGGAGCCGCGCCACCACTTCCTTGCCACCGAGTTTGGTGACCGCGAATGTGTCAGATCCCGCCGGTTCCACCACCTCCACATGACAATCCCCCTCTGCGATCGCCCGCGCATTGCGGTCAGCGCCGTCGGGATCGGTCAGCGCCTCGGGCCGGATGCCGAAGATCACCGTCTGGCCAGTGTGGGCGGCCAGCGCGGCAGGTGCGTGCGGCAAGGCAAGCCGCAGCGGTTCGCCCTGTTCGCGCGCCAGCGAAACCGACACCGAGCCGCCGTCCGCCTCCACTTTGCCCGACAACAGGTTCATCGCCGGAGACCCCATGAAGTCGGCCACGAACATGTTGTCGGGATTGTTGTAGATCTCGGCGGGCGAGCCAAACTGCTGCAGGACGCCATCCTTCAGCACCGCGATCTTGCTGGCGAGCGTCATCGCCTCGATCTGGTCGTGGGTGACATAGACGATGGTGGTCCCCATGCGGGCATGCAGCCGCTTGATCTCGGTGCGCATGTCGATCCGGAGCTTGGCGTCAAGGTTGGACAGCGGTTCGTCAAAGAGGAAGACCTGCGGGTCGCGCACCAGCGCCCGGCCCATGGCGACGCGCTGGCGCTGGCCGCCCGACAATTGCCCGGGTTTGCGGTCGAGCAGGTGCCCGATCTGGAGCATATCGGAGATGCGTGCGATCGCCGCATCGCGCTCGGGCTTGGGAACGCCGCGGATTTCCATCCCGAAGGCGATGTTTCCGGCCACCGTCATGTTCGGATAGAGCGCGTAGGACTGGAACACCATGGCGATATCGCGCTTGGAGGGATGCAGGCCTGCCACAGACTTTCCGTTGATGAAGATCTCGCCCGAGGTGATCGGCTCCAGCCCGGCGATGGAATTGAGAAGCGTCGACTTCCCGCATCCCGACGGCCCCACGAGCACGAGAAAGCCCCCTTCCTCGATTTCCAGATTGATGTCCTTGAGAATTTCAAGAGTGCCGTAGGACTTGCGCAGATTCTGGATTTTGAGAAACGACATCGGATCAGCCTTTCACGGCACCCGCCATCAGCCCGCGCACGAAATAGCGGCCCGAGACGATATAGACGATGAGAGTGGGGAGCGCGGCGAGAATCGCACCGGCGAAATGGACATTGTATTCCTTCACGCCGGTCGACGACGACACAAGATTGTTCAGCGCCACTGTCATGGGTGTGGAGGACGCGCCCGAGAACGACGCGCCGAAAAGGAAGTCGTTCCAGATATTGGTGAATTGCCAGATCACGGAAACCACGATGATCGGTCCCGACGACGGCAGCAGGATGCGGCGGAAGATCTGGAAGAAACTCGCGCCGTCTATCTGCGCCGCCCGCACCAGTTCGGTCGGGAAGGCCTCGTAGTAATTGCGGAAATAGAGCGTGGTAAAGCCGATGCCGTAGATGACATGCACCATGATCAGACCCCAGATGGTTCCGGCCATTCCCAGCATGCCGAGGATGCGCGCCATCGGGATCAGCACGATCTGGAACGGGATGAAGCAGGACAGCAGCAGCAGTCCGAAGATGATATCTGAACCGGCAAAGCGCCATTTGGTCAACACATAGCCATTGAGCGCGCCCACAATGGTGGAGATCGCCACCGCTGGCACCACCATCAGGATCGAATTGAGGAAGAAGGGCTTGAGGCCGGTCGGCTCGACGCCGATCTGGGCCGTCGACCAGGCAGACCGCCAGGGCTCGAGCGTCCAGACTTGCGGCAAATTGAGCATGCCGCCCTTGCGGATCTCGTCGAGCGGCTTGAGCGAATTGACCACCATGACGTAGAGCGGCAACAGATAGTAGATCGCAAAAAGGATGAGCGCGAGATAGATGAGCGCCCGGGTCAGCAGGTTGTGGCTGACGGCGTTGGTGGTCGCAATGCCGCTCATCAGCGTTTCTCCCCGCGCAGTTCGGAGTAGAGATAGGGAACGATGATCGAGAAGATCATCACCAGCATGATGATCGCCGACGATGCGCCGATGCCCATCTGGTTGCGGGTGAAGGTGTAGGAATACATGAAGGTCGCCGGCAACTCGGTCGCCTGTCCGGGTCCGCCGCCGGTCAGCGCCACCACGAGGTCATAGGCCTTGATGGCAAGATGGGCGAGCACCACGAAGGCCGACAGGAACACCGGCCGCATCAACGGAATGATGATCCGCCGGTAGACGGTGCTGGTGGAGGCACCGTCGATCTGAGCGGCCTTGATGATTTCGCTGTCGACACCGCGAAGCCCGGCGAGAAACATCGCCATGACAAAGCCGGAAGACTGCCAGACGGCGGCCATGACCACCGTGTAGATGGCGTAGTTGCGGTCCTTGATCCAGTTGAAGGCAAAACTCTCCCAGCCCCACAAGTGCATGGTGTTCTCAAGCCCGATGCCCGGATCAAGGAACCATTTCCAGGCGGTTCCGGTCACGATGAAGGAAAGCGCCATCGGATAGAGGTAGATCGGCCGCAGCAGACCCTCGGCGCGGATTTTCTGGTCGAGCAGGATGGCGAGCCCTAGCCCGAGCACCGACGAGATCACGATGTAGAGCGAGGCGAAGATGGCGAGATTGCTGATCGCCCGCCACCAGTGCGGCAACGCCCAGAGCTTGGAGTAGTTGCCCAGGCCGATGAACTCGTAATTGGGCAGCATGCGGCTGGCCGACAGCGACAGATAGCCGGTATAGGCGATGAAGCCATAGACAAACACCAGAACGATCAGCAGCGACGGCGCAAGCACGATCTTCGGCAATAGGTCCTGCATCCTGCTGCGGTTGTCCATGGATCCCTCCCCCGGGTTTGACCGTCCGGGCGATTGCCCCGGCGGCAGTCGACATCCGGGGCACGCAACGGCTGCCGCGCGCCCCGGTCTTTGGCGTTACTTGGCGGCCTCGACTGCGGCCACAAGTTCGGTGACAGCCTCTTCCGGGGACAATTCGCCGTTGAACTGGCGGGTCACCACATCATAGATGGCGTTTTTCACCGAAGCCGGGTTGGCATGGCCATGAGCCATGGAGCCGAGCAGCGTACCGGCGGTATTGGCGTCCGCCAGGTCCTTGATTGCCTTCTTGCCGCAGGCATCGAAGGCTTCGTCGGAGACGTCCGTGCGCGCGGGTGCAGATCCCTTGACCACGTTGAAGGCCGACTGGAAAGCCGGGCTCTCAATGGCGGATGCCATTGCGAGCTGTGCGGGAACCTGTGCGTCAGTCACCTTGAACATCGCGAACTGGTCGGAGTTGAAAGTGACCGAACCCTGCGTTCCGGGGAACCGCATGCAGACGAAATCGGTGCCCGGCACCTTGCCGGCCTTGACGAATTCGCCCTTTGCCCAGTCGCCCATGAACTGGACGCCGGCGGTGCCTTCGATCACCATGGCCGAGGCCAGGTTCCAGTCGCGGCCCGAGAAATTGTCGTCCACGTAGGAGCGGATCTTGGTCATCCGGTCGAAGGCTTCCTTCATCTTGTCGCCGCCCAATGCGGCCGGGTCGAGATCAATGAAGGCTTGTTTGTAGAAATCGGTGCCGAGCGAGAGTACCACGGCATCGAAGATGGTCGCATCCTGCCAGGGCTGACCGCCGTGGGCGACCGGCGTGATGCCCTGTTCCTTGAACTTGTCCAAAAGCGCCACCAGTTCATCCCAGTTTTTCGGCTCGGCACCGCCTGCCTTGTCGAACGCGGCCTTGTTGATCCAGACCCAGTTGGTCGAATGCACGTTCACGGGCGCGGCGATCCAGTGACCGTCATACTTCGAAAACTGCTGCAGCGCCGTCGGAATGACCTTGTCCCAGCCTTCCTTGGCGGCGATCTCGTCAAGGTTGCCGAGTGCGCCTTCCTTGGCCCAATCGAGAATGTCGAAGCCGAGCATCTGCACGGCGGTGGGGGCGTTGCTCGAGGTGACGCGGGCGCGCAGCACGGTCATCGCCTCGGTGCCGCCGCCACCGGCCACCGGCATGTCAGTCCAGGAAATGCCCTTGGCTTCGAGGTCCTTCTTGAGAACTTCCAGAGCGGCGGCCTCGCCACCTGACGTCCACCAGTGCAGCACTTCGACATTGTCAGCGGCGCGGGCCGACAATCCGCCAAGCGTGACCATCAGTGTGGCCATTGCGGTCGTTGTCAGTAATTTCAGCATGTTATCCTCCTGTTGATGGGGATCGGCTTGCACCGCCTCCTCCCCGTGAACCGCAGCCCTTCGGGACCGGGATTTCTGTTGTGCCGTTTCCGGCCGGTTATTTCGCCGCCCACCAGTTGGTGCGTGCGCCGATATGCATGTTGAGCGTCTTGGTCTCGGTGTAGTCCTCCACTGCATGGCGGCCGAGTTCGCGCCCCAGTCCCGATTGGCGATAACCGCCAAACGGAAGCTCGGACGCGCCGTCCATGAAGGTATTCATCCACACGGTTCCGGCGCGCACGCGCCGCCCCACCGTGAGGCAGGTGTCGAAGGCCGAGCTCCACACCCCGGCCGACAGTCCATAATCGACCGCGTTGGCAATATTGACCGCCTCTTCGAGCGTGCGAAACGTCAAAACGGAGAGAACCGGGCCGAAGACTTCGTCGCGGGCAATCGCCATTGATGGCGTGACGTCGGAGACCAGGGTGGGCGCCATATACTGGCCCATGCCAAGATCGATCGGCTCTCCCCCGAAGGCAATCCGGGCACCGTCCCGACGGGCGTTGCGCACGTGGCCGACAATTCGCTCGAAATGGGCCGGTGTGATGATTGCACCGACCTGGGTGGTGTCGTCAAGCGGATCCCCGACCCTGACTTTGGCTGCAATGGCCGAAATGCGGTCGAGCGCCTCGGCGGCGATATCGGCGTGCAGGATCAGGCGCGAACCGGCATTGCAGCATTCGCCCGCATTGAAAAAAGCGCCGAAGACGGCCGCATCGGCAAACTCCTCGAGATTGGCGTCCGGAAACACGATCTGCGGGTTCTTGCCGCCAAGTTCAAGCGAGATTTTCTTCAGCGTGTCGGCCGCATTGCGCATGGTCAGTTTGCCCACTCCGGTGGAACCGGTGAACGACACCATATCGATGGCCTTGTGCACCGTCATCGGCTGGCCGACGACCGGCCCCGTTCCGACAACGATATTGACGACGCCTTCCGGTACACCGGCCTCCATCATCAGCCGACCAAGCATCAACGTCGAGCCCGACGTGAGTTCAGACGGCTTGACGACGGCGGTGCAGCCGGCGGCGAGCGCGAACGGCAACTTCTGGCTGACGATCAGCAACGGAAAATTCCACGGCGTGATGATGGAGACGACGCCGATCGCTTCCCGCAACACGACACCGAGCGTTCCCTCACCCAGGGTGTTGTAGCTTTCACCGTGGAGGTCGCGGGCGAGCGCCGCCGCATAGCGCCAGATGTCGACGGCGCCGCCGAGTTCACCGCGCACCTGGGCAATCGGTTTGCCCGCTTCCACCGCATCGAGCCAGGCAAGCGCCTCGGCATTCGCGGCGATCAGATCGGCGCAGCGCAGCAGCGTGTTTGACCGCTCCGCGCCCGTCATGCGCGGCCAGGGGCCTTCGTCGAAAGCCGTGCGTGCGCACAAGATCGCCGCCTCGGTCTGTGCTGCGTCGGCGGTCTGATAGCGGCTGACGACCACGCCGTGGCCCGGTGCCACGCGCTCGATCGGTTCGCCCGCCCCTGCGGTCCAGCGGCCGCCGATCAGCATGTCGAAGTCGCGGACCGCAAGTCCGGGGATCGGTTTCGGACGGATCTCTACAGTCATCACCAGTCTCCCTTGAAATCGGCCGGACGTTTGGCCGAAAATGCCGCTACGCCTTCCTTGAGATCTCCCGTCTTGGCAACCAGGATCGAACCGAGCGCCTCGACCGCGGCACCGGTGTCTTCGCCGGCGGCGACCGCAAGCATGAGCTTGGACACTTCCAGTGCGGCGGGTCCGCGTTCTGCGATCCGCAGCGCCTGTTTGCGGGCCGCAGTCAACGCCTCCCCGGTAGCGACCACCGTGTCGACGAGGCCAACCACGCGCGCCTCCTCAGCCGAAAGCATCTCGCCGCCAAGCACCAGCCGCCGAACGATCTGGGCCCCGAAGCGTCGCACCAGACGCTGGGTGCCCGACCACCCCGGAACCATGCCGAGCGAGGTCTCCGGCAGACCGAACTTGGCCTGGGTTTCGGCAATCCGGAGATCGGCACAGGCGGCAAGCTCCAGTCCTCCGCCCAGTGCATGGCCGTTGATGGCAGCAATCACCGGCATCCGCAGGGTCGCCAGCCGCTCAAACACCCGGTGGCCCATGCGAACCCAGGCATGACCGAAGTCCTGCGCGCTCATGCCGCCCCACGCTTTGATGTCGCCGCCCGCCGAAAACGCCTTGCCAGAACCCGTCAGCACCAGGACGCGGACCCGCGCATCGGCTTCGATCTCGTCGCAGGCTGCGGCCAGAAGCTTCAGCATCTCGATGTCGAGCGCGTTGAGCTTCTCCGGTCGGTTGATCGACAGCACCGCACTCGAGCCTTCAATAGCAATGGTGACGCGCGGATCAGACACGGACGCCTCCCATCAGCGGATGTCCGGGCTTGGCCGGCAACGAAAGTCCCATCGGCTTGTCGGCAAACAGGTCCGGCGACATGGTCTTGAGCTCCGGCGACACCAGCAACTGGAAATCGGCCTGCTCAAGCACGTCGCGGCGCAGATCAACGCCCGGCGCGATTTCTGTCACCATGACGCCGCCTTCGGTCAGCCGCATGACGCAGCGCTCCGTGACATAGGTGATGTCCTGGCCTTGACGGATGGCGCGGGGTCCGGAGAACGTGACATGCTCGACAGCTTGGACAAGCTTCTTGAGCTTGCCTTCCTTGTCGATGACAAGTCGGCCATGATCGAGCCGCATTTTTGCCCCGGCGTTGAAAAAGCCCGAGAAGACGATCTTTCGTGCCCGCGCTGTGATGTCGACAAAGCCGCCCGCCCCCGCCGTGACATGCGGGCAGAACGCAAGCTGTGAGACATTGACCGACCCGTCGGCACCGATTTCGAGAAACGACAACAGCGAGGCGTCAAAGCCGCCGCCCTGGAAATAGGTGAACTGGTAGGGCGAAGGCATGAAAGCGTCGGCGTTTGATGCACAGCCGAAGGCAAAATCGAGAAGCGGCACGCCGCCCACTGCACCTTGCTCGATCACCCATGTGACCTGACCATGCAAACCTTCCTCCAGCAGAATACGTGGCACGTTGGCCGAAATTCCGAAGCCGAGATTGACGGCGGAGCCGCTTTTGAGCTCTTGCGCCACGCGCCGGGCAATAACCTTCTGGAGGGTGAGGTCGGGAACCCGGAAGCTGGCGAGCGGCCGGAAAATCTCGCCCGAGATGGCCGGATCATAGGGCGTCTGGGTCGTCTGCTTCTGGTCCGGATCGACGACGACGACATCTACCAAATTTCCGG
Source organism: Hyphomicrobiales bacterium (assembly GCA_038325465.1). Taxonomy (GTDB): domain Bacteria; phylum Pseudomonadota; class Alphaproteobacteria; order Rhizobiales; family Rhizobiaceae; genus Hoeflea. Next base: position 150,961 of record JBBQJA010000001.1, on the reverse strand, counting down.
GAACCCGCACGTCATGGGGCCGCAACGACCCTGCAGCCGTGACCCGCTTGACCTGTGCAATGACAAGGCCGCCGTTGTTGCGTGCAGCCAGCGCCTGGTCGAGGCCGCCGAGATACGCCCCCTCATGCTCGTAGGTGAGGTTGCCATTCTCGTCGGCGGTGGTGGCGCGGATGATGGCAACCTGCGGCACGATGGCCTTGAAATAGAGCCAGGTTTCGCCGTCGAATTCGACCCGCGTCACCACCGGCGTCGCCGCTGCCAGCGCGTTCATCGCGCAACCCTGGCGGTCAGGATCGACGAAGGTCTCGAGTCCGATCTTGGTCAGCACACCAGGCCGCTTGGCGGCAGCTTCCCGGTGCATGTCAAACAGTATTCCGGAGGGGATATTGTAGGCGGGGATCTCGTTGCCGGTCACCATTTGCCAGATCAGGGGCGGTTCCGCCGTCGACGGCCCGGAGGGATAGGATCCGGCCAGAATCCGCCCGAGCAGGCCTTTGCGGGCGATATGGTCGATCCCCTTGATACCGCTCATGTCGCCAGCCGCGATCGGATGCAGGGTGGTGATTTCGCGCGGATGGCCGGTGGCTTCAAAATGCGTGCCGATGGCCTCGAGCACCAGATCTGGGCAACCGAGCCCCGAAGACGAGGACACCGAGACCACCGCGTGGTCCGGAATGAGCGCTGCCGCCTTTGCTGCGGAGAGGATCTTGCTCACGCGCGCCTCACAGTCCCGGTGCGATCTGCACGGTGCGGCCGGTGCGCGCAGCTTCGAGGACGGCAAGGCCGCAAGCGAGCGACCAGACCCCGTCCTCGCCCGTGGCCGAGGGCTCTGCCTTGCCGGCGATCGCCGAGTGGAAGGCGTCGAGCGCGGTTTCATAGAGATTGCGACCCTCAAGCGGGAGCGCCCGTTCGCCGTCCTTGTCGCGGAGCATGACCGTGCCGACCGGTTTCTGCGTCATGACGTTGCGCGCAACCAGCGATCCGTCGCTGCCATGCACCTCAAAGCCCGTCTCGGCGAATTTCGTCGTGAACGCATCATGGAACTGTGCAATCGCGCCCGAGGGAAAACGGAACGCCCCCATCACGCCGTCTTCCAGCCCAGCCTGACCCATGCCAGCCGACTGGCTCATGGCGATGGCCTCGATCGGATCTTCGCCAAGCACGAAGCGCAACGTGTCGGCGTCATGCACGGTGATGTCGAGGATCACGCCGCCGCCCGCATCGGGACGCTCGAGCCGCCAGCCCTGCAGATGCGGCGGAAGATAGACGGCGTGAAAGACCCGCGCCGCGATGATCCTGCCGATCTTGCCGGAGGCCACGACATCGCGCATGGCCCGGTGGCTTGCCGCATTGCGCAGGTGATGGTTGGTGGCAAACACAACGCCCCGGCTGCGCGCGGCCTCGACCATGGAGCGCGCATCGGAAAGCGACAGCGCCAAAGGCTTTTCGCACAGCACGTGCCTGCCAGAGGCAATCGCCGCAAGCGCCTGATCGCGATGCAATTCATTGGTGGTGGAGATGTAGACCGCGTCCATCGCCCCGTCTTTGAGCAGATCGGCGAGATCGGTGACCGCCCGGTCGATGCCGTTTTCCGCCGCATAGGCCTGTCCGCGCCCCGCGTCCGTACTCATCACCGAGACGACCTCGCCCCCCGTGGCACGGATGGCACCGATGACCCATTCCTTGGCAATCGTGCTCGCCCCGATCAGTCCCCATCTCGTCATATTGTCAGTTCCTGCTGTCGGTGTGTCAAACGGGCGCCGCAACTGTCGCGCACGACGAGCCGGACGGATGTGATGACGGCCTCGCCGTCGGGGTTGTTGGAGTTGATCTGCTTGAGCAGAAGGTTCGCCGCCCGCCGTCCCATGCCCTGCGGGTCCACCGAGACCGTGGTCAGCGCCGGCACAGCCGCCCGCGCCTCGATCACATCGTCAAAACCGATGACGGCAAAGTCGGGTCCGGGTTCGAGCTTGCGCGCGCGCAACCCGTCACAAACACCGAACGCAACCGCGTCGTTGAGACAGACTGCCGCCGTCGGACGCTCAGTGATCGACAGAGCGCGGCCGATCGCCTCCACACCTCCGGCCCGCGAAGGCGGCGAGCTGACCACCAGCGCCAAGTCGAACGCCACGCCGTGGGCTTCGAGTGCGGTGCGGTAGCCAGCGATGCGTTCGCCAAACACCGCCGTGTCGGCAAACCCGCCGAGAAAAGCGATCCGCCGGTGACCAAGCCCGATCAGATAATCGGTCGCCTGACGGATGCCCGCCTGGTTGTCACTCATGAGCGTCGAGACTTTTGCGCCCGGCACATTGCGCACAGCGACAACGACCGGAATGCCGCTGGCAGCCAGCGGCTTGAGATCGGCGGCCTGGGTCCCGCGCGCCGGACAGATGATGAGCCCCGATATGCCGTGCTCGCGCATCGAAACGATCAGTTCAAGCTGGCGATCCGGGTTTTCCGCCGAGCTCGACAGAAATTGCACATAGCCTGCCGACTGGATGACCATGTCGATGCCCACCGCAAGTTCGGCGAAGAAACTGTTGGTCAGGTCGTTGACGATCACCCCGACGATGCGCGATTTCGAATTGGCCTGGCGCAGCGTGGCCGCACCCCGATTGTAGATATAGCCAAGATCGCGGATAGCGGCCTGAACCTTGGCGCGGGTGTCCTCCTTGACCGCCGAACTGCCCTGCAGCACCAGCGAAACCGTCGACTTCGACACGCCCGCAGCGCGCGCGATATCAATGACCGTGGAGCGTCCCTCACCCATGTTCCTGCACGTCCTTCCTCTCGCATCGAACATTAATTGGAACGTTCCAATTTTGTCAACGTCGATTCCTGAGAACGATGCGGAAATTTCGCCTTGTCCATTCGGTGGCCCTACATGGCGCATTCGGGCAAGAACCACAGTTATATTGGGGTTTTTTTCAGCATTTTTTAAGCCTGCCTACGGAATGACCATGAAAGTCGATTCAAAGTCGGCCGTGCGATATTCACCTTCACTGCTTGAATTTTGGAACGTTCCAAATTATCAGACAGTGATTGAGGAGGAGTTCCACGCTATGGCCCTGTCCATTTCCCTGCCCGCGGAAAGCCGCAAGATCGAAGTCTACCGACCTTCCGGCATCCCCATTGCCCGTCCGGCAACGCCTCCCACATTCAACCGCATTGCCTATGCGGCAGCCCATGTCGTGTCAGACCCCTTCGCTGAACGCACGCCCTGGGATGCCGCAGCAATAGACTGGGAGGCGACGCTGGCTTTCCGCCATCACCTCTGGTCGCTCGGCTTCAAGGTCGCCGAGGCCATGGACACCGCCCAGCGCGGCATGGGTGTCGCCTGGCCGCAGGCGCGCGAGTTGATCGAGCGCTCGGTGGCCGAGGCCCGCACCGTGCCGGGTGCCGATCTCGCCTGCGGAGCGGGTACCGATCAGCTCGATCCCACCGAGGCCCGGTCGCTCGACGACGTCATTGCCGCTTATGAAACGCAGTTCGAAGCCATCGAGGCCTGCGGTGGGCGCGCCATCATGATGGCCAGCCGCGCACTTGCACGCGTCGCCCGCACCGGCAGCGACTACGAAATGGTCTATGGCAGGCTTCTTTCACAGACCCGCGACAAGGTGGTGCTGCATTGGCTGGGCGACATGTTTGACCCACACCTGAAGGGCTACTGGGGTTCGGAGACTTTCGAGGCCGCGCTCAAGACCGTTCTCGCCATCATCTCGTCCCACCCGGACAGGGTCGAAGGCATCAAGATCTCGCTGCTCGAGGACGCCCATGAGATCGAACTCCGCCGCCGTCTGCCCGAAGGCATTCTCTGTTTCACCGGCGACGATTTCAACTATGCGGCCATGATCGAGGGCGACGGACTGCGTCACAGCCACGCGCTTCTGGGCATCTTCGATGCTGTCGCCCCGAGCGCGTCGCTGGCTCTGGCCGCGCTTGGCTGCGGCGATGCGGCCACGTTTCGAGATGTGATCGCACCGACAGTGCCGCTGTCGCGCAAGATCTTCGAGGCACCAACCCGGTATTACAAGGCCGGCGTCGTCTTTCTCGCCTGGCTCAATGGCCACCAGACCCATTTCACCATGCCCGGCGGCTTGCAGTCGGCTCGCGGCATGATGCATTATGCGGACGTCTTCCGGCTTGCAGATCAGGCAAATGTGCTCGACGACCCCGAACGCGCCGTGCGCCGCATGAAAACGCTGATGGCGACCTGCGGTATCTGATCCACCCGCCATGGCAGCAAGATCAGCGCCACCTCAAATGCGCGCCTTCGCCTCAGCTTTGCTGCTGGCGCACGGCCGTCGTGGCATCAAGCGCCTTTCGCACGAAGCTGTCGCGCCCATACACGTCGTCAAAGAACTCCACCTCGCCAGCCTCGTTCGGCCAGGCGGTGAAATAGGCGACATGGACGGCAATTCTGGTGGGAACGGAGACGGCCTTGTTGGCACCGCCAGCGATCTGACGTCCGATATCCTCCACGGTGGTGCCCAGAACTGCCGCCGCCATGGCGCGCGGATCCTGCAAGCGCACGCAGCCGTGGCTAAAGGCGCGCATATCCTTGGCGAACAAGGATTTGGACGGCGTGTCGTGCATATAGATGGCATGGGTGTTGGGGAACAGGATCTTCAGCTCACCCAGCGCATTGTCGCCGCTCGGCGGCTGGCGCACGCCGATGCCGCTGCCCTTGCCGACCGCGTTCCAGTTGATCGCGCTCGAGGACACCGCCTTGCCGCCCGATACCACCTCGTAGCCCAGCCGATCAAGATAGGACGGATCGCGCCGAAGCTTGGGCAGCATCTCGTTGATCAGGATCGACTGCGGCACGCCCCAATAAGGATTGAATTCCACCGTCTCGATCTCGTCGTCAAAGAAGTTGGTCTGGTTCGCCTTGGTGCCCACCACCACCCGCATCGCCAGTTCCGGCTTGCCGTCGTTGTAATAGGTCGCAGTGAAGGCCGGCTGGTTGATGAAGACCCGGCGGCCAGCAAACTCTCCGGGCAGCCAGCGCGCCTGTTCAAGGGCTACGTGGATCTTCTCGATCTTCTCGGCATTGCTCACACCCACCAGCTTGCGCACGGTCATGGCGCCAATCACACCATCGGCTGAAAGGCCGTTCTCCTTCTGGAAGGCCTTCACCAGGTCAACCAGTTCCTCGTCGTAGTCTGGTTTGCCCGCATAGCTTGCCAGCAGCAGCGCATGATCCACTTTCAGCGCATCGCTGCCCCTGAGCGCGATTGCAGCCATCACGTTGGCGAGTTCCGGATTGATCTGGCCCGGCTTGAGCAGCAGTCCCTCGGCGATGACGATCCGAGCGCCCTCCTGGGCTGCCTGAAGCGCCTTGAGGCCCGCCACGAGCGCAGCAAAATGGGCACCCTTGGGGTTTTGCGCCAAAAGCGCTACCCCCGCATCCGGTGCCGTGGCTACAGACCTGAGGCTCGAGACGACGTCGGGCGACTTGCGCTTGAAATCGTGGTAGCCGGAAATCCGGTTGGGGTCGACCCGGCCACGGTCTGCGTCCAGGATATAGCTCGCCACCGCCACCGAAAGCGCCATTTCAAAGCGCATCAGCTCCTTCTGCCGCTCGCCGCCGCGGGCCACGTCGAAGGCCTCGGATGGAAGCAAAACCGCATAGTCGGCGGGCGACAGGCCGACGGACTCCGCGTCCGCCAGCACCGCCAGAACAGACCGGGCCGATTCCGTGACGCCCGTGCCCGCCACCCAGAGATAGGCGGGGTAGGTTGAATACTGCTCGATGACGGCCGCCGCCACATCCTCAAGCGCCCGAAGCTTGAGGTCTTGCAGGGCGGCGCGGCCTTCCGCAAAGGGATCCAGGCCGAGCGCGGGAAAGCCGTTGACGGTCAGTGCACCGGTGATGACCGGGTCGGCGATCCTGGCAAAGTCGACCACGACCAGTCGATCCGGCTTGTAGGTGAAATAGGACGGGCCGGCCACCCTGATGACCGGCTTCGGACTGGCCGATTGTTGCGCTTCGATCTGCTGTCGCTCGCCTTCGAGCTGCTGCGCGCGGAAAGCCGCTTCGCGTTCACGGCGGCGCTGCTCGGGTCCTTTGAAGATGCGCTCCAGCAGCGTCTGAGCTTCCGCCGGACGAACCGGAACAGACACCCCGGCGGCAAAGACGGCAAGCGCGGCGAGCGCAACGCCGGTTTTCAAAGAGAATGTCATGCCTTTTCCAGTGTCGCTGTGCGGACCATGTCAGCTCCGCGTGGTCAGATTGATCGCCCCGAACCGGAAGGCTAACAAATCATGGTTATGAAAGAAAGAATGCGACGGGCTCCAATGGCTGGTCGCCTTGAATTTTTCAAGCTGGTGTGTCTCGAACGAACACCCGGGCGACAAACATGGCCGCACCAGCGCCAGCCAGCTGGGCGACGAGAAAGGCCGGAGCACTCTCCGGAGCGATTCCGGCGAATGTGTCGGAGAGCGCGCGCGCGAGCGTGACGGCGGGATTGGCAAAAGAGGTCGAGGCCGTGAACCAGTAGGCAGCCGTGATATAAAGGCCCACGGCGACGGCCACATTGCCTGCCGCCTGCCGCACCATCAAGATCGTTATTACCAGTCCGAATGTCGCCACCGCTTCCGACAACCACTGCCCCGGGCCGCTGCGGATCTTCTGCGACATCTGCAGCACGGCTTCGTCAAACATGCCGTGAGCCAGCCAGACGCCTGCAATGGCGGCACCGATTTGCACAAAGCAATAGGCCGCCGCCTCAGTCCTCGGGATCTCCCGCCGGAGCAGAAAGACGAGTGTGACGGCTGGATTGAAATGGGCACCCGAGACTGGTCCGAAACCAGTGATCAGCACCACCAGAATGGCCCCGGTAGCCAGCGTATTGCCGAGCAGCGCCAGCGCAACATTGCCGCCTGCAAGTGTCTCACCCATGATTCCGGAGCCGACGACGGTTGCCAGAAGCATGGCTGTGCCGATCGCCTCAGCGCCAAGCCTCACTGCAAGCGGCGGAGCCGACGTCATGCGGACAATCCTGCGGACATGCGACAATACCTTATTGATTTCATTGCTTTGACCCGCATCGTCGATTCATCCCGGCAAAGGCTTCAATCAGTTTCTCATGGCATCCTGAAGGGGCGACCCGATCGCGGACACGGCACCCACCGAAAAAGCCGAACGGACAACGCATAATTCATCCATAAATCATGATCTATTGAAGTGTTCAAGATCAAGGCGGCCTCGCCAGCTTGCAGGATTTGCAATCGGTGCTCGCTGGGCCTAAACACGGCGCAGGTTCCCCATCCGATTTAGCGATCAGAAAGGCTTCCCGTGGCAAACGACCTTCTTCCCCTCGGAGCTGACCATACCCCCTGGCGCAAGCTGACTGATCGTCATGTCAGCGTCGAGACCTTCCGCGGGCGCGACATGCTGGTGGTCGAGCCGGAAGGCCTGCGGCTTTTGTCCGAGACCGCCTTCGGCGACATAAATCACCTGCTCAGACCCGCCCATCTCAAGCAGCTCGCTGCAATTCTCAACGACCCGGAAGCCACCGCGAACGACCGTTTCGTAGCTTTCGACCTGCTCAAGAACGCCAATATCGCGGCAGGCGGTGTTCTCCCTATGTGTCAGGACACCGGCACCGCGATCGTGATGGCCAAGAAGGGCGGCAACGTATTTACGGAAGGCGGCGATTACGAAGCGCTCGCCAAGGGCATCCTGGATGCCTATGAGCGCAAGAACCTGCGCTATTCGCAGCTTGCGCCGGTGTCGATGTTTGAGGAAAAGAACACCCGCACCAACCTTCCAGCCCAGATCGACATCTATCAGGAAGGCACCGATGCCTACGATTTCCTGTTCATCGCCAAGGGCGGCGGCTCGGCCAACAAGACCTTTCTGTTCCAGGGATCTCCATCGCTGCTCACTCACGACCGGATGCTCGAATTCCTCAGGGAAAAGATCCTGACGCTCGGCACTGCTGCCTGCCCTCCCTACCATCTTTCCATCGTCATTGGCGGAACCAGCGCCGAGATGACCCTCAAGACGGTCAAACTCGCCTCCACCAAGTATCTCGACGAGCTGCCGTCGGAAGGGTCGGAGAGCGGCCACGCCTTCCGTGACCACGCGATGGAGGCCGAAATCCACCGGATGACGCAGGATCTGGGCGTCGGTGCCCAGTTCGGCGGCAAGTATTTCTGCCACGACGTCCGGGTCGTCCGGCTGCCTCGACACGGCGCATCGCTGCCCATCGGCCTCGGGGTATCATGCTCGGCCGACCGCCAGGCCAAGGGCCGCATCACCCGCGATGGCGTCTTCATCGAGCAACTCGAGACTGATCCATCGCGGTTCATGCCCGATATCGACGAGAAAAAGCTCTCGGCCCGTGCGGTTCATATCGACCTCAATCGGCCGATGTCGGAAATCCTTGCGGACCTGTCGCGGCATCCGGTCAAGACGCAGCTGTCGCTGAACGGGCCGATCATCGTCGCCCGCGATCTGGCGCATGCCAAGATCCGCGCCCGCCTGGAAGCGGGCGAACCGATGCCGGACTATCTCAAGAACCATCCGGTCTACTACGCCGGGCCTGCCAAGACGCCGGAAGGCTATGCTTCAGGCTCCTTCGGGCCGACGACGGCGGGCCGGATGGATTCCTACGTCGACCAGTTCCAGTCCTTCGGTGGCTCCATGGTGATGCTGGCCAAGGGCAACCGGTCAAAAGCTGTGCGCGACGCCTGCGCCCGCCATGGCGGTTTCTATCTGGGATCCATCGGCGGCCCCGCCGCACGCCTTGCGCTGGACTGCATCCGCAAGGTCGAGGTGGTGGAGTATCCCGAGCTTGGCATGGAGGCGATCTGGCGCATCGAAGTGGAGAATTTTCCGGCCTTTATCGTTATTGACGACAAGGGCAACGACTTCTTCAAGGAACTCAATCTGGGCTGAAAGGCGAGACCGTAAACAGCATTAACATTTCTCCAACAATTGCCATGTAAATATTCAGGCAAGGTGACAAACAAAGACGCTTTGGGGAATCAGCTAATGACGGCGACGGCAGTGAGAAAGGTCCAGACGATGGATACCGCCACCATGGTGCTCGCCACCATGAGAAAACGGGGAATCTCTGCCCTGCCGCGCAACTACGAGCTGGTTTACGAGGCGCTGAACTCGTCAAATGCGATGCTGGCCAAGGAATTCGATGCACTCGGCATCAATCCCGGCCAGGACGAACTCGACAGCGTGGGCAAGAAGTATTTCAGCCACCACCACCGTACCAGCGTGGTGGAAGGCGCCCATACCAAGATTTCCGGCGAACTCGAAGGAATGTTGCGGCTGCTCAAGCAAGAGCAATCTTCGCTTGAGAGCTATTCCAAGCTGCTGGGCGAGACCTACAGCCGCATCTCGACCAAGAGCGCTTCCAGCGCCGAGATCCTCGCCAGCGTCATTCATGTCCTGAGCTCGGCGACCGGCGACACCATGCAAAAGGGCAAGGTCGTTGTCGAGCATATGGTCGATCGCGCCCGCGAGATGGAGCAGGTCAAGCTTGAACTCGACGAGTACAAACGCATCGCCAATACCGATCCGCTGACAAGGCTCGCAAACCGCCGCGCTTTTGACGAAGTGTTGGCAGGAATTTACAACGATCCACGCAGCGCAATGTATTATGCGCTCATCGTCTGCGACATCGACCACTTCAAGAAGTTCAATGACACTTACGGTCACCCCGTCGGCGACCGCGTGCTTGGTGTTGTGGCTGCGGTGATGAAAAGCACGCTGCGCAAGGATATCTTCGTTGCCCGCACCGGTGGGGAGGAATTCGCCGTCGTCCTGCAGGGCACGAGCCTTGAGGTGGCGTTGGAAATCGCCGAACGGATGCGCCGCGCCATCGAATCAACACCGCTCAAGAACCAGAAGACCGGCATTGACTACGGCCCTATCACCATTTCCCTCGGCATCTGCATGGCCACTGATGCGACCAGCCCCGAAGAGCTTTACAACAAGGCTGACGTCGCCCTCTATGCCGCCAAGAACACCGGCCGCAATCGTGCCCAGGTCTACAAGCCCGACCTCAACAGCGAGACCGAGAAGAACTGGATGATCTACCGGTCTTAGCGCGCGGTGCCTGCGTCGTCAGCCGAGAGGCCGGATGCCGTCCAGCCTTTTTCTCGCGTCAATCCTTTACGTCCGTGACCGAAGCAGGTAAATTTTTTTCGAAATTGGCCGCTTGTCGGAACCCGGAGCGAAAACGTGGCCGCCTCTCCTCTGCATGAACGGATGGATTTATGAAGAAGCTGCTTGTTATCGCATTTTTTGCCTGCCTGACGGCTATGCCAACCGCCCATGCCGCACCCCAGGCATCACCCGAATCAAAGAGCCTTCTGCAAATCCTGTTTCCGCCCTCGGAAAATTATGGCACCCGCCGCTCCGACAGGTCGCCGATCAAGCGGCAAATAGTGAAATTCGACGAACAGCACCCCGCTGGCACTATCATCATCGACACCTCGGACCGCCGACTTTATCACGTTTTGGGCAGCGGCAAGGCGATGCGCTACGGCATCGGAGTGGGCCGCGATGGCTTTACATGGCAGGGCACCAACAAGATTACCCGCAAGGCCGAATGGCCAGGCTGGACGCCGCCCAAGGTCATGCGCGACCGCGTCAAGCGTGAGGAAGGCCGCATTCTGCCGGCTTATATGAAAGGTGGCCCGGACAACCCGCTCGGCGCTCGCGCGCTCTATATCGGTTCCACCATCTACCGCATCCACGGCACAAACCAGCCTTGGACCATCGGTCAGGCGATGTCGTCTGGCTGCATCCGTATGGCCAATGAAGACGTGATCTATCTGTATGAGCAGGCGGGCGTCGGAACCCGTGTGGTCGTGCGCAAATAAAAAGAACGGTGCAGGAAGCACCGTTTTTTCGCTTGCGACCAGGCGATTGTCCGGGCACCGGCGCCGCGGTGGTCACCACATGGTGGTCTTGGCCCGCGCCGGCCAGTCGCGGTCATAGGCTGCGGCATCGAAGCTGTCTTCGGTTTCCTTGAGAAGTTCCCCTGCCGTCGGCAGCGTTTTCGCATCGATCCGGGCAATTGTGTCCCACAACGCTGCGCGGAGGATCGCGCGAGCACACTGGAAATAGGCTTCCCGGATTGTCACGCGGAGTGCCGAACGCGGTGCGTTTCCCTCCATCTCCAAGGAGGCGAGCAGGTCCGGGTCAACCGAGACCACCGCGTTGCCATTGACGCGAAAGGTCGTGTTTGAACCGGGAATCAAGAACAGCAGCGCCACCCGGCCGTCCCGCACGATATTGCGCAGCGAATCCATCCGGTTGTTGCCGCGCCGGTCGGCCATCAGCAAGGTCTGGTCGTCCAGGATCCTGACAGCCTGACCCGCATCGCCACGCGGCGAGCAGTCGAGACCTTCCGGGCCCGACGTTGCCAGAATCACAAGCGGCGAAGCTTCGACCAGGCGGCGATAGCCCGGCGTGAGCCGGTCGGTGACCTTGATCAGGGAGGCTTCGCCGGGCTGACCATAGTGGGATTCGAGATCTTCGATCGTGCGGATGATGGTCAAGCAAGCCTCCGTGCAATAGCCGGGGCGGCGATGACCTCCCCGGAGCTGAGGCACGATTTTGCCACACCTTGGGCGCCACTGTCACCAGCACTTGGTTTCAGAAACGCGCCGATGGCGGCAAGCGTCGGCGGTGAAGCCACGATACGTCGGTGGCCATAGCCATTGGCCCGGACCAGACGAACATGGGCCCCGGCATCCGCCAGTCGCTCGGCATTGCTGAAGGCCACTTCCTTGTCGTCTTCCGCGTGGATGACAAGCGCCTTCACCGGAAGCGTCGCCAGCATCCGATCGGCATGGAAATGCGACAAGGGATGACCCGACAAATGAAGAACCCGCTGCTCGAAAGCCGTTCTCACGGCCTTGGAAAGTCTGAAGCGGGCGGCAAACCAGTCAAACAGGTCCGGCAGAGCCGTGGGGGAGCCGATGGTGACAATCCGGGCCGGAATCCGCGCCGGGATGGAAGCGATGGCACCGGCCGCAGCCGCGATGACCGACGGGCCACCGAAGGAATGCCCTACCATGGCATCGAACGGGCCGAACTGACGCCAGGCGGCATCAATGGCTTCCACGGCATTGGCGAGATGCAACCGCCGTCCGGTCGACATGCCGTGTCCAGGCAGATCCAGACAGACGACGGTCGACCCACCGGCCACCAACGCATCCGCCAGCGTCACCATATGGTCGCTGCGCGAACCGTACCCGTGAACAAGCAAAACCAGGGCGCACCGGTCAATTTCTCTGTCTGGGCGGAAGACATGGGTGGCCACCAGGCTCCCCGGAATGACCAGTGAGACACGCTCTGCTTGCGCCATCCGTGGTGCCGCGTGGGCAAGTGCGGCCATTTCCTTTTCGCCTTTCGGCTTCTTGGACGGCGTCGTGCTGAAAATATCGAAAGCAAGTGCGCCTGCCCTCTCGGGCGAAGCGAACGCGACCAGTTTCACGGCAAGCCGGATGACCTTTTCTGCGAGAGATGCCATAGTGAGACTCCATTTCGTTCAGCCTTGAACTATATTGTACAACCATGAACAAAAAACAAGTCCTTCCCTGGGACAATCCACGCTTCCGCAACTGGATTGCCGTTGCTCGCGCCTGCCAGGTCATGCAGCTGACGCTGACGCGCCTGTTGCAGCCGCTTGATCTCAAACCACCGCATCTCGACATTTTGATCAACATCTACCGTTTTCCAGACATTTCGCAGCAGGATCTCGCCCGCAAACTTCTGGTCGGCCGCTCGAACCTGTCGATGTTGCTGCCGCAGCTCGAGACGCGCGGCCTCGTCACGCGCTCCGATGACCCGCAGGACAGGCGAGTGCTGAAGCTGTCGCTGACGGCAGACGGACGAGGGCTGACGGAAACGGCCATGGCAATACAGGCTGGCCTCATCGACCAGACCATGCGCACGGCTTCGGCCGAGGAATGCAACGTCGTGGGCGAAGTGATGACGCGGATGATCAGGGAGCTGACAAAACCCGTGGGCAGCACCGGCAATGGGGGTGACAGCGACTGAGCGGAACCCGCTGATATGGGACCACCCCTGACGGCGGATGACCGTCAGGGGTCGCGCCGCAAGCCCTTGTCTGCAAGTTCTGCGAGATAGTCAGCCCAGACTGTCTCTTTGTCCTCGCCGATCTGGCTGAGAAAGGCCCAGGTGAAGATGCCCGTATCATGCCCGTCGGAGAACATCGGGCGAACCGCATAGTTCCCGACCTGCAACAGCCGCGCGATGGTCACCTCGGCTTTGCCGCCGACGGTGACGCGCTGGTCGCGCGAGTGACCCTGCACCTCGGCTGAAGGCGAGCGCACCCGGAGAAGCTCCGCCTCGAGAACGAGGTGCCGCCCGTCCTCAAAGAGCACCGTGAGCAAGCGTCGGTCGGATGAAACCCTGAGTTCCTTCGGCCACGCGGCTGAATGCTCGACCATCTTTCTCTCCTCGCCGACCCACACGAACTCTTATGGGGCACCGGCGAACGTCGGGCAAGCCTCGTCGGCCTGACCGAAGGATGCGACCTTCTCAGATTGATCCGAAGGCAAATCCATGAAAAGAAAGAGCATGAGCATTTCACCACCGGCCAGTTCCGCCATGATCGACCCGTTCGGACGCACCGTAAACTATCTCCGGGTGTCGGTCACAGATCGCTGCGATTTCCGCTGCACCTATTGCATGGCGGAGAACATGACGTTTTTGCCCAAGAAAGATCTGCTGACGCTCGAAGAACTCGACCGCGTTTGCACCGTCTTCGTGGCAAAGGGCGTTCGAAAAATCAGGCTGACGGGTGGCGAGCCGCTGGTCCGGCGCAACATCATGCAGCTCATCGCCCAGCTCGGCCGCCATGTCCGCAGCGGCGCGCTCGACGAACTCACGCTCACCACCAACGGCTCGCAACTCTCCCGCTATGCCAAAGAGCTTGTCGAGTGCGGCATCCGCCGCATCAACGTCTCGCTCGACACGCTCGACGCCGACAAATTCCGCAAGATCACCCGCTGGGGCGAGATCGGCAAGGTGCTCGAAGGCATTCAAGCCGCCCGTGCGGCGGGCCTCAAGGTCAAGATCAACGCAGTGGCGCTCAAGGACTTCAACGACATCGAAATCCCTCAGATGCTGCGCTGGGCGCACGGCCTGGGCATGGACATGACACTCATCGAAACCATGCCTATGGGCGAAATCGACGAGGACCGCACCGACCAGTATCTGCCCCTGTCGAAAGTCCGCGCCGATCTGTCCCAACACTTCACGCTCGACGAAATCGCCTATCGCACCGGCGGCCCGGCTCGCTATGTCACCGTGCGCGAGACCGGCGGACGGCTCGGCTTCATCACACCGATGACGCATAATTTCTGCGAAAGCTGCAACCGGGTGCGCCTGACCTGCACCGGCATGCTCTACATGTGTCTTGGCCAGAACGACGACGCCGACCTGCGCGCGCCGCTGCGCGCGTCCGAAGCCAACGAGCTTTTGTCAGCCGCCATAGACGAAGCCATCGGCCGCAAGCCCAAGGGGCACGATTTCATCATAGACCGAACCAACAATCGTCCGGCCGTGTCGCGCCACATGAGCGTGACCGGCGGCTGATTGCCCCAAAGCACAGGATACCCCCATGCATGTTGCCGTGATCGGCGGAGGCATAGCCGGCCTTGCGACCGCCTGGTCGCTTGTCCGGCGCGGAACAGCCGTCACCCTGTTCGAACAGGGGGCTATTCCAAATCCGCTCGGCGCGTCGGGCGATCATCACCGCATCATCCGTCGGGCCTATGGCAGCCAGGGTGGCTATCAACGCCGGATCACCGACGCCTATAACGCCTGGGACGAGATGTGGGCCGATCTCGGCCAGCGCCACCTCGTCGATTGCGGCTTTCTGCTGATCTCGCAGTTTGCGGGAGATCCTGCCGACGTCCTGCGCCAGGGACTCGCCGATCTCAACGATCCGCACGACACTTTTGATGCCGCCGAAGCGGTCCGCCGCTATCCCTATCTCGACCTGAAAGGCTTCCGCGAAGCAACGTTCAGCCCTGAGGGCGGAGCCCTGTTGTGCCGCCATATCGCAGCTGATCTGGCCGATTGGCTTGACGCCCACGGTGCCACGTTGAACCGTGGAACCACGGTGACCGCCATCGATGCGGACCACGGCCTTGTCCATGTCGAAGATCGCGAGCCCGCCCGGTTCGACCAACTCGTGATCACGGCTGGCGCCTGGGTGCTCCGCCTCGTCCCCGGTCTTTCCGTTGACCTCACTCCCTGGCGCACGGCGGTCGCTTATGCCGATCCCCCGCCCGATCTTCAAGAGGCCTGGGCACGATCACCGGTGATCCTCGACACCGGCGGGACCGCCGACGGCTATGTGCTGCCGCCGGTCGGGGGAACGGGCCTCAAATTCGGCAGCGGCCGTCACAAATACACAAGCGAGCCCGACCGGAACCGCGCCGTAGAGCCCGACGAAGGCAGAGCGATCCTGTCGCACATGACGCCGCCGTTCGCCCGCATTGAGGAATACGTGATCCGCGACGTGGTCTCCTGCGCCTACACCTTTACCGTGGACGAACATTTCCTTGCCCGGCGGATCGGTCGCGCCACTGTCGTCTCCGCCTGCTCGGGCCATGGCTACAAGTTCGGCGCAGCCGTGGGTCAGAATGTGGCCGAAGCAATCTTGTCGGGTGATCACGCGCGGTTGGCCGGCTGGATCGAAGCGCGCGACTGATCACAATTTTTGCTGGATACAACAGCGTGTCGCGCTGTTGGATCAGGTCCATGGATGCTATCGCGCGGTAAGCGCGGGCGAATCGCTGCCCAACCGCTTCGGAATTCCGCATGGCCCTGACTCCCAACATTCGCGGCGCGTTGTTCATGTCCTTGTCGATGGCGGGCTTCACGTTCAACGATACGATCGTCAAGCTCCTGTCGGCAGACCTGAACATGGGTCAGATCATCTTCATCCGCGGTGTCATCGCCTCAATTCTGATCTATCTGCTCGCCCGACATCGCGGCGCACTCCGTCCGCTGCGGCTGCTGCTCGACCGCTGGGTGGCGCTGCGCGTGTTCGGCGAAGTGGTGGGCACGCTGACCTTTGTCATCGGTCTTGCCCATATCCCGGTCGCAAACGCGTCTGCGATCCTCCAGGCCCTGCCGCTTGCCGTCACCATGGGCGCAGCGCTGTTCCTCAACGAACCGGTCGGCTGGCGGCGCTGGACGGCGATCCTGGCAGGCTTTGCCGGCGTGATGCTGATTGTCCGTCCAGGCGTCGAGGGCTTTTCGCCCTATTCGCTGATGATCGTGGGAACCGTCATTTTCGCCGCAATCCGCGATATCGCCACCCGCCGCGTCGATCCAGCCATCCCGTCGCTGTATCTGTCGGCGGTGACAGCTCCCGCCGTTGCGCTCTCCGGCCTTCTGATCATCGAACCGCTCGGCGGTTGGCAGCCATTGGCGGCGATCCATGTCGGCTGGGTGGTCGGGGCGGCCGTCCTGCTGCTGGTGGGCTACCAGTTCGTCATCATGGCCATGCGCGAAGGCGAGATCTCCTTCATCGCTCCGTTTCGCTACACGAGCTTCCTCTGGGCTGTCCTGCTCGGCTTTCTGGTCTTCAACGATATTCCGGATGTTTTCATGATCATTGGCGGTGCCATCGTGATCGGCTCTGGCCTCTATACGCTTTACCGCGAACGGATCACCCACGGAGCGGCGATTGCGGCCAGGGCACCCGAACGCCACAATCCGTGAAACCTCGTCAGCGGATCGCTGTCGGAAGGCGTTCTGCCAACGGCTGCGGCTCGGGCGGCGTGGTGCCTGCGTCTTTGGCGACGTACCGGCTTCTGTTGGCTTGGCTGACCAAGGCTTCGGCCTCCCAGTCTGCGAGAATCTGGAAATGCTGGCAGCTTCCCCAAGCTGCGTTGCAGAACGGACAGCTCTGCTCGGGTTCTTTACCGCTCATGCGCAGGCCTCCCCCCAAAAGACTCCCAGATGCGGGAGTCAGCGCTCACCAGTGACTATCACCTGAAATCAACCATAAAATCTAACTGAATATGTGTTGTCATATAGAAAATGCCTTAAAATGTGACGAACGTGAGACCGGACCACGGGCGGAAATCATTTGCCTCCTGCGCACCAGATCAGCCATAGAGCCAATATGCAAAAAACCGCATTTCTTGATCGCCGCACACCGCCACACATTTTTACACTGGTGGTGATAGCGGGTCTGTCGGCCATGAACATCAACATGTTTCTGCCGTCGCTTCCCGGGATTGCCGCCCACTATGGCGCCGACTATTCGGTCGTTCAGTTGGCCGTTTCCGGCTATCTCGCGGTAACTGCCATTGTCCAACTTTTCATCGGTCCGATGTCGGACCGCTATGGCCGACGGCCCGTTCTGATCTGGACATTGGTCATCTTCATCGCCGCCAGCCTTGCCACCGCGTTCGCCCCGACGGTGGAAACCTTTCTGGCCGCCCGCATGTTGCAGGCTGCCGTGGTCTCGGGCCTCGTCCTGTCGCGCGCCATCGTCGGCGACATGGTCGGCACCGATCAAGCCGCTTCGATGATCGGCTATGTCACCATGGGCATGAGCATCGTGCCGATGATCGGACCGGCGCTGGGCGGGATGCTTGACGGCCTGTTCGGCTGGCAGTCGAGCTTCATCGTGCTGTTCTTCTCCGGGCTCGCGACCCTCGCGCTTGTTTGGTACGATCTGGGCGAAACCAATGCCGCGCAGTCGTCGAGCATGCTCAAGCAGTTCGGAGCCTATCCCGAGCTTGCCCGCTCACGCCGTTTCTGGGGCTATACCCTGACCGCCACCTTTGCTGCCGGGGCCTTCTTTTCCTTTCTTGGCGGCGGTCCTTACGTCGGCAGCCAGTTTCTGGGCGTTGGCCCGTCTGCGCTGGGCCTGTATTTCATCATCATCGCGCTCGGCTACCTGATCGGCAGCTTCCTGTCCGGCCGGTACACCAACCGGCTTGGAATCAACCGGATGATGATCATCGGCAATATCGTGGCAGGCCTCGGGACAACCCTCTCTCTGGCGCTGTTTCTGGCGGACTTCGTGCATCCACTGACCTTTTTCGGCCCGATCTTCTTCGTCGGACTCGGCAATGGTGTGACGCTGCCGAGCGCCAATGCAGGGATGGTGGGCGTCAGGCCCCATATCGCAGGCTCTGCCTCGGGCCTGGGCGGTGCCATGATGATCGGCGGCGGGGCAGCGCTTTCAGCGCTCGGCAGCGCAGTCCTGTCGCCCACAAGCGGGCCCTATCCGCTGCTCATCGTCATGCTCGCCGCGAGCATTCTAGGGGCTGCGGCCTCGCTGTATGTCGTGCGCGTGGAGCGCAACCGCGCAGCAGAAGTGGCGCGGTCGGGCGCCAGGGAGCCCGCATGAACATTGGCGGTGCCATCCTCGCGGGCGGTCGCGGCCAGCGGATGGGCGGCGTCGACAAGGCACTTCTCGCACTTTCGGCCAGCCACACGCTGCTCCATGTTGCCATTGCCCGCCTCGCCCCCCAGGTGGACGGCATCGTGCTTAACGCCAACGGCGACCCGTCGCGTTTTGCAGCCTTCGGCGTGCCGGTGGTGGCCGATCGCATCGACGGCTTTGTCGGCCCGCTCGCAGGCCTGCATGCCGTTCTCGACGACGTCGCCCGGTCGGGCCGGTGGAGCCATGTCGTGACCGTTCCGGCCGACACGCCGTTTCTGCCCGCGGATCTGGTCGCAGGCCTCACGGCCGCAGCCGCAGACGCTACGGAAATCGTCATCGCCGCCTCGCTCGGCCGCAGCCATCCCGTCATTGGCCTCTGGCCGGTCTGCCTCGCAGGCGCGCTCAAGGATCATCTCACCTCCGGCGCAGGCCGCTCCATGATGGCTTTCCTCGCAGGCTCGCCGCATCGATTGCGCGACTTTCCGGCCCGGCCGGACTCCGACCCGTTTTTCAACGTCAACACGTCCGAAGACCTCGAAGAGGCGCGGCGGAGGCTCGTGCGGTCGACCACGCCGGGCCAATCTCCCGGGTTTGTCTGACAGTGTGGCCGGATGGATGTTTGAGCCTAGGCACAACGGGCTTTGAACAAAGAACCGCCAAAGTGACCCAAGTTTGGGCAAGGCAAGTCCGGATTTCCTGTTGCAATTGGAATTGAAACAATGGGAGTATTGCGGCGAGCGCGGTGCGAAAGACGCCCCCGCGACGAAAATTGGAATGCAGCGGGAACAAGCTGCAATCCTTAAAACAGAGAGGACACCCATGTCTATTTCGAAGCGCATGACCCTTGCCGTATCGGCGCTCGCCCTGGCCGCCTCGCTGGGTGCCGCCCCGGCATCGGCCGAAATCACGAAGATCGTGATCGGCACCGAAGGTGCCTATCCCCCGTTCAACAATCTGGAAACCGACGGCTCACTCACCGGCTTTGATATCGACATCGCCAAGGCTTTGTGTGCCGAGATGAAGGTCGAGTGCGAGTTCGTCACCCAGGATTGGGACGGCATCATTCCGGCCCTTATCGCCGGCAAGTTCGACGCCATCATTGCCTCGATGTCCATCACCGACGAGCGCAAGCAGTCGGTGGACTTCACCGACAAGTATTACAATACGCCTCCGGCCATCGCCGTGCCGAAGGACAGCCCCATCACGGAAGCCACTGACGCGGGTCTTGCCGGCAAGATCGTCGGCGCACAGTCCTCGACCACCCACTCCAACTACGCCGAAGCCAAGCTCCCGTCGGCTGAACTCAAGCTCTATCCAACCCCCGACGAGTACAAGCTGGATGTGGTCGCCGGCCGGGTCGACGCAGTCATCGACGACGTGATCGTCCTGTCGGAATGGCTCAAGTCCCCGGATGGCGCCTGCTGCAAGTTGCTCGGCACCCTGGTCCCCGATCCGGTCATCAACGGTCAAGGCGCTGGCATCGCACTGCGCAAGGGCGAAACCGAACTGCGCGACAAGCTCAACACCGCGATTGCCGCCATCCGCGCCAACGGCACTTACAAGACCATCAACGACAAGTATTTCGAGGTTGACGTCTACGGCCAATGATCGCCGTCGTCACGGCCTGACACGCCAAGACGGCGGGCGATCCTGTCGCCCGCCGTTTCCACAAGCGGACCATACAGACCGGTCTTTCTGCGTGTAGTCAAAGTGGCACAGCGACCTTCGCGCATCCCGCAAGACGCGCGGCGCCGAACTGCATGTCGCGGTCAATCGGCCTTGATCGAACGGAACCGACATGCAGGCAATCAAAGTGGCCACGGCAGACAAGGGGCAGCCCTGCCGGGCGGACATGGGGGCGGCATGAATGAAGCAACGACGCTGATCGGACAGGTCCTGTCCGTTCTCTCCATATTTGACCCGTTGTGCGGTCCGGTCGGCCTGTTCAACTTCATCGGTGGCGCGTTGATGGCATGTGGCGACACGGGCTGGGGCGACGAGATCGCATCCGGCTTCTTCGTCACCATAAGCCTTGCCATCTGCACGTTGCCGCTGGGGCTCGTTATCGGCTTCTTCATCGCGCTGGGAAAGCAAAGCCCCGAACCCTCACTCAGGCTCGCCACCAACATCTACACCACGATCTTTCGCGGCCTTCCGGAACTGTTGACCATATTCATGATCTATTTCGGGCTGCAGATCGCGGTCCGACAGGTCACGACGGCGCTGGGGCTCGGTGCCACATTCGAGCTCAACGCCTTCACCTCCGGCATCATCGCGCTCGCACTTGTCTTCTCGGCCTATGCGTCCGAAGTCCTCTCCTCCGCCTTCAAGGCTATTCCCAAGGGCCAGTACGAAGCGGGCGCGGCACTCGGCCTGCATGCGGGCAAGACCATGCGGCTCGTCATTCTGCCGCAGCTCATCCGCATTGCCTTGCCCGGGCTTGGCAATCTCTGGATGGTGCTGATCAAGGACACCGCACTGATCTCGGTAATCGGGCTCGGCGACATTCTGCGTCAAACCGGGGTTGCCGCCCGCATCACCAAGGAAGCCTTCTTCTTCTTCGGTCTTGCCTGCCTTTTGTTTCTGATCATCGCCATCGTCTCCTCCTATTTGTTTTCAAAACTTGAGGCGCGCGTGCGCCGTTCGGAGGCTGTCCGATGAGTGTCGCCGCCGAGCTCATTCCCCCATCGCCGCCCCCTGCCCGGCTCGCGCGGCGTTGGAGCTCAACGCGGGTTGCTGGCTATCTCTTCGTGTTGATCTGGATCGTGGGAGCCGTAGCGCTGATCTCTTTCCTTGTGGGTGCCTGGGACATTGAGAAAATGCGCACCTACGCTCCGCGCTATTTCTCCGGCATCTGGGTGTCGCTGCAGCTGGTGGTGATATCGATCTCCATCGGTGCGGTGCTGTCGCTGCCTATCGCGCTCGGGCGGCTGTCGAAGAACCGCATCGCCTCATCGCTCGCCTATGGCTACGTCTATTTCTTCCGCGGCACACCACTCATCGCGCAGTTGTTCCTCATCTACTACGGGCTCGGCAGCTTCCGGGAGCAGATGGAAACACTCGGCTTGTGGGGCTTCTTCCGTGATGCCTGGAACTGCGCCCTTTTCGCCTTCACGCTCAACACGGCCGCCTACCAGGCCGAGATCCTGCGCGGAGCCATCGAGAGCGTTCCGCGCGGCCAGCATGAAGGGGCGTCCGCCCTTGGCCTGACCCGGCTGCAGGCTTTCTGGAAAATCATCCTGCCGCAGGCGATGATCGTGGCGCTCAGACCCTACGGCAACGAGATCATCCTGATGATCAAGGGCTCGGCCATCGTCGCCATCGTCACCGTTTTCGATTTGATGGGTGAGACGCGGCGCGCCTTCTCGCGCACCTTCGACTTCCAGACCTATATCTGGGCTGCGGTGTTCTATCTCGTCATCGTGGAAGCGTTGCGCAATGTCTGGGCGCTTCTGGAGGACCGGCTCACCCGCCACCTGCGGCGTTGATGCATGTCGCGTTCAATCGGGGTCGATTGAACGAAACGCACATGCATTCATTCAAAGAGCTGTACAGCGCTGCTGGCTTGCGATGCCGGGAGCTTGTGCCTATGACACGGGTCTGAGCCGCCCGGGGAGCCTGCGACCATGTCCACGATCGACGACGACGTCCTTGCGGAAGCCTACAATCGCGCGCTGGCGCTGGAAAAAGCCGGTGACTTCGATGCGGCAGCCATTGCCTATCGCGAGGTGCTCGCTCTGGACCCCGACGACCACGGCGGTGCCGCAGTGCGGCTTGCGAGCATGGGGCGGGGCGAGACCCCGCTGCGCGCGCCCGAAGCCTATGTGGCGACCCTTTTCGACCAGCATGCCGAGGTTTTCGACCAGGTGCTGGTCGAGGATCTGGGCTACCATGTGCCAATGCTTCTGCGCCAGCGGCTGATTGAACGCGGGCATCTCCGGTTCGACCGTGTGCTCGACCTGGGATGCGGCACGGGGCTCACAGGTGAAGCGCTCGAGGATATGGCCGACGACATGACCGGTGTCGACCTTGCCGAGAATATGGTCGAGATCGCCCACGAAAAAGGCCTCTATGATACGCTCTATGTCGACGATGCAATCGCCTATCTTGATGAGAACGACGACGAACCCTTCGATCTCATTGCTGCAACCGACGTCCTGCCTTATCTGGGCGAGCTCGGACCCTTCATCGACGGCGCGCGCAGGAACGCCGCACCCGGCACCTTGTTTGCGTTTTCCAGTGAAACGCTGCCCGATGCGGCCTTTGCGGGCCGCCATTACATGGTCGGTGCCTTCCAGCGCTTCGCGCACGCAGACGGCTATGTCCGCCTGAAACTGGAGGCTGCGGGCTTTGATTGCCTGGAGGCAGGTGTCATCACCGTCCGGCACGAACAGGGTCTGCCGATCCAGGGACATCTCTACATCGCAAGATTGTTGTAAGGCGCTTGCCATGGCTGAAACAGCGCTCTGGCAGGTGCTTTCATAGAAGCGCTGTCAATCTCAGGGGCTTGGGAAGCGTCCATGACGAGGGTCAGCCTCCAGGCAGCAGGTCCCACCGGCCTTCGGGATCGGCAGGCGCAACGGTCGGAATCATGATTGCCTCAACATTGGCCCAACGCGCGGCAAAGTCCTGATAATGGCGCGAAAAGACGTTGCCCGACTGGCCGGTGGTCTGGATGAACGTCGACTTCTCGAGGTCGGCGAGATCGTAGATCGCCCGGAAACTTGCGCCATGGCTGTTGACATAGGGGTTTTCGTCATCGGAGAGCGGGGTGACCCCGCGGTTGAGTGTGAAGGGGCCGCCTGCCGAGGGAACCCTCACACTGAAAAAAGGCGACAGCGGCTTGACCGACGAGAACGGGCGGTGCTCGCCTTCGCTGTAATGAGCCGCACCCCAGGTCCAGGCGTCGATGTCGGCACCGTAACGCGCCTTGAGATCGACAAGCGCGTCGTTGAGCGCAGTCACAAGCATGGTTTCGCACGTCTCTGCATCCGGTGTGGACTTCACATCGCACCAAGGGTGCGCGGTCTTTCCATCAAGCAGGCGTTCCAGCACATTGGCGCGCGCCTTGAACCAGTCCTCAAACACCGGCCCGAGGTCGTCTTCGAACGTCCGCATCGTCATGTGGCGCATCCAGGCCATGAACAAAAGCGGTTCGCCGCTCTCGCGCAGCATCTGGCCGTCCCAGGCATTGAGCCGGGCGACCACCCCTTTCGCTTCGGTGGAGAGCCCCGCCCCATCCAGTTTGGCGATGAAACGATCCCGAAGCCCGAGCAAGGCCATCGACATCACATCCGCCTGAACCGCGCGCGACGTCTCGGGCGTGTGCGGTGCAGTGGCATTGATCACCAGCTCGTCGATCCGCTGCTGCCGGTAGGGCTCTTCCCAATCGAAGGTCAGCAGGTGCGGATAATCAGGGCCGACGATCTTTGTGTTTGCGGTGGCGATGGCACCCACCGCTGGGTCATTCTGGCGCGGCAACTCGGCATAGGGAATGGTGCCGCGCCAGTCATAGATAGCGTTCCAGCCCGGCACCGGCGCCCGCCCCATCACCAGATTGGCCTGATCGCGCACCGGCACCCGGCCCGGGGCGATCATGCCGATCGAACCTGCGGTGTCGGCGACCACCATGGACTGCATCGGCGTCAGGAACGGCGACATCCCCTCCTGAAAGTCGGTAACCGTCCGGAATGTGAACAGACGCGGACCGGCATTGGCTGTCGTGTCGTCGGAGGCGAGCGCCATCCATTGCAGCGCAGCGACCGTGGTGTCGGGCAACCATGTGTCGAGCTGTTTGTAGCCGACAGGCAGCACAGGACCATGACGCGTCCAACGTCGGGTAAATTGGTGATCGGGACCTCCCCGCACTCGGACAAGCTCGTCAGCCTTGCCGAAATCGGCCCAGCCCGAAGGGGTGAGATACTGGTCTGCATTGTCCGGATTGACGCGCTCGACGAAAACATCCTGGGCGTCGGTGGCCGTGTTGGTGAAGCCCCAGGCGATGTCGTTGTTGCGTCCGAGCAGGATAAAAGGCGTTCCCGGCAGTGACGCCCCGACAAGATGGCGCGGCGATCCCAGTTCCTTGGTGACCTTGAGATGGGCGAGATACCAGACCGACGGTGCCGTCAGCCCCAGATGCGGATCGTTGGCGAGAATCGGTTTTCCCGACGCGGTACGGCGTCCCGACACAACCCAGTTGTTGGAGGCGCCCACGCCCATGATGTCGTCGATCATCGCAAAGCGGTGTTTGGCCAGCGGTTGGCTGCCAGGGTCAACCAAAGCGCTGGCTTGCGCCGCCTCAAGCGGTGCGGTGTCGAGCCCCAGCAGCGCGGTCAGGTCCGGCAGCGGCGGCGGCGTGTCCGCCACCATATAAGGAATGAGATCGTTGATCTCGGCCTCATTCATGCCGAGCCGGAAGAAGGCAAGCCGCTGGGCTTCGTCGCTCACGTTTTCCGACAGCGAGACCGACATCATCTTGATCGCGATCAGGGTATCGGCGGGCTGCCAGGGTTCGGGCGAGTGGCCCAGAATGACGAATTCCGGCGGCAGGCGTGACGAGAAGCTCTGCGGATCGCGCGTCATCCAGGCGTTGACGCCGCGCGCATAGCCTGAGAGCACGGCCATCGTGTCGGCGTCGATCACTGAAAGCGAAGCTTCCGAAGCCTTGTCGATCGCCATCGTGCGAAGCCAGATATCGGTGTTCAGTGTTGCGTCCCCAAACATCTCCGAAAGCCGACCTTTGCCGGCCATGCGGCTGACTTCCATCGACCAGAGCCGTTCCTGGGCATGGACGAAGCCCAGTCCGGCGGCCACGTCCGCGCGCGTCTCGGCGGCAATGTGGGGAACACCCTCCGTATCGCGCAGAATGGTGACCGGCCCTGACAGCCCGGCGATCTCGATTTCGCCGTCAAGCGGCGCCAACGACCGCGACAACCAGAACAGCCCTGCCCCTCCAGCCATCAGAAGGCCCGGCACCAGAATGACAATGACGAGGATAAGGCCTTTGACGATCCGCCGCATTGCATTATGTCCCTCCGCAGACGCATTCGTCGGTCCGATCCATCCCCCCGGAGCCTTCCGAAATGCACAATTCCATATCTGACAGAAGGATAGGCGCAATGGCAACAGTGGCTTTCATCGGTCTGGGCGTGATGGGCTATCCCATGGCCGGACATCTCAGGACCCGAGGCGCGCATGACTTGCGTGTTTACAACCGGACTGCGGAAAAAGCGGCCAGATGGGCCGAGCAGTTCGGCGGAACCGCCTGCGCCACACCGGCTGAAGCCGCCAGCGGTGCCGATTTCGTCTTTACCTGCGTGGGCAATGACGACGACCTGCGTTCGGTCACGCTCGGAGAGGACGGCGCTGTTGCCGGCATGAAGCCCGGCGCGGTTCTCATCGACAACACCACAGCCTCAGCCGAAATCGCCCGCGAACTTGACGCCGCAGCGCGCGCGCGTGGCTGCGGCTTTCTTGACGCCCCCGTCTCAGGTGGGCAGGCCGGGGCGGAAAACGGCGTCCTGACCGTCATGGTGGGCGGCGACCAGACCACCTTCGAAGCGGCAAAGCCGGTGATCGACGCCTATGCCCGCATGGTCGGGCTCATGGGTGAGGCCGGTGCGGGGCAGCTTACCAAGATGGTCAACCAGATCTGCATCGCCGGCCTCGTCCAGGGTCTCGCCGAAGGCATTCATTTCGGCAAGCGTGCAGGTCTTGACATCGAGAAGGTGGTAGAGGTGATCTCCAAGGGTGCCGCCGGTTCCTGGCAAATGGAGAACCGCCACAAGACCATGAACATCGGCAAATTCGATTACGGCTTCGCCGTCGACTGGATGCGCAAGGATCTCGACATCGTCTTGACCGAAGCGCGCCGCAACGGAGCCAAGTTGCCGGTCACAGCCCTTGTCGATCAGTTCTACGCCGATGTTCAGGGCATGGGCGGCACGCGCTGGGACACGTCCTCCCTGCTGGCCCGTCTTGAGAAATGACAGGGGGAAATCCCCGCACCCGCCATTCGGTCAACCGGCCGAGGCGGGTTCCTTGGCGAGTGGAATATAGTCGAGCGGCAATTCGGTGGTGTACTTGATCTGCTCCATGGCGAAAGAGGAGGAGACGTCTCGGATCTCGATCTTGGCGATCAGCCGCTTGTAGAAAGCGTCGTAAGCGGAGATATCGGGCACCACCACCCTCAGAAGATAGTCTATGTCACCGCTCATGCGATAGAATTCAACGACTTCGGGGAATTCGCTGATCACCTCGGAAAACCGCTTGAGCCATTCGTTGGAATGCGAATTGGTCCGGATCGACACGAAGACGGTCACCTTTGCGTTGATTGAGGCCGGGTCGAGAAGAGCCACACGGCGGCGAATGACTCCGTCTTCCTCAAGCTTCTGGATGCGCCGCCAGCAAGGTGTCGTCGACAAGCCGACCTTCTTGGCGATATCGGCCACGGCGAGCGTGGCATCTTCCTGCAGAAGACGAAGGATCTTTCGGTCGAGGCGGTCCATGCGAAGCTCCGTATAGCGTGATCTGTTTGCTGATATCCCGCAAATCACCAGGGTGCAAAGAAATTCATTCCTTCAGAAGGGAATTCAGAGGAATTATGTTCCAGTCGAATTGGACAAGAACGCGCCCACCCGCCGCCGGAGTTCAGGCAGAAGCTCGGCTTGAAACCAGGGATTGCGCCGCAACCAGCCCGAATTGCGCCAGGAGGGATGGGGAAGCGGCAGCACCGGGACGCCCTGTTCTGTGGCCGAAAGCATCTCCGCCCAGGCCGCCACCGTGTCCGTCAGGTTCGCCCGGCGCAGCGGTCCGAGATGCCAGGCCTGAGCATAGAGTCCGATGGCGAGCACGAGGCGAACCTGCGGCATGGCCGCCATGAGTGCTGCGCGCCAGGCGGGCGCGCATTCGCGCCGTGGTGGAAGATCGGACCCCTTTGCGTCCAATCCCGGAAAGCAGAACCCCATCGGCACGATAGCGAACTTGCGCCGATCATAGAAGATGTCCTCCGTCACCCCCAGCCAGTCGCGCAGCCGGTCACCTGACGGATCAGTGAACGGCTTGCCGCTGCGGTGCACCCTTATGCCCGGTGCCTGCCCCGCAATCAGGATCGGTGCCTGCCGGGACGCGAAACAGACCGGCCGAGGTTCATGCGGCAGCGCCCGGGCGGGACCGTTCGTCGGCTCATCGCGGCATATCCGGCAGGCACTGACCGCGCCAAGCAGCGCCTCAAGGTCCAATTCCTGCGCAGCAGTGGTCACACTGCCGCACTGGGTCGGCTCGAGACGTCGCCAAACCAGCGCATGACGTGGGTGAGATGCTCTGGTCGGGCGATTTTGGCTGGCTTCATGAATTCAAACGCGATCATCGCCGTGATGTCTGCGATGGTGTAGCGGTCGCCGGCGATGTACCGACGCGTCGAAAGCTCCGTGTCGAGCAAAGCCAGGAAAGCCTCGGCTTTGGGCCGGTTTGCCGCACCCCATTCGGGGATTTGCGGGACTTCCCATTCCTTCATGGCCGGATGAGTGTGGCGGAAGGCGGCGGCGACAGCGGCAAGATAGTGCAGTTCCACCCGCCTGTTCCACATCTCGACAACCGCCCTGTCCCGCGCGTCAACGCCAAACAGCGCAGGGCCGGGGTGAAGCTCCTCGATGTAGCGGCAGATTGCCACCGATTCCGACAGCACGGTGCCGTCGTCGAGCACCAGCACCGGCAGCCGTTGCAGCGGATTGAGCGCCGTTACTTCCGCCGACTTGTGGCCCATGGCACCCATGTCCACCGCCACCTTTTCGATCTCGACGCCTTTTTCGGCGAGAAAGACCGTAACCCGCCGCGGGTTGGGCGCCCGGCCTCCGTCATAGAGTTTCATCGTTATCTCCCGTGTTTGGTCTCGTTGTGGCGGTCGCGCGTCCGCATCCTCACGGCAGAGAAGCATGGGGAGATGCGTTCACGCAACCGCGCGGGCGGTAAATGCGCCAATGGATTGGATTTGAGATTTGAGCCCATTTTCGGGGTGCATCCGATACCAAACATCAAATTCGAAAAATTCACTCTGATCATGGACTTGCTCGTGGTTTTTCGGATCCCCGCATTTGCTTGATGCATGTCGCGCACAAATGAATTCGTGCGTGCGATAACGGACATGTATTTATTCAAGGGTTTACAGCGGCATTCACGCATCCGATTGAATGCGCGGCGCTGTAGGAGCATGCGACAAAGCGGTGCAGATATTTCAGTCGAATGACCACAGGGACTTCTGAATAACTGCATGCCGATCAACGAGAGATCAGGCGACCAGGGCGATCGCGTTGCGTGCGCCGGAGGGCTTGCGCCCGGCCTCATCGTTCATCACGAACGCGGCAAGCTGCACATTGGAAAGCGGCTTGGAGCAGAGATATCCCTGACCCTGCGAAATGCCGAGACGGCGAAGCGCCTCAAGCTGGTCCTCGGTTTCGACGCCTTCGGCAACCACTGTCATGTCGAACTGCTGCGCCAAGGCCACCAGCATCTCGATGAGCACGCTGGATTTTTGATTGAGGGCGACGCCATCGACAAAATACTTGTCGATCTTCAGAAATTGTGAATTCAAGCCATGGATTGACGACAGGCCGTTGTGGCCGGTGCCTGCATCGTCGATGGCGATCCGAATTCCCTGTCCAGCCAGATGCATGGAAACCTCTCCGGCGCGCGCCAGATCGCTGATCGGCTGGCGTTCGGTGATTTCGATCACAAGCGACGCCAACGGAAATCCGAATGCGACCGCATCGCTCGCAAACCGCTCCGCAAAACCGTCACCCAGAAGTTGCGCGGGGGTGATGTTGACTGTGAATTTAAGGTCAGGTCTGGCCGCCAGCATCGCTCCGACATCCTTGCCTGCCTGCTTCATGAGGCTTCGGGTCACGGCGTCGATGCGTCCTCTGTCCTCGGCGAGCGGGATGAAGGCAAGTGGCGAGATGGTGGTGCCGTCAGGCTTGATCCAGCGCGCCAGCATCTCGAAGCCAAGCACTTTGCGGCTCTCCAAATCGAAAATCGGCTGGTAATAGGGAATGATCTCGCCCCGCTTCAGGCCCAGATCGAGATCATCAAGCAGGGTCGGCTCGCGCACCACGGCCTTGGCGACAAGCAGGCCGAACAATGTTGCAAAGCCCGCCATGAATGACACCGTGATCCCATCGATCACCTTGTTCCACTCGCCGAGCGCGACGTCGGAAACCTGCATGTGAAAAGTCACCGGAAAGCGCTCGGAGCGGGTCTCGATCCGGACCTGCCCATCTGCATCCAGCGCAGCAGCGGATGCGCCGATAAAGTCCGCAAAGCCGTCACCTTCGGAAAGCGAGAGGCTCAGCCGCGCGCTGTCCCTGACGGCGGACGGAAGCACGTCGAAGAGAATATCGTGCACGCTGATGATCTGGGTAACGCTGTCCTCTTCACCAAGCGTCCAGCGGACCGCCAGCGCGGAGCCGCTCGCAAAATCGACCCTGGACAGGCGGTAATTCGGATTCTTGGCCAAACTCCACGAGGCGCTCGACAAGGCAATCTCCTTGCCCCCGAAATTTGCGTCGTTGAGCCAGCAGGTTCGCCCCCCGTACTCAAGCCTCATGTCTTTGACGCCGCTGTAGGAAAACGATGCACTGCGCCAGGTCTCCCGAGTTTCCACGGAGCACTGGCCGCCCGCAGCGCCGACCACGTCATACATTCCGATGATGGCCAGATCGATCGATCGTTCAACGCGCAGCGTGGCACTGTCGGCAATGGTTCTGAGTTCGACGAGGTTGCGCTGGTATCCGTAATTGGCAACGGCCAGCCACACGCTTCCGAATGAAGCTATCGCCGCCAGACTGGCGATGAACAGAAACGTTTTCTTGACACGACGCAATGCAGCGCTCCGACGGTTTGTCTTGTCTCCAATATCGCACATAAGTTAAGGACTGCCAAAAACCGGGGCGCGATGCTCTCATTATTCATTGGAACCGAAGATATTATCCCACCATGACCTCAAGCGCGCCAACGCGAGCAAACCATGAATGGTCTCATCAAGACCGCCATGAATCGCCCGCCAGTCTTTGGGCCTGTCAAAATCGCCACTCCACACACCGGACCGCGCCAGCCGCGCTGCGGCCTCCTCGGTGGCATAGCCGCCGAAGTCGACGGCAAATCCGCTCCGGACCATCGCTGCGTTGAGGTCGATACCGCCGGCCGTACACCGCGCCAATTCGCGCCGATAGCGATCCAGGCCACTGACGGCGCAATCGACCCGTTGACGCCCGATCAGACCGCGCAGGTGAGAGGCCGCATCGACGCCGCAGGGATATTCAAACCCATCCCGCCTGCAGCGTTGGGCAATCTCTGGAGCGTCAATACCGATCAGCCGGAAGCGCCGCCCGTCCGAGGCCAGGCTATCACCATCGATCACCCGAACCGGTCCTTCGAAGGTGCCGCTCTCCTGTTCGCCCAGGCGGACAGCCGCCAGCGCCAGCGCACCGAGCAGCACCAACAGTCCGGCAAGATCGAGATACCCCCGCCATGCAGACCTTTTCGACCTTGGCCCTACCCGTCTTCTCGCCATGCCTGAACATGACCAGACTCGGCCCGCCCACTCAAGCCCTGCCGCAATTGCAAACAGGTTCTTAATCATTGCCCACTAGAGTCGAACTGAACCTCCCGGGACTGAATGCACACGCATATGGCCAAGCTTGCCGGCTCCATGAACGACAAGAACATTGTCGACCGTTCGCGGACGCACAAGAACGCGGCCCTGGTCAAGACCGTGCGTGACACCCGCGACCGGCTGACGAACGGCCGGGAGGCGCCAACCGGCTTTGATGCCGAAATGATGATGATGCACGTCAACTCCGTGCTCCAGGGCGCCGCAGCCCTTCCCGCACTCGTCATCTTCTCAGCCATGGTCGGGCTCTATTTCGATCAGGCCATCGGGCTCATGGTCTGGGCCTTCGTCACCCTGAGCGCCTATGCGGGGCTGGTGCTGATGGCCCGCAGGGCCGCACGCTGCTTTGGCGAAGAGACCTTCGCGAGCCATTGGCGCCACCGCTTTCTCGGCTTTTATCTTGTCATCGGCATATGCTGGGCGCTGTTCGCGCTGCAGGATTGCGTACATTGCTCAACCGAGTCCTTCGCCTTTTACAAGGCGGCGGTGCTGATCGTGGCTCTCGCCACCACGGCCATGGCGAGCTTCACGCTCCGCCACGTGCTCTATTTCACCTTCGTGCCCACTGTCGCAGCTCTCTTCGTCCGCGCGGGCATCACCCGGGAACCGGCCGATCTGTCGGTTCTCGCCATGTTTGCGGCAGTCGTGGTGTTTTTCAGCTTCGTCTCGCACCGGCTGCACACGGCCAATATCAAGATGATGGTATTTCAGACCGAGAAGGACAACCTGATCGCCGAGCTCGAAATGGCAAAGTCCGTCTCCGACGAGGCGCGCCGCCGCGCCGAAGAGGCCAATCTCGCAAAATCCCGCTTTCTCGCGTCCATGAGCCACGAATTGCGCACGCCGCTCAATGCGATCCTGGGCTTTTCCGAGGTCATGAGCGGGGAAGTGCTCGGCCCGATCCAGAATGAAAGCTACAAGGACTATGTCCGCGACATCCATCATTCCGGCCAGCATCTCTTGAACCTGATCAACGAAATCCTCGATTTGTCGCGGATCGAAGCCGGCCGCTACGATCTCAGCGAAGCCGCGCTCGCGCTATCCGACATCGCCGAAGACTGCGTCAGCCTGGTCCAGCTCAAGGCCCGCAGCAAGAACATCCGGATTGTCGAGGCCTTCGAAGCCGACATGCCACTCGTCTGGGCTGACGAGAAATCCATCCGGCAAGTGCTGCTCAATCTTTTGTCCAACGCGGTCAAGTTCACGCCCGTTGGCGGAGAGATCGTCGTCAAGCTCGGCTGGACCGCGGGCGGCGGCCAGTATTTGGCGGTCAAGGACAACGGTCCGGGCATTGCCGAAGAGGAGATCCCGGTGGTGCTTTCCGCCTTCGGCCAGGGGTCGATCGCCATCAAGAGCGCCGAACAGGGCACGGGGCTGGGCCTGCCCATCGTGCAGGCAATTCTCGCCAAGCACGGCGGTGAGTTCGTCCTCAAGTCCAGGCTGCGTGAGGGAACCGAAGCCATCGCCATCCTGCCGCCGCAACGCGTGCTCGAAGGGCTGGCCGCCGTCGAGGGCCATGGCGAGATCGCCCCACGCAAGAAGCGGACCTTCAGCTGATCGAGGCCACCGGCGGGCTGTCGTTTCGCAGGACAAGCGGTCAGGCTTTGCCGCTCACCCCGGCTTGCGCAAAGGTTGCCATGCCGGAATGGCACTGCGCCGCCGCCTTGACGATGCCCGCCGCCAGCGCCGCCCCGGTGCCCTCGCCCAGCCGCATGCCGAGCGCAAGCAACGGCGTCTTGCCGAGTTTCTGGATGAGTTTGATATGCCCGGGTTCCGCCGAAACATGGCCGATCAGGCAGTGGTCGAGCGCGGAGGGATTGGCCGCGTGCAGGATCGCTGATGCAGCGGTCGCCACATAACCGTCGATGAGGACGGGAATACGCTCGATCCGGGCAGCAAGGATGGCACCCGCCATTGCCGCCAGTTCCCGTCCACCAAGGCGACGAAGAACTTCGAGCGGATCGCCGAGGTGGGGCTTGTGCAAAGCGACGGCCTGTTCGACCGCCGCGATCTTTCTCCGCAATCCCTCGCCTTCAGACCCCGTGCCCGGCCCTACCCAGTCGCTCGCCGCACCGCCATAGAGCCCGTGACAGATGGCAGCCGCAATCGTGGTGTTGCCGATGCCCATTTCCCCGATGCACAACAGATCCGTACCACCCGCAATGGCCTCCATCCCAAAGGCCATGGTGGCCGCGCAGCTCCGCTCATCCATCGCCGGACCTTCGGTGATGTCACCCGTCGGCATGTCCAACGCCAGGTCGAAGACCTTGAGTCCGAGATCGTGGACAACGCAGATCTGGTTGATCGCAGCCCCTCCGGCGGCGAAGTTTTCCACCATTTGCGCGGTAACGGAAGGCGGAAACGGCGACACACCCTTGGCGGTGACACCGTGGTTGCCAGCAAAGATCGCCACCAAAGGCCGGTTGACGGCCGGCGTCCGCCCGGTCCAGGCTGCAAGCCAGAACGCAATCTCCTCAAGTCGACCCAATGCGCCGGCGGGCTTGGTGAGTTGAGCGTCGCGATCACGCGCGGCCGCAAGTGCAGCCGTGTCCGGACCGGGAAGCGACCGGATGAGGTCGCGGAAATCGTCGAACGGCAAACCGCTGGCGGCCATGGAAGAGGTCCTTGTCTGGTGGGCCGCATGACGCGCGGCGTTTCCGGGTGTAAAGATCGAATCGCACGATTTCAATCTCAGGGACGCAAACCCGCGCCAAATTCCCGCCGCCATCGGACCACCGCCAAATGCCAACGCCCGATCCAGCCATCCTCGACGACATCGCCCGGGCGACCGGTTTCTTGAGCCGCATACCCATGCCCGCGCGTCACTTCCGCAATTACGACGGCAGTCTGAGCCGCGCTGTGCGGATGTTCCCCGTCGCAGGCCTGCTGGTTGCGCTGGCGCCAGCCCTTCTGGCCTTTGGTCTGTCGGGCCTTGGTGCGCCGCCGACGCTGACCGCGCTCCTGGTTCTCGGCCTGCTGCTGGTCCTGACCGGCGCGCTTCACGAGGACGGTCTTGCCGACAGCGCCGACGCTTTCGGGGCAGGCGGCGCACACGAGCGCATGCTCGCCATCATGAAGGACAGCCGGATCGGCACTTACGGCGCGCTCGCGCTGATCCTCACGGTCGCGCTGCGGGCGGCGGCACTATCGGCACTGGTTTCGGAACTCTCGGCCTGGCAAGTGGCGTTTGCGATCCTGGCTGTGGCGGCGGCAAGCCGCAGCGCCATGGTCTGGCACTGGAGCAGGCTTGCCCCTGCCCGGCTGGACGGGGTTGCAGCGTCCGTGGGCCGACCCGCCTGTGACGCTGTCGCCATGGCGCTTGTGCTCGGTGCAGCAATCGGCCTTGTTGGTGCACTGCTTGCGTCCGGATGGGTCGCAGCCACTGTCGCGCTCGGCTCTATGGTTGCCGCCTCATGGGCCTGGACACACCGCTGTCAGAGCCGCCTGGGTGGCCATACCGGCGACACCATTGGCGCAACCCAGCAGATCGCCGAGACCACGTTTCTGGTCGCCCTTGCTCTTTTGGTGTGAACGCACGATATGGTGGAGCGATGGGGCGCATGCTTTTTGGCTTCGCCCCGCCCGCAACCAAGCCTCGCCGAGCCTTCATGACCACACTTCAATCCCCCTGTACCCTCGTCTGTTCTATTGACCTGAAGACGGGATACTGCTTCGGGTGCGGCCGGACCGGGGCCGAGATCGCCGGTTGGATCGGCTATACGCCGGAGATGCGGCAGCAGCTCCTGGCCGATCTGCCAGCGCGGCTCGCCACTGTTGAACGAAAGCCACGCCGTCTGACGCGGCGGCAGCGCATGGCGCAGGGCGACAGCACCTGATGCGGACCGGATTTACGCTGCTTTTGGCTTTGATCTGCGCCATTCTTGGTTTGCTGATCTGGAACCACCAGTCGGGCAGCACGCTCGGCCTTGCCAACGACGATTTCGCAGAGGTTGCCTATCTTGGCCTGATCGGTGCAGTCATCGCCGCAGGCCTTGTCGGCTCCCAGCGCAGCATCGGTTCCATGCTCTCCAACATGCTCATCTGGCTCATGATCATCCTCGGCCTGTCCACTGTCTATGTCTATCGCGACGAGGTCGAGACGATCGCAAGCACCGTCGCCAGCCAGCTTACGCCCGGCCGACCGACAGTCGTCAAACAGGGCGACACGCTCGCTGTCTCCATCGCCAAATCCCGCGGTGGCCATTTCGAGGCGGTCGGTCAGGTCAACGGAGTGGAGATCGATTTTCTCATCGACACTGGCGCAACGCTGATCGCGCTGTCTTATGACGATGCCATCGCCGCAGGATTCCGCCCGGAAGACATGTCTTTCACCCAAGTCATCAACACCGCCAACGGCCGGGCCATGGCCGCTCCGATACGGCTCGACCAAGTCCAGATCGGGCCTCTGATCCGTAGCAATCTGCGGGCCACGGTGGCTGAACCCGGCAAGCTCGGCCAGAGCCTGCTTGGCATGAATTTCATCTCGTCCCTCAGTTCCTTCGAGATGCAGCGCGACGAAGTGATTCTCAGGGACTGAACGGCGCGGGGCTCAAACCAGGCGCTGGACACACCGCGCCGCCACCCGCATCAGCAAGATCGTGCCACCCGCATCAAACTGCCGTGCGTTCTGTGCATGTGCGAGATGGGTGCCGATGGGCGCGACACAAAGCGTGATCGGGATGATCAGCACCACAGCGACAAAACCGACTTGCCCTCGGCACGACCGTCATCAGCCCGTGACATTTTTCAGTCAGGTAGATGTGTAATCTGGAAGAGCGATCCGATTGCCCATCGTGCTCTTCCTTCCATGCGGCGTCCGCCCACGCCCATGACGCAGATGACCGGACGGCTGGAACGCCCCATTCCAGCCAGGTCATAATCTAAGGCCGGCTTTGCCGGCCTTTCTTTTTCAAGCCGCAGCCGTTCCTCAGTCGCAATGCCGATAACCGTTGCCGTGCGCGCGCAAGTCGAAATGGAAATGGTCTTTGTGATGGATATCGCTGCCCGGACCGAGCACGGTGGTGAAATACTTGCAGCTGTCGGCGCGCACGGAGTTCAGAAGCCCCTTTTCGCGAAAGGCAAAGAAGCCAGGCTGGCGCACGAGAATCTCCTTGCCTGAATTGAGCGTGATCTTGCCGACGTCGATGGCATTGCCACGGGAATGCTCCGACATCGGGGCACCGCGGCGCGAGTTCATCGTCCGGCAGGAGAACGATGACAGCTGGTTGATGCTGTTGATGCCTGAAAGATACCGCGCACGCGCGGCCGGCCCCAATTCCTTTTTCACCCACAGCGCGAATGCTTCTGTGATCTGGCAGTTGAGCTTGGCCGCCGGCTTGATCGTGATGCCGCCGGACAGGCGCGTGAGTTCAACGGGATAATCGATGACACACCCCGGTCCGCTGCTGACGCGCGCAATGTCCTTGAAGGTCACGCCAAGGCGCTTGAGCCGCTGTCGGCAGGCCTTCTCGGCCGCAGGGAGCCCGCCTGCCCAGGACGGCGTCGACATCGGATTGCCCAGACGCGGCAGAAACGCAAATCGCCCGGCGCCTTTGGGCTCGGCCTGCGGGTCGACCCGGGGAGCGGCCACGGCTGGCACCCGGTCGGCGGGCTCGAAAGCCGGGCCGACATCGGGGGCAGCTGGCGCGGATGCGAGTTGGGGCGTGTCGGTGCCGATGCCGGTGACCACGGGTTGGCTGACAACGCCTTCGGGCAGGATGGAAAGGCTGTCGGCACCACCGACCGGATCGATGAGCGGATAGGCGGCCGGAATCTCGGGTTCCAGCGCAATGATCGGTGGCGCGGGCGCGAATGCCAGCACTTCGGCCGGTGGCGCGAGGCCGCCTTCGCCCGAGCATCCTGACAGAAGCACCGCGCTGGCAGCAAGGGAAAGCAGCGTTGTCCAGAACCGGAGGGAATGGGGACGCACCATGGTGTGGCCTCGAAGAGGAAACGTGAGCGTCATTATCCGGCAAGAGGGTAAAGGAAGGCTGAGGGTCGCCGTTAAGACCTGAGGTCTTTTCGGGGCCGACGCCGGTCCCCGAAAATGCAATCACCCGACATCGGCACGGTCGGGCGCGCCGGTGCCGCGATGCGGGTCGAGGCGGTTCAGAAGCTGCCGCAGATCGTCCGGCGCGGCAATCGAGGGTGCCCGGTAGGCACCAATCCGGACCTGGTTGCGGCCGCCTGACTTGGCCTCGTAAAGCCGCTGATCGGCATCCCGGAACATATCGTCAAAGCCTGCGGGACCCGAAGTCACCGTGACGCCGACACTCACGCTCAAGGAGTGGGAGACCCCGCCGGGCCGGAACACGATGTCGGCGACGGCACCCCGCATCGCCTCCGCGATCCGGTAGGCCTCCTCAATGGGCACGCACGGGAGCACGACGCCGAATTCTTCCCCTCCGAGACGCCCCACCAGTCCGTCCTCGCCCACGGTCCGGCGCAAAGCTCCGGCGATGGCAATCAACGCCTGATCGCCTGCCTGATGGCCGTGGATATCGTTGATGCGCTTGAAAAAATCGGCATCGACAACGAGAAGGGCAATTGCTTGGCAGTCTGAGCGAAGGTCCATTTCCCCCAGCAAACGGGCCACAAGTCCGGAGAAGGCTGAACGGTTATGCAGCCCGGTCATGGCGTCGGTGCTCGCCAGGCGCGAAAGTTCCTGATTGAGCCGGTGCAACTGCTTCATCTTGAGACTGAGATAACCGAACAGGGGAACTGCGAGCAGCGCCGGGATGAGGGCGGACACGAGATAGGCGGTTGCAAGAACCTCATCACCATAGGCGCGAAAAAAGAAATGATTGACGAGTGCCGCCACCGAGACGCAGCCCGCCGTGCCAAGCGTCACCCAACTGACAAGCTTTCGGCTGTAGAATCGCCGTCGGTGCGGCTTACTGACGGCATTGACGGGCAACATGCGTTCAACCGATCTCCTTTGAACCAGCCCAACATAGGTGAAGGGAATGAACATCGAGTGAGCGGCCATGGTAAAAATTCGCTCACGCCGGGACGCGTGATTTCATTCAACCATATCCGTCTTTTTGCCGCATTCTTCCCGGGCACAGGTCTTGATCAAGACATCCCGAACAGGATGAGCATCCGAGTGGATTTTACGAATTTGACATTTCGCTTCGGACGCGCTGAGACTGGGGATCAAATGTGAAATTCAATCCACATGAGCGCATTCGGTAAAAACCGATTGACCGAAGGCGATTTCGCTCTGCGTTTTCGAGCAGTGTCTGGTCCGAAAATCACCTCTGTTTTTCGGCAATACGCTCTGGACGATGGTACCAACAGAGGTTGACGGGAGACGTCCATGACCAGGCCGACCGGAGAACTCACCTTGCGCACGCTCGCCATGCCTGCGGACGCCAATGCGGCCGGAGACATATTCGGCGGCTGGGTGATGGCGCAGATGGACCTGGCCTGCGGCATCCGCGCCGCCGAGCGTGCCCGCGGACGCGTGGTGACGGCTGCGGTCAATGAAATGTCTTTCGCCATGCCGGTCAAGATCGGTGACACGCTGTGCATCTACACCCACATCGTCAAGGTCGGTCGCACATCGATGACGCTGCTGGTCGAAGCCTGGGCCCAGCGTTACCTGTCGCCGCAGATGGAGAAGGTCACAAACGGGTCGTTCGTGATGGTGGCGCTTGACAATGCCGGAAAGCCGACGCCCATTCCTGCCGATTGAGGACGCTCCCGCAAGGCCCCATGTCCGATGTCCCAGTCAGGCTGCCGCATTGGCGGGGAGACGCTCGATGGCTTGAAAGGCTGCAGAGATCACATCAGCTTTGGCGCCTGGACGCATGGCCTCGGTCGACAGGATCTGCCGGTAGCGACGCGACCCTTTGCAGCCCTGGAACAGCCCGACCATATGCCTGGTGACATGATGGAGCCGCCCGCCCGCGCTCAGATGCGCGTCCGCGTGTGCCATCATCGCAAGGCACACCTCGTCCCAGTTGACCGGGGCGGCCTCCCGGTCGCCATGAATTCGCCGGTCAACCTCGGTCAACATGGCACCGTTGTGATAGGCCGCGCGTCCGATCATGACACCGTCCACATGATTCAAATGATCAAGAGCTTGATCGAGATCGACAATGCCGCCGTTTATCCCAATGAAACACTTGGGAAACTGCTGCTTGAGCCGATAGACGCGGCCATAGTCGAGCGGTGGTATCTCCCGGTTTTCCCTGGGCGACAATCCTTCAAGCCAGGCCTTTCGCGCATGCAC
This sequence comes from Hyphomicrobiales bacterium, assembly GCA_038325465.1. Lineage (GTDB taxonomy): Bacteria > Pseudomonadota > Alphaproteobacteria > Rhizobiales > Rhizobiaceae > Hoeflea. The sequence continues at coordinate 111,633 of JBBQJA010000001.1, read as the reverse complement.
CCAAAGCCCATCCACGCCCGCATCCACCACCGCCTCCGCCAACGCCGACAAGGCAATCTCGGGATCCTGTTCGTCGACCCCGATGCGGCACTTGACCGTCACCGGCACGTTCACCGCCGCCTTCATGGCCGCCACCACGCGCCCCACCAGATCTGGCTCGCGCATCAGGCAGGCCCCGAAGGCGCCCGATTGCACCCGGTCTGACGGACAGCCGACATTGAGGTTGATTTCGCTGTAGCCGAAATCGGCACCGATCCGCGCCGCCTCCGCCAGCCGCGCCGGATCAGCGCCGCCAAGCTGCAACGCCACGGGTTGTTCGATGCCGTCAAAACCAAGGAGCCGCTCGCGGTCACCGTGAAGCACGGCCTGGTCCACCACCATCTCCGTGTGGAGAAGCGCATGACGGCTGAGTTGCCGGTGGAGGAAACGGCAATGCCGGTCCGTCCAGTCGATCATCGGTGCCACGGCGAAGCGCGCGGTCTTGCGATGTCCGGACGTGACGATTGGGCAAGCGTTCATTGTCTCTCTTTCATCCATCCGCGATCTTCGGCCACCATTTCTGGTCACCTTACCTCCGGCCCGGCCATACACAATTTTGCTCGCACGTGCACCCGCAATCATGAAGATCTGCGAGCCCGATCGAGGTGCATCATGGTGCTCATCAGACGGAAAGGATTTTCGACGAGGGTGACGGCTGAAGAAGAAGGACGATGTCGCACCAGGATTGCTTATCATACCGACAGACGCATCGAGGCCAACTCCGACCTTGATCTGGCAGAATTGCTCGGCGCACTGAGCTTCGCGCTCGACCTGACCGAAGGGCAGCCCGAAGGCCACTGCGTGCGGGCCTGCTGGATCGGCGACCATATCGGCCAGGCGCTCGTCGTCTCCAACCAGATCCTCGACAAGCCGAGCAAGCTCGATGACGACGAGTGGCGATCTGTGCGCAGCCACCCGTTTTATTCCAGGCAAATCCTCGAACGCGTGACCGCCTTCTCGGACACCGCCGATGTCGCAGGTGCGCATCACGAACGGCTTGACGGCAAGGGTTATCCCTTCGGCTTTCAAGGCGACGAGGTCTGTCGGAAGCCCGCATCCTGTCCGTCGCCGACGTCTTCGACGCCCAATGCGTGGCAGCGCTGAAGCGCGGCCTTGCCAACCTCGGCGCCGCCGTTGCCGCCTGACAGCTGTCACCCCGGCACGAAGGACGTGACCTTCTTGACGCAGCGCAGTGCAAAGCTCGATTTGGAGTGGCGGAGACCGGAGACGCGGAACAATCGTTCGCGCAGGAATTCCTCCACGCCTGCCGTGCCACTGGCGGCGATCTTGACGAAATAGTCATATCCGCCGGCCATCAGATAAATCTCGAGAACCTCTGGAATCTGCGCCATCGCCTTGGCGAAGCCGTCGAGGGCTTCCTGGTCGTGCCGCTCGAGCGAAACCTCGATCATCACCGTTTCGCCGTGTCCGAGCGCATCATGGTTGAGAACAGCCGTGTATCCGGCGATGATCCCGTCTTCCTCCAGGCGGCGCACCCGCTGCCAGCAGGGACTTGCCGACAGGCCGACCTGGCGGGCAAGCTCGGTATTGGAGAGGCGTCCATCGGCGACAAGCGCATTCAGAATTCGTCTGTCGACGTCATCGAGGGGACGTTTCTGAATAGAATTTTCTTTTTCCATCTATGCAATCTCTAAGTTTTTTCTTCTCGTACTCTAGCCAAAAAAACCAAAATCGAAAGGACATTTTGCCGCAATTTCGATATGCTCCGAGCATTGATCCGAAGCCCGGCGCACGCCGCGAAGATGCCGGATGTCCCGAGGCGGTGGAGGCGCTGATGGATCCCATGACACCGCTGACCCGAATGACCCGCCGCGGGCTTCTCTCTCCCAGGCCCTCTCCCCTGCTTTCTCCGATAGCGTCAGGCGCACGGAAGGCGGCTCGGGCCGCTGTCCTGCCTTCTGCTTTGTCTTGCAAGACTGGAAACTGAGCCATGGACACGCCAAAGCCCTTGAGCCTGCACGTTCCCGAACCCGGATGCCGACCGGGCGACGCGCCTGCCTTTTCCGATTTCGTGATCCCGAAGGCCGGCGCCGTGCGCAGGCCGTCGGTGGACGAGGCACCCGAAGACATGCGGGACATGGCCTTCTCGGTCGTCCGTGTGCTCAATTCAGCGGGCGAGGCGGTCGGCCCGTGGTCGGGCTTGCTCACGGAAGAGGACCTGCGCCGCGGTCTTGAACACGTGCTGACGCTCAGGATTTTCGACGAGCGCATGCTCAAGGCGCAGCGTCAGGGAAAGACCAGCTTCTACATGCAGCATCTGGGGGAAGAAGCCGTCTCCTGCGCGTTCCGCATGGCGTTGGAAGACGGCGACATGAACTTCCCCACGTATCGCCAGGCGGGACTGCTGATCGCGGGCGGTTACCCCCTCACCTCCATGATGAACCAGATCTATTCCAATTCCGCCGATCCGCTGAAGGGCCGCCAGCTTCCCGTCATGTATTCGGCCCGCGACCATGGCTTTTTCACCATTTCAGGCAATCTGGGCACCCAATTCATCCAGGCGGTCGGCTGGGCCATGGCTTCGGCGATCTCGGGCGACACCCGGATCTCGGCGGCCTGGATCGGGGATGGCTCGACATCTGAAAACGATTTCCACGCCGCCCTTGTTTTCGCCTCCACCTACAAGGCACCGGTGATCCTCAACATCGTCAACAACCAGTGGGCCATCTCGACGTTCCAGGGAATGGCGCGCGGCAATGCCGTCACGTTCGCCGCACGCGGCCACGGCTTTGGCATTCCCGCGATCCGCGTTGATGGCAACGACTATCTTGCCGTCCATGCCGTGGCGAAATGGGCCGCTGAGCGCGCCCGCTCCGGCCTTGGCCCCACACTGATCGAACATGTGACCTACCGGGCAGGCGGGCATTCGACGTCTGACGATCCGTCCGCCTACCGGTCCAGAAACGAAGAACAGGCCTGGCCACTCGGCGATCCGGTGACGCGCCTCAAGACGCATCTGATCACGCTCGGTGCCTGGTCTGAAGAGCGCCACATTCAGTCCATCGCTGAAATCACCGATCGCGTGCGCCTTGCGCAGCGGGAGGCGGAAGCGATCGGCACCCTCATTTCGGGCACCCACCCCTCGCCGAGGGCGATGTTTGACGACGTCTATGCCGAGATGCCGCCCCATCTCATCCGTCAACGCCAGGAAGGGGGCTACTGATATGGCGCGCATGACCATGATCGAGGCGATCCGCAACGCCCATGACCTCGCCATGGAGCGCGACCGGACCGTTGTCGTCTTTGGAGAGGATGTCGGCTATTTCGGCGGCGTGTTCCGCTGCACCGCAGGTCTGCAGAAGAAATATGGCGCAAGCCGCTGTTTTGATGCGCCGATCAATGAAAGCGGCCTCGTCGGGGCCGGAATAGGCATGTGCGCTTATGGCCTCAAACCAGTGGTGGAAATCCAGTTTGCCGACTACGTTTACCCCGCTTATGACCAGATCGTCAGCGAAGCCGCACGATTGCGCCACCGCTCGGCCGGTCAGTTCACCTGCCCGATCGTCATCCGGATGCCCACCGGTGGCGGCATTTTCGGCGGCCAGACCCACAGCCAGAGCCCAGAGGCGCTTTTCACCCATGTCGCGGGCCTCAAGGTCGTGGTCCCGTCCAATCCCCAGGACGCCAAGGGCCTGCTGCTGGCGGCGATCGAAGACCCTGATCCGGTGATCTTTCTTGAGCCCAAGCGCCTCTACAACGGCCCTTTTGATGGCCACCACGACCGGCCTGTCACGCCCTGGAAAAACCACCCGTTGGGCGATGTTGACGACAACTACTATATCACTCCCCTCGGCAAGGCCGCCATCCGCCGCAAGGGCGAGGCGGTGACCGTGCTCGCCTACGGCACCATGGTCTTTGTCGCGGAGGCGGCTGCCGAGGAGACCGGGATTGACGCCGAGATTATCGACCTGCGGACGCTGTTGCCGCTCGACCTTGAAACCATCGAGGCTTCCGTGAAGAAAACCGGCCGCTGCGTCATCATTCATGAGGCGACACGGACGTCCGGCTTCGGCGCGGAACTGAGCGCAATCGTCCAGGAAAACTGCTTCTTCCATCTCGAGGCGCCCATCGTGCGCGTCGCCGGTTGGGACACACCCTATCCGCATGCCCAGGAATGGGCCTATTTCCCGGGACCCGAACGGTTGGGCCGGGCGCTACGCCAGGTCATGGAGGGCTGAACATGGGCATTTTCACCATCAAGCTGCCAGATGTGGGCGAAGGAATTGCCGAGGCCGAACTTTCGGAATGGAATGTCGCGGTGGGCGACATCGTCCGCGAAGATGATATTCTTGGGTCCGTGATGACCGACAAGGCGGCTGTCGAGGTGCCCACCAGCGTGTCAGGCACGGTGGCCTGGCTCTGCGGCGAGCCGGGCGACACCATCGCCATCGGCGCAAAATTCATCCAGATCGAAGTCGATGGTCCTGGTAACGACAACGAATTGATGGTCTCAACGCAGTCAGCGTCACAGGCCGCGCCGCAGGCCGCCGCACCGGTCCGGCCTGCGGAAACGGCAGCAGCGCCGGAAATCGCCGCATCTGAGCCAGCCAACTCTGAGAAGAGGCCCGCGCCAACGCCGCCGCACGCGCCCGCCGCGCTTAACGCAGCACCCTCCGCCCCGGCTCAGCGCACCAGGCCGCTGCGGATGGGCGAGAAACCGCTGGCCGCACCATCCGTGCGCCAGGCCGCCCGCGATGTCGGCATCGACTTGCGCCAGGTTGAAGGCTCAGGCCCCGCTGGTCGCATTCTTCACGGGGATATCGAAGCCTTCGCCGCAGGTGGCGGACCAGCTGCCGCACCGACCCGGAAGATGCCCGCGACGGCGACCCGCGAGGTCAAGGTCATTGGCATGCGGCGGCGCATTGCAGAAAAAATGGCGCTCTCGAAGGCGCGCATTCCGCATATCACCATCGTCGAGGAAGTCGATGTCAGCGCCGTCGAGGACCTTCGGGCCAACCTCAACAAAAGCCATGCGGCTCGCGGCAAGCTCACGCTGCTGCCCTTCATCATCCGCGCGATTGTCACGGCGGTCCGTGCGCAGCCCGAGCTCAATGCCCGCTATGACGACGAGGCTGGAATTGTCCACCAGCATTCAGCAGTCCATGTCGGCATCGCGACTCAGACGCCTGCGGGTTTGACCGTCCCGGTGGTTCGCCATGCCGAAACCCTGTCATTGTGGGACAGCGCGGCTGAAATCATCCGGCTCGCTGAATCCGCGCGCGATGGCAAGGCGACCCGCGACGACCTCTCGGGCTCGACGATCTCTATCACCTCGCTCGGCGCTCTCGGCGCAATCGCCACCACGCCGATCATCAATCATCCGGAAGTGGCCATTGTCGGGATCAACAAGATGGCGGTCCGGCCGATGTGGGACGGCCAGGCCTTCCAGCCGCGCAGGATGATGAACATCTCCTGCTCCTTCGACCACAGGGTCATTGACGGTTGGGACGCGGCCGTTTTCGTCCAGAAGCTCAAAACCCTCATCGAAACCCCTGCGCTGCTGTTCATCGAGGACTGAGCCATGACCGAACTTTCCTGCAAGCTCCTTGTGATCGGCGCCGGCCCCGGCGGTTATGTGGCCGCTATCCGCGCCGGCCAGCTCGGTATCGACACCATCATTGTCGATGAGGGCAAGCCTGGCGGAACCTGTCTGAATGTCGGCTGCATCCCCTCAAAGGCGCTGATCCACGCGGCAGACGAGTTCCACAAGCTGCTCGGCTATGCCGCCCATGCCACGCTTGGCATCTCGGCCGCCAATCCCTCTATCGACCTTGCCGCCACCATGACCTGGAAGGACGGCATCGTCACCCGGCTCAACAATGGCGTGGCGGGCCTGATCCGCAAAGCGGGCGCGCGGCTGATGCAGGGCCGTGCGGAGTTTGTCGATGGCAAGACCGTCCGTCTGGTTTCCGGTGATGACGCCGTCACCATCCATGCCCAAGCCGTGGTGATCGCCACCGGCTCGGCACCAGTGGAGCTGCCTTTTCTGCCATTCGGCGGGAAGGTCATGAGTTCGACCGACGCGCTCGCCCTTGACCATGTGCCGGAGCGGGTTGCCGTGGTCGGCGGAGGGTACATCGGTCTTGAGATCGGCTCAGCCTTCGCCAAGCTCGGTGCAAAGGTGACCGTCGTGGAGGCCGCCGACCGAATTCTGCCGCAATACGACGGCCCGCTCACCCGGCCGGTGATGACGTCGCTCGAAGCGCTCGGTGTGACGGTCCTCCTGAAATCACGGGCCAAGGCGGTATCGCCGACCGGCCTGACCGTGGAAGACGCCACCGGCACCAGTGTCGACCTCCCGGCAGATCGTGTTCTGGTAACTGTCGGCCGCAAGCCACGGTCCGACAGCGCCAACATCGCCAGTCTGAACCTGACCATGACTGGTGACTTCATCAAAATCGATGACCATTGCCAAACCTCAATGCACGACGTTTACGCCATCGGCGACGTGACTGGCGAGCCGATGCTGGCGCATCGCGCCATGGCGCAAGGCGAGATGGTCGCCGAGATCATTGCCGGCCACCGCCGCGTCTGGGACAAGGTCTGCATTCCCGCTGTTTGCTTCACCGATCCCGAGATCGTCACCTGCGGCCTTTCCCCCGACGAGGCCAAGGCTGCCGGGACGGAAATTCTGACCGGCCAGTTTCCGTTCTCCGCCAATGGAAGAGCGATGACCATGCAGGCTGAAAGCGGCTTCATACGCGTTGTCGCCCGCAAGGACACCGGTCTCATTCTGGGCATCCAGGCGGTAGGATCCGGAATCTCGGAACTGTCGGCAGCCTTTTCGGTCGCCATCGAGATGGGTGCGCGGGTCGAGGATCTGGGCGCAGTCATCCACGCCCACCCGACCCAGAGCGAAGGCCTGCAGGAAGCCTGCCTGAAGGCTCTTGGCCACGCGCTGCACATCTGAACATCCAATGTCCGACCCGCCAACCCGAGAGCAATTCCAGCGAAAGTGGGCACCGCTTTCGTGTCGGGAATTGCGTCAGAACAAGAGGAGAGAGCTATTCCGGCGAGTCTGACAACGCTGGAATTGCTCTGATAAAAAGCCAAGCTCTGAACAAAAAGGCCATCCCGGCAAGCAGCCGGAATGGCCTTTCTTCTTTGCGGCCCTTGAGCCTGCGCCCCCAGTCCGGCGTAGCGCGGTGCCTCACGGAAACAACTTGTTGGGCAACCACATGGCGATGTTCGGGAACCCCACCACGAGCAGCAGCGCCAGCACTTGCAGGAGAACGAAAGGGATGATTCCGGTATAGATCTGCCTGATCGTGACGAGGTCCCGCGCCGTGCCCTTCACATAGAACAAGGCGAAGCCGAAAGGCGGCGTCAAGAAACTGGTTTGCAGATTGACGGCGACGAGGATCGCAAACCAGTAGACCACGTCTCTCGGCGGGACATGGCCGCCAAAATCCAGCAGCGCGATGATCGGCGCGAAGATCGGCAAGATGATGAGCGTGATCTCGATCCAGTCGAAGAAGAAGCCCATGACGAATATCATCGCCAACAGGATAATCAACACCAGCCAGGGGCCAAGCACCGTGGCATCAACCAGCGACAGCACCAGTTCCTCACCGCCGAACAGCCGGAACAGATAGCTGAACGCGGTGGCACCGACGAAAATGAAGAAGATCATCGAGACGGTGGACAGCGTGTTGCCGAGCACGGCATGCAGCGTGGCGAAATTCAGCCTTCGGCGGATGACCGCCAGCGCCAGCGCACCGAGCGCGCCAACACCGCTGGCTTCTGTCGGGGTGGCAAAGCCGCCCAGAATCGACCCCAGCACCAGGCCAATGAGCACTGCGGGGGGAATCAAGCCCGAGGCGAGCTGGCGAATGAGATCGCGCCGCTCGGCCTGGGTGAGCGGCGTCGTCGCCCGCGGCGCGAGCTTGGGCCGAACGAAAGTAACCACCATGATATAGACAAGATAGAGTCCGGAAAGCATCAGGCCTGGCACGAGCGCTGCCATGAACAGCTTGCCCACCGAAATGGTCAGCAAGTCGCCCATGATCACGAGCATGATCGACGGCGGGATCAGGATCCCGAGCGTACCGGATGCGGCAATCGTCCCGGTGGCGAGCGTCGGTGCATAGCCAGCCTTGAGCATCATCGGCAGAGCCAGCATCGTCAGCATGGTGACCGACGCGCCGACGATGCCGGTGGAGGCGGCAAGGATGGTGCCGAGCAAAGTCACCGCCACCGCAAGCCCGCCCGGGATCCGCCGCATCAGCGTCTGCAGCGCTCCGAGCAGATCTTCCGCGATCCCGCTTTTCTCAAGCAGCGTCCCCATCAACACGAACATCGGCACAGCCACCATCACGCCGTTGGAAACCACGCCGCTGAATATGCGGTTGATCAGAAGCGGAAGCTGGGCGAACCGGATTTCCCCCATCATCAGCCCGACCGCCGCGAACGCAAGCGAGACCCCGCCCAGCACAGCCGCGACTGGCAAGCCGGAGAAGATGAACACCGCCAGGGTGAGAAACATGATGATGGGCAGCAATTCGACAAACATGGCAGGGCCTTTCAATCGGGGCATCGGCCGGATCCGGGGCCGTGACAGGCGCCGAAAGGAAACTAAAAACAACGGCATGGATCGGTTTTGCGACTCTGTCTGGCAACGCCATGATACCGTGCATGAAGAGCGGCCCGTTGGTGCGCCTGATCAACGATCGAGCGAAGTCGTTGATCGAGCGAAGTCGGCGATCAGGCGAAGTCAGCGATCAGGCGAAGTCAGCGGTCATTGGAAGTTATCGAAGGCGGACGACATCGGCGCGTTGCGCCTGAGCGCCTCGACGCAACGCAGCAACACGGAAATCGCTGCCAGAACTGTCATGCCGAAACCGATGGTCAGAAAGCTCTTGATGATCCACCAGTGTTTGAGCCCGCCACCGGACACTGACCCCTCATTGGTAAGATAAGCGCGCATCGCGTAGTCGATCGAGTACCAACACAGCAGCCCGCAATAGGGCAGCATCAGGAAAACGATCCCAGCGATCTCGAGCTTGAGCTTGGTCCGGTCGGCAAAGCCCTCACGCACGAGGTCCACCCGGACATGGGCATCCTTGAGATATGCAGCGCCAAACCCGAGCAGCAGGGCCGCACCATGCAGGTGCCACTCCAGATCCTGAAGCATGACCGAACCGGTGTTGTAGAATTTGCGCCCGACCACGTCATAGCCGATCACGAAAGCCAGAAGTAGCAGCAGCCAGGCACCGAAATTATGGGCAAGCCGCGGCAGGAATGCGAACAGTCGCGCCAGTTGTGTCATGTGATGTCACCAGTTTTCGAATGATTGGCACCGGCCGAAAGGGAAACGGCCGGCGCCGCTCAAGCGCATGACGGGTCCATCTGATCTTGGTCAGTGGCATCCGGCATGCTCAACTCCGCGATGGTCCTGACGGCCAGCGCAAGATGCGCCAACCGGCAGGGTTCCCGGGCAACAGCTCAGCGCATGTAGCCGAGATCACGCCAGACCTTGTAGGACGCCCGGAACTGGGTGTAGGACTCCCAGACACGCTTGAAGTCCGCGTCGGCCGCAGTCAGCTCTGTAACCACTTCCTGCCAGGCCGTTTCCATGGCCGCCAAGATCTCCGGCGACCACTTGTGCAGCGTCACACCCTTGGCCTGCAATTCGGTCAGCGCGCCGAACTGGGTGGCCTCACCGCGGGCGATGGATTCAGTCACGGCGGAACGGCACACTTCGTTGACTGCTGCCTTCTCACGGACTGACAGGCCTTCCCAGACTGCGGTGTTGATGATCAGCGAGAACAGCGACGTCTGCTGGTGCCAGCCGGGGAAGTAGTAGTGCTTGGCGTAGTCGGCCATTCCGAGCTGCAGATCGAGCGATGGCATCGATATTTCGGCGGCATCAATGGTCCCCATTTCCAACGCCGGTACAGTGTCACCAACCGGCAAAGTCAGGACCGAAACACCAAGTTTTTCCATGACCCGGGCGCCCAGACCGTAAAAACGCATCTTCTTGCCCTGAAGATCTTCGATCTTGTTGATCGGCTCCCGGAACCAGCCCGACGCCTCCGGCGGAATGGTGGCGCAGATGACCGTCACGACATTGTGCCGCGCCGAAATCTCATCCCAGATTTCCTTGCCGCCGCCATAATAGTACCAGGCGAGATATTCCGGCGCTTCCGGGCCGAAAGGCACCGATGTGAACATGGCCGCCGACGGGATCACGCCCTGGGCGAAGCCAGTGGAATACCAGGCTGCATCGACCGCTCCGGTGGAAACGGCGTCCCAGGCTTCAGGGGCCGGCACAAGCGCGCCCGGTTCGGCGAAGACGAAGTTGACGCTTCCGTCGGTGAGAAGCGAGATGCGGTTGCCAATGTCCTTTCCGATTTCCCCGATGATCGGGAACGAACCCGGATAAACGCTTGTCATTTGCAGGTCCTTGGCAGATGCCGGGACCGCGATGGTCAGGCTGGCGGCGGCCGTGGCGGCAGCAAGCAGGGCTGTCAGTTTCTTCATGTTATCCTCCCAGTTGATAAGTCATTCAATCGGTGGCTTCAACGCCAGCCGACAGGAATCCACCGTCAACCACCATCACGTCTCCCGTGATGAAGCTTGCAGACGGTGAAACGAGAAAGCCGATCGCTTCGGCCAATTCATGAGGCTGCCCGTAGCGGCGCAGCGGAATACGTGACGTCCAGCGGGCCTCGAAGCCGCGCGCGTGGATACTGTCGACCATCGGGGTCCGGACCGGACCCGGCGAGACCGCGTTGACCCGAACGCCATAGGCAGCCAGTTCGGTCGCCATCACCCGGGTGAGTGCAATGACTGCGCCCTTGGAGGCGCCATAGGCCGACCGGCCGGTGTTGCCGGTCATTCCCGACACCGACGCGATGTTGACAATGGCGGCAGCTGGTATGCGCGGCGAAGCAACGAACGCCTTGGATGCCAGGAACGTCCCGATGACGTTGACATCGAGAACCTGGCGCATCATGTCGGCGCCGGTCTCCATGAAACCGACATTGCGGGCGATCCCGGCCGAATTCACGAGACCCGCAAGCGGCAGCCCGAAATAATCAGTCGATTGGCGGAAAGCGTTTGTCAGGCTGTCCTCGTTGCAAACATCCACGACAGTTGTGAAGACACGCGCCGCATCCGGACCAAATTCGGCGCGCACCGCGTCGATCCGCACAGGGTTTGAATCAAGGATGGCGACCATCGCGCCTCGGTCAAGAAGCCAAACGGCCGTGGCCTGGCCAATGCCTGACGCACCCCCGGTGATGATAAAGCACTGCTTCTCAAGCTGCCTGTCCATCTACACCCTCCCGTATCTCCGCCACTACGCCGATGCCGTCCACCAGCCATTCCTCGATCACCAGTTCGAAGGTGACGCAGACCGGATTCTGTCCGCGGACAAACCGCCCACCCGCCATCGTGCCGTCAGGCGCACACAGAAGGCCGCTCAAGCTCGCCACCGGATTGCCCGAGGCATCCGGCCGAATTTCCCCCGACAGACCAACGACTTCGACCGCCGGGCCACGCAACAGGCGCTCACGCCCTTCAGCGACCGTCACGCAGGCATCCGTCAGGCTGCCGAGGCTGCCGCGGATGAAGCCGCGCCAAAGTCCTTCCCGAAGGCAGACTTTCTCGATTCCCAGCACAAGGTCCTCGTTGGGCTTGACCCGGGTGTAGACGATGCGGCCTGTTCGGCCGGTTTCAATCGCGGTTCCGTCGTTCATCGCGTCACCCCGAAATGGCCCATCGGCGAGAAAATTGCGTGGTTGGTTTCCATGTCTCTGACTTGCCGGATGCGCAGCAATCCGAGAACGGAGATCAGCACGACCAGCCCATCCGGGCCGATGCAGGTCTTCTCCGTATCGAGATGGCCACCAGCCACGGAACCCGCCCCCGAGATGAACCAGGCATGGCAATGCACCATCGGGTCGCCGCCGAGGTCTTCGCCAAGCGTGGCCGCACCACCCAGAACTTCAACATTCGGGGTGGTCTGGAAGGGCGTGTAGGTTGCCAGCCGCTCGCCCGAGGGATCTGGGGCCGCCAGACAGTGGACACACGGTGCGAAAGATCCGCTGAGCAAGGTGAGTGCGGCCGAGCGCCGCGCACCACCGCTGATCGCAGCGACTGCCGCTGAGATCGCCTCAACGAGTGGAAGTCCCGGCGCGAGCGTGATCCGCGACATCACCGCACGGCAATCCGATTGGGTCGCAAAACGGTCCGCAGCCACCGGCCCCGGCTGCCGCATCAGCCGCGCATGGGCGGGCATGGACAGGTCAGCGCGCATGGGACTGGCCTCCCCTGTCGGCTGCAGGACCAGCCATCCGCGCCTTCAGTTCCTCACGCACCAACGCCTTGGTGATCTTGCCGTATCCGGACCGCGGAAGGGCATCGAAAAACTCGATCCGGCGGGGCAGCTTGTAGGAGGCGATCTTGTCCGCAAGAAACAGCGCCAGATCCTCCGGCGCGAGCCGCGCGTTCTTCTCAAGCACCACGGCGGCGACGCCGACCTCGCCCCATTTCTCATCGGGCATGCCGACCACGCAGGCTTCCGCAACAGCCGGATGGGTAACGATCTTCTCCTCGATCTCCAGCGGATAGATGTTGGATCCACCGGATATGAACATGTCCGACGCCCGGCCGGTGATGTAGAGAAAGCCGTTGTCGTCAAGATGCCCGATATCGCCGGTGCGAAACCAGCCGTCCCGGAAGGCTTCAGCGTTGGCCTTCTCGTTCTCATAATATCCGTTGAACACCGCAGGACCGATGACGCAGATCTCGCCTGTCTCGAAGGGTTTCAAGCTGCGGCCGCTGTCGTCCTGAATGTCGATCTGCATACCGGTCCGGGCCTGCCCGCAGGAGCCGACCCGGACGCGCGGACCGTCCTCGGCGCTGTGCAGATGCGGCGGCAGCACAGTGATGTTGCCGGTCACCTCGCCCAACCCGAAATACTGCACCAGACAGCCACCGAGCTTGCTCAATGCAGCCTTCTGGTGCGCCCGCAGCATCGGTGCCCCGGCATAGATGACATAGCGGAGCGAAGAATGGTCAAACCGGTCGACAGCAGGATCCGACACCAGCGCCGTCAAAATGCTCGGCACGGTGAACATGTTGGTGACATTGTGAGTTTCGATCAGGCGGAAAACTTCCTCCCCGTTGAGGCTTTTTGACTCAGTGAGCACCGAGGTGACCGACCGCGCCACCTGGATGAGCTGGTGAATCCCCGCGCCGTGTGACAGCGGCGCGACAACCAGGGAGGCTTCCTCCTCGGTCATTCCCGGCATCAGGTCGGCGAGATGGTTGGTGATCACAAACGCCATCTGCCCATGACTTAGCACCGCCGCCTTGGGCTTCCCGGTGCTACCTGACGTGAAGAAGAACCAGCAGGGATCATCCCGCTCCACCGGCATCGCCCGGAATACGACACCATGACCGGCGCGCACGAGGTCGCCATAATTGTGCTCACCCACCCGGGGTTTGCCGAAGGCGATGATCAGGTCCACACCTGCCGCCTTGGCGGCATCGGCATGCAACGTGAATTCCGGCCCATACAGGATGGCCTTCGCGCCTGAGGCGGATGCCGCATGGCCGACATCACCCGGCAGGATGCGGAAATTCGTGGGCACCCAGACCGCGCCGAGTTTGAAAACGGCAAACATGGTCTCAAACATCTCGTTCGAGTTGCGCGCGTGCACGATCACCTTGTCGCCAAAGCCGACACCCAGTTTCAGGAGCGAATTGGCAAACCCATCGACCCGGGCATTCAATTCCGCCCAGCTCCAGGTGAAATTACCCCAGATCACCGCCGGCCGTCCGGGATGGCGCCGCGCCGCCTCGGTGAGAAAATCACCGAGATTCATCACCCGGTTGGACATCCGCTCACGACCCGTCACCCTCATTTGAGCCGCTCCAGGATCGATACATAGTTGGCAACAGCCGCCCCGCCCATGTTGAACACACCGGCGAGTTGGGGATCGCTGAGCTGCATCGCGCCCGCGTCCGAGCACAGCTGCATGGCTGCCATCACATGCTGGGAGACCCCGGTCGCGCCGATCGGATGGCCTTTGGACTTGAGGCCGCCGGAAGGATTGACCGGCAGACGCCCCTCACGCGTCGAGACACCGTCGTCGATCACGCGCGCGCCCTCGCCTTCCCGGGCAAGGCCCATCGCTTCGTATTCGATCAATTCGGCAATGGTGAAACAATCGTGTGTTTCGACAAATGACAGATCGTCCACGGTCACGCCGGCGCTGCGATAGGCCTGATCCCAGGCGAGCCGGGCGCCCTCGAAAGCCGTCTTCGACCGGCGGCTGAGCGGGAGGAAATCATTGACGTGGCTGGCGGCGCGAAAGCGCACGGCCCGCGGTGCCGAATTGAGTGCTGTCTCGGTGTCGCACAGAACCATCGCCGCCGCACCGTCCGAGATCAGTGAGCAGTCCATGCGCCGCAATGGCCCGGCCACGATCGGGTTTTTCTCGGAAACCGTGTTGCAGAAGTCGAACCCGAAATCCTTCTGCAGATGCGCATAAGGATTGAGCGCGCCATTGGCATGATTTTTTGCCGCAATCCGCGCAAGGCTCTCGCGCTTGTCACCGTGAAGCTGGAAATAAGATTGGGCGATAGTGGCGAAGACGCCCGCAAAACCACCCTCCACTTCCGCCTCTTCCTGCCGGTAGGACGCTCCCAGCAGGATGTCGCCCACCACGTGCGTGGGAGTAGCCGTCATCTTTTCGACACCGACGACCAGCACCCGCCGAGCCCGGCCGCTTTCGATCTCGCGGATCCCCGCATGGATCGCCGCTGACCCTGTCGCGCAGGCATTCTCGATCCGCGTGGCGCGGACATGGCGCAACTCAGGAACGGCGAGTGCGACTAGCGACGCCTGGAAATCCTGCTTGCTCAAGCCGTTGTTGAAGGCACCGAGGAAAATCGCATCGACGTCTTGCGCACCGATTCCGGCATGCGCCAGGCAATCATCCACGACTGAAGCAATCAACGCCTCCGCCGTCTCGAGGTCCGACCGACCGAATCTGGAATGAGCCCAGCCAATGATGCAAGGTCCCATGCTCTCCTCCCACTTACGGCAAGGACAACTGCCCTGCCATTCCCACGGGAAAAAGATAGTTTCGCCTTGCAAGCTAGGCTTGTCTTTTTAGCAAAGGCTGGTAGCTTTTTCTGCATGAATATCGCGCCATCGAGCCGTTGGAGGACAAAACCATGCCGAATGTCGACGAGACTGATTTGAAGATCCTGCGTGTCATGCAAAAAAACGGCGCTCTGTCGGTCTCCGAAATCGCCGAGCGGGTTGGGCTGTCCCAGTCCCCCTGCTCGCGTCGCATCAACCGCATGGAGGAAGAAGGGATCATTTTGGGCCGCTCGGTCATTCTCGACCGCAAGAAGCTCGGATTCTCCGCCATCATTCTGGTCCGGATCAAACTGTCCGACCACGGCCGACAGTCGATCTCCGTCTTCCAGGAATCAGTGCTCCGGATCCCGGAAGTCCAGGTGGTACAACTCATGCTCGGCGAGTTCGATTTCAATGTCCGCGTTGTCGTCCGCGACATGGACCATTTCCAGACGCTGTTGCGGGAGAAACTGGTGATGTTGCCGGGCCTGCATGAGATCCAGAGCACCGTCCTGCTCGAGGAAATGAAATACACAACCTCGCTACCACTGTGAAAAGTGCCCATCGGGATATGACCGAGTAGGAAAACAATATAAGTAATTTCAATGATTTAGAGTTGACCACCGGCACAACTGACCATAAGTTTTTGACTACAGCGCCGCGCATTCAATCGGATGCGTGAATGCCGCTTTAAAACTTTGAATGAATGCATGTACGTCATCGCACAAATCAAACCATTTGTGCGCGACCTGCATTAGGGGTTTCGTGGCGGAGTGGCTACGCAAAGGATTGCAAATCCTTTCACCCTGGTTCGATTCCAGGCGAAACCTCCAATCCTTACAATCTCTCCTTCTGTCCGCCCCTGCAGACAGGCACATTTTTTCCGCTCGGTGTCAGGGAAAATACGCGCCGTTATCCGCCCTGTCGAAGCGTCTGACGGTCAATCTTGCCTGTCGACGTTTTTGGCAGTCGGTCGCGCAGTTCCACCACCGCAGGTACCATGTAAACGGGAAGAAGCGCCAGGCAGTGGCGGCGGATGTCCTTGAGTGACGGCGTCCCGCCCGGCTTGGCGACGACGAAAGCCATGAGCGCTTTGCCCCCGCCATCGGCCTCGATGTCGATGACCGCCGCCTCGCCGATCTCGGGATGGGAGAGAAGCCCTGCTTCCACCTCGCCCAGATTGACCCGGTTGCCACGGATCTTGACCTGGCTGTCGCGCCGGCCAGCATGGTGCCAGGCACCCTCAGCATCCAGACGCACCAGATCCCCGCTGCGATAGACGATGTCGCGGAAACTGTCGTGCAAGGGGTTCTGGATGAATTTCGCCGCCGTCATGGCAGTATCTCCCCAATAGCCCAGCGCAACCATGGGGCCACGGGCGTGGAGTTCGCCGACGGCACCGGGACGGTCGACAAGCCGTCCTTCGTCGTCGAGTGCAAAGACGTCCGCAATGGCGACCGTGCGGCCGATCGGCAGCGGTGCGTCACCAGGCGGCACGGGCACTTCGTGGCAAGTGACGTCGTTGATTTCCGTTGCACCATAGATGTTGAAGAACCGCGCCTGCGGAAGCTTCGCCATCAAGGCGGCAAGAGCTGAAGGCGCATAAGGCTCGCCTGCGAAGAAGACGACCCGCAGATCGTTGAGGCCGCCAGCGTCCGGCGCGAGCGCTTTTTCGATCAGCATCAGCACGGAAGGCACCGACTGCCAGACCGTGATCCGCTCTTCGGCGATGAAGGCTGCAAGGTCGCCGGACATGAAGCTGATGCCTTGGGGGACGAGGCAGACGGTGGCTCCGGCACCGAGTGTGGCGTGCACGTCAAAGAGCGACAGATCGAAATGGAAGGGGGCATGGCTCGCTACCCGGTCGTCGGGTCCGAGCGCAAAGAAGTCCCCGGCCCATTCTGCAAAGGCCAGAATGTTGCGGTGAGTGATCATCACGCCTTTGGGTCGGCCGGTTGAGCCCGAAGTGTAGAGAATGGTCGCAAGATCGGTTTCAACGCCCCGCGATGGCAACGGGCCATCAAATCCGGGGGCGCTGTCGAGTGCCCGGACTTCGATCGACCCGGCAGTCGCGAGCAAAGCCGGGTCTCCGGCCGCAAGCACAAAAGCGACGCCGCTTCCCGGATCGACGAGCTCGGCGATCCGGGCGGACTTGCTGACATGGCTGATCAGCGCAGCTGGTCGACAATCCTCGATGATCAGGCGCGCGCGCGCCACCGGACCCGTCGGATCGAGCGGCACGACCACGCCCCCCGCAGCCAGCACGCCGTAGATCGCGGCCACCGCCAGGGTCGACTTGTCCAGAAGCAGCGCCACCCGGTCGCCCGGGCGAAGGCCGCCCGCTACCAGCTGCCCGCCGATCCGCCGGGCGAGCACGGCGAGATCGCCGTAACTCAGCTCCCCGTCCGGACCTCGCACAGCGCTCAGCGCTTGCGCCCGCCCGGTGGCGTCAAAGATGAGATCCTGTACCAGTCGCGCCATTGTCCGCGTTCCACCGTCGCTTCACACGCCTTATTTGGCGATCCAGCGGACATAGCCTTCCGGCCCTTCGACCAGCCACATGAAATAGTCAAAGCGCGGCCCCAGGAACCGCTCGGCCTTGCCGATCATGTCGTCGTGGGTGAGCGGGCTTGGATACTTCCGCCCCACGGCCGAACGCTCGAACAAGGGCCGCAGCAGAGTGAGTGCCAGAACGTAGAACAGGTCATGGTCCATCTTGAAGCTCTTGCGCGCGTCACCCGACCACTCGCTGCGGATCGGCTCCATGTGTTTCTTGAGGATGAACATATGCGGCACGAAGGCGCTCCAGAGCTTGAGCGCATAGGGGCGAATTTCCTCTTCGGGCACTTCGGAGAAATACCCCGACAGCAATGCGGTGATCGGATCATAATCGATCACGTTCTTGAGCGTGTATTTGTCGAGCGCTGTCGGGTAGCCGAGCTTGCCGACCATGCGGTAAGTCGCGCTCACGATGTCGCGCCAGACTTGCATCGGCTTGACCGCATCGGGGAGGTTGTTGATGTCCTGGCAGGAGTCGAGATCGATCAGGAACAGACCGCGCGACTCCTCCGAATAGACGAAATTGCCCCAGTCGCCCGAATAGCGGTAAAGCTCAGCCATCGAGAAATCATGCAGCAGCTTGCCCGCCTGCTTGGCCAGGAGGCAGATGACCTCGAGACGAACATGTTCGTCGTCCGGATCCCCGTCCACGCCCAGTTGCTCGCGAATGACATCGTAGTGCTTGTCAAACTTGGGATCCGTGTCGCGCACAAGGCCAGCCCCGAACAGGATTTCCGAGATGCGATAAGGTGAGAGGCCGGGCGATAGCGTGATCACCGCGCCCATCGGCTGGCCTTGGAAATTCAGCGTCTTGTCATATTCCACCACCGCGAACGGCGCGATGGAGGGAACCCCGTGCGCAATCAGGCGCTCGGCCACCCAGAATTCCCGGTGCGCGCGCTCATGCACAATACCGCCGATCGGGCTTGGCGAAGAATACGCATAACGGTATTCGCCATCCTTGCCGATGCCGAAATGCGGATAGGTGACGAGGTATTCGAGAAGGTCGGTCAGTGGCGGTACAGGCTCTTCGCCGTCGCCGTCGTGCAGCTTGTTGGAGAAGGCGCTGTCGCCGGGCCTGGACGGATTCCACAAGCCGACGCCCTTGAGCTTTGCAGCATGGAAGCGGACTGCCGGATTGGCCTTGAGCCCCACGTCCGGTTCAAGCGTCTCCCAGGCGCCGCGACCGCGACGGGTGAAGGTTGGAATACACCCGTTCCAGCTGGCGATGTCGAAGAGGCGCTTGATCTCGGCTTCCGAGATCTCCAGGCCGTCATACTGGTGCGTGATGGTGAAACTGAGTGGTTGACGCGTGTTCATGGGATGCTCTCCGGACGAAATCAGGCAGGAATCTTGGGGGTACGGGTGCCGAAGATGGCCGAGCCGACGCGCACACTGGTCGCGCCGTGGGCGATTGCGGTCTCATAGTCACCGCTCATGCCCATTGACAACCGGGACACATCCGCCTCACGGCCGAGCTCGGCAAGAAGGTCGAAATGACCAGACGGGTCCTCACCCGCCGGTGGAATGCACATCAGGCCCTCGATCTCCAGTCCGTGCACCTGGCGGCAGCGATCGACGAAAGCAACCGCCGCGTCGGGGTCGATGCCCGCCTTTTGCGGTTCACGCCCGATATTGACTTGAACATACAGGCGCGGCGCGCGTCCTTGCTTGCGGATTTCAGAGGCGATCTCGGCAGCGATTTTCTCGCGGTCAACCGTCTCGATGACGTCAAACACGGCCACCGCATCGGCAGCCTTGTTGGACTGCAGCGGACCAAGCAGCCGAAGCTCGAGACCCGCGAATTCCTGCTTGAGCCCCGGCCACTTGGCCTCCGCCTCCTGCACCTTGTTCTCGCCAAACACCCGTGCGCCAGCCTTGATTGCAGGCCGGATGTCATCGGCGTCAAAGGTCTTGCTCACGGCAACGAGCGTGACAGGCGGCCGCTTGCCGGTTCTTGCCTTCTCTGCGGCCGCGATCTTGTCGCGAACCGCTGTCAGTCTTTCGAGCATCTCGTTCATTGTGGTCTCCAGTCAGGCTCGGGGGGCATTGCCGCCCGTGGCGGTCATCGGGAATGCAGCTACTGGCCGACGCCCAGGATCTGCGGAAGATAAAGCGTGAGCGGCGGATAAAGCGCGGCAATCAGCACCACACACAAATGGGCGGCCATGAATGGCAACGCCTCGCGCGCCGCACTTTCATAGGGCACACCCGCGATCCGCGCCGCCGTCATCAACGTGAGGCCCAAGGGGGGAGTGATGTTGCCGAGATTGAGCGCCAGCAGCATCACCATGCCTGCATGCAACGGGTGAAAACCCAGCTCCACAAGTGCGGGTGACAGAACCGGAACAGCGATGATGATAGCTGGCAGGACATCGATGAACATGCCGATGATGAGGAGCAAGAGGACGACGGCGAGGATCTGACCCGTCGGATCGCTGCTGAGCGCCGCAATCCATTCGGCAGCGTGGCGAGCAATTCCAGACCGCGTCACATACCAGCCCAACACGTTGGATGCGCCGAGCAACAGGAACACGACGCCCGAGAAGCTGATGGTGGAGACCAGCGAGTCCCACATGTCGCGTCCGCTCACGCTCCGGTAAGCAAAGACGCCAAGCACCAGCGCATAGATCGCCGCGATGACGGAAGCCTCCGTCACCGTGGTGAGGCCAGAGAGGATCCCGCCCAGGATGACGACCGGGATGCCCATGGCGGCAAGCGCCGCCGAGCCGGTCGCAAGAATGACGGCAAACTGGACCCGGTCATGCCGAGCATAGCGCCGCCGGAACGAGATGATCCCGCTGACAATGAGCATGGCGAGACCCATCATCAGCCCGGGCAGAATGCCTGCCGCAAACAGCCCGAGGATGGAAATGTCCCGCAGCGTCGCGGCATAGGCGATCATGATGATGCTAGGCGGAATGATCGGGCCGATGATTGAGGACGAGGCGATGACCGCCGCCGCATAGGAGGCCGGATAGCCCTCTTTCTTCATGGCCGGGATCATGGTCTTGCCGATGGCTGCCGTCTCCGTCACCGCCGCCCCTGTCAGACCGGCAAACAGCACGCAGGTCGTCACCGTAACATGGGACAATGCGCCCGGAATCCGGCCGAACAGGCTTCCGGCGAACGCAATGAGCCGGTCGGTCAGGCCCGACCGGTTCATGATTTCCGCCGTGAATATGAAATAGGGCACAGCGATCAACACATAGCCCGACACGCCGAAATAGAAGCGATCGGCGATGATTCCGAGATAATCGGTTCCACCGAGTGCAAAAGCGCCGACCATGCCGGCCGCAGTCAGGACCAGCCCGAGAGGCAGGCCAATCAACAAAAGCACAGCAAAGGCAAGACTGGCACTCATTATTCGGCTGCCTCCGGTACGTTGCGTTCGTCCACATCGCCCCGAGGCCCGGTTCCGGCGACAAGGTCACCATCAATCCGTTCGTCAAGAAGTCGCAATCCGTCGGCGAGATGAATGACGAGGATCAGACCCGCAACCGGCACCGCCGCAGCGGTCCAGCGTTGCGACAACTGGATATCGTCTGAGACGATGAAGAGATGCGTGGACCCCACAGCATAGTCAAAGCCGTACCAGACCAGGGCCCCGGCAAACAACGCGATGGCTACGAAGTTGACCCAGCGGGTGAACCGGAACAACGGCCCGGGGAGGCTGCGCGCCAGAGCCCCTATTGCAATATGCTCGCACTGCTTGAAGGCCACAGTGATCGAAAGCATGCCGAGCCAGGGCAGGAACAGCCGCACAAAAGAGGGCCGCGTGTTGGCATAGACGATGGAAAGCCAGCCCGCGCCGAAGGCATCAGCCCATCCCGCCCGCAGGAACAGCGAATGCATCGCCTCAAGCAAAATACCGAGCGCGGAAACCGAGAGCATCACCGCCAGAAGTGCAGCGCAGACTGCGACGGTGGCCATGTTGACAGCATCGCTGAGCCGGCTGAGCGGCGTCGAGTGGGGCACGGCTGCGGGCTCTGCCATTCTCGGGCTTCCTGACATGTCGGGGGAAACGGAACCACCCTGCCGGCCGTCGGCACCGGCAGGGTAAGCGGTTGTCAGTCGAGGTAGAGGGCGGCCGCAGAGGTATCAAGATCGACACTGATCCGCTCGATCTCCGCCCGCATTGCATCATACAACTCCGCGCGGTCGCCGAATTCTTCGGCCAGCCATGCCTCATAGACCGGCAGAGCGGTCTCGCGCATGCGCTGCTTTTCCTCGACCGACAGCACGTGGCATTCCTTGAATTTCTTGCAGGAATTGTCCCAGCCGATTACCGTGATCTGGGTGGCGATACCATGTGCCATGGCCACCGATTCGCGCGCCGCCCGGATGATGATCTTCTGATAGTTTTCCGGCAACGACTGGAACCAGGCTTCGCTCACACTCCAGGTGATGGTGTTGTAGATATGACCGCTCCAGGTGGTGTAGTCGGTCACATCATAGAGCTTGAAGATGTCGTTGACGCCGGGCGCATGGAAATGGCCGTCGATCAAGCCGGTCGCAAGACCGGTCTGAACTTCGCCCCACGGCAGCGTCACCGGCGTCCCCCCGAGTGCACGCACGATGGTCATGTGCGCCTGGTTCTCTTCCACGCGGATGCGCAGGCCCTTGATGTCATCGACCGTCCGGATCAGCCGCTTGTTGTTGGCGAATGCGACAAAGCCGCCCCCGTCATCGAGCGTGCCGAGATAACGCAGGCCGGTCTGCTTGGCCATCGGCTTCATGAAGTCTGCAAACCAGGGCGAATCGAAGAAGGTCCAGGCCGTGCGATAATCGGGAAACAGGAACGGAGCCGTGATCATTTCGTAATCGCGGTAGAAAGACGCCTGCGTTCCGGACCCGAGCATCACCGACTGGACGGTCTTTCCGGCAATCGCCTGCTGAGCGACCTCAACCTCGCCGCCGAGTGCGCCGTTGCCAAAGACCTCCACTTCGACGTCGCCATTGGTGGCGGTCTCGACAAGCTGTTCGAAATGCTTGAGCGAGGGGGCGGTCTCGTTGTTGGTCAGATCGTCGGGATAGAGATGGGCAATCGTCATGGTGAAGCTTGCAGCCGAAGCGCGCGACGGGGCTGCGGCGAGCGCGAGCCCGAGGGCGGCCACCGAAGCCAGCAGCGCCCGGCCAAGCCAAAGGGCCGCCGGGCGACATCGGCTGGACTCGGGCAACCTGGTGAAGCCCTGTCCATATTGGCTCCCGAAAAAAGGATCTGCCGGACCACCCGGCCCCCGATAAACAAAGGCGATTGCAAAACCGGTCATCCCTACCTCCAGTGTCAGATTTGCCATCAATGACACTTATGGTGGTATCAAAATCCGCTATGCTGGTCTAAGTCGAAATTCCGTTCTGGTGATAGGGCGGCGACGGGGTGAGGAGCACTGGAGATGGGCCCGACACTGACTGCGAGAACCCAAAATCCCGATTCAGCACCGCTCAGCTATTTCGTGGTATCGCTGGCTTCCTGCTCGACGATTGCGGACAGGTCGGGTCGACTTCCGTGCCGGATCGAATAGGCACGCGTGAGCTCGGCGCCGAATAGAAATATGACGGATGAGTAGAAAACCCAGAGCAACACCACCATCAGGCCGCCTGCCGCGCCATAGGTTGAAGCGATTTCGCTGCTCCCGAGATACCAGCCGATCAAAGATTTCCCGAGCGTAAACAGCGCGGCCGTGATGATCGCTCCCACGGCGACATCGCGCCAGACCAGACCGCGATCGGGCAAAATCTTGTAGATCGCCGCAAACATCAGCGAGAGCAATACAAACGACACCGCAGCGTTCACGATGCTGAGGATCGGAGCACCAAACGGGATCGACGCGTTGATAAAATCGGCAAGGACGGTGACCGCAGCGCTGGCGGCCAGCGATACGAGCAGAAGAAACCCGAGCGCCGCCACCAGCCCGAGGCTTGCCACACGCGCACGCATCAATGTACTGGCGGAGACCGCAGTCGGCTCGGCCTTCCATATCTTGTTGAGCGTCAGCTGCATTTCTCCGAACACGCCCGACGCCGTGACGATCAGGGTGACGAGCCCGACCACCGTCGCAATCGCGCCAGACGACCGCTCAGCTGCACTCTTCAGGGTCGCTTCGAAAAGATCGGCGCTCTGCGACCCCATCAGTCCTGAAAGCTGGGCGCTCAGCGCCAGCTGTGCGGCCTCGTGACCGAATGCAAGACCGGCGATGGCCACCACAATCAAAAGAACCGGCGCCAGCGACGTCGTGGCGTAGAAGGCCATCGCGGCGGCATGACTGAGGGCACCGTCGTCTATGAAGCCGTTGGTAGCTTCCTTCAACAGTTTCCACACGCGGTCAATCATCAGCTTGCACCCTCGAATTCGTCTTGGGGTGCTGTTTACGCCGACAGTCGTAGTTGTCAAACAGGAGCTAAGTTGGCAAACAGGAGCGAAGTTGGCAAACAGGAGGCTGGCGCCCGGGTGCCGTGCGCACCGCAAAACGGACTTTTACGCTGTGCGCGCCCGGTGACATGATCGTGTGACAGCCAGACCGACTGAGGAACGTCGGATCGGTCCCGAACACGCATCAAATTCAGCACAAGATCAGGTCGCTGTGTCCCGCTTGAGGACACGGCGATATCCGAAAAATTCTGCGCAGATCATCCTCTTGTTCAGGACAGGGATAGTTTGTCTGTGCTCGTCCCAGGCTTGTCCTGCCCCCTTCCCTCAGGTCCCGGCGCCTTCGTTGGCCGGCCGAGCAAGACGGGCGAACTTGCCGAGCACCCCGGTCGTGTAGCGCGGCGCGGGTTGGGTCCAGGCGGCGCGGCGAATGGCGAGCTCCTCTTCGGCGACATTGAGCGCGAGAAGATTCTGGCCGGCATCAATGGTGATCGAATCACCCTCATGCACCAGCGCGATCGTCCCCCCCTCGAAGGCCTCCGGCGTCACATGTCCGACAAGCATGCCCCAGGAGCCGCCCGAGAAACGCCCATCGGTGATGAGGCCGACCTTGTCGCCTAGACCTCGACCGACGATGGCCGAAGTTGGCGCGAGCATTTCCGGCATTCCCGGCCCACCCCTCGGTCCAAGATACCGCAGCACCATGACGTCACCCGGCTTGATCTGGTCCGACAGGATCGCATCGAGCGCGGTCTGTTCATCTTCGAATACACGCGCCGGACCGGTAATGGAGGTGGACTTCAGCCCGGTGACTTTGGCGATTGCGCCATTGGGGGCAAGGTTGCCCTTCAGAACCGCGAGATGCCCTTCGGCATAGATCGGTGCGTCGACCGGATAGATGATGTCCTGGTTGCGTGGCGGAGAATCGGAGATCTTCGCCAGTTCCTCGCCCAGCGTCCGGCCGGTGATCGTCATGCAATCGCCGTCGATGAGACCGGCGTTGAGCAGCATCTTGAGCACTTGCGGCACGCCGCCAACGCCATGCAAGTCCACTGCCATATATTTGCCCGACGGCTTGAGATTGCAGATAACCGGCACCCGCCGACGGACACGCTCGAAATCGTCAAGCACCCACTCCACCTCGGCGGCCCGCGCGATGGCGAGATAATGCAGCACCGCATTGCTGGAGCCGCCTGTGGCCATGATCAGCGCGACGGCATTTTCGATGCTGGCTCGCGTGATGATGTCGCGAGGGCGGATGCCCGCCTTGACCGCCTCGACCAGCGTTTCGGCCGAAAGCTTGGTGGAGATAAGCTTCTCCTCAGACGTGTTGGCCATGGTGGAGGAATAAAACAGCGCCATCCCGAGCGCCTCGAAAGACGAACTCATGGTGTTGGCCGTATACATGCCGCCGCAGGCGCCGGTGGTCGGGCAGGCATTGCGCTCGATGCCTTCCATGTCCTCCATGCTCATGCGACCGGCCTTGACCGCGCCCACCGCCTCGAAGGCCGAGATGATGGACAGGTCGACGCCCTTCCAGCGGCCGGGGCGGATGGTACCGCCATAAACATAGATCGCGGGCACGTTGGCGCGCGCGATCCCGATCATGCCGCCGGGCTTGTTCTTGTCGCAGCCGCCAATGACGAGAACTCCGTCCATCCACTGGCCCTGCACGGTCATCTCGATGCAGTCGGCGATTACCTCGCGCGAGATAAGCGAATATTTCATACCCTCCGTGCCCATCGCCATGCCGTCCGAGATGGTCGGCACGCCAAACATCTGGGGATTGGCGCCCGCACCCTTGAGCGCGGAAACCGCAACATCAGCCAAGGCCTGCAGACCTCCGTTGCAAGGCGTGATCGTGGAGTGCCCGTTGGCAACCCCGATCATCGGATTGTCGAAATCTTCCTTGGTATAGCCCAATCCGTAGAACATCGCCCGATTTGGCGAACGCTCAATCCCCTGTGTTATCGTTTTCGAACGGTCATTGTACGGCATGCATGGTTCCTCCCCCACACGTGTTTATTTTTGAACGAGGGGAACCTACAACCGTGGCTTACATTTGAGAAATCTATTTGTCTTGGCATATTAAGAGGTTTTTCGACCTATTCCGCAGCCATCCTCGGTGCGTCATCGAAGCTGGCGTCGTCGTCCTTGAGCATCCTTGCAAGATCGACAAACCGCTTGACGGTTGGCGTCGGGTCATCCCGGCTCCAGACAATACCGGTCTCGATGACCGGTGCCTGCCCCTGCAGCGACAGGTAGCGCACGCCCGAACGCCCAAGCTTCTTGAGCGAGCCGGGAACCAGCGCGACGCCCATGCCGGCCGAAACCAGACTGATGATCGTCTGCATCTGGATAGCTTCCTGACCGATGGTCACATGGGTCCGGTTGGCAGTGAAATAGCTCGTGATCGTGTCATGAAAGGCAGGTGCGCTCTTGCGCGGAAACAGCACCAGCGGCATGGCGGCCACGGCGTCTGCCGAAACGGTGCCGTCATTGGCGGCGATGCGGCCTGATTGCACCCACTCCTCCGGTGCCGCCACCACAAGCGGCTCGCGGAACAGCGGCATGTAGGCGAGCGACGGATGCAGTGTCGCGTGCATGGGAATGATGATGCCGACATTGATGTCGCCCTGCAGCAGCGCATCGATCTGCAGATCGCTGGTCATCTCCTTGAGTGAGACCTTCACGTCCGGGTAGCGCACACCATAGGCCGAGACCAGCGCGGGCAATATGTTGTAACCGGCGGTGCTCACGAAACCGAGCTTGAGCGTGCCGTATTCGCCGCGGGCAAGCTGCAAGGCGAGGCCGGGGAGGGCTGCCGCATCCTCAAGCAACTTCTGGGCGTAGGGCAATAAATGCTCACCGAACGGCGTAAGCGCCACATGGCGCTTGGTGCGCTTGAACAGTGTCACCGAAAGCTCCTGTTCGAGCGCCAGAATTGCCTGGCTCAACGGTGGTTGCGTCATGCACAAACGGTCTGCCGCACGCCCAAAATGCAACTCTTCCGCGACCGTGACAAAGAACTTCAGCTGCCTCAGATTCATCGATTCTCCTCCCATTCACGTTTCAACCTAGTGCTGTATGAAACATATATTTCTCTCAAAAGGAGAGAAAGTCTAGTGTGAAAATAGGGGTAAAATTCACGTATTAGGACGGACACCGGATCCGTCGCTGCGGAACATGTGCCCTTTTTTGTTCACAGGAGCCATCATGGATTTCAGCTTCAGCAAGGATCAGGACGAATTCAAGGACAAGGTCACCCATTTCGCAAAGTCGGAGCTTAACGATCCGAACCTTGACGAAGGTGATCTCAAGTCCCGCGATGAGGCTTGTATTCTCTCGCGCGAACTCTGGCGCAAATGCGCAGATTTCGGAATTCTCGGCCTTCCGTTTGACCGCGCCTATGGCGGCGCAGAGACCGACATCATCACCACTGTCCTGGCCATGGAGGCGCTTGGCTACGGCTGCCGCGACAACGGTCTCCTGTTCTCCATGAACGGGCAGATGTGGACGGTGCAGATGCCGATCGCCAACTTCGGCACAGATGCACAGAAGGAAAAGTATCTCAAAGGGTTGATATCTGGAGAGCTGATCGGCGCCCATGGCATTACGGAGGCTCGCGCAGGGTCTGACGTCATGGCGCTGGGAACATCGGCGGTCCGCGACGGTGATCATTACGTGCTCAACGGTGCCAAGGTCTTCTGCACAAACGGACCGGTGGCCGATGTTTTCGTCATCTTTGCCACGGTGGATCCGAGTGCGGGTTCGCTGGGTCTCACAGGTTTTGTCGTGGAGCGTGAAACCCCAGGCCTGATCATTTCGCCCAACAAGCGGAAGATGGGGTTGCGCACCTCGCCGATGAGCGAGTTGACCATCACCGAAATGCGGATCCCGGTTTCGGCCCGGATCGGAAAGGAAGGACAAGGCGGCCGCATTTTCAACAGCTCGATGGAATGGGAGCGCAGCGCCATCCTGGCCAATCTGGTCGGTGCCATGCAGCACCAATTGGAAATCTGTATCCGCCACGCCAATTCGCGCGAACAGTTCCGCAAGCCCATCGGCAAGTTTCAGTCGGTTTCCAACCGCATCGTCGACATGCGCCTCAGACTTGAGACGTCTCGGCTCCTGCTCTACAAGGTTGCATGGCTGAAGATGACGAAGGGCAGTTGCCCAATGGAAGCCGCCCTCGCAAAACTCTACCTGAGCGAGAGTTGGGTGGCCTCCAGCCAGAGCACCGTGCTCATTCACGGTGGATATGGGTTCATGGCCGACATGGAGATCGAACGCGATTTCCGGGATTCCATCGGCAGCCTGCTCTACTCCGGCACGTCCGATATCCAGCGCACCATAGCTGCCAGAGCACTTGGCCTTTGAGCCCGCTCTTCTTTCCCCAACCCACTCTGTGAAAACACAAACAAGCAAGGAGCATCCCCATGGCAACCAGCAGCATCGACCGCCTCTCTGTCGAAGCCACTCTGAGAGACTATCTGGTGGAAAATTCCAATGTTTCCATACCGGGGCCGCTTGGCCCGGACGAGAACCTGCTTGATGGCGGCATTCTCGATTCACTCGGTATCGCCGAGATCACGGAGTTCATGGAAAAGAACTTCTCCATCGTCATCGACGAAGACGAAGTCTCTTCCCGCAACTACGGCACGCTCCACAAGCTCACCGACTTTTGCCACTCGAAGCTGGTCGATATCGCCGCCTGAACAGCCCCTGCAGCGCCGCACGTCCTCCGGGACGCGCAAAGATCGCTGTCATGCTTTGTCTGAATGCGTGCCCGTTCCATCCAATCACGGCTGATTGAACGGAACGGGCACGCAGGAGAACCCGTCGCCGATCCACCGCAGCCCGTGCACCAAGGGAACCATAACCATGGCCGGATCTATCAAAGCAGACCTGATACTCGTGCATGCGCCCGCGATCTTCGATTTCCGCAATCGAGACGATCTGGCGTTAGGCTGGTATTCCAGCCAGGAAAGCTCGAATGTCACGCCGATCTTCGAGATGTACCCGCTCGGATTCCTCTCCATCAAGAGCTTTCTGGCCGAACGCGGGCTGCACGTGGAAATCGTCAACCTCGCAGCTCTCATGCTCAAGCACCCCACGCTCGACGTGGAGAAGCTCTTCGCCCATCTCGATGCGCCCCTTTTCGGCGTCGACCTGCACTGGTTGCCCCATTGCCAGGGTGCCATCGAGGTTGCTGGGGTGCTCAAGAAAGTGCATCCAGACTCCAAGATCGTTTTCGGCGGGATCGTATCGACATACTACCACAAGGAAATGATGCAGTATCCGCAGGTCGACATGGTCATCCGCGGGTATGACACACTCGAACCGCTCGCCAATCTCGTCGCTGCCATCAAGCGTGGCGACCGGCGCACGTTCGATGTCGACAACATGATCTACAAGGTCGACGGCGAAGTGATCGACAACGGCCACCTCTATACACCGGCCATCCTCAACGATGTCGCCATCGACTGGTCGAAGATGTTCCCCAAGACGACCAGCCTGCTCAACATGCCCAATCTCATGGTGTTGCCAAACACCGGCTGCCAGCAGAGTTGCGGCTGGTGTTCGGGATCGCGCTGGGCCTATCAGCGGATGATGAACGTTGACAAGAAGACGGTCTTCCACCGCCGCTCCGAACAGCTTGCGCGCGAGATCACGTCGTTCCCGAAAACCGAATCTCCGCTCAGCGTCTACACGTTGCAGGCCTATTCGGAATCCGGCCCCCGGCTGATTTCCTATCTCGAAAGCGTCCAGGCGAGCGGGGCGGTCAAGTCCGTTTCCTTCGAACAGTATCGCCTCACCAAGCTGTCGGTGCTCCGCGAAATGGTGAAAGCGGCCCCCAAGTTGGACATTTTCATCAACCTCTCGCCACAATCCCACGATGTCGAGATTTCGCGCCTGACGGGGCGCGGTACCTACACCAACCCGGAGATGGAGGACTGGATCGCCCAGGCGCTTGATATCGGCATCAAGGGCTTCTTCCTCTGGTACACCATCGGCATGCCCAAACAGGACCACAAGTCGGTCATGGAAACGGTGGAATATTGCAGACATCTCATGGAACGCTTCCCCAACGACAAGGTGGTGCCGACGATCTTCGGCATGATCCCCTTCCTTGATCCGGGCTGCCAATGGTTCGAGGAACCCGATCGGCACGGCTACACCGTGTTCCACCGGGATCTCGAAACCCATCGCAAGGCACTGATCGAGCCGGTGTGGCACAACGCCATGAACTACGAGACCAAATGGATGAAGAAGCGCGAATTCCTTCCCTCCATGTACGAAGCGATGCAGGCGCTTGCCAACCACAAGGCCGATTATGGCCGCGTGACGCGGAAGAGTATCGGCATCATCAATTCCCGTATTGAGCACCTTCGGCATCTGACCGGTTCCATCGACCGCGCTTCCGAACTCGACGGCCACCTGCCCGCTTCGCTTCGCTCAGAGCTTGCCGCCCACAACAATGACATCCTGTCCTATGCCTCAGACGTGGTTTTGGTGAAGAAGCCGCTGTCAGGCCGCTGGTACGACGACCATGCCGTCCCGCCCGAGATCATCGAAAGCTGTCTCGCCCCGTCGGCGCAGCACGCAGCACGGGCACCGCTCATGGAGGCCCATCCATGAATGGGCAGCATGCCGGTATCCTCGCCGCATCCGTGCTGCTTCCGGACAAGGAAGTTTCGGTGGAGGAGGTGTTCGCATCCGAAGGCCTCGCCTACGACGCCGGGTTGGCGTTCAAGCTGGGCGTCCGTTCGGTCCGGGTCTTCGAGGTGGAGAGCCCCACCGGGCCCGCAGTCGACGTCTCGCGCCTTGCGCTCGAAAAGGCCGGGCTCGCGCCTACTGATCTTGATGCCATCATCGATTTTTCGGTGATGCCACAGCGGTATGTCGAACCCGCCTGGTCGATGAGCAACGAACTGCAGGCCGAACTCGGCGCGAAGCGCGCCTTCACCTTGGGCTTCTCCGGCGGTGCTGCTGCCAATCTGCTGGTGGCGCTGCGCTTTGCGGCTGCGATGATCGAGACCGATCCCGCCGTGCGCACAATCCTGCTGGCGGCCAGTGATTGCGCCATTCCGGGCAACCGTCTGATCAATCGCGACGATCCTGACATGCTGATCGGCGACGCCGCAAGCGCCATCATCCTGAGCCGTGGTGCGCCGCGCGCAACTATCCTCGGCACCGAGATCGTCACCGATCCCGCACTTGAGGATGTCTTGATGATTCCGGGCGGCGGGATGGCGCATCCGACCCGCGTCGACCTCTACCGGCTGCGCCTCGACCGTGAAAAATACATGAGCCGCGACCGGTTTGGCGTGTTGGCCGACGTCACCGATGACGTGTTGTCGCGCAATGGCTTGAGCCGCACGGGCGTAAGGCATTTCATCGGGCCCAACATCTCGCGCGCCGACATGGAACTCTTCGCCCACGAGATCGGAGGAGAAGAGCGCGCTGGACTGGATTCGCTCGCCCGGCTCGGGCATCTGCATTCCAACGACCTCGTGCTCAATTTCATCGATCTGGAAAGCCGTGGCATCGAGGCCGGAGACCACGTGCTTCTGGCCGCTCACGGCATGGGATTCACCCAGGCTGCAACGCTCATCCGGTATTGAGAAAAGGTTTGCCAATGACCCCGATTGGAATCCTGTCAGAAGCCTTTTACCTGCCTCCCGACAAGAAGCGTGTCGAAGACGTGTTCCGCGATGAGAGCGTGCCGTTCGGCACACTTTCCAAGAACATCGACTTCCAACGCGACATCGGCATCGAGGAAATCCATGTCACCGACGAGCTTCCATCCCAACTCGCCATCAGGGCGGCGCGGGCAGCACTCGACAAGGCCGGGGTGTCGCCGTCGGAGATCGACGTCGTCGTCGATTTCACCTCGATCCCTGAAGACTATGTCGGACCGACCTGGTCGGCCGCAGGTCTCGTCCAACAGGCACTCGGCATCTCGCGCGGGTTTGCCACCGCCGTCAACACCGGAGGCTGCGCCAGCTACCATCTGGCGCTGAAGGCGGTCATGGCGCTCATGCAGGCCGACAGCCGCATCAATACCGCGCTCCTGTTTGCCGGAGACCGGACACCCGATCTCAACAAGACCTACTATCCGATCACCGTGGCCAGCGACGGCGGCAGCGCGCTCGTCCTGCGCAAAAACGCCGACAGAGCCCAGATTCTCGGCGTGGAAACCATCTCCGTCGGACGCCTGCATGACGTCTGGTATGTGCCCGGCCTGCAGACGCTCAAGCCTGGCGAAGAAGCAACGGAAGCCCATCTTCACATGTATGCCAAGATGGACAAGTTCAACGAAGGCGTCATCCCGATCAACTTCCTGATGTTCAGGAAGGTGATGGAGCGCTTGCTGACACGGCTCGAGCTCGGTTTCAGCGATGTGGACTATTACATCTATCCGACGTTTTCGACCTGGGATCAGGCCTATTTCATGAAACGCTTCGGATTGACGCCCGACAAGATTTATACCAAGGCGTTGCGCCACCGCGGCCATGTCCAGGAAAGCGACATGGTCATCAACTACGCAGAGGCGGTCGATCAGGGTCTGATCCGCTCGGGCGACAAGGTGATGGTCGTCTCCAACGGCGCCGGCTTTGCCTGGTCGGCCGCCCTGGTCCGGCATTGAGCCTGGCGCGCGCCGATCCTGGCGCAGACCAGTCCGTTCACGGCGGTGACATCACGCTCGGCGTCATCGGTCGCGCCGGCGTGGTCACGCTCAATCGGCCCAGGGCTCTCAACGCCCTGACATCGGCGATGGTCGGTGCCATGACGGGGGCACTCGACGCATGGCGAAACGATCCGTCGGTTCTCATGGTCGTCATCCGCTCCTCCAACCCACGCGCCTTTTGCGCCGGCGGGGACGTGCGCGAACTCCACGCCAAGGTGGAGGCGGGAGATCTCGTCGGAGCCCGCGCCCATTGCCACGCCGAGTATCGGCTTGACGGGTTGATTGCCTCCTATCCAAAGCCGGTGGTGGCCCTCATGCAAGGACTCGTGATGGGGGGCGGAATCGGGATTTCTGCCCATGCGCGCCATGCTGTGGCGACGCAATCCACCGTTGTTTCCACGCCGGAATGCAGCGTCGGCTTGATCCCCGATTCGGGTTCCACCCATCTGCTTGCTCGGGCGCCGTCCCACCTTGGCGAATATTGCGGGCTGACGGGCGCACGGCTGACCGGTGCAGAAGTTGTGCGGGCTGGCTTTGCCAACCACCTGGTGCCCAATGCCTGTGTGCAGGAACTCGAGACCCGGCTCCTGGAAAGCGGCGATCCCGGCATTCTGGGCCAGTACGATACCGGTGTCGGTGAAGCCACCATGCCGGAAGGACACGAACATATCCCCGAGATTTTTGCCCTTCACTCGGCTGCGCGCATTTTTGAGGCACTTGAAGCCCTGCCGCCCTCCCGCTGGCGTCAGGCAACGCTGACCCAGATCAACCGCGCCTCGCCGCTGGCTATCGAGGCTGCGCTGCGCGCCATCCGGCTCGCACGCAGGACGCCGGGCCTTGCCAACGCTCTGGTGCGCGAATACCGGGTCAACTGCCGCCTGATCGCTGGAGGCGATTTCATGGAGGGTGTCCGAGCCGTGGTTCGGGACAAGGATCGCAACCCGCAATGGCTGTTTTCGCGGTTATCCGCCGTTCCTGCGGAACTGCTGGAACAGCTGTTTCAGACACCGCCCGATGGCGATCTCGTCATTTAAGTGGCCACGCCACTTAATCCACGGCGGAATAATATTTCCCTCAGCATTTTCAAGACTTTAGTTTCCGGTTGAAACGTGCGCGCGCCATCAATGGCGCGGTCGCACGCCCGCCAACGCCGACAGGGAGCAGACTATGACCCAGGCCAGCATATCACCCGCTTCATCTGGCCTCATGGCCAACTGGCCGACGCTTGCCGTCGCCGCACTCGGCTCTTTTCTCGTCATTCTCGATGTGACAGTGGTGGCCATCGCGCTGCCGTCAATCGAGCGTGACCTGAAAGCCAGCTTTTCCGAACTGCAATGGATCATCAACGCCTACAACATCGCCTACACCTCCGTGCTGATCGCCGTGGGTGCCATCGCTGACTGGTTCGGCAGACGTCGGGTGATGGTGACAGGCCTCGCCCTGTTCGGCGTCATGTCGCTGATTGTCGGCCTTGCCGACAGCCCGACATCGCTGATCTTCGGTCGCCTTGCCCAGGGTCTGAGCGCAAGCGCCATGCTCATTCTCGGCATTGCGCTCATCTCTCACGCCTTCCGGGGCGCGGCCCGGGCGCAGGCCTTCGGGATCTGGGGCACGGCCATCGGTTGCGGAGCGGCCTTCGGTCCGATTGTCGGCGGCGTGCTGGTGGACCTCTTGAGCTGGCGCTGGATCTTCCTTCTCAATGTGCCCATCGTCGCGGTGCTGATTGCGCTGTGCTACTGGCGCGTCGAGGAATCGTCCGACCCCAATGCAGGCCGACTTGATTGGTGGGGCATTCTGACCTTCACCGGCGCTCTCGCCTCCTTCTCCTACGCGGTCATCGAGGGCGGAGAACTTGGTTGGTCAAGCACGCCAGTGGCCTCCGCGCTTGCAGCCGCCGCTGTCATGTTCGCCCTTTTCATCTGGATCGAGCTGTCGGTGAAGACACCCGCTTTCGATCTCCGGCTCTTCCGCATTCCCACTTTTACGGGAATCCAGCTCATCTGCGTGCTCAATTCAGTCACGTTCTGGGTCATGCTCGTGTACTTGCCGATCTATTTCCAGGTGGTCCATGAAATGTCGGCCTCTGCGGCAGGTCTCATGCTTCTGCCCATGACAGTGCCGCTCTTGTTCATGGGACCGGTCGGTGCCCGCCTTGCCTCGCCCGACAGCTGGGGCGTGCGCGGCTTGATCACCTTCGGCTGTGCGCTGGTTGCCGTGGCCTTCGTCTGGCTCGCTGTTGCTCCGCCAGCCGTGGTCATGGTCTGGGGGATCGCATTCCTGGTGATGGGCATCGGCACGGGGCTCATCAACGGCGAGCTCGCCAATGTCGGTACGTCGGTGGTGCCGCCAGAACGGGCAGGCGTTGCCTCCGGCGTCAACATCACCTTCCGTCACGGCTCCTTCACGCTATCGATCTCGATTTTCGGCGCACTGCTGTTGTCCTTCATCAGCTCGCAGCTCGGTGCCACGCCGGAACTTGTGGCGGGGCTGGGCGACGGACTGGCGACAACCGCAAACCTGATCGCACGCGGCGATTTCGCCGGCGCAATTTCCAGTGCGCCGACCGAGATGCAATCTGCCGTCTCGGATTTCGGCAAGGCAAGTTTCGCCACGGCCTTCTCCTGGCTCTTGATGATCACAGCCGTTCTCGCAGTTCTCGCCGTCCCGGTGGGTGCGCTGATGATCCGCGCACGCGACCTGAAGGCCCAGCAGCCGGACGGCGCGCCCGCGGAAGCGTAACGCCCAAACCCGTCCTCCTCCCGAGGCAAGAAGAAGCCCGCCCCGATCAAAACCGGGGCGGGCTTTTGGTTTGCGCTCAAGACCAGTCGTGACCAGCCACGTCGGGTTCGCCCACCTCTCGACGGCGGCTTAGCTCCAGTAGGTCAATGGCAAAGCGTCGTCTCGATAGCCGATGAAGCACGACATGGTCACCCTCTGGCGCTTCCCGATGCCGGCGGTCACGCCGTGAATGAGGCGTGAATTGAAGATCACGAGATCACCCTCCTCCGGCTTTACCACCAGTTTCGGTTCTCCGAGACTATCCCGGTCAAGACCGTCCCGCGTCTCCTGCTCCTTGTCCTGAGCGGCAGTCGGTTCTTTCAACCAAAGCTCGATCTCGCCGCCCGCTTCCGGCATCTGAAGATAGATGTTGACTGCCAGCTGTCCGGTCATGTCGGCAAGCCCGTCGAGCCGCATCCGCCCGAACCGGTCGTTGTGTGGCAGCATGTTGGCTCCGGGATCAATCACGCGGCAGGTGCCCACAAAGCATTTCTGGTTGTCGGCCGTCTCGATCGTGGCGCCGGCAGGCCAGACTTCCTCAAGCAGCAGCCTCAGATGGTCCAGCGGCGTGATCTGCGGGTAGATGAGATCGCGGATCCCCCACATCGAGCGGATCGCCTCGTTGTGATAGCGGCCGACATTCTGCTCGTCCTTGCCGACATCGACATAGCCCATGCCGAGACGTTTGAGCGCATTCTGGACCTTGTAGGCTTCAAGATCCGAATGGCCGGCGATCTTGGCGGCAAAGCGCGCCGACAGCTCGGCGGGATAGAAGCCACGGACATGGATCGCATCGATGTCCATTCGAATGAGCCGCTTGAGGCTCTCGGCATTGAGGTCAGTTGCAATGTCGATCGTGTCACTCATGGCGGGTCGCTCCTGTTCTGGCGTGAGGAAAACTCACCGGCCTGGCGCAGCACCGCGCCTCAAGCCGGAAATCGGATTGGTGAGCCGCCCGACGAAGCGGAAACCCTTGTTCGGATCAGTCGGGTCGATGAGCTGGCGATTGTCGCGCAATTGAAGACGGTTGATGCAGTTGCGCGGGAAGCTGTCGGCAAACAGATCGAAACGGGCGAACTTGTCGCCAAGTCCGGGTTGACCGGCCTGGTAGGTCTCAACGCACTCTGCCACCAGTGACCAGAAGCCGGTTTCCGGCAGCAGGCCTGCTTCGTCCAGCAGGGCTGCGAGGTGACGGAAGTAACAGTCGAAGACATCGGTGAAGATCCCGTCAAGGCGCATGTCGTCGGCCGGTTCGGCGGAATTCCGTCGCACCTCCGGCGGAAGCCCCTCGCCGTCGGTGAGAATACGGATCTCCTCGGCAAGGTCCTTCATGATGATGCGGACCGGCGCATGGTCGGCCAGCACCAGGATCACGTTTTCGCCATGCGGCATGAAGATGATGTCATGGGCATAGAGGCAGTGAAGGATCGGCGTGAAATAGGCCCTGAGATAGCGCCGGATCCATTCATCGGCGTTCAACCCCGAGGCGCTGATCAATGCCCCGACGAGGGGCGCTCCGATAGTGTCGCGGTGAAGCAGTGCCGCCATGGTCATCAGCCGCTCACCGGGGCCGATCAGACCAACCGGGCTGTCCCGCCAAAGTGCAGCCAGCATTCCCTTGTAGCCCGAACGTCCCGGAAGTGCTGCTTCGAAATAAGGATTTCGGTAGCTCAGCGTGGCCACCTCCCGGATCAGCGTGAAGCCCAGCGCCGCCAGCACCGGGTCGTCCGCAAGCGTGCGCGCGATCCAGTCGTTGAAGGCAGGCGCCGTCGCCATGTCCTCGGGTGAGAGTCCGCGCATCAGTTCGAACCCCATGTTGAGGATCGACAGCGCCATCTTCACGTAGCGCTTGCCCGGATTGGAAGCGTTGAAGAACGTTCGAATGGCTTGCTGTGGCTGGTAGCGGTCTGGTGAGGACCCCAGATGGATGATGTCGCCGCGGGCGATCAACGCTGCAAAGCCGATCGCGATCCGGTTCAGCCATTGCCAGGGATGAACCGGCATCAGAAAGTAATCGGCCGGACGTTTTGCTGCGCGCGTGATGATGGCTTCAAAACCGGCGCGGACATCGCGGCCGAGTTCCTCGTCGATCAAACGGTCGTAATCCAGACCCTCCACGGCGCGGAACTGCGCCTGATCGCGGCGGACAGCAATCCAGACAAGTGGCATCGGTGCGGCGGCTTCCGGCGCATAGGCGGCAAAATCAGCGCCATCAAAGCCGATACGACCACTGTTGGCGACAAAGACCGGATGGCCTTCGGTCATCCCGGTCTCGATCGTCTGGAAGTCGGCGCGCGCCAGATCGGCGGCCCGATGCGGTTTGGCGGACATCTTCCACACCGCCGCATAAAGGATCGAGCTCAACTCTTCCAGATAGACCGGCAGCATGGCCGCACCGATGCCGAGCGCGTCGGCGAATTGGATGACAAAGGTGATCGCATCCGGGGAAGCCGACGTACCCGCCTGATGGCACATGATGGATTGCGGATCGACATGCCAGTGGTCGAGCGCCATGCGCCGCGCCCGGAAGGCATACCGGATGTCTGATCCCGGCACATCGATTTGATAGTCCATCGTCAGCGCTTGCTTCTCCCCCGCACGCGGGTCAAGGAGAAGTTCATGGGCGAACTCCGAAATCGCTTTGCTCACCAGGAGCCTGTTGGCGCGTTCGAAGAGCTGTGGCGATAGATGGGCGACAGCCTTTCGCGCGATGGTGGCCTGCGGCGTTTCCAGGTTCATGTCGTTCATGAGACTTCCTCCCCTGCCCGCCTCACGCCCGCACCGGCACGGGGGCGACATCGGCTGTCGAGGGAGCTGAAAAGCGCTGGAAGGCTACTTTCCGCTCGATGGAATAGGGCTCGTGACCCAGGATCTTGGCCAGGATGATCGAGTTTCGGTGGCATGCCTGCCCGAGATCAGGCGGAATGAAGCTGTCGGCATGGATCTCCGAATTGGAAACGAAGATCTCAGAACCAGCCTTGTCGATGGCACAGTTGCGATCGACGGCGAAGCGGCCGTTCTCCGTCCAGTTGATCCGGTCGGCGATGCCGTCGAGATAGGCCGGGCGCTGCCAGCGATAGCCGGTGCCGAGCACCAGCGCATCGGTCTCGTGTTCGAAGTGCTGTTCCTCCTCTCGCTGGAAGAAATTCAGGTAAAAGCGATCCCTCGCAGCATCATAGCGGCATCCGGCAATCTCGGTGTTGGCGATCAGATCGGCTTCGATCCGGCCTGTCAGCAGCTTGCGATACCGCAGGTCCATGATGTCGTTGATGAGCGACGGATTGATGCCCTGGTAGACGCCTTTGAGTTCGGTGATCAACGCTTCGCGCTTTGCCCGTGGCAGCGAGAAAAAGTAATCGGTGTAATCAGGCGTCGTCATCTGCAGAGTCTGCTTGGTCAACTCGCGCGGAATGAGCCGCGGCGAGCGGGTGATCCAGGTCAGCCGGTAGCCATGCCGGTCGATGTCCGACAGCAGGTCGTGATAGATTTCCGCAGCACTTTGGCCACTGCCCACGATGGTGATCGACCGCTTGGTCCTGAGCTTGTCCCGATTGGCGAGGTAGTCGGAACTGTGCACGATACGGTCCTTGTGGGCCACACAGACCTCCGGAACCGCCGGCGTCATGCCGGAAGCAAGCACAAGCCGCCGCGTCAGATAGTTCACCGGCTGATCGGTCTTCCGGTTGCGCGCCGTGACACGGTACAAACCCGTGGCGCTGTCATGGGTGACCATGTCCACGGAACGGTTGAACTGCAGCGTGTCTAGCTTTGCGGCAGCCCAGCGGAAATAGGCATTGAATTCGTTGCGCGGCAGAAAGAAATTCGCGGTGTCTATGAGAACCGCATAGAAAGTGTAGATCCGGCCGGTTTCTTTGAAATAATTGAGCAGGCTGAACGGACTGGTCGGATCGGCCAGAGTGACGAGATCGCAAAGAAACGGCGTCTGCAGCGTCGCCGTTTCGATGAGCGTTCCGCCGTGCCAGGCAAATTCCTCGTTGCGCTCGACAAACAGGCAGTCGACCGACTTGATCGGACGAACAAGGCAGGCAAGGCCCAGGTTGAAGGGGCCGATGCCGATTCCGAGGATGTCGAGTGGCTTTGCCGGCATGGGATGTCCTTGTCAAAGAGCAAGCAGGGAGGCCGCCGCTTTGGCGGACAGGTCACTACTGACCGGGAAGCGGCCTAATAGGACGAGGCCTCTTCGCCCGTCAGATTGTGCGTCTCGTGACCTTCGATGGGCGGCGTGAAGATCGACAGGCAGATCGACGTGTCGTGCACCACCATCCGGTGGGCATCGTTGCGATTCATGATGAAAACCGTCGAAAGTGCGTCGCCGGTGTCGATCGGATGGCTGCCGTCATCCCAGACATATTCGCCGCTGCCCGAGACATAGTAGCAGCTCTCGTAATGGTTGCGATATTGCAATGGGGAATCTGTGTTGGGATTGCCCACCGTCACGCACAACGCAAAGCCGAGGCCGTCGCTCTTGATCAGCAGCCTGCGGCTCCGGCCGTTGCCCCAGAAGACATCCCGCTCGGTGCCGATGATCTCGTCGAGATGGCGGTGGATGATCCGGTCTGGCGCAAGGTCGGCGTTCAGGACGGAGCACAGACGCATGCCGTCGCGGGTGGAAAAACTGATCGGTCGGGTCATGGAAGTGGCGACAAGTGAACCGGCCTTGAGGATACAAGCCTGGCCTTCGATCTCCGCCAGCCCCTCGCCTTCCAGGCAATAATGAGCCTGGCTCATGAAATCGGCCCCATGGCGCGGCACGATCCTGTCGCTGGTGCCAGAAGGAAAGGCTGTGTCAAAGACCACATGCCCGACATTGTCGTCGGCTTTCACGATGGCCCGCGACACGCAGGTGGAAAAAAGGGATGCGCTATCAGCCATTTTCAGGGTTCGAACGATCACGGCATTCTCCGTTGTCAGACGATAACCTACTATAAGGCGTGCTTTGCAAAAAATTCTAATATGAAGTGCATATCACATCCGTGATGTTTCGACCCGGAGACCAAAGGACCACATCACCCGCCCTCCCCGGCGATCTCGAAGACTGCCTTGCAAGTGCCGCCGTTCTTTCCGATTTCCCCGATCAATCACCTTGTTGGCAGACCGGTCCGGCGGTTCCGGCCAGCGCTTGCGCAATCCGCTTGAGCAATTCCAGCGAAAGTGGCACCGCTTTCGCGTCCGGAATTGCGTCAAAACAAACGGATAGAGCTGTTCCGGCGATTCTGACAACGCCGGAATGGCTCTTGAACCGGTCGACGGCGATATCCAGCATGGTCTCACGCCTGTTGCGCACATGCCGGACCGCCGGGACCGAAAACGGCCCGGTGGCGACAGGTGGCTCGGCATGGTCAAGGCGCGGGCCTTAAAAGCCGACGGGTTCGTCGGCATGAAGATTCAGCCATTCTGGATCGAGGAGGAAGCCCGGAAGCTCCCAGACACCAATTTCGTCACCGCTTCCTCGTTCAAGCCCTTCGCTCTCCGCGACGGAAACCTGATTACGGGACAGCAGCAGTTTTCCGGTGCAGCCGCCGCCGAACTGGTTGTCAACGCGCTCGGCTGATGATCAGGGCCTGGCTTTAAAACGTGGACGAGGATCGCCCATGCAATGGCCGGGAGGACCATTGCCGCGCCATTGTGCCGAGCGGACGACCGTCGCCACCCTTGACCGCGCGGCGTCACGGCTCGTAGCTCGGTCCCTTGCTTTCGGCCTGGTCCTCGGTGAGGTGCTTGCGCCGGATCGAGCGCACAACATACCAGGTGAAGCCGATGGCAACCGGCACGGAGACCGCCGTGAGCAAACCCGACTTGATATGGACGTCAAAACTCTCCAGCCCTTTGGCCAGATAGCCGAACAGGCCAACGATGTAATAGGAGATTGCTGCCACTGACAGGCCTTCGACCGTCTGCTGCATTCGGAGCTGCAGTTTGACGCGGCTGTTCATCGAACTCAGCAGCGCGCTGTTCTGCCGCTCGAGCTCGACGTCGATCCAGCTTCGAAGCAGCGCGGTGGCAC
The DNA here is from genome assembly GCA_038325465.1 of Hyphomicrobiales bacterium. Taxonomy (GTDB): domain Bacteria; phylum Pseudomonadota; class Alphaproteobacteria; order Rhizobiales; family Rhizobiaceae; genus Hoeflea. Next base: position 70,046 of record JBBQJA010000001.1, on the reverse strand, counting down.
GCGACAGCTTGCGAGACAGGTTGGCCTGCCGCTCCTCGATCGACTGGCAGGTCCGCATCGCCGGTGCCAGCCGCTTCTCGAGAAACGAACCGAGCGATTCAAAACCCGGAATGTTGGTTTCCGCCAGCGACCGGTTTCGCTCCCGGACGATGTCGTAATAGGCCCGGCTCGCGCCGAAACGGTAGAGGCTGAGCGCGGCGTTGGCCTCAAGTTCGGCCGCAAGCCCCGTGATCTCCGACAAAAGCGCATGCGCATTCTCGCGCGCCCCTGCTTTCATGCCCTGGGTGATCGATGTCAGCCCATCCTCGATCCGCCGCATCTCGGGCGACAGCGTGCGCGCGAGCTGAAGGCCGATCATGGCAAGCGTCCGGTAAGTCTCGATGTCGAGAAGCCGCTGCACCACCGCGCCACGGCGGGCTTCACTCATGCCGTTGTCGATGACGAGAATCCGGGTCAGGCCGTCGCCGTCCTGGCGAAAATCCGTGATGATCTCCGCTTTGCCATCGCGGATTTCGCTGCGGCAAAGGCTGGTCGGATCGAACTGCGCGATGGCTTCCCGCGTCTGCTCGGAGTCATTTCGGACTTCAAGGCGTATGCCGGAGATGAGGCTACCAGGCGGTGAAAACTGGCCGCCGAAAGGATGCGCCGGCACCGGGTCGCCAAAACGCTGCGGTGCCGGGCAATCCCAGAAATAGGTTGAAAACTCGGTGTGCCGCTCCCAACGCAGCGTGCCCTGCCCCCAGGGCATGGAGAAGTGGTTTGAATCACGCCCCGGTATCGCCAGGCCGCGCGACCGCGCCAGACTCGCCAGAACCGCATGGTCGACCACCGAACCGCCTTCTGTCAGGAAGGCAAGCTGGAAGATGACCCGGCACGTCCCCACCAGTGCATAGGGCCGGGCGTGGATTTCGCCCAAGGCCTCGGCGCGCCCTGCCGCCAGCGGAAATGAAAATCTATCCTGTGCCACTTCCTGCCCCCGGCCGCGCTTGAACGAGATGTAGAGCGTGGCCGCAAAGAGGCAAAGAGAAAAATGCGATAGGCGTGCAATGAATCGCCGCCACCCCGTTTGCGGCGGACGGGCTCATCAGCCATCCCCGGTGCCGTCGCGAAGGCCGAACCGCGCCAGCTTCTCGTTGAGTGTGCGACGCGGAATGCCCAGAAGCTCGGCCGCAGCGGCGCTTCGTCCGTCACAAGCCTGCATGGCGGCGCGGATTTCAGCCATTTCAAAAGCGGCCACCTTGTCGGGCAGACTGGCCGCGCCCGAAGCTCCCGGCTTGCGTCCTGCGGTCATCGGGTGATCGTCGATCCCGAGTGCGAAACGTTCAGCGCGCGCCTTGAGCTCGCGCACGTTCCCAGGCCAGTCCTGCGCCAGCAGCTCGGCCTGCAACTCGGTGTCGATCTCCGGGTCGGGTCGCCCGTGGCGCTTGGCTGCCAGCCGCGCATAGGCCGAAAACAGCAAAGGCACATCGGACTTCCGCTCCCTGAGCGGGGGTATCCGGATGTCGGTTCCCGCCAGCCGATAGAACAGATCCTGGCGGAAACGGCCCGTAGAAATGTCAACTGACAGATCACTCTTGGCTGCAGCCACCACACGGATGTCGATGTCGCGCGGACCATTCTCTCCAAGCCGTTCAATCTGGCGCTCCTGCAACACGCGCAGGATCTTGGCCTGCAGGCCAGACGGCATGGATTCGATCTCATCGAGAAAGATCGTGCCCCGGTCGGCAAATTCGAATTTGCCTTTGCGCTCCTTCTGCGCTCCGGTGAACGCCCCTCGCGCATGGCCAAAGATCTCGCTCTCGAAGATGCTGTCGGGCACCGCGGCGCAATTGACCGCGACAAAGGGTCCATCGCGCCGGTGGCTGCCATCGTGCAGCGCCCGCGCCACCAGTTCTTTTCCCGTGCCTGTTTCGCCGATGATGAGCACGTCGATGTCGATGGCGGCAAGCGTCGCCACCCGCTCGCGCAGCAGCTGCATGGCCGGGCTATCGCCCAGAATCCGGCCGGCACCGTGATCGCCCTCGCTCAAAAGTCGCTGCAGCCGTTCGATCTCCCGCCCCATCCGGCGCTTGCCCACGGCCCGGTCGAGCACACTGACAAGGTGATCGGCATCATAGGGTTTCTCGATGAAGTCCTCAGCCCCGCGTCGCATGGCGCTGACCGCAAGCGCAATGTCCCCATGACCGGTCATGAGCACGACCGGAAGATCGGGCATGACAGCGGCGATATCCGACAACAGCGTCATCCCGTCCTTGCCGGGCATCCGGATGTCGGTGACGACGACATCGGGATCAAAGGCTGTGATTTGTTCGGCAGCCCGTTCGGGGTCTGCGACCGGAACCACGTCGAAGCCCGAGACGTCGAGCCAATCGCTCGCAGCCTTGAGGAGATCAGCATCGTCATCGACCAGCACCACCTTGCCGCGCCGGTTCATTCGGCGGCCACCGGCCAGACAGCGCCGTCAACGGCTATCGGAATGGTCATGGTCGCCACAGTGCCGCCACCGCGCGCTTCAGCAAATACGATTCCACCGCCAAATTCGGCCATGATCGCGCCCGAGATCGACAGCCCCAACCCGAGGCCCTCACCCGAAATCTTGGTCGTGAAAAACGGCTCGCTGATCCGGTCGCGCAACTCCGGCGCGATTCCCGAGCCGTTGTCGCGGACCGCGACATCGAGCCGGTCGCCCCGCACGGTCCGGGTGATGGTGACCTCGCCGTCCGCGCGTCCCCCCAGCGCATCGAGCGCGTTGGCGATAAGATTGATGAGCACCTGCTCGAGCTTGACGGGAACGGCCAGAACCGGCGGTGCCAAGCCTGCGGGGTCAAAGCCGGGGTTCACGCCCGCGGTCTGGGCCCTGGCGTTGATGACGCCGAGAGCGTTGCGGATGGCTTCGTCAACATCGACCCGCGTGAGTTGTGACGCGTCCTTTCGCCCGAAGGTCTTGAGATGCTTGACGGTTCTCTGCATGCGCCGGATCAGCGCGCGCGCCGCGACCACCCGATCGGAGACCGGTCCGACGCCTGCCTTGACCGCAAGCGCCTCCGCGCTCGCAAGCGTCGTCTCGAGCGCCGCCAGCGGCTGGCTCACCTCGTGGACAATCGCCGCCGACATGCGACCAAGAGCGGCCATCTTTTCGGAGTGGATGAGGCCCTCCTGAGCGGCGCGCAAGTCAGCTTCTGTTCGACGGCGGATTTCGATTTCCCGCGCCAGCTCCCGAGTTCTTTCGCCCACCATCTGTTCAAGCATCACGGTCTGGCGCTCACGCAATTGATAGAGCACGCGGCGTTGCTGCAGGTATCTCACGGCACCTGCGGCCAGCAGACCGAGAAGACCCGCCACCAGAGCCCAGAAGCCTGCCACACTGCGCGCCGGCCGTGAATCGGCGGCCGCCACCAGCATCCAGCCGTCCGGTTCCACCGCCCGGAACCGTGCCCGCAGCGGCAACGCCCCGTCGCGCTCGGAAAAGCCATGGCTCCCGCGCCCGCGTTCAAGACCCTCCGGCATGCGGTCCAACAGCGGCAACGCGGCACCGATGTCAATGCCGTCATAGGTCCGCTCACTGGCGATGCGGGCAAGCACCTCCGCGTCCAGCCTGGTGACAGGTCGGTACTTCCAGTCCGGGTTCCCCGACAGAAAGATCACACCATGGCGGTCAGCGATGGCGATCAGGGCACCGGCGTCTTGCCAGGCTTGCTCGAGCGGCTCGAGATTGACCTTCGCCACGACGACGCCGAGGGGACCGCCGGGTGCCTGCAAGCGCGTCGCCAGAAAATAACCGGGTCGTCCGGAGGTGACGCCAATGGCGAAGTAGCGGCCTTCGCCGGTCCGCATCGCATCCCGGAAATAAGGCCGGAAGGCATAATTGATGCCCACGAAGCTGCTCGGCCTGCCATGGTTGCTCGCTGCAAGCGTTGTTCCCGAACCATCAAGCAGATACAGCTCGTCGGCACCTGACTGGCGCGCCACTGTCTCCAGATAGAAATTCGCCGCCGCGGCTGCGTTGCCGTCCACCGGACGTGACAGCAGCGTCCGCACCCGGATATCCTCGCCCAGCACCTGCGGAAGATAGCGGAAACGCTCGATTTCGCTTTCGATGGCGCGCCGGGTGACGATGAGGTTCTGGTCGAGGCCCGCCTCCAGACGGACTGTCGCCGCGCGGTCGGCAACCAGCCAGACCACTCCGGCTGCGCACAAAGCTGCCACGAGCATCAGTGCGGTCAATCGTCCATTGCGTTTCTGCATCAAGGCGTCCCGATCCCGGTGTCCTTCTGATCGTGCAGGATGGTCGCTTTCGGCGCCAGGTTCAAGCCTCGGCGGGGGATCATGCGGTGAAGTCATGGGCAAGCCGAGAGCGTGGTGCTGTCGCCAGGTTCCACGCCGAGCGTCATGCAGCCGCCCGCATGGCACAACGTCCAGCCCGACGATGTCGCCCCGGACGATGCGAGCGTCAGCCGCGCCAGCGGCGGAACAGTGGGCGACCAGACCCACCAACCACCGCTCAGACGCGCGCCAGCACCTGGCTCCATGCCGGCACCCGATCCTTTCACCCGCGCCTCTGTGACCGAGAGGCCGGACGCATCAAGCCGCCAGCTCTCCCGCCATTCGGTGCGTTCCACCGAATGGGTCCAGCTCAGCGTGAAGGCGGTTGCGGCCACGACGAGTGACTTTCCTGCACCGGCGATGCACAGCGAAAGGCCCATCAAGCCGCCACCCGCTTTGCGGCCTTCAATTGCCGCCAGCAGAGGAACCCGAAGACCGCCGTCATCGCAAATCCCAGTTCATCGGTGATCGGCAGGGCAGCGACCAGCATGAAGGCGCTCATCACGGCGAGAAGACGCAGCGGCCACCAAAGCGGCCGCCCAAGATAGCCGATCACCGCCGCCCCCCACAGACCGATGGCGAGCACGGCCTTGACGACGATGTAGACCACCGCCGGCACGTAACCGATACTCTGGGCAAGCGGTCCGCCGTCCTGCAGCATCAACGCCGGCGTGTAGACCGCCATGAAGGGGATAACGAAGCCGGCCGCAGCAATCTTCACCGCTTCCATCGAAATCCTCAGTCCGCTCTCCTTGGCAATGGGTGCGGCGGCAAAGCAGGCGAGTGCGACCGGCGGTGTGAGATCGGCCAGGATGCCGAAATAGAAGACGAACATGTGGCTGACGATCAGCGGCACACCGAGTTCGAGCAGGGCCGGGCCTGCGATGGAAGATGTGATGATATAGTTGGGGATCGTGGGGATGCCCATGCCGAGCACAATGCAGGTCACCATCGTCAGGAGCAGCGAGAAAAACAGATTTTCCTCACCGACCGCCACGATGAACTGGCCGAACGTATTGGCCGCGCCGGTGAGCGTCATGGCACCGATGATCACCCCGACCACGGCACAGGCGACGCCAACCGGAAGGGCGGTCCGGGCACCTTCAGCCAGCGAATCCCGGCAGATCAGCAATGTCTCGCGCCCGCCTCTCGAAAAGGCGTTGATTGCGACAAGCACCGCGATGGCCGCCAGAACCACCCAGATCCCGAACTGGAAAAAAGCCGAAGCGACGAGCCCGAGCCCGATCCAGAACACGGTCCGGATCACCCCGGATGAGAGGCCCAGCGCGATAGACCCGCCGAGGATGAGCAGCACCGTCATGGCAAGGCCCACAGTGCCCGCAAACAGCGGTGTGTAGCCGGAAAACAGCAGATAGACGAGCACACCGAGCGGCAGCAGCAGGAACCAGTTGCGCTTGAGGGCGGCGAGCGGCGATGGAAGTTCGCTCTTTGGCAGACCGACAAGATTGCGCTTGCCCGCCTCCAGATGGACCATCCAGAAGGTTGAGGCGAAATAAAGGATGGCCGGAATGAGCGCCGCCTTGACGATCTCGTGGTATTCGACCCCCAGCGTCTCGGCCATGATGAAGGCGACCGCCCCCATCACCGGCGGCATCAACTGACCGCCCATGGACGCGGTGGCTTCCACGCCGCCGGCAAATGCCGGGCGGTAGCCAAACTTTTTCATCAGCGGAATCGTGAACTGACCGGTGGTGACAACATTGGCCACGCCCGATCCCGAGATGGTTCCCATCAGGGCCGAGGAAATCACCGCCACTTTGGCCGGGCCGCCGCGTTTGTGCCCGACAAGCCCCAGTGAAACATCGGTGAACAGCCCGATCATGCCGGCTTTCTCAAGGAACGCGCCGAACAGGATGAACAGGAAGATGTAGCTGGAAGACACATAGATCGGAATGCCATAAATGCCCTCGGTGCCATAGGCCATGTGCTCGATCACCTGGGCAAAGTCGTAGCCCCGGTGGTCGAGTGGCGCGGGCAGATACTCCCCAAAAAGGCAGTAAGCCAGAAACGCGCCAGAGATCAGCGGCAGCGCCGGTCCCATCAGCGCCCAGGCGGCGATAAAGACCGTCACCAGAGCTACGACACCGATATAGATATCGCGCGCAAGCGGATCGCCTGCCCGGACAAGCAATTCGGTGTATTCGACATACTGGTAGAGCGCGATGGCGACGCTGACAGCGGCCAGCGCCCAGGCAAGTGCCTTGCCCGCAGGTCCCGCCTGGCGGGCGACCGCCACAAGCGGAAACGTCAGCACCAGCAGGAATCCCACATGAAAGGCGCGAACCACCTGGCTCGGAAAATCGATCACATGAGCCGCGGTAGCGACCTGGAAGACGGAGAAGGCAACCGCGATCCAGAACAGGATCCGGCCTTCCCGACCACTCGGGAACGCGCCCGAGAGCGCTTGATGCATATCGAGTTCTGCCGCTTTGGGCGGCGTCTGGGTAGGACCGGCGGTGGACTGCAGCATATGTTTCCTCCCGAAACGCTGCGGTGGGGACCAGAAGGCCGGGCCCATCGCGGGGCGCCAGCCGTATGGATGCGAGAGCGCCGGACGATGGCCGCCACAGCACAAAAGGCCAGTTCAGTTGACCGATCGGCAGGAATGGACCGGCCTGCCCTCAGGCAGACCCGTCCATCCGCCGTTTGGCCTACATCATGCCCTTTTCCTTGTAGTAGCGTTCTGCACCCGGATGCAGCGGGATCGGCATGCCGGTCAGGGCTGATTCCAGCTTGATCTGTTTGGCGGCCGCGTGGGCGGCTTCCATGTCGGGGAGATTTTCAAACATCTGCTTGGTCATCGCGTAGGCAAGATCGTCGCTGACATCGGCATGGGTGACAAGGAAATTGACCACCGCGACAGTCGCCACATCGGCATCCTGACCCTGGTAGGTGCCTGCTGGAATGGTCGTGGCCACGAAAGGCGCGCCAAGTTTGGCGGCCACATCCGCGCCCACCGACACCACTGAAATGTCCACCGAGGTCGCCAGATCCTTGATCGAGGCGACGCCGAGGCCAGCCGATTGCAGCGTGGCGTCGAGCTGCCTGTTCTTGATCAATTCAACCGATTCGGCGAAGGGCAGATATTCGGTCTTCGCCAGGTCGGAATAGGACATGCCGGCAGCCGCAAAGATCGCCCGCGCATTCAACTCGGTGCCGGACTTGGCCGCGCCGACCGAAATGCTCTTGCCCTTGAGATCGGCCAGGCTTGCAATGCCGCTTTCCTTGGATGCCACGATCTGGATGTAATTTGGATAGATGGCGGCGATGCCGCGCAGCTTGTCGAGCGGTACCTTGAAGCCGGCATCCGCATTGCCTTCCCAGGCCATGATGACGGAATCTCCCAGCGCGAACGCGAGCTCCCCCTTGCCCTGCTGCAGGAGATTGAGGTTCTCGACCGACGCCTTGGTTGCCTGCACCTGCGTGCGGACATCTTCGATCTTCTCTCCGTAAATCTTGGAGAGCGCCACGCCCATCGGATAATATACGCCCGACGTGCCGCCGGTCAGGATGTTGACGAATTGTTCGGCAGAGGCCGGGGCAGCGCCCAAGCTCATGGCGCCGACAGCCATCAGGCTTACGAATGTTCTGCGGGTGGTCCTGGTCATCATGGTTTCCTCCAATGTGTGACGACGGGGGGTAGGGCACTGCTTGCGCGCCGCAACCTGAAATGAGCCCAGCAATCTGTGTGCCAGCCGCATGTTCGGCACCACTCACAGGGTTAACAGCGACTTGCCGCAAACGCGGGCAAGATGTTGCCAGAAACGCGCCCCTGATCTGGCAAGACTCTGCCAAAAATGTCTGGCACAATCAGGGTGAGATGACTGTCCAAACGCCAAGCGGCAGCGCGCGGCGGATCTGGCGCACCCGGCTCACGCCACTGTCGTGGCACCGAGCGCCATCGCCACAGCGTGCGCCACCATCACATCGAGATGGGCACCGCCACCATTCTTGAAGACGGTGATATCCTGATCAGACGTCCGCCCGGTATGACCATTGACCAGCGCATGCAGGTCGCCGAGGATGTCATTGCGCGTCAAGGTGCCCGAAGCCATCGGCGCCATGATCTCCCCGATATGGCCGACCGTCGTTGCGAAACTGTCCACGAACACCCGGCCGCGCCGGAACGTCTCGTCATCGGCCTCGCGCATGGTGGGCGTGTAAGCCCCCACGAGATCGACATGAGTTCCTGGCTTGATCTTTCCGCCCAGGATCAGCGGCTCGGTCGACATGGTTGCCGCACAGACGAGATCGGCGATGGCGAGCGCCGCATCGAGATCCGCTGAGACCTCGGCCGCGCAGCCGCTGTCGATGACACGGCGCGCCAACGCCTCGGCGCGCGGCAGCGACCGGTTCCAGATCAGGACCTTGGCAATCGACGGACGGACCGTGCGGTGGGCGGCAATCAGCGGCTCGGCCATCGCACCCGCACCCACCATCAGCATCGTTACAATATCGTGCCTGGCAAGACAGGCAGCTCCGAGGGCGGAATCGCCGGCCGTCTTCCAGGCTGTCAGATCGACCCCCTCGAGCACGGCCACCACATGGCCCTGTTCCTCGTCGAAGAGCAGGACCTGGCCTTGGACGGACGGGGCACAAGGAGTCTTTGCCGGGTTGTCCGGATAGATCGTGACGGCCTTCACCCCTGCCGCAAGACCGGGGATCCAGGCGGTTCGCACCAGCATCTTGCGGCCTGCGTTTTCCACCAGGCTGTCGCGAAGCTCGGCTGGCGGCAGCCGGTGACCCGCCCTCAGGGCGTCAACGACCATCGGCCATGTGCAGACCGAGGCAATGTCCTGACCGGTGATAATGCGCATGTCCGCCCTTCTCTCAGCCCGCCTCGCGGAGCCCTTCGTCGACAATCACCGCGCTCGCACCGGTCGCCATCGGCTCGGCCAGAAACGCCTCAACGGTCCGCGCACTTTCCCCAGGCCGGGTGACAAGGAAAAGATGGCCGTTGTCCACCAGTTCAAGCCGCGCGTTGGGAATGAGCGCGGCCAGCATGCGACCGTTGATGACCGGAATGAGCGGATCGTCAGTCCCGGTCATCACCAGCGTCGGCTGCTTGAGCCGCCACAGCCAGGGCAAGCTCGTCCAGCCGGTCATGGCGAGAAGTTGCAGCGCATAGCCGTAGTTGGAGGCACCCTTCATGGCCGACGCATGCCTGAGGATCAAATCGGGATCGGACCGGAAATCGCCGCCATAAATCTCGGCTGCGATGGAACGCATGTAACCCTTGTCGGTGTAACGGCGGATGCTCGCCATCTTCGACAACACATTGGGGCGGCCCGGAACCATGGTCCAGCCGGGCGTGGTTGCGGCAAGGATGAGCTTGCGGCACAGCTTCGGATACTGGAAGGCGAATTGCTGGGCAGGCCCGCCGCCCCACGATACGCCCGACACATCCACGATCTCATGGCCGAGGCCCGACATCAGCCGCGCCGCCATCCGTGCCAGCGTCTGCGGCCGGTAGGGAAGCGAAGGCGCGGGCGAGCCGCCGATTCCGGGCACGTCAAAGATGACGGCACTCGTCTCCTCGAGCGCGGCGATGAACGGCTCGGCAAGCTCGAGATTGGCACCGATGCCATTAAACATCAGAAGCGGTGGACGGTCACCCGCAACCTCTCTGATGCCCACCCGGAGCTTCTGCCCCTCGACATCGATCATGCGGATATCAAATGCGGACACGGCGTCCTCCTTTCAGGGTTGGGCACGCGCGCGGAAGATCACAGGCAAACCGCAGCCAGCAAGCAGCCAGACCATCCATGGCATCAGGGCTCGAACACATAGGTGCCAGGCGCAGCGCCGAGCGGCGGGTAGTCCGCACTGCCGGGCTGGTCGGGAGCTTTCACCTCCGGCCCCGAACGGCCCTTGAGATAATCCGCCCAGTCAAGCCACCAGCTTCCTTCGATCTTGGTGCCGGTTTCTACCCAGGCGTCGGCATTCTCGGCCGTGGTGACGCCCTTGACATACCAGGCCTTGGGGTTTCCAGGCGGATTGAGCAGGCTCTGAAGGTGTCCCGAATTGGACAGGATGAAGGTCGTCTTTTCGCCATAGAGCCGCGCCGTCTGGTAGACCGACTTCCAGGGCGTGATGTGGTCGGTGGTGCCCGCAATCACATAGGTGTCGTGCGTGACCTTGGAAAGATCGATCGGCACCCCGGCGATCGACATCCGTCCGGCGTTCACGAACGGATTGGTGAAGATGAGATCGAGGAAATCCCCATGCAGGCGGGCAGGAAGCCGGGTCGTGTCGGCATTCCAGTAGAGCACATCAAAAGCCGGCGGCGCGTTGCCCAGCAGATAGTTGTTGACCCAATAGTTCCAGATGAGATCGTTGGGCCGCATCCAGGCAAACATCTTGGCCATTTCCTGGCCATCAAGAACGCCGCGCGCTTGGCTGAGCTTCTTGGCCACCATCACCGATTCCGGCGTGACCAGCGCCGCCATGTCGTTGTCCGTGGCACTCATGGTGTCGAGCACGCAGACGGCGAGCAGTACCGAGTTGACCTTCTTCCGCTTCTTCTTCGCGCCCGCAAGCCAGGCAACGTAGGTGGAGACGGTGATGCCGCCCGAACAGGAGCCCATGATATTGAGATCCTTGGCACCGGTGAGCTTGAGCGTCGCGTCCACCGCCTCATCGAGGGCAAGGATATACTCCTCAAGCCCCCAGTCACGGTGTTCGGCGGTCGGATTGCGCCAACTGATGCACCAGGGCTGGATGCCGTTGGCGAGCAGGAAGCGGATCATCGACTTTTCAGCGGAAAGATCGACCGAATAATACTTGTTGATTTGCGGCGGCACCAGCAGCAGCGGCTTCTCAAACACGGTTTTCGTGGTCGCTGTGTAGACGATCAGCTCGCAGATCTCGTTGCGGAAAACCACCGTCCCCGGCGTGGTGGCGAGATTTCCACCCACCTTGAACTTCGATGCATCGACCGAGGACGGCAAGCCTCCGTTCTTGGTCATGTCGTCGATGAAATTCTGCAGGCCCTTGAGCGCGCTCTGCCCGCCGGTGTCCACCAGCGCCTTGAGCGCGGTTGGATTGGTGGCCAAAAGGTTGGACGGTGCCATGGCATCGATCAGGATCGATGTTGCAAGCCGGGCGCGGGCGCCATCCTTGCCGTCAAGGTCGGTTTTCTCCACCGCCTCCGCAAGCGTCTTGCCCCAGGCGAGATAGCTCTGCATGAGCCCTTTGTGCAACGCCGAGGTTTTCCAGGCCGGATCGGCAAAGCGCCGGTCCTTGGGGTCGGAGGCGACCTCCGATTTGCCGGTCAGGATACGCCCCATCTCGTTGATGAATCCAAACCACTGGTCGGCGACGAGTGCGGGTTGTGCGGCCATCGCCTTCAGCACCGTCCCCGCAGCTGCGACCATGTCCTGCGGACGGATTGCCACGAGCGGGTTGAGCGCCAGCGTGTTCTCAGACGCACTCAGGGCAATTTCCTCGGCCAGACTGACATCTTCCTTGGGCTTTTTTGCCATCCTCAGGCTCCTTTCGCCGGCCGTCCGGCCATCAGCATGGCCAGCGTCTCGGCGATCACGGCGGGCTTGTCCGACCCTTCGACTTCGATGACGTTGCCGGCCTTCATGAGGAATTGCCCCGAACCCTTTTCCTCAAACCCCATGAGCGACACCCGCAGCCGCACCCGCTGGCCTGCCTTGACCGGTGCCAGGAAGCGAACCTTGTCGAGGCCATAGTTGAGCGCGGCCGCAGTGCCCTTCGGCACGATACCAAGCTTGAGCGACAGGCCTGCGATCAGCGACAGTGTCAGATAGCCGTGCGCCACCGGAGCCCCGAACGGGCTTTCCTGCGTGGCCCGCGCCACGTCGACATGGATCCACTGGTCGTCAAGCGTGGCCAAGGCAAAACCGTTGATCATGTCCTGGCTGACGACCTGCCAGTCAGACAGGCCGATTTCCTTGCCGATATGGTCGGCCATGGTGGCGAATGTGAGTTCCGTCTCGCTCATCGTTCATCTCCTCCCCGCGCGGCAGGCCACGCAGGCGTGTTGTGTCGGTCGCGATCCGGGAAGGGCGCCTGCGGCCATCCGCTCCATGGAACGACCTGGCCGTTTCCTCCACAGGCCTCCCCCCGTTCGGTCCTGGTCGGAGCTCTCCTCCACCCCGGAAAATCGAGCTTAGCGGCACCTCGGCCGGTTGCCTAATGCATGTCGCACACAAATGGATACATGTGTGCGATAACGCCCGTGCATTCATTCAGTGTTTTGCAGCGGCATCCACGCATCCGACTGGATGTGCAAAGGCCGCTGTAGCGGGATGACGGCCGGATTCCACAGGCCACCACGCCAATCGGCAGTTTACGTAACATAATCCCACGTAAATATCCAATGGGCTGTGCGAATGCGCAGGCCCCGCTTGTCAAGCGGCTTTTTTTGGCGAATGATCCTGTTTGCTAAGGGCTGGAAGGAAGGATTTCCGGCTTCTCGGCGGGAGGATATCGCATGAAGCAGCTTGGCGGTCTGGACGCCACGTTTCTCTACATGGAATCGCCTGAAACGCCGATGCATGTGGCGGCGCTGACGATCTTCGAGATGCCTGCGGGTTTGAAAGGATCATTTCTCGCCCATTTTCGCAGCTTTTTTGCAAGCCGCATCCACCTTGTGCCGATCTTTGCAAAGAAGCTGGTGCGCACCGTTCTTGAGCTTGATCATCCGGGCTGGGTCGACGTCGACGAGGTCGATCTTGAAGATCATATCAGAGGGATCACGCTCAAGGCCCCCGGCAGTTTCGCTCAGCTCGAGGCGCTGGTCGGCGACTTGCATTCCGAACTGCTCGACCGCGCAAAGCCGCTCTGGCAGTTTACCGTCATCGACGGGCTCGCAGACGGAACAGTGGCGCTCTATTCCAAAGTCCACCACGCAGCCGTCGACGGTGGCGCAGGCATGGTGATCATGCAGGCGGTGATGGATTTCTTTCCCGAGCCCCGGGTGGTACCGCCGCCGCCGCCCAAGGCCAAAGCCAAGGCCAGGCCATCGGTGGAAGAGCGCGCGCTCCTCGGTCTTCACGATCTCATTTCCAACGTCGCCCGCCAGCAGATCAACGCGCTGCAGGCAATTCCCTCGCTCATTTCAAATGTGACGGACGCGGTGCTTGCAAGTGCAAAGACAACGGCCGAAACCGGCCAGCTGCCCCGCATAAGCGATCCGTTGGCGCCGAAAACCCGCTTCAACGTTTCTGTTTCGCGCAAGCGAAGCTATGCCGCCCGCTCCCTGCCGCTCACCGACGCCAAGGCCATCGCCAAGGCCACCGGCACCAAGATCAACGACGTGGTAATGGCGATTTCCGCAGGCGCGCTCCGGATGTATCTGCGCGAACACGAGGACCTGCCCAAGAAGCCGCTGGTCGCCTTCGTGCCGATCTCGCTGCGTGAACTGGGCAACAAGGATATCAACAATCAGGTCTTTGGCATGAACTGTCCGCTCGCCACAAACGAGCCGGACCCGATCCGGCGGCTGAAGAAGATCCACGCCGCTTCAAGCCAGTCCAAGGTGTTCGCCGGCAGCATCAAGGACGCTGCACCCAAGGATTTCACACTTCTGGGCGCGCCGCATCTTCTGCCGGGGCTCATGCAGCTTTATGGCAGCGCAAAACTCGCCGACGTCATGCCGATGGCAGTCAACCTCACCATCTCCAACACCATGGGGCCACCCTTCCCCGTCTTCTGCGCCGGAGCCAAGGCGCTCGCGCTCTATCCGGTCTCCATCGCCACCCATGGCGTGGCTCTCAACATCACCGTTCAGAGCTACATCGGCAAACTCGATTTCGGCATCACCGCAGATCGCAAGGCGGTGCCCGATGTCGGCCGCCTCGCCGACCTGCTAGAGGATGCAAACCGCGAATTGCTCGAGGCGATCACGACCCTTGATCAACCGGCGGAAAACGAAGACCGCGCCACGGACAAACCAACATGACCGGTGCAAAATGGCCGCCGACACACATTCGACACCGAGGCCGCGCACTGCGTCGCATCTGCCTGACCCACTTCAAGGATATGACATGACCGCTGCTGCAGCCGCCAACGCCCCCCGCGCCGTCCGTCCGCCCTCCAAGGCGCTGATGCTGATGGAGCTTCGGGCGCTGCCTGAACTTGGCGGGTTTCTCGCAAGCCTGCCGTTGCTGAAGGTCACCGCCCCGCGCGGCGATGGCCACCCGGTGCTGGTGCTGCCAGGCCTCATCACCTCGGACAATTCGACCATTCCGCTGCGTCGTTTCCTCAATAGCCATGGGTTTGCCTGTCACGGCTGGAACCTCGGCCGCAACTATGGTCCCCGGCCAGGCATCGAGAAGGGCCTCATCGAGCTTCTTACCCGGCTTAATGACGAGACTGGCCGCAAGGTCTCGCTCGTCGGCTGGTCGCTCGGCGGCATTTACGCCCGGCAGATGGCCAAGCTGATGCCCGAGCGCGTGCGTTCGGTGATCACGCTCGGCAGTCCGTTCAACGGCGACCCGCGCGCAACCAACGCCTGGAGGCTCTACGAGTATGCCTCAGGCCACAAGGTCGACGACCGCGAACGTCACATGGGCGGGCCAATTCACGTGACACCGCCGGTTCCCACCACGGCGATCTACAGCCGGAGCGACGGAATCTGTGCCTGGCAGACCTGCATGGAGACCGACGGGCCGGAGGTTGAAAACATCGAAGTGGAAGCAAGCCATTGCGGCCTCGGCCATCATCCGGCGGTGGTCTATGCCGTATCCGACCGGCTGGCCCAGAAAGAAGGCACATGGACACCGTTTGACCGCAAGGGAATGCGCGGTTACGTGTTTCCGGACCCGAAACGCTGACACGCTGGCAAAAGTCGGTCATCACCCAAACCTGGTCGCTGTCGCATCGAATTTACGCCACCGCGCCAGTGGCGAGGGACCACGCACGCCTGACGCCTGACGACTGACGCCTGACGCCTGACGGCTGGCGGCTGGCGACTGGCGACTGACGCCTGACTTGCCGGGCGTTTACGTCTTCGTATTCTTCGCGATCACTTCCCTGAGTTCCTCCACCGTTTCCTGCATGTTGTCTTGCAGGATCTTGAACGACTCGGTGCCCGATTTCTGGGCCATTCCGGCAATCTCGCTGGCGTTCTTGATGGCCATCTCAAAGGAACGGCGGGCAAAATCAGCCTGCGCCATCATGAAATTCTGCGGATTGGTCCCGGATTTGACGTCCTCGGCCATGGCGGAAATCTCCGAAAGAGCTTTCTGAACCATTTCGCGCTGGCGGGCGAGGATGGAGGTTGCGCCCGAACCCGCAGTCTTGGCGGCGGCGTCAAGGGCCGCCAGATTCTTGCGGTGGCGCGCGATCAGCGTTTCGAGTTCGGGCGTCGGCAACTTGAGATCTTTGCCAAAGTTCATGAACATGGAAACGAAATCTTCGGCAGTCCTTTTCTCGGCCATGACGCTCTCCCCTTTGCCGGGCGGGATGGTTTGTCGCCCTGTATCAGGCGTCGACTATACCCTTTCCGTCCAGCCGATCAAACTGCATGATTTTTGACGGGCTCGATCGACGTCAGAAAAGTGAAAGCTCGAGCACATGCAGCAGTGTGCCTGCAATGCCGCCCACCAGCATGCCGTTGAAGCGGATGAACTGCAGATCGCGGCCGATATTGGCCTCCACCAGCCGCACGAGCTGGGCGAGGTCCCAGCCGCGCACCTGGGAGGCGATAAATTCGGAGACATTGGCCTTCTGCGCCGACACGAAGGACGACAGGGCAACGACGAAGCCCGAATTCATGTCCGCCCGCACCCGGGGTTCGCGGGCAAGCTGGCGGCCAATATCGACGAACAGTCCCGACATGTGGCGCACCAGCATCGAATCCGCGTTGGCGGCGTCCTGGAGCAGGAAGGCTGAGAAGCTCTGCCAGAGATTTTCCACAAGATCGCGCAGCTCCGGGCGCGACATCAGTTCGCGCTTGAGATCGTCGGCGCGCGCCTGAAACTGCTTGGACCGCTTCATCCGGCGGATAAAGGTCTTGAGGAAGCGCTCGAATTCGATCCGCAACGAGTGCTCGGGATCGGATTTGACGTCCTCGAGCAACGAGGAGGCGGAGGCGACGATCCGCTTGAGCAGATAGGCGTCGGCGCGAAACAGATTGAAGACCGACGGCAGTTCCTTGCGCACTTTCTCCCGCATCGCCTCAAGCGCGACCTCGTCGTTGAGGAAGCGAATGAGGATGACGATCAGATTGTCGAGAAGCTTCTGGTGCCGCCCCTCGTCGGTGAAGGTCGAGAGGAGCTTTGCCGCCAGCGGCGCCACTGGCATCCGGTCGATCTGGTCGGTGAGCCTCGCACCGACGAAGGCGCGCAATCCGCTCTGATCGATCGCCGCAAGCGCCTGCGGGGCCATGCGGGCGATGAAGTGCGACAGACCCTCGGCGCGCGCGGGATCGGAGAGCCAGTCCGCCACCAGCTGGGCGAAGTCAACCTTTTTGAGCTGCGCCTCCACCAGCGCGTCGCCAAGAAAGTTCTCCTCTATGAACTTGCCGAGATTGTCGGCGATGCGCGTCTGGTTGGCGGGAATGATGGCCGTGTGCGGTATGGGAAGACCGAGCGGGTGGCGAAACAGCGCCACCACCGCATACCAGTCGGCAAGCCCGCCGATGGTGGCGGCCTCTGCGAAGGCGGCAACAAATCCGAGAACCGGTGAGACCTCCTCAAAGGCACGCGCCAGGAGATAGACGACAAAGCAAAGTGCCACAGAAGCCGTCGCCACAAATTTGATCCGCCTGAGATCGGCAAGCTTCGCCTCGAGGTCCGGCCCGCCTGCGGGATCGTGATGAAGCGTCTCTGCCATGGCTGGGTGTTGTCCTCGGCTGGCGGGCGGGCAGGCTGGCTGGCGGGGGTTGGACCGCCCACCTCGCTATCTGGTCAGATAGGGTACTTCCGCCGCCAGTTACAAGCCCGAGGTCCTGCAGATGCCCGCGCGCCCGCTGTAGCGCCGCGCATCCAATCGGATGCGTGAAGGCCGCTGTAAAACATTGAATGAATGCATGTACGTTATCGCACAAATGTAGCCATTTATGCGCGACATGCACCAGAGCCCGCACTCTCGCTCAGCACTGTGCGAAACAGGCCCTACATCAGACCCGTCGTAAAAATCACCGACGCACCGAACGATGTCCGCAACACTGAAAGTCAGACGCCCTCTTGAAATATCTTGTGCGCTGCACCATTTTTGTTGCATCGCACAAGAAACCGTGCCATACAGACACTGCCCCGGGTCAATCGTGAACGGGGTTTGACATTGCTCCTCAGAGGATGACTGACATGACCAAAACCACCAAGACTGCCGTCAACGAAGATGCCGTTTCCACCATCAAGGAAACCATCGAGAGCGTGCAGGAAAAGATCGTCGTTCCCGTCGCCGCCCGCGAATTCCTTGCACGCACCGCTGCAACCGCCAAGGAGCGCGCCGAGACCGTCCATGAAACTGCCGCCAAGTTCAACAGCAAGGCCGAGAGCGCCGTTGTTTCCATGATCGGCCGCTATGCCGCCTTCAACAAGGGTCTCCTGGACATGACCATGGCCAATGTCGAGCACGCGCTCGTCACCGTCGAGAAGGTTTCCGCCGCCAAGTCGCTCACCGATGCCGTCCAGATCCAGGCCGACTATGTCCGCGAGAGCGCCAAGGTCAATTACGACCGTGTCCGTGACGCCGCCGAAGTGGCCCGCACCACGGTCTCTGACGCCGCCTCAAGCGTCCGCGAAACTGCCGTCAATGCCTGGCCTTATGGCAAGAAGGCTGCTTAAGCCCTTCCGTCCGGCACGGGCCGCACCGACTGACATCGAAAACCCGGATCAGCATGCTGGTCCGGGTTTCTTTTTGTGATCAGTGGGTTGATGAAAAATTCGGACTCATAATCTCAGTCCGTTCATTCACCGTCTCAACGAGCGCGACGCTCTGCGGTCGATTCGTCTGCTCCGGCAGCAGCATTGGTTGCCACGCCGGCATCGGCGGCCAGCCGCAAGCCTTCGCGGACGTCGATATGCCCGGTCGACTGTTCACCATCAAAATGCATATGCGCGCCGAACTTGTTGGCGAGCGCCTTCATGGCGACATTCTGCGACCCTGTCTCGACGATCACGTCCGAAAGGCCATCCTCACGGGCGGCAACCAGGAGTGCGGCAATGAGCGCTGTTCCGAGCCCCTTGCGACGCCAGTCGGTCAACACGGAAAATGCCGATTCAGCTTGCCCGGAGCGGCTGTCACGGCCTCGGTGCAATTCCGCCACGGCGACCAGACGGTCTGCATCAAACGCGCCGAGCACAATGCCGTGTTTGAGTGAGCGGGCGATGTATCCATCGAGCCATTCATCGGAGACGAGACCGTTGAAACGGTCCCGGAAGTCCTCATGGGCAAGGTCGTGCAAATGCCGGCCAAACAGGCCGGCGTCATTCAGCCCGAGCCTTCGGATGTCGGCCGCAGGAGCATGATCGGCACCATGACGATGCCGGGACGGAATTCGAAAGAGCATGGCCGACCTCCTGGGTCACTCCTCCCGAAAGACTCCTCATACGGTAATTGTGCACTGCAGCAAGTTAGTCAAGACCCCTTGGCGAGACAATCCATCCCTGAGTTCCGCCTCAGATTGAAGGCAAGGCGCACCACTTCAAGCTTTCAGCGCCGCCTCACCCGCCCGCCCAGACATCAAGAACATAGCGATTCTGGCGGGACATCTCCTCCATCCATAGCTCCGAGGCGCCCGGATCCACGTCGGTCTCCTCCGAATGGATGGTCATGAGGGCTCGCTTGACGTCGGGCTCCATGCGGCTGCCGTCGCCACAGACATAGATGATGGCACCCGCTTCGATCAATCGCCACACATCCGAGCGTCGCCGACGCATGAGATCCTGAACATAGTCTTTCTCAGGCCCGGAGCGCGAAAACGCCACCGAGAGATCGGTGATCCCGTCGCGGGCATAGGCTTGAAGGTCCTCGCGATAGAGAAAGTCTTGCTCCGGGTGCCTGCAGCCGAAGAACAGCATTGATGGGCCAACGGTGAGACCGGCCGCCTTCTGCGCGCCCCGGGTCTCCAGAAATCCGCGAAACGGCGCAAGTCCGGTGCCCGGACCGATCATGATGATCGGCCGTGCCGGATCGTCGGGCAGCTGGAACCCGGCTTTGGTCTCCTTGATCATCCCGCGCAGCGTGTTGCCGGGTTCAAGCTGGGCCAGGTAGTTGGTGCACACGCCGCGATAGGTGCCGTGGCCTGATCGCGCTGGTCCTTCCACCACTCCAACGGTGATGGTGCAATGACCCGGGTTGGTTTCGGGCGCCGAGGAGATCGAGTAATAGCGCGGTGCCAGCGACGGCAGCATTTCGAGAAAGATGTTGAACGGGAGTTCGCAGGCTTCAAAGCGCTGCAGCAGGTCAAGCACGGAGACCCGTTTCAGGAATATCTCACTGCGGTAGAGGTCGGGCCCCTCGCCGTCCCGCCCGAGCGCTTCGAGTTCCGATCTGGTGCGCGGGCAGCGCGTGTGGTCAGCCAATGTCTGGACCTGCTTGCGCGTGGCGACAGCCTGCAGGTCGACGATCGTCTTCATCAGCCGACCGGCGGAAACCGGCCCGTCAAGCCCGTGCGAACTGCGCCGCCCGCCGGTGGTCCTGACCACGATCTGGGTGTCGGGCGAAAAACCGAACTGGGTCAGGGCGCGGTTGGCGAGCAGGTCGGATGTAATGGGCTGGACGGCGAGGTGGTCTCCGGGCTGGTAGGTCATGCCCCCAGGCAGCCGCACGGCGATGTGGCGTGTCGACCGCCCGGGCTGGGCACCAGCCTGGAGCTCGCGGTTCTCGGTCATCATCAAGGTCTTGAACGCAGTCTCCGCCGCCCCTTCCGGCCTGCGTGAAGGTTCGATGATACGGATGTCGTACAGCGGCTCCGGCTTCACCGAAACAGCCGTGTCCAGATCGATGCCGAGCGCCCGCCCGACCTCCGGCCAGAGCTTGGTCAGCCACGCGCGGAACGTGCCGTCCATGTCTTCGCGCGCGTCACCCTCGCCGGGCTGACCCATGCGGGTCGCGCCTGCGCGGCTGAGAAGCTCGTCGATGAGCCGCGGCGTCGCCTGGAAGGTGGAGGCCCAGTCGCGGTTGCCACATCCGAAGATCGCATACCGGACGCCTTCAGCCGAGCCCGGTGCCGCCGCCTTCAAACGCTCGACGAACCGCACCGCATTGTCTGGTGGCGCTCCATTGTAGGAGGCGCAGGCAATGATGACGCCGCCTTGGGTGGGGAGTGGGCCTGAATGGTCGTCAAGCGTGCCGAGTGTCGTCTCGAAGCCCAGAAGTTCGGCCCCTTGCGCAATCTGCTCGGCAAGCTCTTCGGTGACGCCAAGATTGGAACCGAAGAGCACATGGATCCGGCCGCCATTGCGCAGTTTGCCCACGCCCGCGGGGACGGCTTCCCGGGTCATCGTGTTGGGCATCGTGTTGGGCATCGTCTGGGGTGTCGTCTCGGGCGTTGGCGGGGGCACCCGCTCCAGCGCCACCAGCGCGCTTCGGGTCCGGCCCGGGCGCGGACGGACCTTGATGGTGAAACCGTCTGGCTTGATCGACAACGATTCCTTGATCTTGAGCTGGTAGCCGCAATGGTCGATGAGCTCGAAGCGCTGCAGCAGCATCGCAATGACCAGTGTCGCCTCCTGCATGGCAAACTGGCGGCCGATGCAGGCCCGCTGACCGTTGCCGAAGGGCTTGTAGGCATTGAACGGACGGGCAGCTTCCGCCTCACGGCTGAAATTTTCCGGATCGAACTCTTCAGCCTGATCGCCCCACACGCTCTTGTCCCGATGCAGCATCAGGGTCAGGACAGTGACGAACGTGCGCTTGCGGATCAGGTAGCGCCCGCCGATCATCTCGTCGACATAAGGGTAAAGGCCGAACGCCGGCGCGGTCGGCCACAGGCGAAGCGCCTCCTTGAGCACCTGCTGCACATAGGTGAGCTGACCGACCGACTGGAAGGTCGGTGCCACGGAAATATCGCGGCCGAGCACGCGGTCGACTTCCTCTTGCGCACGCGCCATCACCTCGGGGTTGTTGAGCAGATAATAGAGTGTAAAGCTCATCAGGCCAGACGTCGTTTCATGCCCGGCAATGAGGAACGTGTTGATCTGATAGCGGATGTTCTCGTCTGACAAGCCCTCCCCGGTCACCTTGTCGACGCCCGCCAGCATATAGTTGAGAAGATCCTTCTGCGCGCCGTCGCCGCCGCGCTTGCGCTCCTGGATGATGTCATCAACGAGCTTGTTCATGAAGGCGACATCCTCCTTCATCTGCGCCAGGCGCTTGCGCAGCACCAAAGTCTCGAAGGGGATGCCGCGTTGCATCATGCAGGTCTCGAGCGTGCGGTTGAGCGCGTCGATGAACGGATGGTAATCGCGCCGGTAGAAGGAGTTGAACCTGTAATTGAAGCCGCAGACGCCGATGGTGTCGAGCGCAAGCGCCGTCATGTCGTGGACGACATCGATCTCGTCGTCGGCATTGAGCCGCTCCCATTTGGTCATCAGCTGGTCGCCGATATCGAGCATCATCGGGAAATAATTGACCATCGCCCGCTGCGAGAAGGTGGGCAGCAGGATGTTGTGCGCCTTGCGCCAGTTCGGCTCCTGGGTTTCCCCCGTAAACAACCCGTCGCCGCCAATTGCCCGGATGCGGCGAAGCGAGCCGCGAACCGCCTTGTCGAAGCGGTCCTCGTCGCACAGTTCATGAACGATGGAATGGCCTGATGCGATGACGAGCGGCGTCCCCATCATGTTCAACTCGAAGATCGGCCCGTTTTCGCGGCTGAGCTTCATGAGCGCCTGCAGCGGTGCCGCCGCATCCACGGTGAGCATGTTGCCGATGAGCGGAAAACCGGCAGGGCCGGGAATGGCAGTCTTCGATGCGTCTTGCGTCATGTCCCCTCCCACGGGGCAGACCGGTGCGCCGTCCAGCCTGCGGGCTAAGCTTACCTTCCCCCCACCACGTAAGGCAAGCGGCGCTTGCAGTCGCTCGCGCACCTTCCTGCAGATGGCCCTGCGTATCGGCGGTTTCAGTGCCATCAGCTGTTTAAGAAACCGCTGATAAACCGTGTTGTTTTCGTTTCGGTATCGCGTGCAGGTGCACTTTTCTAAGTCAACGCCTGCGGCGTCCCCCAAAAAGGGGATGAACTCGAAAATCACTCCTCATAAATTGCCGTTGAAGCAGCAGGTGCGGGCCAGCGGGCAGCAAAGCCGTCATCCCAAAAACTGCTCGGAACATGATTGCGTCGCCATGGACCGGGAAACCGGACGGGTAGGCCAGAAACCGGAGTGAACCATGAAGAAAATACTCGTCGCCTCGACTGTCCTGATCAGCGTGGCCCTCCTTGCAGGATGCACATCATCCGGCGGCGTGGCCGCTGTTGGTGGCGGCGGCACGGGTCCGGGCGGTGCACTGCCGCTCACTGGCAAGGGAACCATGCTCGCCTTCCGCGCTCCGGCCACCGTTTCCCTCAACCAGACCTTTCTCGTCACCGAGCTCACGTCTGCCACCACCATCGACCGTACCAACCGCGATGGCGTGACGCTCGAAGCGACAGCAACCGAGGACAAGGCTGCGGCCCCCGTCGTCACGCCCCCGGAATACAAGGTCGTCAATGGTCTTTTCGACGCCAAGTTCACGGGAACACTTGAGGGCGGGACCCAGTTCGCCGAGATCAAGCAGGCCAAGGGCCAGGTCTATTTCGAAGGCGGCAACTTTGGCGATCCCCAGATCAACACCGACAACGCCGCAATCTCCGCGGTGGGTGTCTATAATGTCTTCAACCAGGCCGGCCAATTGACCGACAAGATCATCATGAAGGAGGGCACCACCCTCAGGTATCGCGGCGGCGTCGCCGGGGGCAATGTCGCCGATTTCGGCGTCGGCTTCATCGGCAACAACACCGCCGCCATGCCGGGTGCGGGAACGGCGGAATACAAGGGATTCCTCGAAGGCGCCACGTCGGTTTACGAAACGGCGACCGGGCTGAAGCAGATGGGCCTTGGCGGCGATGTCGCGCTGACGGCGAATTTCCAGACCGGCAAGGTGACCGGCGGCGTCTCCAACGGCTCATTGCAGACCTTTGACAGCCAGTCCAACTCATTGGTCAACCTCAATTCCGACATCACCGGTCTGAATGTGAATGCCGACATCACCGGCTCGGAGTATTCGGGATCGGCCATGCTGGTTGACGCAGCGGGCAATGCGGTCGGCACCACGACCACCAATGATGTCATCGGCGCGTTCTTCGGAGATGGCGCTGTGGAAACGGCTGCAGCCGTGCAGATCGAGGGTAATGCGATGCTTGAAGGTCGGTCGTCGAACTACATCCTGACTGGCGTCATCGGCGCAGTGAAGAAGTAGCAACTGCCTCCGGCCAGGTGCATGCCCTTGTTCTTGTCTGCGTTGAGTGATTTCTCGAGGCTCCGGTTTGCTGCTGCTTTCGCCTTGGTCCTGGCGGGAGCAGCAGCATTTCTCTCTCCAGCGTCTGCCCAGCAACCGGCAGCGCCGACAGAAAGCGGCGAGAGCGAACAGGTTCGCTATCTCACCGCCATCGAACAGCTCATTTCAGCTCGCCAATACGACCGGGCCGAACAGGCTATCGTCAAAAGCCGCTTCGTGGGCGAGGAAGCGGCCTTTCGGGCGGCGTTTCTGTTGGCCGTGATCAAGGCGCGCACCGGCAACTACACCGATGCGGAACAGCGTCTGCGCGCCATTCTTGCCCGCCGGCCCGATCTCGAGCGGGTCCAGCTCGAATTGGCCTCCGTGCTCAATGCGCAAGGCCGACGCGAGGCTGCCGCCTTCCAGCTCCGCAAGCTCGCCGATGCCGCGGGCAACGAGATCACACGCAGCGAGCTTGAGCGCCTCATTGATCAGATCCAGCCGCAAGGCGGTTTCAGTGCCAACATGTTCTTGACTTTCGCGCCGTCGACGAATGTCAACAACGGCACGCAGAACACCACCATCCTGATAGGAGGCGTTCCTTTCACGATCGGCAAGGGCAGCATGGCGGAATCGGGCATTGGCGTAACCGGCGGCGTCTCGCTCACCTATGCCAGGCCACTGAGTGAAAATCTGACAGCGTTCGTCGGCGGCTCCGCCTCCTACACCGACTATTCCGGCAAGATGTATGACAAGCCCGTGGTTGAGCTGCAGGCCGGACTGAGGTATCGCGGTCTCAAGCATTTCATCTCGGCCGAACTGCTGACCGACCGGGTCTGGATCGGTGGAAACCCCTACAGCCACGGCATCGGCGGCCGCCTCACGGGACGCTGGAACATTGCCCCGAAGTGGCTCATCTCCGCTGACACGACCTATATCACCCGCTTCTCGGACGCAGCCGGGGGCGCGGACGCCGACACCTGGCGGACAAATATCGGCCTCAGGTTTTCCCCCACCGTCTCGTCGGGCTACTGGATCGGCGGCGGCTTCGAGACAGAGACGGTCAAAGGCCGGCCTTTCGCGTCCTATGACGAGATCAGCGGCCATCTGGGCCACAACCGGGACCTCGCCTTCGGCCTGAGCGCTTCTGCCCATATCACCGTCGGAACCCGTCGCTTTAATGCCCTGTTTCCGGGCATGGCGGATAACCGACAGGATGATTTCGTCGAGATCCGCACGAGTTTCCTCAAGCGCGATTTCCAGATCTTCGGCGTCACACCCCGGGTCGGGATCAGCTATTTCAACCAGAAGAGCAATGTGCCGCTTCACGACTACGACCGCTGGAGCGGCAACATCACCCTGACCCGGGAATTTTGACCTGCGCCCAGTCGGCTTCGGCCAGCTCAATGGTGTGTCTGAGCGCTTGCGCGAGGTCGCGCGCATAGGTCGAGAAGACCAGAATCTCGACCACGCCACCAGCCAGCAGTGTCAACTGTCCCGGCACATGGCCAAACAGCGTCGGCTGGCTGAAGCCCTCCTGGACCATGTCTGCCCCCATGTCGATGCCGGTCTGGGACGCCAGGACATCGGCAATCCGCTCCCCGTCGAGGCAGAGCCGCACCCGCCCGTCCGACAGATCAACGAGTCGGCAGCGCTTCGGCAGACCATCTGCAAGGCGCCCGGCAAAGGTGCCAAAGGGTTCGCCCGGTTTGCCGACCGCCAGCACCTGACCTGGTGCCACCTTTCGCGCCACCCCGTCGCCACCGGCAGCGATCAGCTCAAGCTGACTGTGAGACGCGCCCGGACCGATGAGGAGGCCGATGGGTGCGTCGGGCAGAATTCCCAGGCGGGTCACTTTTTCAGACCCGGTGGTGAGACCGTCGATGACGCTCGACCGTCCGTCCGCCGTGGCGAGAACCGGCGGATGGCTGCGCAAAGGCGGCGGGTTGGCGGGTACCTCTTTCAGGAAGATCGGATCGACAATACGCGCGCTCGTCTCGAGGCCGCGCAGCGCGTCCCAGACGACAATCGTCTCGCCAAGGCGCGAGCGACCATGCTTGAGGAAGGCCAGCGCGACGGTCGAGTTGAGATGGGGCGACCAGCAGGACGAGGAGACATGGCCCTGGTCATTGGCCATGGATGGGGAAGCGCCGGGATTGAGCAAATGGCCGCCCGCCAGAATCCGCCCCGCCGGATCGAGTGGAACCAGGCCCACCATCTGGATCCGGCCCTCGCGCTGCATCCCGTCCCGGCCAAGCAGGGCACGGCCGATGAAATCAGCCTTCTTGCCGCTCACCATCCTGGAAAGCCCCAGATCGTCGGGCGTCATCCGGCCGTCGATTTCGGCATGGGTGAGAAAGCCCTTCTCGATGCGCAGGACATTGAGCGCTTCCAGGCCGTAAGGGACGATCCCGAACGGGTCGCCCGCCGCCATCAGCGCATCTGCGACCGCCTCGCCGTGTCGGGCAGGTACGGCCAGTTCAAAGCCGAGTTCGCCCGAAAACGAGATCCGGAACAGTCGGCCTTCGAGCCCCGAATGCAACGTGACAGGCCGGGCGGCAAGGAACGGGAAATTCGCCTCCGACACATCGTCGGCCACCACGCGGGCGACCACGTCCCGCGCTCGGGGTCCGGCGACGGTGATCTGCGCCCACTGGTCGGTCACCGAGACCAGGTTGACGTCCATCTCTGGCCACAGCGCCTGGGCACAGAATTCCAGATGCGCCATCACCTCGCCTGCCGCAGCCGTGGTCGTGGTGATCACGAAATGGTCCTGAGCAAACCGGCTGACCGTGCCGTCATCCATCACCAGGCCATCTTCTCTCAGCATGAGCCCATACCGGGCCTTGCCGACCGGAAGGGTCGACATGATGCCCGTATAGACCAGATCAAGGAACGCGGCGGCGGCGTCACCCGACACATCGATCTTGCCAAGCGTGGAAGCATCCGACAGACCGACCGTCTTGCGCACCGCCAACGTTTCCCGGTCGCAGGCGTCCTTCCATCCGGTCTCACCAAGGGCAGGAAAATGCGACACCCTGAGCCAGGGGCCAGCCTCGATGAACACCGCGCCGCGCTTTTCGGCCCATGCATGCAGCGGCGAGCGGCGCACCGGCCGGTAGTGCGGACCCGTATGCGGACCTGCCAGCGCGCCGATCAGGACCGGCGTGTAGAACGGCCGGAATGTGGTGGTGCCCACCTGGTCCGGGGTCAGCCCGCGCGCCTCTGAAAGAATGCCGATGGCCACGACATTGGACGTCTTGCCCTGGTCGGTGGCCATCCCGTTGGTGGTGTAGCGCTTGGCCAGTTCGACATGGCCGTAGCCTTCGCGCACCGCAAGGCCGAGATCTTCAACCGTGACGTCGTTCTGGTGGTCGACGAACGCCTTGCCTTTGGCTTCCGTCACGTGCCAGAGCGTTGCAAATCCCGGGGACCCGCCGACTGCGTCCCGGACCGTCGGAATGTCGGTATGGGCCGATGGGAAGCCAAGGCTTTCCAGAGCGTCCCGGCCAGCTTTCGCCCCGCTTGCAAGGCAGCCTGAAAGGTCGAGCACGCCTCCTGCCGACCCGGCGGCGGCAAGCCCGTCACGCGCCGCAGGCGGCAGGAACATCCCGCGTCCCCCGTCCCATACCGGTTTGTCGCCGCGATGGCAGGCAAGATGGATGACCGGATTGAAGCCGCCCGAGACCGCCAGCGCGTCCACCTCGATCCGCGCGCGCCGTCCGGAAGCCCGGTCGATGGTCTCAATCCCCGTGAGTACGCCCCGCCCCCGGGCGTCCGCCACCACATGGCCGGAAAGTACCTGCAGGCCTTGCGACGCCGCCCGGTCACCTTCCGGAACATGCGTCCGACTGTCGACGATCGCCGCCACATCAACGCCGAGGGCGGCAAGATCGCGCGCCGTCTCGTGACCGGAAGACCCGGTGGTGAAAACCGCCACGCGGTTGCCTGGCCGGATGGCCATGCTGTGGGCGAGCCCACGCACGAGCGACGCCGTCATGATGCCGGGAAGGTCGTTGTTGCCGAAAGCGATCGGTCTCTCCTCGGCACCTGTGGCGAGAACTGCCCGCCGGGCGACGATGCGCCAGACCCGCTCGGTTGCCCCGCCTTTGCCCGGATCAAGCCTTTCGACCGCGCCGAAGACGCCTGAATCATACCAGCCGAACACGGTGGTGCGCGGCATCACCCGGACCTTGGGGAAGCCGGAAAGTTCGCCGAGGGCCGCATCTGCAAATCCCGGGCCGTCGGTATCGCCGATCACCACCCGGTCGGCGAGAAGCCGCCCGCCCGGTGCCGCCGCTTCGTCGCACACGATTACCCGCGCGCCTGCACGCGCCGCCACGAGCGCCGCCATCAGGCCGGCCGGGCCCGCGCCGATGACCAACAGGTCGCAATGGGCCCAGCGCTTGTCATAGCGGGCACTGTCGCGCTCGTGAGTGGCACGTCCGAGGCCTGCAGCGCGGCGGATCACCGGCTCATAGAGCTTTTCCCACAATGCGGCCGGCCACATGAAGGTTTTGTAATAGAAACCTGCGCCGATGAAGGGCGACAGCACCTGGTTGACCGCTCCAAGATCAAAGCCGAGCGAAGGCCAGCGGTTCTGGCTTTCGGCGACCAGGCCGTCATGGAGGTCCACCATTGAGGCGCGAAGATTGGGCTCCCGTCGGCTCCCCTCACCCACCGTCACCAGCGCGTTGGGCTCCGAAGCACCGCCGCTCATCAGCCCGCGCGGGCGGTGATACTTGAACGAGCGTCCCATCAGCATGACGCCGTTGGCAAGCAACGCGGACGCTAGTGTATCGCCGGCAAAGCCCCCCATCCGGCGTCCGTCAAACGTGAAAGACAGCGCTCGCGACCGGTCGATCCGTCCGCCTTCCGCAAACCGCGAGGCGCTCATCGGCTGGTCTCCGCATGGCGCAAGGCATACTCGGAGGCATCGCGCACCTCAGCCACGCTATGGCTGGCTGTGTCGCGGGTTACCGCGAGCCAGCGGCGGCAGCCGCCCGCATGATGCCAGTATTCGGTCATGACGCCGCGCACATTATCGCGCAGATGCACATACGCGTCCCACTCTGCTGGCGGTGCCCCGGCCGCAGGCCGCACCGGTGCCGCATCGCCCTTGATTGTGAACTCCTCCTTCGGCCGCAGCCCGCAATGGGGGCACTGGATCAGACTGGCCATGAGATGTCCTTCAATGCAGGTTGGCCTGGGCGCCCAGACCCAGTTCGTCGATCTGGTAGCCGCGCGCGAAACGGTCAAGCCGCATCTCGGCATTGAGCGGATGCACCTCGCCGGTGGCCAGCAGATGGGCAAAGCACCAGCCGGACGCTGGCGTCGCCTTAAACCCGCCATAGCACCATCCGGCATTGAGATAGAGCCCCTCCACTGGCGTCTTGTCGATGATCGGCGAGCCGTCCATCGACATGTCCATCACCCCGCCCCAGGCGCGCAACACCTTCACCCGGCTGATCGCCGGCACCATGGCGCAAGCCGCTTCCATCACCGCTTCCACCGTCTGAAGGTTGCCGCGCTGGGCATAGGAATTGTAGAAATCAAGGCTGCCGCCGAAGACCAGCCCGCCCTTGTCCGATTGCGAGAGATAGAACAAGGCCGCCCCGAATGTCACCACCTGGTCGATGAAAGGCTTGATCCCTTCGGACACGAAGGCTTGCAGCACCTGACTTTCGATCGGCAATCTGAGGTCTGCCATCGCAGCCACCCGGCCCGAATTGCCCGCCGCCGCCAGCCCGAGCCGCCCGCAGCCGATGAAGCCGCGGGTGGTATCGACCCCGGTCACACGGCCGCCCTCGCGGCGGATGCCGGTCACCTCGCAATTCTGGATAAGGTCGACGCCGCGGCTGTCGGCGGCCCGGCCATACCCCCAGGCCACACCGTCATGCCGGGCGGTGCCGCCGCGACGCTGCATCAGCCCGCCGTGGATGGGAAACCGTGGATTGTCGAAATCGAGAAACGGCACATGCGCGCGCACCTCTTCGCGGGTCAGAAGGTCCGCATCCTCGCCATGCATGCGCATGGCATTGCCTCGCCGCGCATAGGCGTCGCGTTGGCCATCGGAATGGAACAGGTTGATGACGCCGCGCTGCGACATCATTGCGTTGAAATTGAGCTCCTGTTCAAGCCCCTCCCAGAGCTTGAGCGAATGCGAATAGAACGGCTCGTTGGCCTCGAGCAGATAGTTGGCGCGCACGATGGTGGTGTTGCGCCCGACATTGCCGGACCCGAGATAGCCTTTCTCGAGCACGGCAACATTGGTGATGCCGTGGTTTTTCGCCAGATAATAGGCCGTGGCCAACCCATGGCCACCGCCGCCCACGATGATCACGTCGTAGACCGGCTTCGGCACCGGCTCGCGCCAGACGGGCTTCCAGCCAAGGTTGCCCTTGAGCCCCTCGCGGAGCAACGACACTGCAGAATATTTCATGCGTCAATCCATGTCCGACAAGACCGCCATAGGACGCCCAACGCGACCGACAAGTCAACGCCAGGATGCGACAAGGGTGGGGACGGATTGCGCCAGGTGGCTCAACTCTTCCAGGCGAGGAGCACCGCGCCGCCACCGATCATCACCACGCCGAGCCAGTTTGGTCCCGACAACCGCTCCCCCAGGAACAGGACAGCGAAAACGGCGACGAAGACAACGCTGAGCTTGTCGACCGGAGCGACGCGCGAAGCTTCCCCGATCTTCAGCGCCCTGAAATAGCAGATCCATGATGCCCCGGTGGCAAACCCCGAAAGCACGAGAAATAGCCAGCTTCGAGCCGACACGGTCGCCGGGTCCTGCCAGGCACCTGTCAGATAGAGAATGCCGCCGAGCGCAAAGAGAATGACGACCGTGCGCACGAAAGTTGCAAAATCGGAATTGACGTTTTCCACCCCGATCTTGGCAAAGATCGCCGTCAGCGCGGCAAAGGTCGCCGACATCAGCGCCCAGAATTGCCAGGATGATAAGACCTGTTTCATGCACATCCTCCATGAAATGACGCGGGACATTGGACCGACCGCCGGACAAGACGCCCACTGTCACCGTCTCAGTCGTGTTTCGGCCCTCAGAAAAACGCCTGGATCCCGGTGATCGCCCGGCCGAGAATGAGGGCATGGACATCGTGGGTGCCTTCATAGGTGTTGACGGTTTCCAGATTCTGGGCGTGGCGCATGACGTGGTATTCGGCCTGGATGCCGTTGCCGCCATGCATGTCGCGGGCGTGGCGGGCGATGTCGAGCGCCTTGCCGCAATTGTTGCGTTTCATGATCGAGATCATCTCCGGCACCATCTTGCCTTCATCCATCAACCGGCCGACGCGCAAGCTCCCCTGCAGCCCGAGCGCGATCTCGGTCTGCATGTCGGCGAGCTTCTTCTGGTAGAGTTGGGTGGCAGCCAGCGGCTTGCCGAACTGCTTGCGGTCAAGCCCGTACTGGCGGGCGCGGTGCCAGCAATCCTCGGCTGCCCCCATCACGCCCCATGAAATGCCGTAGCGGGCCCGGTTGAGGCAGCCGAAGGGGCCTTTGAGACCCGACACATCTGGCAGCAGCGCATCCGCGCCGACCTCGACATCCTCCATCACGATCTCGCCCGTCACCGACGCGCGCAGCGACAGCTTGCCGCCGATCTTGGGTGCCGACAGCCCTTTCATGCCCTTTTCCAGAACGAAGCCGCGGATTTCGCCGTCGTGGGCGTCAGATTTCGCCCAGACCACAAAGACATCGGCGATCGGAGAATTGGAGATCCACATCTTCGACCCGTTGAGCACGTAGCCGCCCTCGGTCTGCCTCGCCCGGGTCTTCATTCCGGCAGGGTCCGAGCCTGCGTCAGGCTCGGTCAGGCCGAAACATCCGACCCATTCGCCACTGGCGAGCTTCGGAAGATATTTCAGCTTTTGTGCCTCGCTGCCATAAGCGTCAATCGGATACATCACCAACGAGGACTGGACGCTCATCATCGAGCGATAGCCCGAATCCACCCGTTCGACCTCGCGGGCCACCAGGCCATAGGCCACATAATTGGCTCCCGCGCCGCCATAAGTGTCCGAGACGGTCACGCCGAGAAGGCCTGCAGCGCCCATTTCCGCGAAAATGTCGCGGTCGACGGTTTCGTTGAGATAGGCGTCGGTGACTTTCGGCGCGAGCCGGTCTGCGGCGAAGGCTGCCGCCGCATCACGGATCATCCGCTCTTCTTCGGAAAGCTGATCCTCGATCAGGAACGGATCCTGCCAATGGAACGAGGCCTTGGCGCTGCTCTTGTGGGCGAAAGGGGCGGTCATCGGCATACTCCTGTCTGATCTGGCGCAGCGGGCGCGGCCATCTGAACCAAGGCGAACGGCACCGGGCGGCAGGTGCCGAGCAAAACCGCGACGCTTGTCGATACAGCGAAACGGCGCTGCCCGCAAAGCCCAAAACGTCGCTGGGGGCGGGCGCTGCGCGTGGGTGCTCTCTGTCGAGCCGCAGCATCACGAAGAGCGCGAGGCGAGCCATCGTACCACTTTTGCCGATCAAGAGCGTCTTCAGGCGTCAAAGCCGGGAACTTGACGCCTAATGCATTTCACGTCCAATCGGGTTCGGTTGAACGAAACGAACATGCATTCATTCAAAGCGGTACAGCGACATCCACGCGTCTGAGGAGACGCGCGGCGCTGCAGTTTCGGAGGCGACCCGAAAATGGGTGTCCGATGTCAAACTCAACCCACCAGGTCACATCCGCGAAGCCAGCCCACTCAGGTCGCCCAAGGGCCGTGGTGGTTTCCATCCACATCGAGACGGCGGAAGCCGTGGGCGCCGAAGAAATCCCGCTGCGCCTGAATGAGATTTGCCGTCCCTCGGCTGCGGCGCAGGGTGTCGAAATAGGTGATGGCGCTGGCAAGGGCTGGCACCGGCATGCCATTGAGGATCGCATCTGACACCGTGCGCCTCAGGGCGCCGTCGGTTTCCCCGAGCACGGTCGAGAATGACCGCGTGAGCGCGAGGTTGGCCACGTCCGGATCGGCGTTGAAGGCTGTGGCGATCTCGTCGAGAAACTGAGACCGGATGATGCAGCCTGCCCGCCAGATGCGGGCGATTGCGGGCATCGGCAAATTCCAGCCAAATTCCCGGCTCGCGGCCGCCATCACGGCAAATCCCTGGGCGTAGGCCGCAATCTTGCCAGCCAGCAGCGCCTTCTCGAGGTCGTCAATCACCTGCTGGCCAGACCGCCGCATGCTCTGCTGGGGCAGTCCGAGAATCGCTTCCGCGCTGGCTCTCTCCGCCGTCATGGCCGACAGGCTGCGCGCCGCCACGGCCGCCTCAATGGCGGTGGCCGGGACGCCCATCATCTGCGCTTCGATCGCCGACCAGCGGCCGGTGCCTTTCTGGCCGGCCGAATCAAGGATGAGATCGACCACTGGTCGACCGGTCTCCGGATCGGTGACCTTGAGAACTTCGGCCGTGATATCGATGAGGAAGGAGTCGAGCGGACCGGTCGACCAGGCGGCAAAGACGGCGGCGATGTCGGTGGCGCTCATGCCCAGGTGGTCGCGCATGACGCCATAGACCTCGGCGATCATCTGCATATCGGCATATTCGATGCCATTGTGGATGGTCTTGACGAAGTGACCCGCACCGTTCTCGCCAAGCCAGGCGGCGCAAGGCTCGCCCTTGAATTTGGCCGAGATGGCCGTCAGCACCGGTTCGACCCGGTTCCAGGAAGCTTGCGCACCGCCCACCATGATGGACGGTCCGTGTCGGGCACCTTCCTCGCCACCCGACACCCCCATCCCGATGAAGGTGAGTCCCGATCCGTCCAGTTCCTTGAAGCGGCGCATGGTGTCGCGGAAATTGGCGTTGCCTGCATCGATGATGATGTCGTTGGCCGACATCAACGCCCGCAGTGCGGCGATCTGGCTGTCAACCGGCTCGCCGGCCTTGATCATGAGGATGACCGGCCTCGGCGGACGGATGGCCGCGATGAGCTCCGCCATGGTCTCGCAGGGCACGATCTGGTCTGCGAGCGACCCGGCCTTTTCGGCAAACTCCCGCGTCCGCTCGGTGGTGCGGTTGAAGACCGCCACCTTGTAGCCGTTGTCGGCGATGTTGAGCGCAAGATTGGCCCCCATCACAGCCAGACCGATGACACCGATTTCCGCCTCTGCCATCTGAAACTCCTGTCTGATGCCTGGTGCTGGAGGTCTTCTGGCATCTGGCGGCAGGCTCGGCAACCCGAATGCTGACGAAACCGCTCCTGAAGCCGGTTGGGAAGAGATCAGTCAGGCCGGTCATCGCGCTCGTCGAGGATACGCCAGGAGGCACCCTCAAGATCGTCATACTGGCCATCCTTCATCGACCACAGAAAGGCACCGAGGCCGAGGCCGCCCAGGAACAGCGCGATCGGGATCAGAACGACAAGGTTGCTCATGCGGGTACTCCGATGCCTGAAAGGCCGGCGGGCTGGTCCCGCCCCGGGCGACCCCGGGCTTCGGCCAGTGACAAGACAGCACTGGCACGGCGCAGCCGCAACGAATTGGCGATCACGATGATGGAGGAGGTCGACATGGCCGCCGCCGCAATCAATGGCGTCGCGTGGCCGAGCATCGCCGCCGGGACGGCGATGATATTGTAGACGATGGCGAGCGCGAAATTTTGCCGGATCAGGACACCGGCCTTGCGGGAAACCGAGATCGCCAGTGGCACGGCCTGAAGCGAATCATGCAGGAAAACGAAATCTGCCGCCTGCCGACCAGCATCCGCAGCGCTGGCCGGTGCCATGGACACATGGGCCGCCGCAAGCGCAGGGGCATCATTGAGCCCGTCACCGACCATCAGCGTTCGCTTGCCTTCCGTGCGCAGATCCGTGAGGCGCTGCACCTTGCCCGCCGGACGGATTGCGGCCCGGAAATCGGGGATGCCGAGCTTGCGCGCCAGTGCGGCCACCGGGCCCTGCTTGTCACCAGACAGGATTTCCACGCCGAGCCCGAGCGCCGACAGCGAGACAACGGCCGCGCCAGCATCGCGCCGCGGCTCGTCGGCGAATTCGAACGTCGCCAGAAGTGCGCCATCGCGTGACAGCACCACCTCTGACCCCGCAGACGGCATCGTGTCGGCTCTGGGGCCCGAAAGTGCGAAGTCCGTCCGCCCCAGCCGATAGACCTCACCACCCGGGCCAAAGCTCTCGAGCCCCTCACCGGCGCTCTCGCGCACCGGCAGCGGCGGCAGATCCCTTCCAGTTCGAACGCCGACGCTGGCTTCGGCAAGCGCACGGCTCAAGGGATGCAGGGAGCTCAGCCCCATCTGCCCGGCAAGTGCCAGGTGATCGGCGTCGACTGCGGCCGCATTGACGAGTTGCGGCACCCCGCGTGTGAGTGTCCCGGTCTTGTCAAAAACCGCATGGTCCGCTTCTGCCAGCCGTTCCATGGCCGAACCGTCCTTGACCATGATCCCGTTTTCGAAAAGCCGGCCCGCGGCCACGACCTGCACCACCGGGACTGCGAGCCCGAGCGCACAGGGACAGGTGATGATCAACACGGCGACAGCCGCCAGCAGTGACAACCGGACATCGGCTGTCACCGCGAGCCAGCCGATAAAAGTGAACAGGGCGAGAAGATGCACCACCGGCGCATAGATCGCCGAGGCCCGGTCGGCAATCCGCCGATACCCGGTGCGTCCGCTTTCGGCCGCCTCCATCATGGTGACCATTTCGGCCAAAAAGGAATCCCGCGCGGGCCGCACCACCTCAACCATGAGGCTGCCGGTCAGGTTGAGCGTTCCGGCCGGCACAGCGACACCGGGGCCGACGGCCACCGCAGCACTCTCTCCGTTGACAATGGCAAAATCCATGTCGCTTCGACCGGACAGGACGCGGCTGTCAACAGGCATCCGATCTCCTGCGGCAAGTGCAATCCGCATGCCGGGTGTGATGTCGTCGAGTGCGCGAAATTCGCGGCTGCCGTCATCGGCCACAACCATGGCACCCCGTGGGGCGAGCCTGAGCAGGTTTCGCACCGCGGACCGGGCTTTCTCGCGCATCATCTGGTCGAGCGCCCTGCCGACAAGAAGAAAGAACAGCAGCGTCACCGAGGCGTCAAAATAGGCGTGCGCGCCATGGGTGAGCGTCTCGTAAAGGCTCATGCCGTAGGCGAGGATGACGCCGATGGAGATCGGCACATCCATGTTGGTCCGCCCGTGGCGCAGCGCGCGCCATGCGGACCGGAAGAAGATCCGCCCCGAATAGACGAGCGCCGGCGCGGCGATGAGCGCCGAGACGAGATGGAAAAGATCGCGCGTTGCCGCTTCAGCACCAGACCAGACCGAAACTGACAGAAGCATCACATTCATCGACGCAAAGCCCGCAACCGCCACCGCCTTGACGAGTTCGCGCAAGACCGGGTCGCCGCCCTCCTCCTCGATGCCGGGCAGATGAGCCGGATATCCGAGCGCGAGAAGGCGTTTGACGAGTCCGTCGAGGTCGGCGTGGGCGTCGTGATAGACGATCGCCAGCCGTCGGCTCGACAGGTTGACGCGGGCACGGACGACGCCGGGAACCTTCGGCAGTTCTTTTTCGAGAAGCGCGATGCAGGCGCCACAATGGACGCCCGGCACGATGAAATCGCACTGGCTCAGGCCATTACCGAGGCTGCGTCCCGATAGCCGGATCTCTTCTGCGGACGGACCGGCGGTCTTGAGCGCTTCGAGTTCGGTGGCGCTCTCGGTTCCGGCGGCGCAACAGCTCATGGACGCAGCTCCCCGCCAGCGTCCACGTGAAAGCGGATCGCCTTGCGCACGATGACGCTCCGGCCGTCGAAGGCGCGGATATGGGCGATCCAGTCGCCCTCGGGAAGCTGGCCAGCGGCAAGATAGCGCCCGGGTCCAAGGTCCTCGAGCGTGACGTCCCGGTCCCCTACCGCGCCGACCGGCCGATGGAAAGCGACGGTCACCGGCGCAGCGCGGGCCGGTGCCCCCGTCCGGTCGTGGAGAAGCACCAAAAACCCTTGAGCGCTGGCGCTGATTTCCGCTGTGTAGCCGAGGGCAGCAATGGCGCGGGCTTCCTTCGCATGGGCGTTGAAGTCCTGGCTCGCCACATAGGTATTTGGCACCACCAGTCCGCTCCATGACGTGATCGCAAAGCGCGCCATTGTCAAATTGACAGCGATGATGACGCCAAAGAAAGCGACCATCACCCCAACCATGTGGTAGCCGGTGAACTGGCCCGAGCCAAATGCCTGTCTTGCACCACGCATGATCAATCCTCCGGTGTGTTGAACCGCGCCCGATAGCGCGCCGTCTCGCCGCCAGCCTCATCAACAACCCTGAATTCCACGCTGTCAGCGTCGTCGTCCGACATCCGGTCCTTGGGAAGATGGACGTGAACCTGCAACTCGCGAAGCCGGTCAGCCCGCAGGTCAACGGCGTAGGAGGTCCGTTCGCCGCCTTCAAAACCGGGGATCGACATGGTTGCCCCCTCAAGTCCGGCCAACGACAAGATGACCTGCCGCGGTTCGGGGATCATGTTGAGGATCTTGACCGTATAGCCGTTCTGGATATCGCCGTTCGACAACAGCACGTATTGCGGGTTGCGGTCATGCTGGACATTGAGTTCCAGACGGTCGCGCGCCATCAATGTGACGAGAAGGCCGATGCCAACCAGCGACCACAGACCCATATAAGCGAGCGAGCGCGGTCGAATGATGATCCGCCAGTTGAAATGCTTGATCCCGTCGACAAAACCGCCGTCAGGCTTGCGCAGCCGTGCGGGATCGACCTTCAGTGTTGCCGGGTCGGTCGCCAGCTCCATATTGGCAGAATAGTCCGACAGGGTTGCATATGAGATCAGTCCGCGTGGCCGGTCGAGCTTGTCCATTACGGCATCGCAGGCGTCGATGCACAGCGCGCAGGTGATGCATTCAAGCTGCTGGCCGTCGCGGATATCGATGCCCATCGGGCAGACCGCAACGCAGGCGTTGCAATCCACGCAATCGCCCTGAACCAGACCATGCGCTTCAGCCTTCTTGGAATGACGGCCGCGCGGTTCGCCGCGCCAGTCGTTGTAGGTCACCGTCAGGGAATTCTCGTCGAGCATTGCCGCCTGAATTCGCGGCCAGGGACACATGTAGGTGCAAACCTGCTCGCGCATCAGCCCGCCGAAGATGTAAGTCGTGGCTGTCAGCACGGCGACAGTGCCATAGGCCACAAAGGCTGCCTGACCAGTGACGAAATCCACCAGCAACGTCGGCGCGTCGGCAAAATAGAAGATCCATGCACCCCCGGTCACGACCCCGGTCAGGAGCCAGATCGAATGCTTGGCCACCCGGCGGGCGATCTTGTTGGCCGTCCACGGCGCTGCATCGAGCTTCATCCGCGCATTCCGATCTCCCTCGATGGCGCGTTCGACCACGAGGAACAGATCGACCCAGACGGTTTGTGGACAGGTATAGCCGCACCAGGCCCGACCAACCACCGACGTGACCAGAAACAGGCCGAACCCGGCCATGACGAGAAGGCCCGCCACATAGATGAATTCCTGAGGCCATATCTCGATGAAAAAGAAATAGAACCGCCGGTTGGCGATGTCGAGGAGCACCGCCTGATCGGGGGCGTAGGCACCCCGGTCCCAGCGGATCCAGGGCGTGGCATAGTAGATGCCGAGCGTGACCAGCATCACCAGCCACTTGAACCGGCGGAAGCTGCCTTCGGCGCGCTTGGGGAAAATCTTCTTGCGCGCCTCGTAGAGCGGCTTGCGAACCCAGGCCGCGTTGACGGCCGAGGCATTCAGGCGTTCGATGTCCTGCGGCTCGGAGGATGGGTCTGGTTTGGTATGCGTGTTCATTTGGTGCCTGTGATTGGTGTTGGCACTTTGGCGCACTGGTCTGGCCTGCGCATTGATCCGCATCAAGTGGAGCGGACGGAAGCTTCAACCGGCAAAGGCGATGGGCGCCATGATCCACCATCTGGGTCGTGGCGCGCAGCCGGTGAAAACCGATTGGGGAAAACGCTCTCACTCTGATCTGCACCGACACGACGACTGTGTTGGCAGGCTGGACCACGGGTGCCTTCGTCCTCTACGGTCTGTGTCAGCTCCTATTGGCCCCCGCCGAGCGCGTGAACGTAGACCGCCAGCTGCTTGATGGTCGGCTCACCCAGTCGTTCGACCCAGGCTGGCATGGCTCCGTGCTTGGGATTGTTGATCTGGGCTATGATCTCGGCCTCGGTGCTGCCATAGAACCAGATGGCATCGGCGAGATTGGGCGCGCCGAGTTCCTGTGTGCCCTGGGCAGTCTCGCCGTGGCAGGCCACACAGTTCTCGGCAAACACTGCCTTGCCCGTCTCCACGAGCGACGGATCGGCCGGTGTTCCCGTCAGGCCCATCACATAGGCTGCCACCTCCCGGATCTGGGCTGGTTCGAGGATCTCTCCAAAAGCGGGCATCATGGAATCGCGCGTGTCGGGATCACCACTGTAGCGCACGCCATGGGCGATCGTGTGGTAAACCTGATCGATGGTGCCGCCCCAGAGCCAGTCGTCGTCATTGAGATTGGGATAGCCCGCCGACCCTTGCGCGCCCGCTCCATGGCACGCCGCGCAATTGACCTTGAATGCCGACGAACCGCCGGCGATGGCAAACTGCAGCAATTCCGCATCGGCGGAGATCTCCTCGACCGGCGTGGCGGCGATCCGCTCAAGATAGACGCCTTGGGCGGCGCGCGCCGCACTGATGTCAGCCGCCACCTCCGCCCGGCTCGAATAGCCCAGGACACCCTTCGTCGCCCCCGTGATCAACGGGATCGCCGGATAGGCAATCACATAGCCCACCGACCAGATGATACAGGCATAGAAGGTCCACAGCCACCAGCGCGGCAGTGGATTGTTGAGTTCGCGGATCCCGTCCCATTCGTGACCGGTGGTTTCCACGCCCGTGACGTCGTCAATATGCTTGTGGGACATATCTCAGTCCTCCTTGAATGGAATTTCGGCGGCGCGGTCGGCGGAGGCTTTTCCGCCGGGCCGGAAGGCAAACAGAACAACGCCCACGAAGAAGATGACCATGAACAAGAGGCCCCAGCTGTCGGCGAAGTGGCGCATTTGGGTGTAAGTTTCCATCTCGAAGTCCTCCTACCGGTATCCGGCTGCTTCGTCATAGGTCGAGAAGTCGACCAGCGTGCCCAGCATTTGCAGATAGGCGATAAGCGCATCCATTTCGGTCAGCGCTGCCGGATTGCCGTCAAAATCGCCGATCTTGGCTTTGGGATAGCGCGCCTCAACACCTGACGTGTCAGCGTTGGGATCGGCTTGGGCGAGCAGGTCGGCAAATGCGCTTTCTACCATCTCGTCGGTATAAGGCACGCCGACTGTCCGATTGGCGTCAAGCGAGGCGGTGATGTTGGCCACATTGAGCGGCGTCTCCTTGAGGAAGGAATAGCTTGGCATGATCGATTCCGGCACCACCGAGCGCGGCTCGATGAGGTGCTGGACGTGCCACTCGTTGGAGTAGCGGTTGCCGACCCGGGCCAGGTCCGGGCCCGTGCGCTTGGACCCCCACTGGAACGGATGATCATACATCGATTCCGCTGCCAGGCTGTAATGGCCATAGCGCTCCACCTCATCGCGAAACGGCCGGATCATCTGGCTGTGGCAGACATAGCATCCTTCACGGACGTAGATGTCGCGACCCTTCAGTTCCAGCGGTGAGTAGGGCCGCATTCCTTCCACCTTCTCGATGGTGTTTTCGAGATAGAAGAGCGGCGCGATCTCGACAATACCGCCCACCGAGACGACAAGCAGGGACCCGACGAGCAAAAGGGTGGCGTTGCGTTCGATAATACCGTGTTTTTCGAGCAAAGACATGGTCTCGCCTCCTATTCTGCGGGCTGCGGCTGGAACGAGGAGCCGGGAATTGCCTCCTCGTCGCGTTGGCGACCAAGGATGGTCATCGTGATGTTGAAGGCCATGATCAGGGCACCTGCCAGGTACAGGAGCCCGCCGAGCATGCGCAGCACGTAGTAGGGCTTCATGGCACCGACCGATTCAGCGAAGGAATAGACCAGGAAGCCCTGCTCATTGTATTCCCGCCACATCAGTCCCTGCTGGATACCGGCCACCCACATCACCGCCGCGTAGAGCACGATGCCAAGTGTGGCGAGCCAGAAGTGCCAGTTGATGAGCCTGAGCGAATAGAGCCGGTCGCGACCCCAAAGCTTGGGCGTCATGTAATACAAAGCACCAAAGGAGATCATGCCGACCCATCCGAGCGCGCCGGAATGGACGTGGCCGATGGTCCACTCGGTATAATGGCTCAGCGAGTTGACCGCCTTGATCGACATCATCGGACCTTCGAAGGTCGACATGCCGTAGAAGGCCACCGCGATCACCATCATGCGGATGATCGGATCGGTGCGGATCTTGTCCCAGGCACCCGAAAGCGTCATCAGACCGTTGATCATGCCGCCCCAGGAGGGCATCCACAGCATGATCGAGAAGACCATGCCGAGCGTCTGCGCCCAGTCGGGCAGCGCAGTGTAATGGAGGTGATGCGGTCCGGCCCAGATGTAAAGAAAGATCAGGGACCAGAAGTGGATGATGGACAGGCGGTAGGAATAGACCGGCCGTCCGGCCTGCTTGGGAATGAAATAATACATCATCCCCAGAAAACCCGCCGTCAGGAAGAAGCCGACGGCGTTGTGGCCATACCACCACTGCGTCAACGCATCCTGCACGCCTGAGAAGAGTGAGTAGCTCTTCACGCCCAGGAAGGAGACCGGCATGGCCAGGTTGTTGACCACATGCAGCATGGCGATGGTGACGATGAAGGCAAGGTAGAACCAGTTCGCCACATAGATGTGGGGTTCCTTGCGCCGGATGATCGTACCCATGAAGGTCACCAGATAGGCGACCCACACCACGGTCAGCCACAGGTCGACATACCACTCCGGCTCGGCATATTCACGCCCCTGCGTGATGCCGAGCAGATAGCCGGTCGCAGCCATGACGATGAACAGCTGGTAGCCCCAGAACACGAACCAGGCGAGATCGCCGCCAAACAGCCGCGCCCGGCTCGTGCGCTGCACCACGTAAAACGAGGTGGCGATGAGCGCGTTGCCGCCGAAGGCGAAGATCACCGCCGAGGTGTGCAGCGGCCGCATCCGGCCGAAATTGAAATAGGGTTCGATGTTAAGATCGGGAAACGCCAGTTGGGCCGCCACCACCACACCGACCAGGAGGCCGACAACCGCCCAGAACACGGTGGCGATGGTGCCATAGCGGATGACCCCGTCGAAGTAGCCGCTGGTGTCGGCCTGACCTGAACCTTTGGGTGTGGCAAATTCCATGCGCCGCAGCAGCAGCGCGGTGGAGGTGACGAGAACGAAGAAAAGCACCCACATGTGGGCTGCAAACAAATCGTCCTTGGCAAATGCCGCGCCCAGCAGCGCCAGGAAGGCAGCGATGCCCACGGCAACTGTTTCAAAAGCGTATTTCATGGCGGTTGTCCCCCAAGCCGATGTCATGGACCCTGGACGGATCCGGGTTTGCTCCGACTGAACGGACAAACCCTGACGTCGGGTTGCAGCAGTCGTCGCAGAGACGCGAGGCCCCTGCCTTGATCGAGGTCAATGCCAGGTCGGCGATTGTCGTTTTAGGGTGAGCGTGGAAAAGGCAGACAAAGCCCAGAAGAAGCAGACAACATGAAGTCCACTGCGATGCTTCCAGGAACGGACCGATCTCCATGACCGATGACGCAACCATCCGGATCGCTGCAGGCTCCGATCCCATCGCAGCGCTCAGAAAGGCCCATCTCGACCAGCTCGCCCTCTGTGACAGCCTGGAAGACATTGCCGATTCCCTGCCAGACCACGTCAATCGCCAGAAATGCATCTATGCCGCCAAGGCGCTCGGCCCGATGGTCGCGGGCGTGCACCGGTTCGAGGAAGATATTGTCTTCCCGCTGATCAGCCGCAAGTTGAGCGGCGTGTTCGACCTGACGGCGACACTCAGCCGCCTCCGGTTCGAGCATTGCGAGGACGAATGTTTCGCCGAGGAACTGACCGAGGCCCTGCACAAACTCGGCGCCGGCGATCCCGACACCAACGCAGAAGCAACCGGGTACATGCTGCGGGGATTCTTCGAGGCCATGCGCCGCCATATCGCCTTCGAAAGCGAGCATCTGCTGTCGCCGGCAGAGAAAGCCCCCTGACGAACCGACGCAACCCCTTCGTCCGCATACCTCCCCACACGACCTGCAGCGCCGCGCGTCTTTCAGACGCGCGGGTGTCGCCGTCACGCTCTTTTGTGAATGCATGTGCATTTCGTTCAATCGTACCCGATCGAATGCGACATGCATTAGGATGGAGATCCAGACCAACCTGATTCGGTCGACATCCATGGAAGATGGTTCGTCAAGTCCCCGAGCCTTGTCCGGCGGCATTTCGCCGGTGGCCGTGCAGACTGCCTGTGAACAAGTGTGGACAAGGATTTGGACCTTGAGTTGGCGGGTCGGGCGCGCGATGGACAGGATTAGGGAACGAGCGGAACGGAATGTGACATGAACGAGGCAGCCCGCAGGCTAGAAGCAATACCGGCGCGCCCGGAAAAAGCGGCGCATTTTCGCGAAGCACCTTCCAACATCGAAGCCGAGCAGGCGCTTCTTGGCGCCATTCTCGTCAACAATGACGCGTTCTACCGGGTGTCGGACTTCCTCAAGCCCGGTCATTTCCAGGAGCCCCTGCACCGCAAGATCTACGAGGTCTCCGGCGATATCATCCGAATGGGCAAGACCGCCAACCCGGTCACCATCAAGACCTTTCTGCCTGCTGACGGCCGCGTCGGAGACATGACTGTCGCCCAATATCTTGCCCGCCTGGCCACGGAAGCCGTCACCATCATCAATGCCGAAGACTACGGTCGGGCGATCTACGACCTGGCGCTGCGCCGGGCGCTGATCGGCATCGGCGAAGACATGGTCAACATTGCCTATGATGCGCCACTCGACATGCCGCCGCAGACCCAGATCGAGG
Source organism: Hyphomicrobiales bacterium (assembly GCA_038325465.1). Lineage (GTDB taxonomy): Bacteria > Pseudomonadota > Alphaproteobacteria > Rhizobiales > Rhizobiaceae > Hoeflea. The sequence continues at coordinate 26,322 of JBBQJA010000001.1, read as the reverse complement.
ATGCCGAGCGGCGGCTGTTCGAGCTGGCCGAAAACGGCCGCTACGACGGCGGCTTTCAGTCCTTCAACGATGCGGTGGCGCTCGCCATCGACATGGCGGGCGCCGCCTATCAGCGCGACGGCGGCTTGTCCGGCATTGCGACCGGCATCAGCGCACTCGACGGACGCATGGGCGGACTGCAGCCCTCCGACCTGATCGTGCTGGCCGGACGGCCCGGCATGGGCAAGACCTCGCTCGCCACCAACATCGCCTTCAACATCGCCGCCTCCTACGAGCCCGAAGTGCAGGCGGACGGATCGATGAAGGCGCGGAACGGCGGCGTGGTGGGTTTTTACTCGCTGGAAATGAGCTCCGAGCAGCTCGCCACCCGCATCATCTCCGAGCAGACCGAGATCCCCTCCTCCAAGATCCGCCGCGGCGACATTACCGAGGCCGACTTCGAGAAGCTGGTGGGCTGTTCGCAGATGATGCAGAAGATCCCGCTCTACATCGACCAGACTGGCGGCATCTCCATTGCCCAGCTGTCGGCCCGCGCCCGAAGGCTCAAGCGGCAGCGCGGCCTTGACGTGCTCGTCATCGATTACATCCAGCTCATGACCGGATCGGGCAAGTCGAGCGACAACCGTGTCCAGGAAATCACCCAGATCACCACCGGCCTGAAGGCGTTGGGCAAGGAACTCAACGTGCCCATCATCGCGCTCTCCCAGCTCTCGCGTCAGGTCGAAAGCCGAGAGGACAAGCGTCCGCAGCTCTCCGACCTGCGCGAATCGGGTTCGATCGAGCAGGACGCCGACGTGGTGCTGTTCGTGTTTCGCGAGGAGTATTATGTCAAGAACGGCGAACCACGGCGCTCGAGCGATGAGGTGGCAGCCGACATCAAGTCGCCCGAATATCTCGCCTGGGAGGACAAGATGAACAAGGTGCGTGGCACCGCAGACGTCATCATCGCCAAGCAGCGCCACGGCCCCACCGGCACCGTGCAACTGGGCTTCCAGGCTGAGTTCACCCGGTTCTCTGACCTCGCCGACACCTCCTATTCCCAGTTCGCCCATGACTAGCGACGGCGCGGTGAGCGACAACCCCTCCCTTTCCGATCCAGAAGCTGCCACCGTGCGACTGTCCATCGACCTGTCGGCGCTGGCGTGGAACTGGCGGAAAATGCGGGATTTGTCCGGCTCTGCCGGCTGTGGCGCCGCAGTCAAGGCCGATGCCTACGGCGTTGGCATGGTGAAAGCCGCGGCACGTCTCTCCCGGGAGGGATGCAAAGATTTCTTCGTGGCAGACGCCAACGAAGGGGCCCGGCTTCGACGGATCGTCCCGGGCGCGACCATCTACGTGCTCAATGGTGCCTTTGACGGTGCCATCGCCACCCTGCGCAGCCACACCCTCGTGCCCGTCCTCAATTCGCCCGACCAGGTGTCGGTGTGGCGATCCCATGGTGGGGGCGCCTTCGCCCTCCACATCGACACTGGCATGAACCGACTGGGCGTGACGCCAGCGGAAGCACGCCAATTGGCCGAGGATCCGACCTTCGGTCCGCAACTCGTGCTCAGCCATTTCGCCTGTTCCGACGTGGCCACCCATCCGCTCAATCGGCTGCAGGCGGAGACCTTTGCCTCTTGTCGGCTCCTGTTTCCGAACGCCGAAGCAAGTCTGGCCAATTCCGCAGGCATACTGTCTGGTGCCGATATCGGCTATGATCTCACCCGGCCAGGCATCGCGCTCTATGGCGGGGAAGCCATCAGCGGACTCGACAATCCCATGCGCCCCGTGGTCACAGCGCAGGCACGCGTGCTCATGGTCCGCACCGCCAAGGCGGGACAAACCGTGAGCTATGGCGCCACCGCGACGTTGACCCGCGACAGCCGCATCGCCGTGTGCGGCGCGGGCTATGCCGACGGGTATCATCGCGCGGGCTCGGGTTCAGGAGTTGCGCTGCGGACAACCGGCACGCCGGGGGCAAAAGTCGGGTTCAGCGGGCATCTCTTGCCCGTCATCGGCCGGGTGACGATGGATCTGACCATGGTCGACGTCACCGATCTCCCTGACGCAGCACTTGCGGCCGGAGACTGGGTCGAACTTTTCGGGCCGACCATCTCAGTCGACGACGCCGCGCGCGCCGCAGGAACGATCGGCTATGAGATGCTGACCGGGATGGGCAGACGACATGCGTGCTCGTATCTGGAATAAAGCACGTGGGAGACTCTTGACCGTATCGCAATTGAGATACATTTTTTCAAAACTGATCCACAAGCCGTTTTCGACATTGCGTGATCACCGATTCGTTCTGACGAGGGGAATTCAGATGGCGGCAAACTCCAGGATGATCCACATCCGCGTGGATGATGAAATCCGTGATGAAGCGTCCGCAGTGCTCGAAACGCTGGGCATGTCGATGTCGGACGCTATCCGTCTGTTTCTTCATCGCGTCGTGGTGAGCCAGAGCTTTCCGCTCGAACTCAAGGCTCCCAACGAGGCGACACGCTCTGCGCTCAAGGCGGCGCGTGAGATGCGGCAGGCCCACCAGGCCCGCTTTGCATCTCCCGAGGAGCTTTTCGCTGATCTTGGCGAGAAGGTGAATGCAGCGCCCATCGACAGGGTGGAGACGCATCAGCGTGACAAAGCCAAGCGCTGAGCGGCGCGCGCCTCCACCCAGGGCGTCAGACTACACAAAGGCGTTCAAAAGGGACTGGGACCGCCACAACAAAGCGGGAAGAATGGACATGAATCGCGTCATCGAGTTGATGACCCTGATCATTTTCAAGCGTCCGCTCGGCCCGGAATGGGCGGATCACCCACTGGCCGGTAACGAGTGGAAAGGCGCGCGGGAGGCGCATGTGGGCGCGGACTTCCTGCTCGTCCATGATGCTGATGAAGACGTCGTCGAATTCGTGCGACTGGGAACCCATTCGGACTTGTTCGGGAGATGAACCCATTTGCTCAGGGCATTGACGTCAAGCTGGCCACAGACCTTGGCGCAAAATTTTTCTTGTTTTCGGGCCGGCAATCATCACGATGCGCGCGTGCCTTGCGACGCTGGACATTTAACCCCGTTCCTGACAAACCGACCGCCTGCTCCTCTCGGGTATCACCTTGGCCAAGACCCGCCTCCAGTTCGTCTGCCAGAATTGCGGTACGGTCCATTCCCGATGGGCCGGCAAATGTGATGGCTGCGGCGTCTGGAACACCATCGTTGAGGATGACGGCGTCGGCGGAATTGGCTCGGGGCCGGGACCGGCGGCGCGCAAGGGCCGACCCGTCGCACTTGCCACCCTGTCTGGCGAGATCGAGGAAGCGCCGAGGATTTCCACACAAATCTCGGAACTCGACCGCGCCACGGGCGGCGGCTTCGTGCGCGGTTCAGCCGTTCTCGTCGGCGGCGATCCCGGAATCGGCAAGTCGACGCTGTTGATGCAGGCGGCCTCGGCACTGTCGCGCAACGGCCACCGTGTCATCTATGTCTCCGGCGAGGAGGCGGTCGCCCAGGTGCGGCTGCGCGCCCAGCGGCTCGGCGTGGCCGACACCGGCGTGCTTCTGGCCGCCGAAACCAATGTCGAGGACATCCTGGCCACGCTGGCCGATGGCAAGAGGCCGGATTTCGTCATCATAGATTCAATCCAGACGCTGTGGAGCGATCTGGCGGGCTCGGCCCCTGGTAGCGTCACCCAGGTGCGCACGGGCGTGCACGCGATGATTCGCTTCGCCAAACAAACCGGTGCCGCCATGGTCCTGGTCGGCCACGTCACCAAGGACGGGCAGATCGCCGGACCGCGCGTGGTCGAGCACATGGTCGATGCGGTGCTCTATTTTGAAGGCGACCGCGGCCACCATTACCGGATCCTGAGGACGGTCAAGAACCGCTTCGGCCCGACCGACGAAATCGGCGTTTTTGAAATGTCCGACAAGGGTCTCCGGGAAGTGGCCAATCCGTCAGAGCTGTTCTTGGGCGAACGCAACGCCAAATCGCCCGGTGCGGCCGTTTTTGCAGGCATTGAGGGCACGCGCCCGGTTCTGGTTGAGGTGCAGGCGCTGGTGGCACCCTCGAGCCTCGGCACCCCCCGGCGCGCCGTTGTGGGGTGGGACTCCCCTCGCCTGTCGATGATCCTGGCGGTGCTCGAAGCCCATTGCGGCGTCCGACTCGGCAGCCACGACGTCTATCTCAACATAGCCGGCGGCTACCGGATTTCAGAGCCTGCCGCCGATCTCGCCGTCGCCGCGGCCCTTGTTTCCTCCCTCGCCGGTATTGCCCTTCCGACCGATTGCGTCTATTTCGGCGAGGTCAGCCTGTCGGGTGCCATCCGGCCGGTGGCGCAAACCGGATTGCGGCTCAAGGAAGCCGAGAAGCTGGGTTTCAACAGTGCAGTTCTGCCGTCCGGTTCCGTGGATCTTCCTGCGGCGAGAGGGTCGAACTGGAGCTATCTGGAAGCTCTGCCGGATCTGGTCGCGCGCATCGCCGGCTCACGGGCGTCCGAGCTGACGGCAGGCGACGAGGACGACAATTGATGTTTCGGCATCGCATGGAGCGCATGGCGCGCCCGGCAGCCAGGATTCGGAACGGAACAACCAACCCATGCCCATCACCCTTCTTGACGGCATCCTTCTCGGCGTGACGTTGTTCTCGGCCGTTCTCGCAATGGTTCGCGGTTTCTCGCGCGAAGTTCTGGCGGTGGCATCCTGGGTCGCCGCCGCCGCTGCCGCCTTCTTCCTCTATCCGGTGCTCACGCCATTTGTGATGGGCTACACCGCCTCCGACAAGGTCGCCATGATCGGTGCGGCTGCCGTCATCTTTGTGGTGGCTCTCATCGTGGTCTCCTATATCACCATGCGGATCGCCGATTTCATCATCGACAGCCGGATCGGCGCATTGGACCGCACGCTTGGCTTCGTCTTCGGCGCAGCCCGGGGCGTGCTACTGGTCGTTGTCGCCATGCTGTTCTTCAACTGGCTGGTGGATGTTCCGCGCCAGCCGGAATGGGTGGCGGACGCCAAGTCCAAGCCGCTGCTTGATCAACTGGGCCAGAGGCTCGTGGGCATGCTGCCCGACGATGCCGACGCGACGATCCTTGACCGGTTGAAGGGCATTGGCGGCGAGGAAGACGCACCTGCGACCGAAGAAGCCGCACCCGCCACCAACGGATGATGCTATGACGGATGCCTGAACCCGGCAGGATCTGGGCGATGCCAAGGGGTTTGACGCCAATGATGGATGATATTCTGTCTCCGGTCGACCATGAAGCAGATTGCTTCCGTGATGAATGCGGCGTGTTCGGCATATTTGGCAATCCGGGCGCGGCCGCAGTTGTCACGCTGGGTCTGCATGCGCTCCAGCACCGCGGCCAGGAAGCGGCCGGCATCGTTGCCTATGACGGCAAGCAGTTTGCGGTCGAGCGCCATATGGGCCTGATCGGCGACATCTTCACACGGAAATCGGTGATCGACCGCCTGCCCGGCGACCGCGCCATAGGCCATACCCGCTATGCCACCACCGGCGGCTCGGGACTGCGCAACGTGCAGCCTTTCTTCGCTGAATTTGCCGGCGGAGGCTTCGCCATCGCCCACAACGGCAACATCACCAATGCCCTCACCGTCCAGCGCGAGCTGCAGATGCGGGGCTCGATTTTTTCCTCGACCTCCGACACCGAGACCATCCTGCATCTCATCGCCACGAGCCAGAAGACCCGAATCGTGCCGAAATTCATTGATGCGCTGACCCACCTCGAGGGGGCCTATTCGCTCGTCGGCCTGTCGGAAAAGAAGATGATCGGTGCCCGTGATCCGCTCGGCATCCGCCCGCTGTGCATCGGAGATCTCGACGGCGCCTACATCCTGGCATCCGAAACCTGTGCGCTTGATATCATCGGTGCTCGTTTCGTGCGCGACGTGCAGCCGGGCGAGGTGGTCGTCATCACGTCGAAGGGCATCGAAAGCCACTTCCCTTTCGAGAAGCAGCCGCCGCGCTTCTGCATCTTTGAGTATGTCTATTTTGCCAGGCCTGATTCCAGCGTCGAGAACCGCAATGTCTACGAGGCGCGCAAGCGGATCGGCGAGGAACTGGCGCGCGAATGCCCCGTCGACGCCGATGTGGTCATCCCGGTGCCCGATTCGGGAACTCCGGCGGCCATCGGTTTTGCCCAGGGCACGGGTCTGCCTTTCGAACTTGGCATCATCCGCAACCACTATGTGGGCCGCACCTTCATTCAGCCCACCTCCTCCATCCGCCATATGGGGGTAAAGCTGAAACTGAACCCGAACCGGACCATGATCGAAGGCAAGCGCGTCGTGCTGGTCGACGATTCCATTGTCCGCGGCACCACGAGCCAGAAGATCGTCCAGCTGGTGCGCGAGGCGGGTGCCCGCGAGGTCCATATGCGCATCGCATCGCCGCCCACCGTGTCATCGTGCTTCTACGGCGTGGATACGCCGGAGAAATCGCAGTTGCTGGCTTCGCGCATGTCGGTGGAAAAGATGACCGATTTCATCCGCGTCGACAGTCTCGGCTTTGTTTCCATTGACGGGCTCTACCGGGCGGTGCGCGAGCCCGGTCGCAACAACGAGCATCCCCAGTTCTGCGATGCCTGCTTTACCGGCGACTATCCCACCACGCTGACCGACCAGGGCGACATGGACAACGTGCGCAGCCTGTCGCTTCTCGCCAACAACGGATAAGATCATGGCTTTCCTTCACGGACGCATCGCGCTTGTGACTGGCGCATCGCGCGGCATCGGCTACGCAATGGCGAAGGCACTGGCCGCCGAAGGTGCCCATGTGATTGCTGTCGCGCGCACGGTCGGCGGGCTCGAAGACCTCGACGACGCCATCAAGGCAGGCGGCGCCGGGGGCGCGACGCTGGTTCCCATGGATCTCGTTGACTTGACGGCGATCGACCGGCTCGGGGGTGCCATTCATGACCGCTGGGGCAAGCTCGATATCCTGGTGGCCAATGCCGGTGTTCTGGGCACGATCTCGCCGGTCGGACATGTCGAGGCCAAGGTCTTCGACAAGGTGATGGCAGTCAATGTGACGTCCACATGGCGGCTCATCCGCTCGGTCGAACCGCTGTTGCTCAAGTCCGACGCCGGCCGCGCGCTGGTTCTGTCCTCCGGCGTGGCCCATTCGGCCCGCGCCTTCTGGGGGCCTTATGCTGCGTCCAAAGCTGCGGTTGAAACGCTCGTGCGGGTCTGGGCGGCCGAGACGGCCAAGACGGCACTCTGCGTCAATTCGATTGATCCCGGTGCCACCCGCACCGCCATGCGCGCCCAGGCAGTTCCGGGCGAAGACCCCGCGTCGCTGCCAGAGCCTTCGGAGGTCGCAGCACGCCTGGTGCCGCTGTGCCGGTCGGACATGACCTCTCGCGGCAAGCTGTTCCGGGTCCGTGAAAACCGCTTCTTTGAGTACAATTCCCCGTCCTGAGCCCCCATCAGACAGCTCATCCATCCGCCGTGCCCGGACGGCCTGTGGATCGATCGACTCAAGGAATGTCCGGCAGATCCTTGAGCGGAGTGTCGTCCTGCAGCGGCACGGTCTGCCGCTCGATCATCCGGTGGACATGTGGCGGCTGCATCCCCTTGTGCAGCGCCCGCAGCCGCTCGTAGGACTCGGCGTCCGCCTTGGTCCGCCGCTGGTTGTGGCGGACATATTCGATCCAGGTTGGCACATGGTAAGTCTCGGTCCAGATGTCGGGGTTTTCAAGATCGCGCAGAAGCGTCCATTGACGCGCGCCATCGCGGATCCGGACACGCCTGCGATCCCCCATCGCCGAAAGGAAGGCGGGCACATCTGTCTGGTCGATGTCGTAATCGACCATCACCATGATTGGCCCTGACCGTGCGGTCAGATCGAGCCTGAGCGGCGGTTCACTGAAACGGTCGAGGGGATCGAAGTCAAGGCCCTCGAACTGCGGCAGCGGCAGCGCGATGCCGACCATTGCGCCTCCGACCAGCAGCACGGCGGCGATGGCGAGCGCCACGCCCGGTCCATAAGCCTCCACGACCGACCCCCAGGCCCAGCTGCCGATCGCCATGCCGCCGAAAGTCGCGGTCTGGTAGATCGCCAGCGCCCGGCCCACCACCCAGCGCGGGGTGGAAAGCTGGACGGTGACATTGAACAGCGACAGCGCCATCACCCAGCAGGCGCCAGCGAGCGCAAGCAGAAAGCAGCTCAGCACGATCTCCCCGCTCACCCCCAACGCAGCCGCCGCAACGGCAAATGTCAGGAACGCACCACGGACGATGACTTCGTTGCGATAGCGCTCGCGCAGGCGTCCGCTGGCAAAGGCGCCGCCGACGGCACCCAGGCCGAAACAGCCAAGCAGGACGCCGTAGGCGAAAGCGGTTCCACCGAGGATGTCGCGCGCCACCAGCGGCAGAAGCGCAATCACTGCGATGGCCGAGACCCCGAACAAAAAGCCGCGAGCCATCACCCGCAGCAGGCTCGGCGACATCGAGACATAGCGGATGCCCGCAATGATGGCCGCCCCGAACGCCTCGCGTGGCAAGGTCCGGGGTTTGACGTCAGGCGTCCACCGGACCAGCGCAAAGATGAGAATGAGGTAGCTTGCCGCATTGAGCGCAAAAGCAAGTGCGGCCCCCGCCAAAGCCACGATCGCGCCACCGATCGCCGGCCCGACGCTGCGCATCAGGTTGAAACCCATGCTGTTGAGCGCGACCGCGGCCGGCAACTCGGACTTTGAGACAATGTCGCCGACCGACGACTGCCAGGAGGGGGTGTGAAGCGCCGTTCCGCAGCCGATCAGAAAGGTGAAGGTCAGCAGAAGCCAGGGCGTGAGCACGCCCGTATAGGCCGACACCGTCAGACCTGCCGAAACCAGCAGCATGAACACCTGCGCCGACAGCATGATCTTGCGCCGGTCGAGGCTGTCGGCAAGCGCGCCCGCCGGCAGCGAAAACAGCATGATCGGCAGCGCCGTCGACGCCTGCACCAATGCCACCATACCCGGCGAGGGGGAAATGCTCGTCATCATCCACCCGGCACCAACTGCCTGGATCAACCCGCCAAGGTTGGAGGCAAGCGTCGCCATCCACAGCGTTCGAAACGTGGAGTTCTCAAACAACGCAAGCAACGAAACGGACTTGGGCACCCTTTCAATCTCCCCGCTTCCGATGGCCGCACCTTATTGGAAGGGCGGAGCACCACCTTCAGTCGATCCGGTCTCGTTGTCCTCAACGCGGGAAGCCACAAGGGCTTTCGGGCCGTATTGGCGGCTCCAGGCCGCCGCGCCGAATGGCAGCGAGATCAGGTAGGCAACCGCCGACAGCGTGAGCGTCTCCCAGGGGAAATTCATCAGAAGCGATACATAGACGACAGCCACCAGGATGCCCGGCATCACCAGATCGCGGCGGATGCCGCCACCGATGCCCTTGCCCGAATAGACCGGCAGTCGGCTGATCAGCAGGAAGCCGATGAACACCGTATACAGGGAGGCAGCGATGCTGGTTCCGAAGGTGACGGGAATCCCCAGAAACCCGAGATAGACCGGCAGCAGCACAAGGAGTGCGCCAGCAGGTGCAGGCACGCCGACAAAATAACTGCCCTGCCAGACAGCCTTGGAAGGGCGCTCGGAAATGACGTTGAAGCGGGCGAGCCGCAGTCCGGCGGCGATCGCATAGACCATCACCGCAATCCAGCCGAAGGAACGGGCTTGATCGAGCATGAAGACGTAGAGAACCAGGGCCGGGGCGACGCCGAAATTGACGATGTCGGCCAGTGAATCCATCTGCGCGCCGAACTTCGACTGGGCCTTGAGCAGCCGGGCCACGCGACCGTCGATGCCGTCAAGGAAGGCGGCAATCAGCACCATCACCACCGCAAATTCAAAGCGGTTCTCAAAGGCGAGCCGGATCCCGGTCATGCCGGCGCAGATGGCGAGCACGGTGATGAAATTGGGAATCAGCATGCGGATCGGAATTTCGCGCAGGCGCGGCCCCCGGCCCTCGTCGTGAGGACCGTCGGGCTCGAAGGGCGGGAACGGCGCGCCCAAAAGGTCCTGGTTGTCGTGGTTGTCGGCCATCAGTCGCGCCTGCTCACGACAGGTCCTTTGGGCGACCCGAACTCGGCCAGCACTGTTTCCCCGGCGATGGCAAGCTGGCCGACGCTGACCATCGGCCGTGCAGCCGCTGGCAGGAAGACGTCGAGGCGCGAGCCGAAGCGGATGAGACCAAACCGCTCGCCCGCATCGAGATGGTCGCCTTCCTTTGTCCAGCACAGGATCCGGCGGGCCACAAGGCCTGCTATCTGCACGACGCCGATCTCGCCGTGGCGGGTGGCAATGACAAGACCGTTGCGTTCGTTCTCGCTGCTTGCCTTGTCAAGTTCGGCGTTGAGAAAGGAGCCGCGTGAATAGACGATGGCGCGAATGCGGCCGGCCATGGGTGCCCGGTTCACATGGCAGTCAAAGACATTCATAAACACAGAAATTCGCAGCATGTCCTGGCTCCCGAGACCGAGCTCCGGCGGCGGGACCAGGCGCACGACCGACGATACCCGCCCATCTGCCGGGGTGATGACCAGGTCTTCGTCGAGCGGTGTCATCCGTTGCGGATCGCGGAAGAAATAGGCGCACCAGACAGTCAGCACCAGGCCCGTCCAGAACAGCGGGTCCCAGACCAGACCAAGCACAAGCGAGACCACAAAGAACAGGGCTACGAACTTGTAGCCTTCGCTGTGAACCGGAACCAGCGTATTGCGGACGCTGTCGACAATGCTCATGGACTGTTTTCCTCGGGGTTCGGCCCACCCCATTGGAGGCGGGCGCTGCGGGCGCGGGCGGGACTGCTCAGGGCTCAACCGATGCCTATCCCGTTGAATTCACGCGAAACAGCCCGGAAATCCTGTCCGGGCTCCTCCTGATCCTGTAGCGCGAAACGTTGCCCCGCGCAAATCACCCGGTGCGCCAATCGCGCAAGCAGGGCGCGGCAAATGGGCCTTGCGTCAGCCCAGCTCAGCACTGCGCCGGCGGGTGACAATGCCGAGGCTGTCGTTCTCGCGCATCCGCTTGAGCTGTTCTTCGGCTTCCGTGGCTTCGCGCTGGCGGTCCCACATTGAGGCATAGAGACCGTCTTGCGCGATCAGTTCGCCGTGACTGCCGCGTTCGGTGATGACGCCGTCCTTGAGCACGATGATCTCGTCGGCCGAAACCACGGTCGACAGCCGGTGGGCGATGACCAGCGTGGTCCGCCCCTTCGAGACGAAATCAAGCGAAGCCTGGATCTCCTGTTCGGTCGCCGTGTCGAGTGCCGATGTCGCCTCGTCGAGGATCAGGATCGGCGGTGCTTTCAGGATCGTTCGGGCGATGGCGACGCGCTGCTTCTCGCCGCCGGAAAGCTTGAGCCCGCGTTCGCCCACCATGGCATTGTAGCCGTCCGGCAGATCGGCGATGAACTTGCCGATCTGGGCCAGTTCGGCCGCCTGTCGGATCTCGTCCTCCGCCGCGCTGATCCGGCCGTAGCGGATGTTGTAGGCGATGGTGTCGTTGAACAGGACCGTATCCTGGGGCACCATGCCGATGGCCGCACGAAGGCTCTTCTGGGTGACTTTGGAAATGTCCTGCCCATCAATGGTGATGACGCCCGACTGAACGTCGTAGAACCGGTAGAGAAGCCGCGACAGCGTCGACTTGCCTGCACCCGATGGCCCGACAATGGCCACTGTCTTGCCCGCCGGCACATCGAAGGAGATGCCCTTGAGGATCGGCCGGGCCGGATCGTAGCGGAAATGGACGTTTTCGAACCGGATGGTGCCATCCGTGATGCGGAGCGGCGTCGCATCGGGCGCATCCTTGACTTCCGCTTGCACATCCAGAAGGTCGAACATCTGCTCGATGTCGGCAAGTCCCTGTCGGATTTCCCGATAGACGAAACCGATGAAATTGAGCGGCACCGACAATTGCATCAGCATGGCATTGATGAAGACGAAATCGCCGATTGTCTGCTCGCCGCGCTGCACCGCAAGCGCGGACATCACCATCATGGTCATCATGCCGACGCCGAAGATCAGACCCTGGCCCATATTGAGCCAGCCGAGCGACGTCCAGACCTGAGTGGCCGCCTTTTCGTAGCTGGCCATGGAGCTGTCAAACCGACGCGCCTCCATCTCCTCGTTGCCGAAATATTTCACCGTCTCGAAATTCAGCAGCGAATCGATTGCTTTGGTATTGGCGTCGGTGTCGGACTTGTTCATGGTCCGGCGAATGTTGATCCGCCAGTCGCTGGCCCGGACCGTGAACCAGATATAGAGCCAGACCGTCACCGCCGTCACCGCAAGGTAGCTCCACCCATAGGCGACTGCGAAGATGACGGCCGTCAGCGCAAATTCGATCAGCGTGGGGGCAGTGTTGAGGATGGTGAAGCGAACGATCGTCTCGATGCCCTTCGTGCCGCGCTCGATCACCCGCGACAACCCGCCGGTGCGCCGCTCAAGATGGAAGCGCAGCGATAGCTCGTGCATATGCACGAAAGTCTTGTAGGCAAGTTGGCGCACAGCATGCTGGCCCACACGCGCAAACAACGCATCGCGCAGCTGGTTGAAGCCCCATTGGACGATGCGCATGACATTGTAGGCGACCACGAGCATCACCGGCGTCGCCAGCATCATCGGCAACCAAGCGCTGGCCGTGGTTCCGCCGTTCAGCGCGTCGGTGGCCCATTTGAAGAAAAACGGCACCAGAATCAGGACACCCTTGGAGAGCAACAGAAACACAGTCGCCCACAGCACCCGCATTTTCAGGTCCGGCCGGTCGGCCGGCCACATGTAGGGCCACAGGTTCTTCAGGGTCGAAAACGAGCTGTCGCTGTCGGCGGATACGGTCTTGGATGCCAATTCAATTGTCCTTGCACCGGGCGGTCTGCGCGGAAGCGCGGTCGTCGTCCCGGTCTTGCTTGTCGTGTTGAGGACCTGCGCAGACGTCACTGCAGCAGGCATGGGCGATGGCACCGAGCGTCGCCGCCAGGGCGTGAAGGCGCTCGGCTTGCAGACTGTAGCGCGAGGCCGGACCGTCCGACCGATACCGGACCAGACCGGCCCCGACAAGCACCTTGAGATGCTGCGAGACGGTGGATTGCGCCATGCCAACGCGCCGCACCATGTCTTTCACGCAGCAGGCATCCCGTTCGCCAAGCTGGCGCAGAATCTTGATGCGCACCGGATGGGCAAGTGCTGCAAGGCCTCGCGCGGTGTCGGCATCCGGGGCAAACGAAACGATTGGATACATGTTCATCGTAAATCGGCGATATACGATGAAAGCCACACGGTCAACCGGCAACCTGGTCAGTTGACCGTGGTGCCCTCAAGCCGTTGACGGTGCAGGTCCTCGGCGTTGTCAAGCGCCTTCGTCGGCACGCTGAACACCTGACCGGGCTTGATCCGGTCCGGATTCTGGATCTGCGATCGGTTGGCGAGATAGATCGTGGTGTAGCGCACGCCCTGGCCATAGGTCCGACGGGAAATCTGCCAGAGCGTGTCGCCGCGCCGGATAATGACGGCCTGCGAGCTTGGTGTGAGCGGAGCCTGCTGGATCGTGGCGGGTCCGGTATCCGCCGGGGCCGAAGCCTCCAATGCGGCGGGTTGCTTGGCGGGCACAGTCGCAAGCGATGAAACTGCTGCGTCGACATTGTCGCGCGTGGCCTGCAAGGCGGCAGGGTCCGACAGGTCGACACGTTCGCCTGATCGCCCAGGCGCAACTGCAGCCAGGGCGGCGGCGGCTTGATCCTTTATGCCTTGCGCAGCCGCCATCGTGTCGGCTGGCATCGCATCGGGCAGCGCGGCTTCGGCGACGGCCTTCAGCTTTGCTGCGGCCTCGTCGCGGGCCCGGACGAAATCCTCAATCGGCGGCGGGCTTGCGTCGGCCACCAGCGCCTCGAGCGTCGAAAGGGCTGTGGCCGCGTCTTCCCGCATCGCTGCAAGGTCCTTGAGATCGGGCAAGGCAAAAGCTCCCTGAGAGCTGTCCGCAAGCACCTCGGCGGCTTCGCCCGCAGCTTGCGAAACCGCAGTCGACTGAGCAACTGGCGCAGCCTGCCCGGTGGCTGGCGCTCCCTCCGTTGGCGCAGGCTGCGGATCTGCCGGGGCGACAGCCGCCAGGGTTTCTCCTGGCGGCCGGTTGAATGGCACAGTGGCGCGCAGCAGCGCGGATTGGCCGTCTGGCGCAAACAGTTCGGCGCTGATCACATGGTCTCCGACCGACAGCGGCGAAACGGCTTCCACAATGAAGCGGCCGTTGCCGTCAGCGGTGTCGCTGCCCACAAGCTTCCCGTCGGCGGCGACCTGAACCTTGTAGCCCGGTGTTGCCGACCCGGCGATGAAGATCTTGTCACCTTCGATCTCCACCGCATCGACCCGCACGGCGGCACCCGCTGGCAAGACCGTCGCAGCCGGTGCAGTCTGCGGCGGTGCGGACGCAAGCTCCGTCTCCGGTCCGGCGGCAGGCGTTGCAACATCGGGAGCAGTGCCGCTGAGCTGCGCCGCGCCAGCCGGCAGATCCGGCAGAACCGGCAGAACCGGCGCATCGGAAGCGACGGTGACGCGATCTGTCTTGCCTTCGGTATTGACCGCCTCAGCCGCCGGGGTTGCGGGCTCAGAGGCTGGCTGCGCAGGGTCGGACGGGGCCTGCGCAGCGTTGGGCTCTGCGTTCCCGGCCTCCACCGAAGGCTGAGCGAGAATTCGGCTCGCGGCGCCCGGCGTTGTCACCATGGCGAGAAGCTGACCGGTTGCATCTTTCGGGATGCTTACTGTCGCCACTTCGTCGGACAGTTTCGACACCGCGTTTTCGCCCATGATCCGCAGCGTGAGCTGGTAGTCTCCCGGTGCAAGCGGCGCATCAAGCACGGCGGCAAAATCGCCGGACGGAGCGACATTGGTGGACGCGACCACCGACTGGCCGTTCATCAGGTCAAGCCGCGTGCCAGGTTCGGCCTTGCCGGCGATGACGGTGGAACCGTCCGGCTCCACCCGCAAGACATCGAAGCTCGGCTTGACCCAGAGGTCGGAATCGGCAAGCCGGGATGTCTTCGGATCGACGTTGGCAACTTCGGTGGCAGGCGGGGGCGCGGTGCCGCCGTCAGTTGCTGCGGGAGCGGCGGTCTCGCCTGAAGCAGGTGCGGCCGGTCCTTCAGGCTTGGACGATGTCGCCGGCACCGACAGGATGCCAGCAGCCGGACTGGGCGTGGCCGGTGCGACAACACCGACCGTCTCAGGCTCCGGGCTCATCAGCCGCGGCACGACGAAATAGCCAGCGACGCCGAAGGCGACAAGCAGGCCGACGAAGGCCATGATCCCGAGATTTCCCTTGTCCATTCCACACTCCAACGGGCGCGGCCCGCATCCGAAACGATCTTGCCGAAAACTAGCGGGTTTGCCCAGCCTGCACAAGCACACGGTCACTGCCGCTCACGACTTGACGGACGGCCATTCCTTCTGTTTGTTCAGGCCATGGATACGCACACCAACGGGATTAGAAGCATCTGCGTCTATTGCGGCTCGCAGCCGGGGCGCAACGCTGGATATCGTGACGCCGCCCGCGTGCTTGGCAAAGCCATGGCTGAAGCGGGGATCAGCCTGGTTTATGGCGGCGGCACCCGCGGCATCATGGGCACTGTCGCCGATGCGGTCCTGTCGGCAGGCGGGCATGTGATTGGCATCATTCCAGAATTCCTGATGGACAAGGAGGCCACCCAGCATGCGTTGGGTCAGCTTTCCGAACTGGTCGTCACCCGCGACATGCACGAGCGCAAGCATCTGATGTTTGAGCGTTCGGATGCTTTCGTCGCTCTGCCTGGCGGCATCGGTACGCTCGAGGAAATCGTCGAAATCATGACCTGGGCGCAACTTGGCCGTCACGCCAAGCCGATGGTGTTTGCCAATGTCGGCGGGTTCTGGAATCCGCTCAACGCGCTGATCAGCCACATGGCGGGGGAAGGCTTCATCCACACCGCCCATCTGGTGCGACCTCTCGTGGTCGATGAGGCCATCGATATCCTGCCAGCGATCTTCTCGGCCGCCGTCAATGTCGACCCTGACGGGGACCTGGACGTCATCGCCAAGCTCTGAGCCAATTCAAGGCAGGAGAGCCAAAGCCGCAGCCTCGCTGCGCCGGGAGCGGTGCTGACGGATCAGCGACAGCGTGTAGACTGCCAGCGAAATCCAGATGAGCCCGAATGCCACCATCTTGGCCGGACCGAACGGTTCACGGAAAATGAACACGGCGATGATGAAGATCATCGTCGGCGCGATATACTGCATGATCCCGATCGTGGTGAGCTTGAGCAGCTTGGCACCATTGGCGTAGATGAGAAGCGGCACCGCCGTGACCACGCCGCAGGCGGCCAGCAGCAGTGTGTTGGTCATGCCGGTCCCGGTGAAATGGCCTTGTCCGGTGCCCTGCAGATAGAGCACGTAGACGAGAGCGGGCCCCGACAGGATCAGCACTTCGAGGAAGAACCCCTGATTGGGGCCAACCGCGAGTGTCTTGCGGAAGAAGGCATAAAACCCCCAGGTCACGGCGAGGCTGACCGAGATCCATGGCATGCCGCCAGCATCGAACGCGAGCACGCCGACCGCCACGCCCGCAAGTCCGATCGCGATCTTCTGTTGCAGGACAAGCTTCTCCTTGAGCAGAATTGCGCCGAGAAAGATCGAGAACAGCGGGTTTATGTAATAGCCAAGCGCGGTTTCCACCGTCCGTCCTGCTGCAATCGCCCAAACATAGATGCCCCAGTTGACGGTGATCAGCGCGGCAGGAAGAATCGCCAGCAGCATCGTGCGCGGAGATTTCAGCGCTCGTTTGACGTCGCTGGTGCGTCCGAGCCAGATCAGCAAAAGACCGGAGATCGGCAACGACCAGAGAATCCGGTGGGCCACCACTTCGGTCGAGGGAATGTGGGCGACCGCCTTCATGAAGAACGGCAAAAACCCCCATAACAAATAGGCGGTGAGCGCGAAGGCAAAACCGCGCGGGCTGTCCTCGTTAGCCTTTTCAATGGTCGGATTGGGCGGATTGGTCATGAAAACTCCTCGGAGGGTTCCATGCCACGAAGCGCCGGCCAGCACCATTCACAAACCCTGATCGATTGAAGCGTCGCACGAATTGTTCAGGGGAGTTCGCGGTCATCCGCTCGTCATTCAACGCATGTCGGCTCCATGCTGCCGGGCGATGCCTTTGGCAACCTCGATGCACGCCCAGCCGGACGAGGGATTGGCCTGTACTGACTGCGCGTTATTCTGCGGCGATCCGGCCCGCCAGGTCGCGATTTTTCATGAGCTTGTAGATGATGGAATCCATCAGCGCCTGGAACGAGGCATCTATAATGTTGGTCGAGACGCCGACCGTCCACCACCGCGCGCCCGTTGCATCGGCCGATTCGATCAGCACGCGGGTGATTGCTTCCGTTCCGCCATTGAGAATGCGCACCTTGTAGTCGACGAGTTCGAGGTCGGCGATCTCCGTCTGGTAGACGCCGAGATCTTTTCTGAGCGCGATATCGAGCGCGTTGACCGGACCGTCGCCTTCGGCGACCGACATCATCATCCTGCCGTCGACGGTGAGTTTGACGACCGCTTCCGAGATTGTCTTGATGTTGCCGCGTGCATCAAATCGGCGCTCGACCATCACGCGGAAGCTCGACACCGAGAAGAATTCGGGCACCCGGCCGAGTGTGCGGTGGGCAAGCAGTTCAAAGCTTGCATCCGCGCCCTCATAGGCATAGCCCGTCGCCTCGCGGTCCTTGACGAGTGAAATGAGCGTTTCAAGCCGCGGGTCGTCCCGCCCTACCTTGATGCCGCGTCGCCTGAGCGCATTGATGAAATTGGACTTGCCGCCCTGGTCAGACACCATGACTTTGCGAAAATTTCCAACACTTTCGGGTGGCACGTGCTCATAGGTGCGCGGGTCCTTGATGAGCGCCGAGGCATGGATACCCGCCTTGGTGGCAAACGCCGACGCCCCGACATACGGTGCCTGCGCCTGCGGCGAGCGGTTGAGCATCTCATCGAACGAATGGCTCAGCCGCGTGAGCCCCTGCAGTCCGTCGAGTGTCATGCCAAGCTCGAACCGATCACGATAGGCGTCCTTGAGCATGAGGGTCGGGATGAGCGTGACGAGATTGGCATTGCCGGTCCGTTCGCCGATCCCGTTGAGCGTTCCCTGGATCTGGCGGACGCCCGCCTCCACAGCCGCCAGTGAATTGGCGACCGCCTGGCCGGTGTCGTTATGTGCGTGAATTCCGAGCCGTTCGCCGGGAATGCCCGAGGCGATCAGCGCGGTGACGATCGCGCTGATCTCGGAGGGAAGCGTCCCGCCATTGGTGTCGCACAGCACAATCCAGCGGGCACCGGCCGCATAGGCCGCGTGGGCGCAGGCGGTTGCGTAGTCCGGATTGGCCTTGAACCCGTCGAAGAAATGCTCGCAGTCGACCAACGCCTCCTTTTTGGCGTCCACCACCGCCTGCACCGACCCGGTGATCGAGTCGAGATTTTCTGCGTTGCTGCACCCAAGTGCGACCGCAACATGGTAATCCCAGCTTTTTGCAACGAGGCAGACCGCGTCTGCCTCCGACTGGATGAGTGCGGCAAGCCCAGGATCGTTGGAAGCCGACACGCCGGCGCGTTTGGTCATTCCGAAAGCCACGAAAGACGCCGCCTTGGTGCGGCGTGCCGAGAAGAAGGCCGTATCAGTCGGATTTGCGCCGGGATAGCCGCCCTCGATATAGTCCATGCCGAAAGCATCGAGCATGCGCGCGATCGCAATCTTTTCCTCGAGCGAAAAATCCACACCCGGCGTCTGCTGGCCATCGCGCAAGGTCGTGTCGAAGAGATGGATGCGAGCCCGACCCGCGCTTGGAACCGCGGACGTCATCGGGGCTTCCTGACGGCAAAATCGTCCGTCGCCCGGATCAGCCGGTCGAGAATTCCGGGCTCGCTGAAGGCGTGGCCAGCCCCCTCGATCAGATGGAACTCCGCCTTCGGCCAGGCCTTGTGCAGCGCCCAGGCGATCCGTGCCGGACACGGCATGTCGTAGCGACCATGGACGATGACGCCCGGCAGATGGGCGATCTTGCCCATGTCCCTGAGCAACTGACCTTCTTCGAGCCAGCCGGCATGGACGAAATAGTGATTTTCGATGCGGGCGAAGGCGAGCGCGAACCGGTTCTCGCCGAAGCGGTCGCTGGTGGCGGGTTCGGGCAACAGCGTGATCGTTTCACCCTCCCACTGGCTCCAGGCCTTGGCGGCGGCGAGTTGCACGGACTTGTCGTCGCCGATCAGCCGCTTGCGGTAGGCGGCCATCATCTCCCCGCGCTCGGCCTCCGGGATCGGCGCCAGGAACCGCTCCCATTTGTCGGGGAACATTTCGGAGACACCGGCCTGGTAATACCAGTCGAGCTCGGCCTTGGTCAGCGTGTAGATGCCGCGCACCACCAGTTCGCTCACCCGCTCGGGATGAGTCTGGGCATAGGCGAGCGCCAGCGTCGAGCCCCAGGAGCCGCCGAAGACGAGCCAGCTCTCAAACCCGGCCATCTTGCGAAGCCGCTCGATGTCGGCGACCAGATCCCAGGTGGTGTTGGCCTCGAGCGAGGCGAACGGGCTCGATTTGCCGCATCCCCGCTGGTCGAACAGGATCACGTCATAACGCGCTGGATCAAACAGCCGCCGGTTGGCCGGCGAAAAGCCGCCGCCCGGCCCACCATGCAGAAACACCGCCGGCTTTTCGCCTTTCGTGCCCACCCGCTCCCAGTAGATGCGGTGGCCGTCGCCCACATCAAGGTGGCCGCTGTCGAACGGTGCGATCTCGGGATAGAGCGTGCGCAGGTCAGTCATGGCATAGGGCCCTCCGGGGGCCATGTTTCAGTGTCGTGGTCGGGGTGCTGGAAATTGACGAGGCTGTCAAGGAAGGGTTCGGCTTCAATGCCGTCTTCCGTCCTGCTTTCGGGCAGAAGGTGCAGTCCGGCAAAAAAGCGAAGGCGGGCCTCGGTGCCATGTTGGAAATCCGGAGCACAGCCGTCAGGGTCGTCGAAGGCACCGGCCGCCACCGCCACTCCATCGGGCGCTTCACAGGTCAGCGGCGTGCCGCAACCGGCGCAGAAGCCGCGCTGAGCGATGTCGGAGGAAGCAAAGCGCTTCGGCTCGCCGCGCGTAAAGGCGAAATCGGTGCCGCGCACACTCACCAGCGGTGCATAATGGCCACCAAAGGCTTTCTGGCACATCCGGCAGTGGCAGATGGACGATCCGGGCAGCGGACCGGTGACGCGAAACCGGATCGCCCCGCACTGACAGCCGCCGGACAGGTTGGCATGGGTCATTGGGCATTTCCTTCCTCATGGCATCGGCGAAATTCAGTGGCGATAGCCATGGTGTGGGCGCAGACACCATCAGATGCGAACCTCCAGCGCTTTGCGCGCAAAAGAACACTACCCCGCTCTGTCACCCTTCGACAGACTCAGCGCAACATCGCCCCTGCAATCGGCCGAGGAACCTCTCGCAACCATCTCATTAGCAGACCTCCCGCAATGACCTCGATGCCAAATCGGAAATTCCCGCGCCCGCGCCACGTGCCACTCTCCCCCCTTGCGGGGGATGTCGGCGCAGCCGACAGAGGGGGCGCGCAGCACCTGCCCTCACCTCTTGACCTCCCAGGTCGTCACTCGTTCACCCGTGACCGGATCCTTGCCGTCCTTCAGCTGGATCCCATGGGCCAGCAATTCATCTCGGATGCGATCGGCTTCCCCCCAGTTCTTCGCTTTGATGACGGTAAGCCGTTGGCTGATCAGGTTGTCGACACGGCTACGGGCAACACCCAGATTTTGAAGTTCAATGTCTGCCATTGCGGTTTCAACCGAAGACGTCCCGCCGCTGGATTGATGCGCAAGAAGATCAGCCGCCATGTCAGCCAGGTGGTTGTCCAGCGTGCCCAGAAGGGCCAG
This sequence comes from Hyphomicrobiales bacterium, assembly GCA_038325465.1. Lineage (GTDB taxonomy): Bacteria > Pseudomonadota > Alphaproteobacteria > Rhizobiales > Rhizobiaceae > Hoeflea. Next base: position 5,400 of record JBBQJA010000001.1, on the reverse strand, counting down.
CGAGGCGACCAGATCAGCCGGCGCCGCCGCACTTCTCTGGATTGCCATAAGCGCCAAAGGCGTATTGAGATCGTCCACCAGCGCCTCCAGGACTTCCGGAAGAACCCGGCCCTGCGTTGGCAGATGACGGCGCGTGATCGCAGCGAACTTCAAACTGATTGCCCGTGCCTCTTCCAGCCTCCGCACGCTGAAATCGATCGGCTCGCGGTAATGCGTCATCAGCATGGCGAGCCTGAGCACCTCGCCCGGCCAACTGCGCCCGCCGAACTTGTCGGTCTCCAGCAGATCCTGGATGGTGACGAAGTTGCCGTCGGATTTCGACATCTTCTTCCCCTCCACCTGAAGGAATCCGTTGTGCATCCAGACATTGGCCATCACCGGCGTATCATGGGCGCAGCAGGACTGGGCGATCTCGTTTTCGTGGTGGGGAAAGATGAGGTCGAGCCCGCCGCCGTGGATGTCGAATGTTTCACCCAGGTGCGCCTTGCTCATCACCGAGCATTCGATGTGCCAGCCCGGTCGTCCATAGATGGAGACAGGCGCTCCGCCGTCGGTGAACGTGGCGGGCCATCCTGGCTGGTCGGCATCGGACTCCTTCCACAGCACGAAATCGGCGGCATTTCGCTTGTGCTCCTCCACTGCAACGCGCGCACCGGCCTGCTGGTCCTCGAGCTTGCGGTTGGACAACGCGCCGTAGGACGGCATCGAGCCTACCGAAAACAGCACTTCGCGGCCCTCGCGCCCGCTTGCGACATAGGCATGCCCCTTGGCGATCAGCGTCTGGATCATGGCGACCATGCCGTCGATGTGTTCGGTGGCGCGCGGCTGCACGGTGGGATCAAGGCAGCCCAGCGCGTTCACGTCCTTGAAATACTGCGCGGCGGTCTTTTCCGTCACCAGCCGGATGGCCGCATTGAGAGGCATGTCGGGATGGTCGCGCAGCGCCCGCGCGTTGATCTTGTCGTCGACGTCGGTGATGTTGCGGACATAGGTGACGTGGCTATCGCCATAAACATGACGCAGCAATCTGAACAGCACATCAAAGACGATCGCTGGCCGCGCGTTGCCGATATGGGCAAAGTCATAGACCGTCGGCCCGCAGACATACATCTGCACATTGGTTTCATCCATCGGAACAAAGTCGTCTTTCGTCCGCGTCAGCGTGTTCCAGAATTTCAACCTGGGCCGGTCAATAGCATCCATCTTTCAAGCTCCCGTGACTGGGCGTCCCTGCCCGGCCGGGTCGTTTGTCTGGTCTGACGGGGAGACGAAAACGGCCGGGCCAGCGGAGCGCTAGCGAACAATGATTCCGCAAATGCAAATGGCGACAAGGCCGCTGGTCGATTTCATGGCGTCCTTATCGCGCTTTGCACCGCGGGGGTCAAGATAGGTCAAAGTAATCTCAAGTTGTAATAGCGCTTTCCTTCGCTATCAGACCTTTATCGCTCGCTACGTGGCAAGGAACCGACGCAGCAGCACCGTATCGAGATAGACATGCGGGTTGAGAAAGGTGAAGGCAAGACAGGTGGAAATCGCCGCCTTGAGCGATCCGCCCCCCGAATTGGCCGCCTGCATGGCCACGGGATTGATTGCACGGCGAAACGCCATGGCTGCATAAACGGCGAGAAACGCGGCACCGCCAAGTGTCGCCGCGGTCAGCAGAAACTCTGAACCGGAAATCAGCGCGCCGAGTCCTGCCACGCCGAGGGCAATCAGCAAGGCATCCGAGACCGCACAGATGAGGCAAAGGATGAACACGTGCTGCTACAGCAAACCCTGGCGCAGGATGAACGCATTCCGGGCGCCGATGGCGATGATCAGCGAGCCACCAAGCAAAACTCCGGACACTTCCGGGCCGATGAGAGAAGACATGGATTTCCTATGGGGTTGAATTGGACATCTGCTCCGCCCTTTCAGCGCCTGCCAAGCCAGATGTCAATTTCGCAACGTTTTCCGGCCTCTACGGATTGGCAGTCGAGTTTCCGATCCGTTGAATTCAATCAAGGTCGCGTCAACGAAACGGACCTGGCCTACAGAAGTTTCATCTGGCGCGGCGGAGCTGTTGTCTCCGCAGGCGCATCTGGAGGCGTGACCGCAGGCTTGGTGCGGGATGACTTACGGACGGTTTGCGCAGCGGCAGGCTTCGCTTCAGCCGCCCCGGTGACCGGGTGTTGCAACTCAGGCCCGGTATTGGCCACCTTGTTGACAAGGTCGCAAACCGCGATCGCCTCGAAATAGTCGTCCGGCGCAGACTTCAAGAGGTCCGCCACATGGCGCGGTTCCTGATTGAGGCAGTCGAGCCAGCGGGTAAAATCTTCCAGCGCAATCACCACCGGCATACGATCATGAATCGGCGCGATCGCAGGATTGGCATCCACCGTCAGGATCGCCGCAGTGTCGATCTCCCCGCCATCGGCCGAAACATGGGTTTCCAGAAGTGCTGCAAACGCAACGATGCCGCCAGCTTTCGGGCGGATCCAGAAGGCTGAGGACTTCTGCCGGCTTTCCTTGGGCGGACGGTGCCATTCGTAAAATCCGGACGCAGCCACCAGCACCCGTCGGTGCCGCATGGCAGCCCGGAAAGACGCTTTCTCCGCCGCAGTTTCCGAGCGCGCGTTGATGAGCAGCGGAAAATCAGCCGGATCCTTCACCCAGGCGGGCAGAAGCCCCCAGCGGGCGAGCAGCGCCCTGCGACTTGGGCGGTTGTCGCCACTTGCCCGGGGCCGATCGCCAGCTATGATCAGGATCGGCTGGGTCGGGGCGATGTTGTAGCGCGGCGGAAAGCCGTCGATCTCGTCGAGACCAAAGTGCTCCTGCACGTCTTCAGGGCTCGCCGTCAGGGAAAAACGTCCGCACATGAACAAACTCATTGCACTCGGGTTCGGGAGGGTCAAGAGATGGAGATCACTGAGGAGCTGAGGCGACCCGAGCTTGCTGTCTCCACCATCCTGCAGCGGGGCGACACGGTGCTTCTTGTGCTCCGCGCGAATGCGCCTGCCAAGAACCTTTACGCCTTTCCCGGCGGGCGGGTGGAGCCGGGCGAGACGCTGGAGGCCGCCGCCGAGCGCGAGCTTCTGGAGGAAACCGGGCTCGTCGGTTCCAATCTGCGGCAATTTGCGGTGTACGACCTGCCGACCCGTGATACGGCGGGGCGGTTGCAAAGCCATTTTCTGCTCACTGTCTTCGTGATGGATGACGCGTCCGGCGGCCGCGAGCCGATAGCCGCCGACGATGCGGCGGCGGCTTCCTGGTTCACCCGCGAGGAAGCACTCACCCTGCCTGTTCCGGACAGCGTGCGGGACTGCCTTCTTCGTCTTGCCGACGTCTGACACACACCACCGGGATTTCCCTCAACGGCGTTTTGGTGTAGACGGCGACCATGCTCCGCATTGTTCTGATGTCTGGCCTGCTTGCCTTTGGCCTCGTCGCCGTGCCTGGCCGCGCGGCGGCGCAGGAAGCCGAACCTCCAGCCACTGCAGCACCGACTGCTGCAGCACCAGCCGCCGCGCCGCTGCCAGAGCCGCCCTACGAGGCACGGCTTCTGCGCTTGGCCGAAATCATCGGTTCGGTCCATTATCTGCGCAATTTGTGCGATTCCTCGGGCGAGCGTGACTGGCGGCAAACCATGGCGGCGCTGCTCGACAGCGAGACGGCCGGAGAACCGGCGCGGCGGGAAAAACTGACTGCCGGTTTCAACCGCGGCTACCGCGCCTTCGCCTCGGTTTACAGCACCTGCACCCCATCTGCGGTGACTGCCGAAGAGCGCTACCGTCGCGAAGGTGCAACACTGGCGAGCGAAATCGTCGCCCGCTTCGGAAATTGAAGATTTGTTAACCTCAATTGACAGGGGGCCGTGCCGAAACCGATCAAGCCATGCTAGAGTGTTAACGACACGGTAAGGAATGACGGTAGGTATGACCCAGCAAACTCTTCAAACACCTGACGAAATTGATGATCTTATCTTTCGGGAAAAAATGCAGGTGGCACTCTCCTATCAGAACGATGCGTGGGCCGAAGGTGTGGCCGAGGGCATAGAGCCGGAGATTCTCGCCGATGCTGCCATGATGACGGCGCTGAGGGAGACTGTCCGGGTGCTCGGCGAAGACCAGGCCGAGGCACTCATCGAGTCCATGCGGGAGCGGATCCTGACTGGCGAGTTTTCGCCGCTCAGGAGTCTTCAGTGACCTTTCTGGCCGGAGCGGAGACGACGCGGGAGATCTTGTGAACGCTGACGCACCCCACCGGCGAGCCAGTCGGCGCAACAGTCGCCTCACCCTTTTGGGGCTTCTCGTGCTTCCGCTGCTCTCCGCTCCTCCCGTCTGGGCGCTGAGCGAACTCAAACCTGCATCGCCTGCCGAGGGCGAAGCTGATCCTGCCACCGGAGACGTCAACGACGGCCCTGGCCAACCCACCGATCAGCCAGTTGATCCACAAGCCCCCGTGTTGCCGGGCAAACCCGCATTGACGGAGGATCCGTCCGCTTCAGACGGTGTCGGGGCGGGCGGACTTCCTCCGCTCGACGGACCGCTCACAAGCCCAGGCGGGGGCCTGCCAGACCCCGGCCCGCTGATCCGGACACCGGAGGTGCGGATTGACGAGGCTATCGTAGAGACGCCCAACGCGATTGAGGCGCCCATGCCGCTGCCCGCAGTTCTCGATGATCTGGCGCTGCTTCCGGAACCGGTCCGGCGGCTGCGCGCGCTCATCATTGCGGCGGCCGAAACTGGCGAACCCGAACAGATGCGCGCCCTGCTCGGCACCGGCCCGACGGCGACCCGGCTGTCGCTCAACGGCAGCGAGGAAGATGCGGTCGACTATCTGAAATCCCTGTCGGGCGACGAGGAAGGCCAGGAGGTGCTGGCCATTCTGCTTGATATCCTCAACACCGGCTTCGTGCGCGTCAACGTGGGCACCGACGATGAAGCCTATATCTGGCCCTATCATGCGGAGATCCCGATCGAGACTCTTGTCCCGGCCCAGAGGGTCGACTTGCTGCGGATCGTCACCGCCGGCGATGTCGAGGACATGACGGCCTATGGCAGCTACAACTTTTTCCGTATCGCCATATCGCCTGAAGGCGAGTGGCTCTATTTCATGGTCGGCAATTAGGGGATTGAATTTGACATCTGGTTTCCATTTTCGGGGTGCCGCCGAAACCAGATTTCAAATTCGTAAAATCCACCCGACTGATAAACTTGCTCGGGGTTTTCTGATTGCAACATTTGATCGGAAGTACGCAGCAAAGCGACGTGATTTTTGGATATACAGCTTCTACTCCAAAACCCGAAAGTTCTCGTGGGTTATGACGCGGAAGTTGTCTGACACCTTGTCGCGGAATTTCTTCCATTCCTGCGGGATGGTTTCACGCATGAATGCAAGGATGGCGTCGGCGAACTGCTT